>NC_008255.1:3824913-4433218 GCF_000014145.1 Cytophaga hutchinsonii ATCC 33406 | reverse complement strand
CGATAACGCGTAACTTATTGTATCCGCCTCTGTTTAATGCTCTTTTTATTTCCTGGGCAACGAAGAATTTAGAATAATTTATACGGACAATGTATAATGGAATATCTGCTTTAGTCATTAACAACATACCGTCTGTTACAATACCAACAGGTGGTGTATCAATAATGATTACGTCGTATCTGGCTTTTAAATTGTCAAGCAATTCATTCAGTGTGGGCAGCAAAATCAATTCGGAAGGATTCGGCGGTGTGGGCCCTGCGGTAATAAAGTCCAGATCGGGAACACGCGAATGCTGAATGGCTTCATTAACGGTATTTTTTTCAATCAGAATGGTACTTAACCCGATTTTATTTTCAGCACCAAACGCAAGATGTATTTTGGGCTTGCGCATATCCAGATCCAACACCACAACTTTATGGTGCGACATTGCTATGATGGCAGCCAGATTGACGGCAACAAATGTTTTTCCTTCACCCCCAACAGTTGATGTTACCGTTATTACTTTGCTTTTTTTATTGGTTGAAATGAATTCCAGGTTTGTACGCACCGAGCGCAATGACTCACTGATCGCAGATTTAGAATTTTTGTCAACAATCAATTGAGAAAACAACATTTTGTCTGCTACATATTCCGGAACGCTTCCGATAATCGGTATAGGAATCGAGCGTTCAAGTTCTGCAAGTGTTGTGATTGTATCATACATTAAAAAGCGCACCACCACAAGTAATAAACTTAATAGAATAGCGATGCCAACACCAATAAACAAAATAATTCCTTTTTTAGGATAGATAGGTATGTTTTCTACAATGGGTGGCGAAAGTATAACAAAGTTTACTGTTACACCTGCCTTTGTCAAACCTTGTTCTACCAGCTTATCCATTAACAGCCCATAGAATTTATCATATAAATTGTAATGTCTCTTTAAACGCGACATTTCTGTTTCTTTTGCCGGAAAAGACATGATCGAACTTTCAATCTGAAATTTTTCAAGATTCAAATCATGTACCTGCTTTTGAATAACCTGTTTATTCTGCTCAATCATACTTAAGGCATCAACTTTAGCATTTGCCGCTGCTGTCTTTTTTACCTTGTATGCATGAGTGTTTTCACTTTGGGATAATAATAAATTATCTTTTGCCTGATTTAATGCATTCAGATTTTCTATGGCTTTTACAAGTTGTTCATCTTCCAGGTCAGGAAGCAACGGAATAAATTCTTCCAGATCTTTATTTTTTTCAATCAGGTTTCCAAGGTTTTTTAATATACTAAGTTTGAACTCCAATGACTTTTTAGCCACTTCATTTTCATCACCCAGCTTCGAATACTTAGCATAATCTGCCATTACATCCATGGTCTTATTTTTCCGCATGAAGTTTTCAAACTTTATTTCTGCTTCAATCAGATTCTCTTCTGCTTTTTGAATGGATGTATTTAAAAACTCAATCGACTGATCAAAAGATTTTAATTTTAACTGAAGTGTCTGCTCAAAGTAAATCGAATCAATCGTTTTAACAATGCAATATGCTTTGTATTGGTTGTTGTCTTTAAATGAAATAAATAAGGTTCTTGCCTGCTGACTGGAAATGTCAACAAAAAGATTTTTTTGAAAATACTGATTTAATGCATTTGTACTATTGAAGGTAAAAAATGTCCTTTGATGAATGATATTGGCGTTGAAGAACGGTGTTTTTGAAAGCGTGAAATTGCCAAACGGTGTTTTACATAATTTGCCAAATGTACCTTTGATTTCACTTTCTTTTAATTCAATTACGTATGAATTTGAATCTACAATATTTACATCAATATGCTGATCGTATCTGACTTTTGAATAATCTTCAACAAAGGACACGATGTAGGGCGAGTTTTTATATTTTTCTTCAAACAGAATATTCCCATGAATATAATAGGAGATAGACAAATCTAATTCTGCAATTACTTTTGCCCGTACAATCGGTGATTTTATAATTTCAAGTTCACGCACCAGACTTGAACCTTCATCTTCGGCTACATTTGAAGATAATATACCCAGGGAATTTGTACGGTTGTTGTTTTCTAATTGTATGATTGAACTTGACTCGTATACAGGCTTCGCATATCTGATATAAATGATCACCCCTATGAATGTTATTAACGAAATCAACAACATCGCCATGAATGACCGCTTAAAAACAATAAGCAGTTTGTAAGGATCAAGTATATTTTGGACTTCTTCCTCAAATTGGTCAAATTGATTTAATTTATTTTGCTTTTCTTCCTGCTCAGACATGTTAGTTTGTACTCGTTTTAATGATCAAATACAATGTTGCCACACTTGTTGTAATACCTACAAGCGGATATACATCTGAAAGGACTTCTTTAAATACTTTTCTGCTTGGCTCTATGTACACAATATCGCCAGGTTCCATGTCCATGTATGCGAGCTTCATTCCTTCAACAGTATTTAAATTGATCAGCTGTACATCGGGATTTCTTAAATCTCCTCTCAATACGCGGATATTTGTTGCCTTTCCATCTATGCGTATACCTCCATACCGGGCAATAATTTCAACAAGATTCATGTTCTGATATTCCAATGGAATGATTTTACCGCCGTCCGGACCAAACACGATTACCCGCTTACTTAATAATGTGGTCTTAACATACGGTTCGGTATAATACTTTGCAAAAGCAATGGTGAGTATACTGTCTGCCTGATACACCGTAAAGCCTTTTAAAACAATATTTCCAACCATAGGCAGGTGCGCACAGCCATCTGAATAGATGGTGTATTTAATTACGGCAGGCTGTTCTTTAGCTGTTTTTTGTCCATCTGTTAACGCATTATTGGGGTCAACAAGCTTTTCACCATTGTTTGTATAAATGTCAAGTGTAATTACATCATTGATTTCAATTTTATATTCACTCGTGGCTTTGTTTCTTAAGCGTTCAACTGAATCTACCAGAATACTGGTATCGGTCTGAAACATCTTGTAATCGTGGTATGATTTACAAGATGCGATCATACTTATTATACAAACTATGGCTGCAAAAACTACTATTTTTTTCATTCTAAAAATTTAGTGCGGATTCAATATCTTTTAAATACGGTAATTCCTGGTCTTTAGTTGACACAACCGGGTTTTCAATGCCCCAATCAATCCCCAACTCCGGATCATTCCACCTGATACCTCCTTCAGATTCTTTATTGTATAAGTTAGTACATTTATACTGCACTTCACAATCCTCAATGGATATAAAGCCGTGTGCAAAGCCTTCCGGCACGTATAGCATGCGTTTATCTTTGTCATCCAGAAGAATTTTTATTGCTTTTTTATATGTTGCAGAATTTTTTCTAAGGTCAACAACAATATCCCAGATTGATCCTTTGGTAGCACGAACCAGCTTGCCTTGTGCATACGGATTTTTTTGAAAATGCAATCCGCGAAGTACTCCGGCACTGGATTTTGAATGATTATCCTGTACAAACTCTCTATCCAATCCCGCTTTTGAAAAGACTGCTTTGTTATATGTTTCCATAAAAAAGCCTCTTTCATCTCCAAAAACATTGGGCGAAATAAGGATTACGTCTTTCAATTCTAACTCAGTGAATGTCATTTGTATTCGTTTTTTTACTTTCTGTAACTCGTTTAATCAGGTAAAAATAGTCATTGGAAATTATTTTATCAGAAAAATTTTGTTCGATAAAATCCCTGCTGTTCTTACCCATCTCTGCTAACTGTTCCGGACTGGTTTCTAACATTAAATTCATTTTATCGAATAAATTACCTGCATCTTTTGCTTCACACAAATACCCATTCCAATTGTCAATAACAATCTCCTTGCAGCCCGAAACATTTGAGGCAATTAGCGGTTTCCCGCATGCGCCGGCCTCCAGTAAGCTTTTAGATAAACCTTCTCTGTATGAAGGCAACACCACAACATTCGCCTGCTGATATTCCTTCAGGATAGCTGTATCAAACGGTTTGTAAATAAGGTGGTGCCTGTTTGCCCATGCATGTACATCTTCTTTGTTTATGCCCAATTGTTTATCAGAATCAATTGCTCCAATGAGTAAACACTGTACGTTATTGCCGTGCTGCTCATGCAAGCACTTCGCTGCCTGTGCATACTCTCTGATTCCTTTATCATACAGCAGCCGGGCAACCATTAAAAATGCAAATGCCTTGCTGTATGTCTTTGCCGGAATAAAGTGTGTTGTATTTACACCGGAGCCTTTAATAATCTGTGTTTTGGCATGTGTTATAATTCTTTTTTGAACAAAAATATCCCGGTCGTCTTCATTTTGAAAAACGGCAACAGTGGCAAATTTAAAACTGAATGCATACAGCTGCTGTGCAAGTCTGGTGATACATGTATCGTGCAAAAAAACAGTACCAAGTCCTGTAACAGTGTTAATGGTCGGAATGCCGCACAGTTTTGCAGCCAGGGTGCCGTATATATTGGGCTTGATGGTATACTGCAGAATTACGTCTGGTTTGTGTTTTTTGTATATACTTAAAAATTTACCGACCAGCCGGGCATCTTTAATGGGGTTATTTCCTTTGGAATCAATTTCAACGGGAACAAATGTAACGGGCAATGTTGTTAATGCTTCTGTATGTCTGTCAACAGGTGCAATGCAGACCACTTCATACTTATGCGCCAAAAAAAAATGGATCAGGTTGAGCCTAAAGTTATATATATTCCAGGACGTGTTAGCAACAATCGCTATTTTCACAAATCTACTTTCTTTAAAAATTAAATATAGGCAATTATAACGCATTTATTGGTATTTGAAGCTTCAAAACGTTAGTTTTGAAGCTTCAGCGCCAAATATTTACATGGAAAAAGGGTTTCTGCATTTACACGTTACGGTCGTTTGTGTCTTTATCTTTCTATATGCTGCAAAAGTATTTCTGCTTCTTGCAAACAAATCAGCAGCCTTAGACAAGCTGCGCCGTAAAACAAAACTTGCAGACGCAGTTCTTGGCAGCTCAATTCTTGTTACCGGAGTTTTTTTACTGATTAAAACGCCGGTTGTTGAAACATACCTGCTTGTAAAAATAGTCCTGGTCATTGCATCAATTCCGATTGGAATTATTGCAATGAAAAAAATGGATAAAGCATTGGCCATTGCCGCCGCATTGATTTATGTCTATGTATTTGCCGTTGCGAAAACAGATAGCCTGCAATTGAAAAAGGAGGCTTTTGTTACACCCGCTTTTCAATCAGGAACTGCAACCGATTCAGCACATACCATACGTGAAGGTGAAGTGATTTTTGCAGCTAAATGTGTTTTGTGCCACGGTAAAGACGGTAGACTACAGTTGAATGGTGCTAAAGACTTATCTGTTTCAACCCTTACCAACGCTGAAACGATAGAACTGATCAAATCGGGCAACGGATTAATGCCTGGTTTTAAAGATGAATTTAACGAAGAACAATTGAACGCGCTCGCCGGATATGTGGAAGGCCTGAGAAAATAATGATGCAAGAAGAGACCGGATTTTCGACACACAAAATTGCTGACAAGGCTATATTAATAGGCTTATCGCATAGAAATCAGCCACAGGAAAAAACAATAGAATATTTAGATGAGCTTGATTTTCTGGCCCGCACTGCGGGTTTGGAAGTTGTATATCGTTTTACGCAAAAACTTGATCGTCCGGATATACGAACATACATCGGGAAAGGAAAGCTTGCTGATGTGAAATTGTATATTCAAACACATTCTATCCCTGTTATTATTTTTGACGATGAACTAAGTCCTTCTCAACTGCGGAATTTAGAAAAAGAGCTGGCTTGTAAAATCTATGACCGCAGCTTATTGATTCTGGATATATTTTCCTTACGTGCACAAACTGCGCAATCGCGCACCCAGGTTGAGCTGGCGCGTTTACAATATTTGCTTCCTCGCTTAACCAATATGTGGACACACCTAGAGCGCCAACGTGGCGGTACGGGTACCAGAGGCGGATCGGGAGAGAAAGAAATTGAAACAGACCGCCGTATTATCCGGGATCAGATTTCGTTGCTCAAAACGCGTCTTGCGAAGATCAATAAACAAAGTGAAACGCAGCGCAAATCCAGGGATGGCATTGTACGTGTAGCATTAGTAGGTTATACCAACGTAGGTAAGTCTACACTGATGCAGCGGTTGTCAAAATCAGATGTGTTTGCAGAAAATAAATTATTTGCAACCGTTGATTCTACTGTACGCAAAGTTGTATTGAATGAAATTCCGTTTTTGTTAACCGATACGGTTGGTTTTATCCGCAAGCTTCCTCACGGGCTGATAGAAAGTTTTAAATCTACGTTAGATGAAGTGCGCGAGGCCGACATTTTATTGCATGTCATTGACCTGCCTCACCCTTCCTACGAAGAGCACATGCAGGTTGTACAGTCTACCTTAGCTGAAATAAAAGCGAACGATAAAATCGTGGTTCTTGTGTTCAATAAAGTTGATGTGTATCTGAAAAATATTCAGAATGACCCGGATGCGCTTTCACTGCAGGAAATTGACAAGATGTACACGGGTAAAGAAAACAGTAACCGGGTATTTATTTCAGCAACCGAAAATTTAAATATTGATAAGCTTCGTGCTGTATTAATTGAAAAAGTAACAACAGTACATTGTACCATCTATCCAAATTATCTGTTGTAAGTAGCCGTCAATTTGGGTAATTTTACTGAACATTCTGGCATCGTAGTTCAATGGATAGAATAGGCGTTTCCTAAACGCTAGATGCAGGTTCGATTCCTGCCGGAGCCACTATATTAATTATTAAATAATCCTCAACCGCTCTTCTTCCAGGTCAATCTGGTACAGTTGCTGGCGAATGATTTCTTCATTGATCTTCGGATCTTTATTTAATTCCGTAAGATACTGCCGCTGGCTTTCGAGCAGTTCAATAAAAATTACTTTTGTCTTTTCATTCATCCAGTTGTCATCTGTTGCTTTGGCTCTTTCCTCCCATTGCTGCAGAAATTTTTCCATTCCTGCATGGCCATTCAGTTCATTGTCATATTTATTTTTAAGAACCTGATAAACGTGTAGCTTTAAGCCCTGTTTCATTTTCAGCCGGTCTGCTGCTTCTGTTTCTTCATTTAGGATTCCATTAAAAAAGGGAATATTTTTTATAAAATATGGAAGTGTCAGCCCTTGTACAACAAGTGTAAGTAAGATTACTACAAACGTGATGAACAGGATCAGATTTCTGTGCGGGAATGCAGTACCATCATCCAATGTAATCGGAATGGCCAATGCTGCAGCTAAGGAAACGACTCCCCGCATACCTGTCCAGCCGAGCAATAATGGCATGAGTAACCAGCTTCTTCCGGAGGTAAGGTTACGTGCCGTATTACGACGAAAAATAAACGTTGCCAGCATGGCAGCATACGAACTTATAATGCGTGCCGCGATTAAAACGCCGGTTACCAGTACGCCATATTTTATTGCAGTAGTTAACGGAATGTCTTGCGAACGTAAGCCATCTACGATCTCGGGAAGTTCAAGGCCAATAATCAGAAAGACGATGCCGTTCAAAATAAAGATGAAACTTTCCCATACACTGAATGCCCGGATACGACTTGTACTGCTCAAAAAGATCAGTCTTCTTGCAGACATAAACAATCCTCCGCTTACAACTGCCAGTACGCCGGAGCTATGCAGCTGTTCGGCTATCCAATACATAAAGTACGGTTCAATCAGTGTCAATGCAATATCTGACGGCGCATCTGTCGGCAGGCGTTTGTGTGCCTGAACAAATAGCCAGCCTAACAACAAACCAATACCGGCACCACCAACAATCATCCACAGAAAACTTACGGCTGCCTCGTGCCAGATAAATTGCCCTGTACCTATTACAATCAATGCAAAACGAAAAATGATCAGCGAAGATGCATCGTTGAGCAAGCTCTCTCCTTCCAGAATTGCTGATGTGGCCTTAGGGATTTTTACAAATTTGGTAATTGCTCCGGTGCTTACAGCATCAGGCGGAGAAACAATTCCACCTAATAAAAATCCCAGAGCAATTGTAAACCCTGGTATAAAATGATTGGTAACAATAGCTACTGAAAGCGCTGTAAAAAACACTACGAGAAAAGCAAAACTGCCTATGATGCGCCACCATTTTTTCATCTCTTTAAATGAAACAGACCAGGAGGCGTCAAACAAAAGCGGCGGAAGAAAAATAAAGAAGATAAGATCCGGATCGATTTTTACAGCCGGCAGTCCGGGAATGAAGCTGATCAACAGCCCGGCAATGACCAGTAAAATAGGATAAGCGATCTGAAGTTTTGTCGCCCACATATTCAATAGCACAATTACGGCTATCATTGCCAGAAGAAACGGTAAGATTGTATGCATTAGGTTATAGTATATAATTCAACGTAGCTGCTACATGTTTTCAAATCTACATAAATTACTACATATTTAATTCCTGACAGGCCGTATTAAAATAAGAGACCCGCTGTTGGTACAGCGGGTCTCTTATTTTAATAGATTTAAAAGCTAGTATTATTCAACCGTTACCGACTTCGCCAGATTCCTTGGCTGATCTACGTTGCAGCCTCTCATTACCGCAATGTGGTACGATAATAACTGCAACGGAATAACTGTCAGCAAGGGCATTAACGCTTCGTGTGTGGCAGGAACTTCTATGGTATATTCGGCCATGTTTTTAATATGCGTATCCCCTTCTGTTACTACAGCAATTACTCGCCCCTTGCGTGCACGTACTTCCTGAATATTCGAAACAATTTTTTCGTATGAATTATCCTGCGGAGCAATAACACACACCGGCATTTCAGCATCAATCAATGCAATCGGGCCATGCTTCATTTCAGCAGCAGGATAGCCTTCTGCATGAATGTATGAAATTTCTTTCAGCTTTAATGCGCCTTCTAATGCAACCGGGAAATTATAACCTCTTCCTAAATACAGGAAGTTTTTAGCGTCTTTAAACTGCTCTGCAATTTCAACAATCTGATCATTGCTTTTTAAGGCTTTCTCTACCTTTTGAGGAATTGTTTCAAGCTCCGTTAATAAAGCAATATACTGGCTTTCGGTGATCGTGCCTTTTTTATTCCCAACGATGATCGCCATCATGGCCAATACGGAAACCTGTGCGGTAAATGCCTTGGTACTTGCTACGCCAATCTCAGGTCCGGCGTGTAAATAAGCGCCTTCATGCGAAGCTCTTGAAATAGATGAGCCAACTACATTACATACACCAAAAATAACTGCGCCTTTGGATTTTGCTAATTCAATAGCCGCTAACGTATCTGCTGTTTCTCCCGATTGAGAAATTGCAATTACAACATCGCCCTCACGGATAATAGGATTTCTGTATCTGAATTCAGATGCATACTCTACTTCTACCGGTATACGTGCTATATCTTCGAATAAATATTCTGCTACTAAACCGGCATGCCACGATGTACCGCAAGCGACAATAATAATACGTTCCGCATTGGTGAGCTTATTCGCATACTGAAGAATACCGCCTAACTGTAAATGACCTAAAGATGCATTTACCCGTCCGCGCATGCTGTCTTTAATTGACTTAGGCTGTTCAAAGATTTCTTTCAGCATGAAGTGCGGATAACCTCCTTTTTCAATCTGATCCAATTCAAGATCCAGTGTTTGAATATAAGGAGTCTGCGTTACCGCATTTATATTTTTAATGGTTAATTCACCTTTATTGATGATTGCAATTTCGTAATCATTTAAATACACAACATCATTTGTGTATTCAATAATAGGCGATGCATCCGAAGCCAGAAAAAATTCTTTTTTACCGATCCCGATTACCAGCGGACTTCCTTTACGGGCAGCAATAAGCATTTCTTTATCGTTGTTGCTCATTACTACGATAGCATATGCGCCAACAACCATTGATAAGGCTAAACGAACGGCTTCATCCAATGAGCAATCGTTATTCTGCTTTACATCTTCAATCAGATGTATAAATACTTCTGAATCTGTTTCACTTAAAAAAACATGGCCTCTGGATTCCAGTTCGGTCTTTAAAGAAGCGTAGTTCTCAATAATGCCGTTGTGAATAATAGCTAACTCTTTGTTTGAGCTGTAGTGCGGGTGTGCATTAACATCATTCGGTTCGCCGTGTGTGGCCCAACGTGTATGGCCAATACCAATATTGCTGTTAATCGGAAGATTTTTAATGAACGCTTCTAACTCGCTTACTTTTCCTTTTTTCTTATATACAGAAAGTTCATGTGTCATGAGTGCAATGCCGGCACTGTCATACCCTCTATATTCAAGCCTTTTTAATCCCTTTATAATAATCGGACACGCTTCTCTGTGACCAACATAGGCAACAATTCCACACATAACTAAATTATTTTACTTTCGTGTAATATATTTCAAGGCGCATTCTCTTAGCTGATGCATTGCTGCTGTTCAGCACAGCTCTGTTGCTAAAGGATTTGTTTGACAACGGCACAATAATAAACCCGTCTGTCACCACATTGCCTGTAAGAACGGATTGCACATACGATGTAATATCAAAACTATAGCTTACATCCGTAACAAGTGTAGAGCCGGAAGTAACCGCATTGGTTGTGCCGGTTTGCGGAAAGCCGTTATTCTGTACAAAAGCAAGCGAACCGTTAGCTCTGTATTTGTACGTATTGTCTTTATTTAATTCCAGTAATCCGATTGCTGATACCTGTCTGAAGGTTGGTATATTACTCGACTCATCAATAGGTACTATCAATGTCGCTTTATTAATAATAACCGATTCCCCGTCAACAGTAGCTAAGTTTTTCAGATAGGGTATTCTCACTTTTGTAACTACACCTGTGCCTGCCTGAATGAAACACTTATTATTTGTAATTGATTCATTAATACTATCGCCATTTCTGATTAACGATGCAATCGGTGTTCCGCTGCGGTCCGTAATCATTCTGTTGAATGCCGGATTACCACCGCTAAGCATAAATACGGTTGAATCTGCTTTGCCGGATCGTTTGAAATAAACGGTTAATCTTGTTCTTGTTGCGCCAGATGCTGAATAATCAGAAACAATTACACTTCCGGTTGAAGCACTTTTAGGTTTTATCATTACGCCATAAAAGTTGCTTTGGAAATCTGTATTCCCTCTGTCATCTGCCTGCAACAACAAGGTGGAGGCGAATGCATTTGTCAATGGAATACGTATGGTGGAATGATTTCCAAAATTATACGGACGTGCCACAACTCCGGATACTTCGCCGGCTACCGCAGGGTTGTAGGTAACAAAGTTTGATGTTGTTTGATAGGGAATGGAATTGTCGAGCTGCGTAGTTATCTGATGTACTTCAAAATCCTGTGCAGACAACGTATCTCCGTAGGTACGGGCATAATACATGTATAAATTTGCTGAATCTACAACCGTACCTGAATAATCTACATTGCCTGTATACAAACTTAAGGTGCAGTATGTTTCAACCAGTGTTTTGCCTGTAAAAGAAGCGTCGTTGTAACCGCCAAAAGATAAATACGGCGGTCCTGTGCTAACCAGGGAATCGTTGATAAGAAAGGTATTGTTTAATAAGGTGCAGGTATCTGTAAATTGAATACCGATACCACTATCCTGAGGTTTTCCGGAGATATTAAAGTCTCCTTCTTTTTTACAGGAAATGCTTATTAGCGAAATGAAAGTTAAAAGAAAAGCTGGTGAGCTTCGTTTAGCCCACCAGTTGATTGTAAAAATTATAATATTTCTCTTCATCCAACGTATCGTCTGTTGCCGCTAATAATTCTACCTTTTTCTGCTTTTCCGTTTCAAGGAAAAGTTTATTAATGCTTTCTGTGTAATCTGATTCGGTCTTAATTACAGCATCCGCATATTGTAATCCCATTTTTATGAAGCCTTCGTAATCTGCTGAACCTAAATGAGACAACATGTTGTCTTCAATGTCAAGCATTTTTACTTTGCTGAATAAATCTTTGCCAAATTTAAATTTGATTGGATTATTATGCACTGTAAATACAGATTTGGCATCTTTAAATACCGGATCAAGCTTATAACGTGTTTTTAGATATAATGGTATGAGGCTTGTCATCCAATCATTACAATGAACAATATCCGGAGCCCAGCCTAATTTTTTGACTGTTTCCATAACTCCTTTGCAGAAGAAAATGGCTCTTTCATCATTATCATCATAAAATTTGTTTGCTTTATCATGGAAAACGTATTTTCTTTGGAAATAGTCTTCATTGTCGATAAAGTAAACCTGCAATTTTGCATTAGGGATAGAAGCAACTTTGATTATTAATGGCTTCTCTTCTTCACCTACAGAAATATTGATGCCTGAAAGGCGCACAACTTCATGTAAGCGGTTTTTACGTTCGTTGATCAATCCGAAACGCGGGATCAGGATTCGCACCTCGAGACCACGTTCTTGCATAGCTTGAGGAAGTTTGCGTAACATTTTTCCTACTTCAGAATACTGTAAAAAAGGGTTGATTTCACTGGCAACATAAAGGATTCTCAATTTAGACATATACCCTTTTTTAAATGGAAAATAAAACCGGACATATTACGGCAGGTCAAAATTACAAAAAATATATGTCTTTTTCAAGTCTATTACAATAGACCGCCTTGATTTTTACATTAAATTGCGCAGTTTTGCAGGCTAATGATTTCTATCACATCTATTCAGCAACTTCGTCTTCATTTAGCCGAAGAAAAGAGAAAAAACCACTCTGTTGGCTTTGTTCCCACTATGGGGGCCTTGCATCGTGGCCATATTTCGCTTATTAAGCAGGCAAAAGCAGAAAATACGGTATGCGTTGCCAGTATTTTTGTAAATCCACTGCAGTTCAATAATCCGGAAGATTTTAATAAATACCCTATTCAACGTGAATCTGACATGAAATTAATGTCTGAAGCAGGTTGTGATATTTTATTTATGCCAGATGTGGCGGAATTTTATCCGACACGACCTAACATGAAGATCGATATAGGCCTGCTGGACCAAATACTGGAAGGAGCGCACCGTCCGGGTCATTTCAGCGGCGTAGCCATTGTTGTTTCGAAACTGTTTCACATAATTGAACCCGGAAAAGCGTATTTCGGACAAAAAGATATTCAGCAGGTTGCCGTTATCAGGCAATTGGTATCCGAATTAAATTTTCCGATAGAAATTATTGCCTGCCCGATTATCCGTGAAGAAAGCGGCCTGGCAATGTCTTCGCGCAATATGCGTTTAAGTGCGCAAGGGAAAGCTGTTGCCGCCAATATTTATAAAGCATTGTCTGTAATTGAAAAACAGATTAAACAAGACAAGGTAACTGTTTCGGATGCGCAACATGCAGGAAAAAACTATTTGAATCAATTTAAGGAAATTGAGGTTGAGTATCTGGAGATTGTTGCAGCAGACACACTCGAAGCAATAACTGAATATGCGGATCAGACAAAAATAGCTGTATGTATAGCTGCTTACGTTGAAGGTGTCAGGCTTATCGATAATCTAGTTATTATTTTATAATTTTGACCGTTAAATCATTCTCATGAATATTGAAGTACTAAAATCGAAAATCCATCGCGTTAAGGTTACACAGGCGGAATTACATTATGTTGGAAGCATTACAATTGACGAAGCGTTGATGGAGGCGTCCAATATTATTGAAAACGAAAAAGTTCAGATCGTTAACATCAACAACGGTGAACGTTTTGAAACATACGTGATCAAAGGCGAAAAAAACACCGGTGTAATTTGTTTAAACGGCCCGGCAGCCCGTAAGGTAGCTGTGGGTGATATCGTAATCGTTATCGCATACGCGTCCATGGATTTTGAAGAGGCAAAAAAATGGAAACCTACCTTGATTTTTCCGGATGCCAATAACAGACTTATTTAAAACTATATGAATAAAACATTAAAAGATGCCACCAAGTACGTACTCATGTTCGGACTTGGTGGTTTGTTGTTTTGGTACGTAATTAAAGATCAGGACCCCAATAAAATTGCCGAAGATTTTAGAAATGCAAATTATTTCTGGATCGCTATGTCAATTCTTGCATCGCTTGTAGCGTACTGGTCAAGATCTGTACGGTGGAATTTATTGCTGGAGCCGCTGGACATAAAACCTCCGGTATATAAAACATTTCTGGCGCTAATGTCAGGCTATTTTGCAAATGTACTCTTACCAAGAGCCGGCGAGGTGGCACGTTGTCTTATGCTTAATAAAATGAGCAAAGCACCGTTTAACGCTACCTTCGGCAGTGTTGTTGCTGAACGTGTATTTGACCTTATAGCGCTGTTAACACTCATCGGTGTAACGTTCGTTATTGAATTTGACCGCATAAGTACATTTTTGTCTGAGATTTTCATTGAAAAATTTCAAAACCTCTTTTCAAGCTTACAGCAAATGTATATTTATCTGGTGGTTTTTGCTTTCCTGGGTATTGGTCTGTGTGCGATGTTGTGGTTTCTCAGACATGAGATCCGTAAAAACAGCACTTACCAAAAAGTGTCTGTATTCTTAAGCGGCGTATGGGAAGGTGTTATCAGTATCCGCAAACTTGAAAAAAAGTGGCTGTTTTTATTTCATACTTTATTGATCTGGTTCTGTTATTATCTGATGACATACCTGGTCTTCTTCGCTTTCGAACCTACGGCGCATTTAGGTGTTAACGCCGGACTCGTATTGCTTGTGGTTGGCGGTATCGGAATGTCTGCCCCGGTGCAGGGCGGTATCGGCATCTTTCATATTCTGGTTTCTTCTGCGTTGGTTATTTATGGCGTTACAAAAGAAGATGGAATTTCTTATGCCTTTCTTCTGCATACTTCTCAAACCTTAACAGTAATTATTATAGGTGGAATTAGTTTTACCCTTTCATTGTTACTGGGAAGAAATAAAAAGACGGAAGACACCACATTAGAAACAGTATAGATATGGCACATGCTGATAAAATTGTCACGGTAGCGGAAGGTGCTAAATTAGTTGAAAAATGGAAACAGGAAGGTGAAGTTGTTTTTACAAACGGCTGTTTCGACATTCTTCACTTAGGCCACATTGACTATCTGGAAAAGGCAAAACAGCTGGGAAGCCGGCTTGTTGTCGGATTAAATACAGACGCGTCTGTAAAACGTTTAAAGGGTCCGGAACGGCCGTTAAATAATGAGTATGCCCGCGCACGTATGCTGGCGGCATTAGCTTGTACAGATGCTGTCATTTTGTTCGATGAAGCAACTCCTTTAGAACTTATTACTGACATAAAGCCTGACGTTTTGGTAAAAGGCAGTGATTATACAATAGATAAAATAGTTGGCGCAGATTTTGTAATTGAACAGGGAGGTTCCGTAAAAACAATAGACCTTGTAAACGGCTATTCAACGACGGGAATCATTGATAAAATCAAACACAGTCTAAACCAATAAGTATATGATTTTCGTTATTGCGATTGTAACCATGCTCGCGAGCTGGTATGTAAGTAATAAGTTAAAGCGTAAATTTGAAGAATATTCCAGATATGAACTTCTATCGGGAATGTCGGGGAAAGAAGTGGCGGAACAAATGCTGCGTGACAACAGGATTTATGATGTAAAAGTCATTTCTGTTGAAGGCAGGCTTACGGACCACTACAATCCGGCTGACAAAACAGTAAATTTAAGTACGGATGTATATAACGGCCGCAGCGCTGCTTCGGCTGCCGTTGCTGCACACGAATGCGGCCACGCATTACAGCATGCACAGGCATACAGCATGCTTGAACTTCGTTCAACATTAGTGCCTGTGCAAAACATCAGCGCTGGCATTTTAAATGTGTTAATGATGGTAATGATCTTTGGTGGTATGTTTCTGGTTGGTCCGCAAACGTTACCTTATGTTTTACTGATCATCATTGCATGTAACTTAATACTTACCGTGTTTGCCCTTATTACATTACCGGTAGAATTTGATGCCAGTAACCGTGCACTGGCCTGGATGGAGTCCCGTGGTGTTACAAATACAGAAGAACACGCGATGGCAAAAGATGCTTTAAAATGGGCTGCCAGAACATACGTTGTAGTTGCGGTTGGTGCATTTGCACAATTGCTGTATTATGTAATGATGTTTTTAGGCATGAGCAGAGATGACTAATTGCACTTTTATATAAAATGATTACAAAAAAGCCATGTCAGCTTGACATGGCTTTTTTGTTTGTGTACATTAATTACATAACTAAAAACAATCATTACTATGAAACGTATTTATGTAATTCTATTTACTGCTGCATTAAGTGCATCTGTTTTTTCATGTGAGAAAAAAGCTGACTCTAACGTTCATGATAAAATAGAAAATACCGAACAGGACATTAAAGAAAAAGCTGCAGACGTTAAAGAAGATATGAAAGAAGAGACGCAAAAAACAACGAAAAATGGCAGTGATGCCCATTAAACAAATACGATGCTGCAGCAGAAGTTAGCTTCGTTACTTGTAAGATTATAAAAAATGATTGCAAAAAAACCATATCCTGCAGATATGGTTTTTTTATTTGTTCATAGATTGCGTAAATTAAATCTATAACTAAAAAACAACTACTATGAAACGTATTTATGTACTTTTATTTGCGGCTGCATTAGGCGCATCAGTTTTATCCTGCAAAGAAAAAACGCCTTCTGAAAAAGCTAAAGATCATTTAGAAGATGCTGGCGACAATATTAAAGATGCGGCAGATGATGCCGGTGATGCTACTGAAAAAGAAGCTAAGAAATTAAAGAAAAAAGTAGAGTAGTTTTATTCCCGTCTGTATTAATACAAAAGGCTCCTGCAATAAGGAGCCTTTTGTATTAATGTATGTCTATATTATTTCTTAGAATGAAAACCCTGCGCTTGGTCCCATAAAGTTATCATCCCAGAAACCTTTTGCCTGCGCATACGAATGACTGTTGGTATCCGGCCAGTGTGCTTTATCAAAACCCGGGGCTTTTTTAAGCAATTCAGATCCGTTTGTTAATACAAACGCTTTTCTGCTTTGTCTGATATGCAGGGAAGAAAAAGGGATGGCAAAGAATTTCTCATCAAAACCAAGGAATCCGCTGCATTCAACAACTACATAATCAATAAACCCTCTGCGGATGTCAAGCATAATATCCTTGATTACGCCGATTTTTTCATCTTTTTCATTTAATACATCATCACCAATGATTGATGTTGCTGTAAGCACACGAACCGGCCAGTTTGCGTTTACTCCTGAATGGTTTTTGCCTGTTGTGTTGTCTTTTTCAAATTGAGTGCTCATAAAAGTAATGGTTAAAAGTGACTGATTGTTTTTTGGTTAGATGGTAGTAGTAATAGAATAGTATAATATATATAATATTTTACGTTTAAAATAGCAATTCGTTCAAACTATTGATTTATTTAACCGTACATTATATTACAAAACAATTCTGAAGCGATTATGAATTTTGATTTAACTGAAGAGCAAAAAGCAGTGCAGTTGGCGGCAAGAGATTTTGCACAAACGGAGTTATTGCCTGGGGTGATAGAACGTGATGAACAGCAGAAATTCCCTGCGGAACAGATCAAAAAACTTGGCGCATTGGGATTGATGGGTATCATGACGGCTGAAACCTATGGCGGCGCTGGCATGGATACCGTATCCTATGTATTGGCCATGGAAGAAATATGTAAAGTAGATGCTTCCACAGGAGTTTGTATGTCGGTAAATAATTCACTTGTTTGCTGGGGCCTTGAGCATTTTGGCTCAGAAGCGCAAAAACAAAAATATCTTAAACCATTAGCTTCGGGCGAGCGTATCGGCGCATTCTGTTTATCTGAACCTGAAGCTGGTTCTGATGCTACTTCTCAGCGTACAACAGCTGTAGAACAGGGCGATCATTATATTTTAAACGGCACTAAGAACTGGATCACCAATGGCAATTCAGCTTCTGTTTATTTGGTAATTGCACAAACACACCCGGAATTAAAACATAAAGGCATTAATGTGTTTATTGTTGAAAAAGGGACGCCTGGTTTTGTGGTAGGTAAAAAAGAAAATAAAATGGGGATCCGGGCATCCGATACACACTCTTTAATGTTTACAGATGTAAAAATACCTAAAGAAAACAGGGTCGGTGACGATGGTTTTGGCTTCAAATTCGCTATGCAAACACTTAATGGCGGCCGGATCGGGATTGCGGCACAGGCTTTAGGCATTGCTTCCGGTGCGCTGGAATTATCGCTTGCTTATTCTAAAGAGCGGAAATCTTTCGGAACAGAAATATTTAACCATCAAGCTATTCAATTTAAACTGGCTGACATGGCAACTAAAATTGATGCGGCCAGATTGTTGGTTTTAAAGGCCGCTTATTTAAAAGATCAGCATAAAGACTATACTGAAGCGGCAGCAATGGCTAAGCTTTTTGCGTCTCAGGTAGCTATGGATACAACCATCGAAGCCGTTCAAATACACGGAGGATATGGTTTTGTGAAGGAATATCATGTTGAGCGCATGATGCGCGATGCCAAAATTACGCAGATTTATGAAGGAACTTCAGAAATACAAAAATTGGTTATCGGCAGGGAATTATTCAAATAATAACATTAATCAATTATTTGAAAAAGCGTCAAAACTTATAAAAGTTTAATTAATAGGTATATTTTTTTTCATTTTTATTGTCTTTCCATGTTTTTTATATTAGTTTCGTACAAATACTAATACTATTTTGTCTGATCTTTTTTCTTGTAATTATCCAAAAATAATGGACTGTCATGGAAGATTATAATAAAATTATTGAATCCTTAGGTGTACGATACATCAAATCTAAATCCATTCGGATTGTTCAATCGCTTACAGTTGATAATTACTACGATGTAAGTAACATGATTGTGTTGCTTCATAAAGGTGAAATTTCTTTTGGTGAGGAACGCACAAAAGTAAAAGAAGGTGAATTGTTATTCATCCCTGGCGGCAGATCTGTTTCCATTTCGTATGGTTCAGGAAATGCTATAAAACTATCTAATGAAGAATTGTTAACGAACAGAGAAAAATTTTTAAACTCTGTTGTTGATCCGTCTCTTATCGGTACAGATCCAAACTCTTTCAGCTACGTTTCTTTTGAAGCAAAAGTATTTGATTCTGTAAACTTCTTTACGTCATTGGATATTCCTCCGTTTATCATTACGGATACGCCTAAATTAAGCCAGTATATTCTTGATACGGTTGAAGAAGACCTTGCCGACGAAGCCGGCAAAGACCGCGTGATCAATATCAATACGGACCGTATTGTTGTAGAGATTATCCGCTTTATTCTTCGGAAGAATTTATTTGTTGAACGTCTGGCAACAAACAGTACATACTTTAAAGATCCGAGATTGCTTGACATCTTTGCATATATTAAAAAATACCTTGGAGGCGATTTATCGAACAAAGTATTGGCCGGTGTTGCCAATGTATCGGAAGATTATGTAGGCCAGTATTTCAAAATGCTTACCGGTATCAATCCACAGGATTACATTGAATACCAGCGTATGGAAAAAGCGGTTGATCTGCTTCGTACATCCAAGAAAAGTATCCGCGAAATTGGTGGTGAAGTCGGGTACAAAGACACGGCGTATTTCTGCCGTCGTTTTAAAATGATGTTTGGTATACCTGCCGGAAAAATGAGACGCAGAGAGTCTCTGATGAATATCTAGAAAGTTTACGTTTAATAGAATACTGTTCAGTTTTAAGAGGCCGTTTAGCAATAAGCGGTCTCTTCTTTTTTAAGCGTTTATGCTTTTACTGTACCCCGCAACTTTATTTGAAATTGCAACCAATAGATTTGGGTCTTTTTCAATGGCAGTACCTACCACAATAACATCTGCGCCTGCCTCTAGTGCGGCAAATGCCTTTTCTTCTGTATTTACCCCCCCCCCAACAATAACCGGGCAATGTACTGCTTTTTTTACTGCAGCAATTGTTTCGGCGCTAACCGGTTTGGCGGCGCCGCTTCCTCCATCCAGGTACATTACTTTCAGTCCAAGCATTTCGCCGGCAAGTGCTGTAGCGGCAGCAATCGAAGGTTTATCATAGGGCAATGGTGTTGTATTACTGATATATGAAGCAGTTGTTTGTTCGCCGCAATCAATTAACATGTATCCGGTTGAAAGAACTTCAAGTTTGCTTTGTTTAACAATCGGTGCGGCAACAACATGCTGTCCAATCAGGAAGTCCGCATTTCTTCCTGAGATAAGAGATAAAAATAAAATAGCATCCGCATTCGGCTCTACCTGCAGGTGGCTTCCCGGGAAAAGCACAACCGGTATGGATGTATATTGTTTTATCGTCTGAACAATTTCAGAGATGTTGTATTTAGATAACAAGCTGCCGCCAACGAAAAAATAGTCGACCCTACACTCCATTGCAAGCATGACAATACTTTTAAGGGAGCGATCGTCCAATTTATCCGGATCCAGCAATACGGCAAATGCTTTTTTACCCTTGCTGCTATTCTCTATCAATTGCTCGTAAACAGAACTCATGAGCATTTACAGTTCATTATGATTGGACTTATTTTGCAGAATGCGCATGACAAGGCCAAATAGTTTTCGTTTCAGGTAGCCGGTACGAATAGTTACAGACATGATCCATGCTGCCAGCAGGAACAACATACCTACAATAAGGAAGCCCTGATACGAGCTTTCCAGTACGATATTTAAATAAAAGCTTAAGCCGAATCCTAAGAATAATAACATCATTAAAAACACAAATGAAATAATAATGATTGAAATAACACTGGCTAATACATCGGATAGTTTTTTATAAAAATCGATTTTATAATTTTCAATTTTTGATTGAAAAAGTGTTTGAACTGTATCTACTACAGTGCCTGTTTTAAAAAGTTGTAACAACAGCTTTATCATATTCCATTTTTTGGTTATGTTAAAGTTAGCAATTTACTGTATTCCAAATGCCCCTTTGAGGCTATTTTTATCATTTCGTATAAAAATAGCTGAAGTTTGCTGTACTTTTTTCAGCCAGATTGTTTGAAAACAACAGCACATTCAGCACAAAACCAGCGGAAGGTGTTATTGCATTTCTCTTATACGGATCTGCTGCCGGAACATATGAAAAATTTGTATCCCTGCATGCATACAATCCTACATAACATACTTTACTAAATAAAAAACCTGCATCTATTCTAAGGTTGGTATAATCAATGAACCGGTTCTTATAAAAAGCAACACCATCCTGCACATAATCAAATTGAATGTATGGACGGTAAGAAAGAAATACGCCAAAATCATGCTGCCCTACCCCGATGTATCTGCCAAGCCCCAGGCCAATACATATTCTCCCTTCGGCAGGCCTTCTGGTTGTGCTGGTGCCACCTGGCGATGTATTGCTTAATGTGTTGTCCACGTAATTAAATTGTTCGTATAAAAATTCTTTCAGAAAAAGCAGCGAACTTATTTTGCCTCTGTGCTGAATATAAATACGTGTGGTATAATTATAAATTCCGCCGTTGTTCGCATTGATCCGTGCGGATGCGCCTACGTGCCATTTTTCTGTTAGCCCCCAATCAAAGCCTGGCCTTATGTTCCAGCGCGTCTGTTCAATGATGGATGCATATACACCATTTGTATTATACAATGTTTCCAGATACAGCGTAACATTAGGTTTGTCAATGACAAGGTCTGCTCTGCCCGATACCTGATAAAGCGTTTGTTGATATTCTTTTTGTACCGGTTCGTTTCCTTGCTTTGTTCCCGGCTGTGCCTGCGCAACCGTTATAAAAACGAACCAGCTGATCCATAAAAAGAAACATTGCTTTTGCATATATACAAGATACACATTGGCTCTATAAAAGAAAAGTCCTGCTGGTGGGCAGGACTTTTCTTTTATAGAATAATAATGCGTGTTTTATTCCTTGTTTTTTTTATGTTTTAAAACTTTCGCTTTTACATAGAAAATAATCTCTTCTGAAATGTTTGTGATGTAATCACCCACGCGTTCTGTCTTACGGATCATCGAAAGCAAGTAAACAGCTTGTAAGACTTTTTCACGATCCTGATTTCCGCTGATGTATTCAGCTAATACGTTATTCGCATTTGAATTGATCTCATCCAGAATTTCATCTTTAGAAAAAACTGTACGTGCTAATTTTGTATTGTCTGTTTCAAATGATTCGCATAATGTATTTAACATTTCAAGTACAATAGAAGTCATTTCTTTGAAACGCATTTTTTCTATCAATACCGGATCGAATGGTTTTTCAGACATCAGCAAAAATTTGCATACGCCTTCTGCATTGTCTCCGATACGTTCCAGGTCTGAAACCATTTTCAATGATGCCACAACGAAGCGCAGATCAATCGCAACCGGATTGAACAAGGCGAGGATGTGTTCGCAACGGCTATCTATTTTTAATTCACTTCCGTTTACTCTTTTTTCATTTTTCATGACTTCTTTTGCAAGGTCATGATCAAACGTATAAAAAGCGGTGATACTTTTTTCCATCTGTTCTTTTACCAGATGTGTCATATCGATCAATTCGCTTTTTAATTCTCCTAATTCTGTTTCTAATAGATTCATATATATGCTTGAATCAAAGGTGTAAAAATACTGTAGTTTATTTTTGAAGGATGTTCGGGATCAACCGAAACGGCCTGTAATATAGTTCTGTGTACGTTTTTTTTTAGGGTTGGTAAATAGTGTACGTGTATCATCGTATTCTACCAGTTCACCCATATAAAAGAATGCGGTTTTATCACTTGTTCTAGAAGCCTGCTGCATGTTGTGTGTTACAATCATGATCGTGTAAGAAGCTTTCAGGTTGTAGATCAGTTCTTCGATTTTAGACGTAGAGATCGGATCAAGTGCGGATGCAGGTTCATCCATTAACAGAATGGATGGCTCAACGGCAAGTGCACGTGCAATACACAAACGCTGCTGCTGACCGCCGGATAATGCTAATGCGGATTTTTTCAGTTTATCTTTTACTTCATCCCAAAGTGCTGCCTGCTTTAACGACCATTCCACTTTATCGTTGATGTATTCTTTATTCGATACGCCGTTTACACGAAGTCCGTAAGCAACGTTTTCAAAGATTGATTTCGGAAACGGGTTTGGTTTTTGAAAAACCATACCTACTGCTTTACGCAATTCATTTGTATTCACTGAAGGTGAATTAATATCCACGCCGTCAATTAAAATATTTCCTTTAACCTGGCAATTATCTATCAGGTCATTCATCCGGTTCATGCAACGCAGAAACGTTGATTTTCCGCAACCAGAGGGACCAATTAAGGCAGTAACCGTATTTTTTTTTACACTTAGTGACACACCTTTCAGCGTGTGGTCTAAGCCATAATATACGTGTACGTCGTTCGCTTCAATTTTCATCTTTTTGCTATTTTAGCCTGATGTAGTTTAGTTTATTAAACTTCTGCCATCAAACATATGCTCGTGTAATTTTATTCAATAAATATCTAATCAGTGTTTACCACTTGATTTTTTTCTGCCACCGGTAGCGTAAATATACAGCAGCTCCATTCATTATGAATGTGATTGCCAATAATATGATGATCGCTGCTGCAGCGTTCACCTGGAAATCGTGCTGCGGTTTACCGATCCAATAGAATATCTGTATCGGCAACACGGTAAAGGATTCGTTTGGCCAGCTTGGCACAGAAGTGATATACGTAGCTGCACCGATAACGATCAATGGAGCTGTTTCGCCGATTGCTCTTGAGATTGCAAGGATCGCGCCGGTAACAATACCCGGAATAGATGCCGGCAGAATCTGGTACCAGATCGTTTGCCATTTTGTAGCCCCTAATGCAAGAGAAGCTTCGCGTAAATTATACGGAACTGTTTTTAATGCTTCGCGCGTAGAAACAATTATGATCGGCAGAATCAATAATGATAAGGTAAGCGCGCCAGTAATGGCCGTGTCGCCTAACATCAGCGTACGTGAAAAAATCTCCAGCCCTAATAAACCATAAATGATGGATGGTATACCTGCCAGGTTGGAAATATTAATTTCCAGCAGATTTGACATACGTCCTTTGGTGTTGTATTCTTCCAGATAGATACCGGCTCCGATACCTATCGGGAATGCGATAAGCGTTGTTAATGCCATGATCCATAAGGTACCTCCGAGTGCCGCGTAGATGCCGGCATTTTTTGCTTTACGTGAAGATGAATCCATCAGGAATTTCAGATCAATACGGCTGAAACCATCTGAAAAAACATCCCATAATAAAACCACCAGTACCAATATGCCAATCCCGGTTGCAGCCAGTGCGATGAATTTATATGATTTATCCTGATACTCGTACCACTTATTTTTGCGCACTTGTTTTTGGCGCATTCTTTTGCCTAACTTCTTCGCCATATCAATTACTTATAAACTTGTTGGTAGCGTTTTTTCAGCCAGAAACTGATGTTATTCAAAAGCAAGGTGATTACAAATAAACTCATCCCAACGGCATAAATGGTTTTGTATTCAATGGAATCATTTGCGACATCTCCGTTTACCGTTTGTACAATATAGGTTGTTGCTGTCTGAACCTGATTAAGCGGATTAAATGTTAAGGTTGGTTTGTTACCTGCGGCAATAGCAACGATCATGGTTTCACCAACGGCTCTTGATAAGGCCAGAATGATTGAAACCGCGATACCGGATAAGGCGGCAGGAATAATTACTTTAAAAGCTGTTTGAAATTTAGTAGCACCCATTGCATATGAACCTTCCCGTAATGTTCTTGGTACGGCATATAAGGCATCTTCACTTAAAGAAGAAACCAGCGGCAGGATCATGATACCCATGATAATACCTGGCGCTAATGCATTGAAATTGCTTAGTTCCAGACCTGGAAAAAGATGCTGTATTAATGGGGTGACAAATGCGAGTGCAAAATAACCATATACAATGGTTGGAATAGATGCCAGGATCTCTAAAACAGGTTTTACAATCTGTCTCACTCTGGAACTTGCGTATTCACTTAAATATACAGCAATGGTAATTCCTAAGGGAACTGCTACTGCCATAGCAATGAATGTTGTTAAGAATGTACCTGCCAATAAGGGCATGATACCGAAATGCTGCTGTTCTTTAGCAAAAGATGGGGACCATTCTGTGTCTGTAAGGAAATCCCAGATGGATACAACCTGAAAAAACCGCGCTGTTTCGAATAAAAGAACGGATATAATGCCTGCAGTTGTTAATATAGTTAACAGACTGCAGGCAAATAAGAATGATTCTATAACTTTTTCTGAACGTTTCATTCAAGGATTCAGCGATTACTGCTGAGGTGTTTGTAATATTTCTTCTAACTTAACTCCCACTGTAGTCTTCAAAGTTAAGAAAAGTGAGCCAGTTGTACCAGTTTCAAAGCGGGCTTTTACCAATTTATATGCTTCCGGAGATAAGGCTACATAACCTGTTTCAGGAACAAGTGTTTGCGCATTATCAATATAGTAGTTTACAAATTTCTTTACTTCAGGTCTTTCTGAAGATACTTTATTAATGTAAATCAGTAACGGACGTGAAAGAGGCTGGTATGTTCCGTTTACAATTGTCTCTATTGTAGGCAATACAGCACCTTTTCCGTTTGCTTCATCGGCATCATCAATGGCAACCAATTTCAATTTATCCTGATTTTCAAAGAAATAAGCATAGCCAAAATAACCCAAAGAATATTTGTCACCGGCAACTCCGCTTACTAAACCGTTATCGTCTTCACTTGCTGTATAATCTGTTCTGCAGGATCTTGCTTCACCAACAATTGCTTCTGTGAAATAATCAAATGTGCCGGATTCTGTACCTGCACCATATAAATTAATTTTTTCATGCGGCCAGCCTGCACGAACCTGATCCCAGTGTGTAATTGTTCCTTTAGCTGCCGGCTCCCATATTTTTTTCAATTCTGCTACCGTAAGGTTGTCTGCCCACGTATTTTCTTTGCTTACAACAATAGCTAAACCATCGTATGCAATCGGAATTTCAAGATATTGAATATTGTTTGCTGCGCAGTCTTTATCTTCAGATGCTTTGATCGGTCTTGAAGCGCCCGTTACATCAATTTCATTACGGATAAATTTCTTAAACCCTGCTCCTGTTCCGGAAGCATTTGCTGTGATCTGAACCGTTGGGTTTTCAATTTCAAACTCTTCCGAAACCGCTTCTGAAATCGGGAAAACCGTAGATGAACCATCTACTTTAATAGAGGTTTTTTCAGAGGCGCCAGCATTTTCAGTTTTAGCACCACCGCCACAACTGCTTAAAAAAGCAGCAACAAAGACAATAAAGATTAATTTTTTCATTTTTACTTTTAAGAATTAGTGTGATACATTTTATAGTACCTACCCACACAACTTCGCTGCAAGTTAAGGACTATATTTTAACTTTATATATTATTTAATTGTAACATTCCATCAGAAATTGAGCTGCAGCTGCATTCTCATAAAATTACCCTTCTGGTGATTAACCGGATTACGGGAATCTTCAAATACGCGATCAGAAATCGTATATGCAAGGGTTACTTCTAATTGCTTAATGATCTGAAATTCAATACCCATTTCAAGTTCTTTAACAATATGGCGACGGGCATCCAATTCCGGCTTTTTCCCGCCAAAAAAATACTGCCCTCTTGTATAAGGGGTTACCGTCATGTTTTTAATTTTTCTCATATACATAATCTGCAGATAACCGCCTTCGTTTCTACCGGTAATAATTTCATGCATTACGGCCGCCATTGGTCCGTTATATTGATATACCGGCCCTCTGCCATACATATATTCTGCCTGTACCCCGAAAGGCTGCGGATACAACGTTACCGAAGCGGCCACACGTTGATCGGTGTAATCCTGATTGTTGCCTTCCAGCGCTACGTTTGCAGGGGAAACAGCCTCTCCTACATGGAACAACCCTGAATATCCCTGTATGCCTAATTCCAGTATTTGTTTCTCATTTACTTGAAAGGGATAGGTAGCACGCATCACTGTATGCAGCGAGTTGTTCAGCTCACTTCTGTTTGCTGTTTGTCCATTGTACATTCCAAAACCAAACACACCATAATCGCCTGTCCCTTTTAGTCCCGAATCTACCAGGTATTTGAACCGTTCCTTTATTTTGTCCGGTGTAAAATAAAAAAACACACCCAGGTCGCGCTCATTGTACACAGAGCTGTTCATACCATCTGTACGGTCAAATGCAACTCTGTTTTGAGACGACTGCAGGTTTTCAAAACCAAACGGCACCTTACTGATACCAACTCGTGCCCGTAATTTCCGGTCTTTGGTTAAATAAATATCGCCGTAGAAATCTCTGATCTGAAGGTAATTTAACCCAAGCGTAGAGCCCGCTGTAGCATTTGTTGCTACGTCTGTCTGAATGTATATAAAAACCCGTTCGTGAATATTTCCGCTGAATACAAGGCGTGCTCTGCGAAAGAAAAAGCCACCGTTGTTCCCGATACTTTTATCACATTGATCACACTTAAGGTCTGAATTTGTTTCCAGCAACCGGTTATAACGAAATTGCGCATACCCTCTTAAACTTATCACTTCATACCAATTTTTCTTTTTCGTTTCAGCAGGTTTTGTGTCTGAAGCTGTAATAGAAGAAGTGGTTGGTGTAGCAATAACAGAATCCTTTGCCGCAAGCGATTGTGCCTGCGCACAAACCATACCTGCAATCCACAACACTGCTGCTCCAATAATCTTTTTCATTGTTAGGGTTAATTCAAATAGTAATTAAAAACTTAGTAATTAAAAACTGACATCAGATGATTGTGAGTATAAAATATGTAGTAAAAAGAACTGTTTTGTACCTGTTGCTGCACAAAACAGTTCTTTTTACTGAATGACTATCTTTCAGCAGGGTGCGGGAACTTAGGTTCATCCTGAGGTTTTCTTCCATTCTTTTTAAACAACGTATGAAACTCATCAAAGATCACATAGATTGTATATGCTGTGTTTGCTTCAACGTTCCTTTTGTTGTATGAAATATCCGGCTGCGTAGGCACTACATCAATGTTGTACAGATAGTTTACCTGATAGGTAATACCTGCTTCAATACGGATCGGGTATTGTGTAGGCAGCTTCCAGCCAAACAACGCAACGGTTCTGTTTTGATTCAGCATTTTGTTGAAGTCAACGTGCTTCCCTGTTCCTATAAACAATTCATTCCATGCATTTATATAGACGGTGTTCTTTTGCATTTTAGAACTGTTGAGTAATAACTGCGCACGTATCTGCCAACGTAACCTGCCCTGGTGGCTGCTGCCGTTTCCTGAACCGATAGCATTCGGGTAAAAGCTGAAACCATCACCCAGATCATCCATAAAATTTGTGGATTGTGTTCTGTTACCGATGTATCTGAATTCGTACCTGTAGCGGTTTGAAAATAATAACCGCCCTAACTGACTGTTTACGGTTATCTGCGGACAGATTCTGAATTCAGGAAATACTGCCTGTCCCTTATCCTGGCCGTCAATCTTATAAGCACTGCCTTCCTGCGGCGGAGTCCATGTGATCCAGTATCCAATAGGAGATAAAGAGAAACGAAGTTTTTTAGGAATTACCCAGTAGTGAATCCACGGTCTTAATACCTGCTGATATGGATTTTTAAAAATGTTTCCCTGATCACCATCTTTGATGTAGCTGGCATCAGCCATTCTGCGGTATTGATAATCTACCTGGTACTGCCATCTTTGCAATGAATCGATTGATCCGTTGATGTTGTACTCGGTCCAGAACGAGTTTCTATGCGTATAGGCCCGGGGATGGTCTGCAAAGCTTTGTGATGGAGCTGGGGTTTGCGCGTAAGCACATAGTAATCCTGCGATTGACAGGGCTACTGTTACAATAAGTTTTTTCATTTTAATACGAGCTATTCGGGTGCAAAGCAACACTTCTATTGTTACCTCAGTATCACTCCAATGTTACCAAATTGTTACGCCCATATGCATGCATGTAAGATTCTGCCGTAAACTATTCACTTACACATAATAAGAGCATAATTATGTGATAATGTAGTACGTGTATCTTTGTAGAGATCAACAACCGCTCAACCAGCTTTTATTATGTCAATTTCAACTTCGCTAGGACATTTCATTGATTTACAACTTTTTGCTAACAGCTATCAATTGGTCAACATTAAAGTCTATAATCTGATAGGCGAAAAAAAATTATCTCTTTGGGAAGAATTGAACAAAGGTGAGAATAAGATCTCTATTGATGTTTCCGGGTTATCAAAAGGAACCTACCGGATCACTATTTCTTATTTAAATGAGAAATTAAAAGAAGAACGCTTTACGTTATATTGATTCAGCGCCGTTAACAAGAACGTTCATAGGTTCGTTTAAAAACAAGTAGTTTGCCGTAGCTGTTTCAAGTTCTTTAACTTCTTCCAGATTAAAGTGTGCATACACAGGCTCGCGCTCTTCGCGGATATAGCTGTATTCTTCCTGCATCGTCATTCCTTTTAATTCATTTGAATGGATGTCAAATTCGAATAAGCGGAATGATTTCAATAAAATATTGCCGTTAAGCAAGGTTATATCCAATGCAATATGATGCATTTTTGTTTCCTGCTTTTTTACAATATCAAGGAGCTTTACTTTAATTTCTGATTGCGTCATATTATTGATTGTTTGTAGCCAGGTTGTCGGCCGGGTTCATACCATTAAAAGCTGAATATCTGGGTTTGTAAATGGTTACATCTTTTGAAAAACGTGCCATGTTTTCAAACACAAACAATGGGTCATCTGCATCTTCTGTACTATCACGGTCTTCATCAAACGCCTGGTTGTAATAAATCAACTTCCATTCTCCATGGATCGTTTCAACCAGTGCAGAAAGTGTTTCTACCCAGTCACCTGAATTGAGATATTCAATACCGTTATATTCTTTAATCGCCGGCTGGTGAATGTGTCCGCAGATTACACCGTCACACTTTCTTGAGCGTGCCAGATCTGCCAGCTGCATTTCAAAATCGGATATATATGAAACTGCCGTTTTAACTTTTTGTTTTACGGCCTGTGATAAGGAATAATATGGAAGGCCACGCTTAACGCGGTAGTTATTATAGTGTTTGTTCAGCCACAATAAAAATGTATAGCCTACATCGCCCAGTTTTGCAATCCATTTTAACTGTGAAGTTACCGTATCAAATACATCTCCATGCACAACGTAATACATTTTACCTGTTGCACCCTGGTGAATGTATTCCCGGTCAATATGAATGTTGCCGAAAGATAAAGGCAGGATGGTATCTAAAAAATCATCGTGATTGCCGCGCAGGTAATATACTTTCGTTTTATTCTGTTCGGTCATTTTAATCACCCTACGGAAAAAACGCGTATGTGATTTTTTCCATTTGCCATACTTCTGCAATTGCCAGCCATCAATGATGTCTCCATTAAGCAATAACGTATCACACGTGTGGTTTTTTAAAAAATTAGATACTTCTTTCGCCTTCGAACTCGAAGTTCCTAAATGTATATCTGAAAGCACTATGGTTCTGTAATGTGTTTTCATACGCGTTTTTTTTATCTAAGAGGTATGATGCAAGCCTTGTACATCTGCATTTCTGAAGGCTTAGCAAATTAACAAAAGAGTTGTAAGCATTAGATTAGGCTTTTGTTATGCTTCTGTTAATAAAGCCTGAATTGAATAATAGTATGGTAACATTGCCGTAATCGTCAGGATATATTGAAGACGTATTTTTATACCAGTAGAAGTTTAACAAACCACACACTGTTATGTTGAAGCCCGCAAAAAAGCTATCGAACTTTTTTTATCAGGTGATTGAAAATTATCTGATCAGCAAATGGGTTGAATTCTATTCCCCATTCCGAATAAGAAGTTCATCAAGCCTGTAACGAATGAAAATACTGTACGCCATACAAGGCACGGGAAATGGCCATTTGAGCCGTTCAATGGACATCGTTCCTTTATTACAAAAAAAAGGTGATGTCGATATTTTAGTAAGCGGTGTTCAGGGAGACCTTGCACTACCTTTTCCGGTAAAATATCAGTTTAAGGGATTAAGTTTTATTTTCGGCAAAAAAGGAGGTGTTGACATGTTCAAGACCTTTATGAAATTAAAATCGAAACGCCTTTACAACGAAATAAAACAATTACCCATTCACGAATACGATCTGGTGATCAATGATTTTGAACCCGTAAGTGCCTGGGCATGTTATGGCGCAGACAAGCCCTGCATTTCCTTAAGTCACCAGGCTGCTGTATTAAATGCAAAATCTCCAAAGCCTTCAAATTTTGATCTTCTTGGCCAGACAATTCTGCGGTATTATGCGCCTACCACACACCAGTATGGGTTTCATTTTGAACGCTACGATAAAAATATTTTTACGCCTGTTATCCGCCAGCAGATACGCGCGGCACACATTGAAAACCTTGGTCACTACACCGTCTATCTGCCTTCTTATGACGATGAACGCTTAATAAAAAGTTTATCCCGGTTTAAACATATTCAATGGCAGGTATTTTCAAAACACAATACCACACCTGTTACTGAAAAAAATGTGCACATTCTTCCTATCCAGAATGAACTGTTCATTAAAAGTATGTCAACCGCTGAAGGCGTTATCTGCGGTGCAGGTTTTGAAACACCTGCCGAAGCTCTGTTTATGGGGAAAAAACTGTTAGTCATTCCAATGAAAGGGCAGTACGAACAACATTGCAATGCAGCCGCATTGGCAGAGATGGGCGTGCCTGTTATTAAAAGTTTGAAAAAGAAACACTACGCCGTAATAGAACAGTGGCTCGAAAACGATTCACGCATTGAAGTGGATTATCCCGATATCACCGAACGTATTATTGAACAGATCTTCACAAAATTCAATCCCGCGGCAAGTATATTAGACATTGCACAGAAATGGGAAAAAGAGCTTGACCTTTAACTATGATACTTTCTGAGCCTAAAGCATCTTTAGAAAAAGATGCTTCGACTTTATATGCGTATAAAAAACAACTGGATGCTTCTTTCGTTTGGGGCGTATCTGCCTCAGCGTATCAAACAGAAGGAGCCTATAACATAGATGGTAAAGGTCCTTCCATATGGGATACCTTTACAAATGAAAATAAAAATAAGATCAAGGACAGAAAAAACGCAAACATTGCCTGCGATTTTTATTCCCGTTATGAAGATGATCTGAAACTCATGCAATCGCTGGGCATCAATCATTTTCGTTTTTCAATTTCCTGGTCGCGCATCCTGCCTTCGGGCACGGGTGAGATTAATCCGGCAGGCATTGCTTTTTACGATCGTTTAATTGATACCTGTCTGCGTTACGGCATCACACCCTGGGTAACCCTTTATCACTGGGACTTACCGCAGGCGCTGGAAAAGCGTGGCGGCTGGACGAACAGAGAAGTTGTAAACTGGTTTACCGGATATGTTGCCATATGCGTCAAACACTTTGGTGACCGCGTGCAGCACTGGATGGTAATGAATGAACCGATGGTGTTTGTTGGTGCAGGTTATTTTTTAGGCTTACATGCACCCGGCCGCAGAGGCATGAAAAATTTTCTTCCCGCTATCCACCATGCCGTATTAAGTATGTGCGAAGGTGCACGTGCTATCAAATCCATTTATCCCAATGCTACAGTAGGTACTACATTTTCCTGCTCACACATTGAGCCTTACCGCAATATTGAGAAAGATCACCTGGCTGCGTATAAAGTAGATGCGCTGTTAAACCGTATGTTCATTGAACCAACGCTTGGTATGGGCTATCCGATTGATACCTTAAAACCCCTGCAGAATATTCATCAGTATATTCTGCCCGGCGATGAGTATAAGATGAAATATGATTTTGATTTTATTGGTGTTCAGAATTATACACGTGAATTTGTAAAACATTCCTGGTTTACGCCTTACCTGAATGCGCGCCTTATCACGGCCCCAAACCGGAAGGTGCCGCATACCTTAATGAACTGGGAAGTTTATCCGGAATCTATTTATCATATGATCAGAAAATTTGATGCGTATCCTGGCATTAAAAAAATCCTGATCACAGAGAATGGCGCTGCCTTTGAAGACACACATCACGAGAGTCTAATATCCGATCATTTACGGACCACGTATTTGCAGGATCATATTGAACAGGTTTTACGTGCGCGGGCCGAAGGCTCAAAAGTTGATGGGTATTTTGTCTGGACCTGGACAGATAATTTTGAATGGGCGGAAGGCTATCATCCGCGCTTTGGCTTGATATACACCGACTTTAAAAATCAAAACAGAATTGTAAAAGAATCAGGTCTCTGGTATGGTTCTTTTATTCGGGAATAATAGCTTCTTAATGAAGCATATCCTGAACACAAACAAGCTTAAACCTTTGTTAACACTATTTTGAAAATAGCCGTTAATATTGGTAAAAACGCAGATTTTTTAAGTTTTAATGTGTGGGATTATTAAAATATAGGTTAACTTCGTAAGGGTATCCTCCTTTTATTACAGATGGGGAAACCTCCAATAAAATTCATTCCTACCTTTTGCAAATTGCTATGTTACGATTAGATAAGACAGCCATTCAAACAGATGTTCACAAACTTTTTTATGGCTCTTCTTCAGGAAAGCTATGGGAAGGTTCCGAATGGCTTGAAACCAATGGTTTGGGCGGATGGGCCGGGAGTTCATTAAGCGGCTGTAATACCCGGAGATATCACGGTATCCTGGTTGCTGCTACCAAACCACCTACTGAGCGTACCGTATTGGTTAATAAATTAGATGAGATCATTGTTTTAAATGACGAATGGTTTCACTTAAGCACCAACAAATACAGAGAATCGCTTTCTCCTCAGGGCTATGTACACATGGCTGAATTTAAAAAAGAATTTTTTCCTGAATTTACGTTTGAAGTAAACGGTGTTGTGATCCGCAAAACAGTTGTTATGCTGCATGGCGAAAATACAACCGTAATCATTTACAATGTACTTCAGGCGCCCACAACATTTACATTTAAATTACTTCCTCTTATTTCCGGCAGAGATTATCATTCCCTTCATAAAGCAAATGATGTGTTTGATCCTGCCTGCACGTTTGAGAACGGCGTATTCAGGACACAACCTTATCCAACTTCACCGGAAATATTTATTTCCATACCCAATGCGTCGTTACGCAACGACCCGAACTGGTTCTATCAGTTTGATTATGCGGTTGACCGTTACAGAGGTTTAGAATGTGAAGAAGATCTGTTCAATCACGGTACCTTCTCCCTGTCACTTAATGCCGGCGATTCATTTGGTGTTATTCTTTCAACGAACGATCCTGCAGGCAGAAATGCTTTTGACTTATATGAGCAGGAAAGAGTGCGCAGAATGGGGCTTCTTAACGGCAGGACAGTTAATTCAACGATTGAACAATTAACGTTATCTGCCAATCAATTTGTCGTGCAGCGTTCTGAATCGTTAAAAACTGTAATAGCCGGTTACCACTGGTTTACAGATTGGGGCAGAGATACAATGATTGCATTGCCTGGGCTGTGTTTAACCACCGGCCGCTTTGATGATGCAAAAAGAATTATAAAAGCATTTGCAGAAAGCGTTCAGAATGGGATGGTGCCAAACCGTTTTAAAGATGGCGATGAAGCGCCGGAATACAACAACGTTGATGGTACGCTATGGTTCTTTGTAGCAGTATACCGTTACCTGCAAACTACTCAGGACCGCAACTTTGTTCTGAATGAGATTCTTCCTGTTTTAAAAGATATTGTTGATCATCATTTCAAAGGAACATTATACAACATTAAAGTTGCTGAAGATGGCCTGTTATTCGCGGGAGAAACCGGCCAGCAATTAACCTGGATGGATGCCAAGGTTGGCGACTGGGTTGTTACGCCACGTATGGGTAAGCCCGTTGAGATCCAGGCATTATGGTATAATACGTTAAAAATATTCGCGTATTTATTAGATACCAATAATCAGGCACACGATGCTGTGGCTATTGAAGCATCGGCACAGAAAGTAAAAGACGCGTTCTTGTCGCGCTTCTGGAACCAGGATGGCAATTATTTGTATGACCTGATTGATGAAAACGATCAGCCAAATCCATCTATCCGGCCGAATCAGCTTTTCGCTATCAGCCTTCCGTTCCAGCTTCTTGAAGCTGACAAGGCTCAGGCTGTTTTCTATTGTGTGGAAGAGCACTTATATACGCCTGTTGGTTTGCGGAGCTTAAGTCCGCACGACCATAATTATTATGGTATTTATCAGGGCGACTGGAGAAGGCGTGATGCATCGTATCACCAGGGAACTGTTTGGAGCTGGCTGCTTGGGCCATACGTTGATGTAATGATGCGTGTAAGCGGCGATCATGCACACCGTTTAAGCCAGAAAGTAATTTATAATTTTGCTTATCACCTGGAAGAAAGCTGCATCGGCAGTGTTTCTGAAATCTTTGACGGAGACGCGCCGCACTACCCGCGCGGCTGTGTAGCTCAAGCCTGGGGTGTTGCAGAAGTATTAAGGGTTATTGAAGAATACAATTTATAAGTAATAGGTTTTAGGTAATACGCTTTAAGATAGTAGTACATATGAAAGCACCCGTGAAACACGGGTGCTTTTTTTATATAATCCCTTATCAAACGTTGTTGAGGTTAAAAGATCGGCTCCGTTTGATAAGGGATCGATCACCCCGGTGCGCCAAGCCGGTGTAAAATAAGATACACTGCGCTTAATTGCCCTTACATACATGTGACCGGGCGTTTGAGAAAACGGTTTTAATTTGAACTACATTGAATAATAAGTAGTATTTTTAATCAACCGTATTTCTAATCATTACCGCATTGACTGCTCAGGAAAACAAATCAGAGAAATTACTTTTTACAGGTATTGTAGTGAGCATGTTTTTCTGGGGCTTAAGCTGGCCTTCCGGTAAAGTGGCGGCTTCTTATGGCTCTCCTGTTACTATTGTTCTGATCCGGTATATCGTTGTATTCGCAGGCTTCTTACCTGTATTCTTTTTTATGAAGGCACCGCTGACCATTCATAGAAAAGGCATTCCTTCATTACTGGCAGCCGGATTGTTATTGTCTGCTTACACCTATTTGTTTTTTTACGGATTGAAAAATGGCTTGGCCGGAGCAGGCGGTGTATTGGTTACAACGATGAATCCGATCATGGCTTATAGTATCGGATTGGTATTGAATAGAAAAAAGCCGTCACGGAATGAAACGATCGGATTGGTGCTGGGTTTAGTTGCCGGTGCAACCTTATTGAAAATATGGGGTAGTCTGGATGAACTCTTTGCATCCGGCAATATCTATTTTTTGCTGGCTGCCTTTGTATGGGCAGTGATGAGCCGGATCACGTCGAAAGCATCTACTTATGGCTCTTCTATGAGCTTCAGTTTATGGATGTACCTGGCAACAGTTTTAATTATGATTCCGTTTGTAAACCTTACAGACTTGAATAATATACTTCATAACGCGGATCAGTATTTCTGGTGGAACATTTTATTCAGCGGTATCTTTGCAACATCACTTGCTACGAGCTATTATTTTTACGCTACAACAACTCTCGGTCCGGAGAAAGCAAGCAGTTTTATTTTTTTAGTACCGGTTTCTGCAGCGGTGTCTTCTTGGGTATTCCTAAACGAAACATTATTGCTGCATACTATTATTGGCGGCGTGTTAGGCATTGCGGCAGTATATATGATCAATAGAAAAAAAGAAATTATGTGATGCGGGCATTTGTGCTTGATATACTGAAAACAATTATTATCTATACCCTTCTCTGTATAGCAACCTTTCTTATGTCACTAACGATTCTGCAATACAGCAGCTTCGATGAACACGTGGCTTTTCTGCAATACAAACAGGAATACATGCACATTGTCCGCTGGAAAATTGCTTTTTATATTCATGTCTTCACAAGTATTTTTTGTCTGATTGCAGGTTTTACACAATTCTCAAAACATCTACAGACAGGCTATCCCGCTATTCACAGGTTCATCGGTAAGGTGTATGTATTCAACATACTTGTAATCAATTTTCCTGCAGCACTTATTATGGCTTATTACGCAAACGGAGGCTTTCCAACTAAAACAGCTTTTATGATACTGGATTGCCTTTGGTTCTGGTTTACGCTGAAAGCATTTCTTGATATTAAAAATAAAAATTTCAGGAGCCATGAAAACTATATGATCCGTAGTTATGCACTTACTTTTTCTGCCATTACGTTACGCAGCTGGAAAATGATTTTAAGTGCTGCCACGACCATAGATCCGGATTCGCTTTATATGATCAATGCCTGGCTTGGCTTTGTACCCAACCTGCTTTTAGCGGAATATTATATCCGGATGAAAAAAAACTTTATATTATCTTCTGCTGAATCCGTCTCCAAAAACGATCCAGGCAAATAGTAAAGCCACCCAGATAAGTACACAGCTGACAACAAAGCTCATTACCGCAAAGAAAACTGCATATTGCTTTCCTCTGCTACGTAGTGCTTTATATGCTTTCCAGGAAATTAAAAAAGAACTTATAAGTATTACAGCAAGTCCAATCAAAGGTGTTAATTCCATATGCATTTATTTATAAATCCGTACTGATTTTTTATCTACTCATACATTTTTTTACTGTCCGGTTGATCATCTTCTGCTGAATCCGCCGGTCAACTCAGCCCAAACAAATAAAACAATAACACCTAAGCCGATTAAGCTTACAACAAAAGCTATAATTGAGGCGAGTGCAGCTAACTTATTTCCTCTGCTGTTTAGTGTTGCATATACATTAAACGAAATATAAAAAGCGCTTATTAACACCGCTATAAACCCTATAAAAAAAACAATTATGGCCATATGTATTTATTTAGAAAGTAACGAAACAAAATATTTTTTCATTGCATCAAACGTACGTGCAGATACACGATTATACGTTTCCGGATCTTCTTCCACATACTGATCGTTCCACGAACCCATACCGCCAAAGTGATCCGCATTATTAACTGCAAACAAACCAAGAATGGTTTCCGTATCGAATTTCATTTTATGCCATTCTTCCAGATAGAGAAAATTATTTACCAATATCTGAATCGCACGTTCTGAGAATCCTTTTGCCTCCAGATCTTTTGAAATGATTTCAAGATGGGGCGGATCATAATTGCCGGCCGGGACAGCTGCGCTTAAAAAGTACCCAGCAAACCGGAAAGCTTCCTGGTAAGAAGACTGGATTTTTTTAGCAAACCCTTCAATTTCTGAAAGCGCCTGCGCAAATTCCTGCTTTGCTTTTTTCAAATCAATTTCAGGTTCTAATAAAGTAGTAATGTCTACCGGTTCAAAATAACAGATCTCCCAGGGCTTTTCATTCGATTTCAAATACCATCTGTCTTTTACATTGCCGCGTGCAAGTGCTTTGTCGTATTCCTTTTTATCCGGACCAAAAACATCTTTTAATGCTTCAGGGATCGCAGGGCGTACATGATGTTGTTCACTTAGTGTACGTATTGCAACACATATTATGTTGGCAATACCATTTTGATTGAGCGCTTCTGTTGTTTGACTTTTAATATATGCTTCAAATTCTGAAGCAGCTAATACGGGTATGCCTTCCCGCGGATACTCTTTTAATTCTTTCTCACACTGCGCCCAGATATCTGCAGCAAATGGCTGTCCCTGCACAAGCATCAGTAACTCTTCTGCTGAACATGCTTTCAGTGTATATAGAAACGCAATCTCTCTATCAGCACCATCATAAAATGAAAAATCCGATTGATAAAACAAGTGCTGCAGGTGTTGCGGAAAAATAAATGGCGATTGTGTTACCACACATTCAATCTGCATTTCTTCCGATAATTTTGATGCAAGAAAATTAAATTCTTCTTTACCTTCCCGGCTATTCAGATATTCTTTTACAACACTTTTATCTACAGTTTTGCGGCCATTCAGTTCATTCGATTCTGTTATCAGTTCCGCAACCAGTTGCCACAATGCCGCACTGTTGGTTTGCGCATCCGTTAATTCCGTGAATAATTCTGTAGTAATTGCGTACTGCGGAGAATAAATTGATCTTATCACATAGCAGTGTGCCGTTTTTTCAGTGATTACTTCAAACAGATATTCCTGTGCACCGGCAAAGGCTGCGGCAATATGCGCGGGAAGTTTTTCAGCTTCCTGTGCCGAAGAACGTAGCACACATTTTTTAACTTTTTCAACACGAAGTGCTTTTACCCAATCGGTAAATGAACCATCTTTCCCATTTTCCAAACCTGCTGCCAGTACAACAAATCCTGGCTTCTGCATTTCTTTTAATTCAAAAATGGCACTGAAATATTCTATTAATCCTGCTGTAATTTCTTCCGGTGCTTCTAAAATTCCTTTTGTAATGGTAAGAATGTAATCCGTACGATTCATGTTGGCTATAACTGGTTAGAACGTTTTATTCTACGGATTAACCGCAATGGGGGTTATGAAAACATATACGCTCAGTACGCTTTTCAACCTTCGTACATTTTCAATCTGTTTCTTGTACCTTTTAACTCCTGTTGCAACGCTTCAATTTTATTCAATAAATTAAATACAACATCAATTCCTTCAATATTAACATCCAGATCATGGTGCATGCGGATCATTTTTTCAATGCTTCCAATCTGATCCATATGAATATAACCAATCTCTTCAACCGTATTTATTTCAATCAGTCCAATTTCCCCTAATCCATTTAAAAAGGAAACTTCTACCTGATAGTATGTGCAGATTTTGTGTACCGGAATAAAGTTTTCTATATTCATGCGTTCCTGAGTTTAGAGAGTTCCGTGAATAATTCTTTTTCTTTTTCAGTAAGATTGGTTGGAAGGGAAATGTTATATGTGATGTACAGATCTCCGAACACACCTTCTTTTTTATATACCGGCAATCCCTTGCCTTTGAGTTTTACTTTGGTTCCGTTTTGTGTTTCGGGAGCAACTTTTAATTTTGCCTTTCCATCAAACGTATCTACGATCAGGTCCCCGCCTAATAGTGCCTTATATAAATCCAGTTCTACCGTGTTATGCAAGTCGTTGTTGTCTATTTTAAATTTTGTGTTATTCGTAACAGATATTTCAATCTGTAAATCGCCTTTCGGGCCGCCATTTAAACCGTCACCACCGTAGCCCGCAATTTTGATTGTTTGTCCGTCCTTAATCCCCGCAGGAATTGTAATGCGGATGTTTTTACCGTTTACATTCAGCTCTCTTTTATGGGTAACAAAAACTTCTTTAAGATCTAACTGTAGTTCTGCAAACAGGTCTGCCCCTTTAAATTTTGTGCCGCCCCGGCCACCTCTTGCTCCACCTGCTCCAAACATCGATCCGAAGAAGTCTGAAAAATCGCCGTCAAACGGATTGCCGCCTCCGCCCTGATTCGGAGGGCGCTGATAACGCTGCTGATCAGCATTCGCATAGGCATTTCCCTGTTTCCAGTTCTCGCCATAGGCATCATACTTTTTCCGGTTTTCTGCATTGCTTAATACTTCATTCGCTTCATTAACTTCCTTGAATTTTTGTTCGGCCACTTTATCATTGGGATTCAAATCCGGATGGTATTTGCGGGCCATCTTCCGATAGGCTTTTTTAATATCGGCTTCTGTAGCATTTTTTTCAATGCCCAAAATTTTATAATAATCCATACACGTTATTAGAGACTTTTAATTCCTATAAGTTCATCATTTTGTTTTATTAAATCAAGTGGGTTTAAATGAGAATAAAAAAGTCCCGGCAACAACCTGCTGCCGGGACTTTAACTTAATACAAAATGTATTGTTTACTGTTTGAAAAGGCGTTTATTTTATTTTCACCACGCGAATATTTTCTGTTGTGTTATCTGTATACACAACAGAAAGCATATAAATTCCTGTAAGCAGATCATTGCCAAATTCAACCGTTCCTTCCGCACCAGACAGTTGTTTTACAGCCGTACCTTTTGAATCCATTATCGTGATCAACGCCGATGGCTTTTTCAACGTTATTGTAAAGCTTTCAACAGATGGGTTTGGCGAAACTACTGTTGTGGTTTGTTCTGTTTCATCTACTCTGAACGCATTAATGTTTGATGGACAAGCAGAAAGATTTTTACAGAATTGTTTGTACCACGGAGCAGCACTATAGTTTACACCTACACACAACTGACCACCGGAGAACGCCGAACCATATGTCATTACTGCGTTATAAGGCTGATTCACAACAGGTGTTAAGGATTGCTTGTTTCCTGTATACCACCAGTTATATCCGGTAGCATTTGTACGGTTAGAGGCATTCAGGCTATATGTAGCCGTGCCGCCATTCTGTCCGCATGCATTTCCGATAATATCTTCCAGTGAAGCACCTGGCTGTACTGTTATTGTTACAGATGTAGTAGCGGTTGCACCTCCATTATCTGTAGCTTTAGCAATTATTGTATAGGTACCTGCTGCAACATTTTGCCAGTAGAAGCTATATGGTATTGAAGTAACTGTTCCTAATAATGTTGTTCCGTTGAAAAATTCTACCTTTGCAATACTTCCATCTGCGTCACTTGCATTGGCAACAATTACAAACGATGCCGGAGCAGTAAGTGTTGATGTGCTTTTAGGATTTGTAATTTGAACAACAGGAAGTTTATTTCCTGTATCTCCACCCATATAATCAAAGCTTATAACATCACCCAGTACAGATACATTTGTAATGCCATAAAAAGCAGGTAAGCCTCCCGGTGTTCCGTCTGTAAGAAAACATGCCGGATTGGTATAATCATCGAAACGTGTCCTGCTGTTTGTTTGAGAAAAGGCTGCCTGATACAAACTTCCATTTACACTGTTTGTTCCATCCGGTCTGAAGATATATAATTCTTCCGGACCATTATTTGCATTCCCTTCAATATTCGGATTGACTCTATAGATGATTAAACCTTCCTGTCCGCTTAGTGCGGATTCATAGCGGCCTTCTTTTTTTCTGTATTCTAACATTAAGAACTGATCTGTATCAGGCAGGTTGATTCTGTAAGCTGCATAAGGAGAACGTGACAACGGAGCCAGGCTATATCTTCCTGCTGCAGTAAGTGTTGGTACGCTGGCGACCCAATGCGCATAACGTTGTTTAAAATGTACGGTCATATGTCTTGGTGTATTCCAGTCGCCGCTTGCCATTAAATCCCAATCACCCACCGGATCATGCGGATAATCGGTATAATGGTATAGATCCGGTGCGCCAAAAGAATGGAACAATTCGTGACAGATCACACCAACGCCTAATGCTTCTGTAAAAATAACATTATAGTCGTATGCTCTTTTCCCATTAATGGAAACTGTTTCAGAGAACAATGACCAACGGTGCGGCCATAACAGATCTGACCAGCCTTCATTGTATCCATTGATTACAAAAACAATATTGTCTATGTTTCCATCATTATCCCCATCGATCAATAAGTTTGCCGGCACCTGATTTTGCACAGCTCTTACTGCATTTGCCAATAAGGTATGCTCGCGTGTTGTTAAATCCGGACTTGTATTGTTGTACCCATCCGGCGCATCTTTTGTATAATAACTTCTTGGATGAGAATCGTGATACGAGATCGGATATGTTCCTGAAGAAACCGGATAAAAACTTGTTACCACATCCAGCTGACTGTTTGAAACTTCTTTGTAAAAATCACGCACAGAATTTATTCCTAATGTATTAAATTTTGGTGTAATCTGCGAAAGCGGCGTTGAAATTTCTGCCTGATCGCTGAAGCTGATAAATATAACAAGGTTGTTATAGATACCTGTAGCCGGGCGTACAGGAGCTGCTGCAGCAGTTCTCAGGTTTGACTGAGGAATTGCTTTTTGAGCTTTCAGTTCCTGTGTCTTTTTAGCTACTTCGGTTTCACTCAGATTGACACCCGGTAAAATACCTTTTGAAGCCGGATCGGTTTTGCCAGCAATAAATGCTGACGGTGCTAATTTTCCATTCACTAAAATTGCATACACATAATATCCCGTAACAGGATTTTTTATAATAGTGAAATTTTTTGCGTCGTGAAGCCAGTTGTGAAATTCATTACCCGTTGCCAGACACGTTAACTCTGTTCCATCAGGTTGCTTTACTTTAACAGGTACATCCTTCATGTAAGATGCCTGCACAGAGAGGGAGAATACGAACATGAAAATAATGCAGGTAAGCGAAACACTCCTCATTTTAGATATTAGTTTTTTCATAATGTAAAATGCTTAAGTTGAAATTTAATACTGCTGTAAAAACGATTGAAAAGATTGTTATTAAAAAGAATACAATACCGGTAGACATATCGTTTTAATACTAAACAGATTGTGTTACAATAACAAATGTCTGTTTTTGATTATTGAATGCATTAAAACGATTCTTTATAAGATTATATATTTTGCTAAAAGAGATTTCATTAGTTAACAAAGGATAAATCTTACGGTGCAGATGGTTTGTAACCGTCAAAGAAAAACATTTCTGACTGTGTTACGTGAAATGCTGGTTTTTCATTTTCTAACTGGGTTTGGTTTAAACTGAATGTAATAATCCTGAGATTGAACGTACGCTTTGTCGAACTTTCTAAACAAAAATATTTAATCGTACACGTATAAAAATGTATAATGATTGAATGGTTGCATTGAAAGGATAACCGGCGTCAAACAACTTATTTAATGGCTGAGCAAATAATAAAAAGTCCGGATAACAGTTGTTATCCGGACTTTAAAAACCATTCCAGCTACGTAATGATTTTTGTTATCTGTTATTGCGTTATAAAAATCAGATCTTCACAACGCGAATAATTTCTGTTGTATTATCTATGTATATAATTGAATTGTATAAATACCTGTAAGAAATTCATCCCAAATTCAAGAGAGCATTCCGAATTTGACCAGCTGCTTTACTACAGCACCTTTGGAGTCCAGACAGCAATACGTGTTGTTGGGTTTTTTAACGTAACATTAAAATCTCCGGAAGAAGGATTTGATGAAATTGTTGCTTAATCAGTCTGTTCCCCTGCATTATTTAATAATTGTCCGGAACGTAAGATTCACACGCGGCAAAAGTACTTTTTTAGTTTTAGGCAGGCAATGCAGCCAATTGGTTTGTGTTGCGCCTTTCATTACCAGCAAACTTCCGTGTTGCAACATTTGAATAACTGTATCGCCGGTTGTTTTATGTTTTAAAGAAAATTTCCGTTCAGCACCAAAACTTAGCGATGCAATACAGGTATTTAAGCCCAATGATTTTTCATCGTCGCTATGCCAGGCCATTCCTTCCTCTCCAGTATGATACAAATTCAACAAGCAGGAATTAAATGTGTCGCCGGTTAGTTTTTCAACTAACTGCTTCAGTTCAAGCAATTCTTTTGTCCATATCAATGCCTGTTTGGTTGTATTTGAATAGGTATAAGAAAAAGCACGATCTCCGTACCACGCAACTTTACGTTTGGTGATAATATGTTTGCCATAAATAATAGCTTCATCATTTTTCCATTCAATATCCTGCAGTAATGTATTTAAATAGTGATCGGCCGTATCACGCTTCATAACCGGACCATAATACTGAACAATGCCATCAAAGGGCAAGAGATTTGCCGTCGGGTCTTGATTAAAAAGGTCCATTATTTCGTGCCCTCAATTTTAGCTGCTTCCCAACCTATTATGGCAGTCTTTCTTGTTGGCCCCCACATATACCCTCCAATATTTCCGCTTGTCTGTATCACCCGGTGACACGGAATTAAAAACGCGATCGGATTACTGCCAATTGCTGTCCCTACGGCTCTGGAAGCTGAAGGCTTATAAATTTTTGAAGCAATATCTCCATAGGTTGTTAATGTACCCACAGGAATTTTTAATAATGCTTCCCAGACTTTTAATTGAAAATCTGTTCCTTTCAAATGCAGTTTTATCTGTTTCAGCTTCGACCAATCCATTGAAAAAATACGCAGCGCATTTTCATGCATTTCATTTACAGCATGTGTATAGCTGGCATTTGAAAAAACAGACTGCAGACGCGTAAGTCCGTCCTGTTCACTTTCAATAAATGTTAACTGACAGATTCCACTAGATGTAGAAGCTACCAGTATTTTTCCGAACGGTGTATCTGAAAAACTATACTGAATAGAAAGATTTTCACCGCTGTTTTTATATTCGCCCGGCGTCATACCTTCTATTTTTATGAACAAGTCATGCAGCCTGCTTGTACTAGACAAACCAACAGTATCTGCAATATCAAACAACGTTGGCTGCGACTGATTTAATAATTCTTTTGCATGCTGAATGCTTATATATTGTAAAAATTTTTTCGGACTTATACCTGCCCATTCTGTAAATATCCGTTGAAAATGAAACGGACTTAAATGAACTTTCTCTGCAACTTCATCAAGACCCGGCTGTTCTTTATAGTGCGCCCGGATGTATTCAATCGCTTCTGCTATACGGCTGTAATTGGTCTGTTCCTGTTCGTTCATTCTACTGATACTTTACACACAAAAGTATTCAGTTTTTAACGATAATAAAATCTGAAACTTGCTGACATTTTTATTAGCCGCTACGAAGCGGCGGAGCGGCTAATTTTCATTATCTATGCAGGGATGTTTTCCGCAAGCATCTCATTTCCGCTTTTATCATAATATATACAGGTCATGTTGTGCATATCAACAATCCATGTTTCAACACCTGCAGCTGCTGCCTGTTCACAAAATGTCATGTAATTCGTGCCGCCCTGCTGGTGTATCCCCAGATCCTGTTTTAGTTTTGCTTTGTCTGCCTTCTCAGCGATAGTAAATGCCGGATATTTTGCTTCTGACTGAATGGTAACATTATCCGTTCCGGAATAAATTGTATGCCCGTCGCTTACAAACTGCGTATATTGCTTCAGGCCTAAGCCTATAAGTTCCTGAATATATGAAGGAAAATCTGCGCCGCTTTTTACTTTGGCATGTGCCGCTTTAATCTGTTCAAGTGTAAACATATAAGTAGTTGTTTGATATCTGATACATTTCTGATACAAATATTTGAAAAGATCTCTTGCCCGAATTGTAAAAAATCGTTTTTACGAATTTTGAGAAGAAAAAAAAATCTCTGGTGTATCTCCGGTAAATTTTTTGAACTCTTTGATAAAATGTGCCTGATCGTAAAAGCCCAGTTCGTAACTTAATTCAGTAAGGGAGTTTGAATGCGTCTGCTGCTGAATAGCATGTTTTAGCCGCACAATGGAAGAAAACTTTTTAGGTGATGCGCCTACTGCCTGCCTGAATCTCTTTTCCAACGGGCTTTGACTGATGTGTAACTGCGCCATCAATTCTGTGATACGGATCATGCCTTTGCTTTTATGAATAAGTGCAAGGGCTGCCAATACTAGTTTATCCGGTTCAATACTACGGATTTTTGAAAGTAAAAACCGTTCTACAACGGAGATCCGCTCAAGGTCTGTTTTCGATTCACCCAGCTGTGCTTCCAGAATCAACAATTCGGATTGAAACATAAAGTTATCCAGTGAAATACTTTCCCTGAATAATTCATGCAACGGCTGTTTGAAAAAATGCGCTGCTCCGGTTTCTGTAAAGAAAACCAGCACGGTACCAATACCCGCCGAGTTTTTAAATATTTTATAGTGATCACTCAGTCCGCTTACACCCGAACGTGCCAGCGGCAATTCATTTGACCCATCTAGATACGCCAGTTTTCCTTTGTATTGAAAACCTAAAACAAGGGCTGTATCCGGAATTACTTTATAAACCTGTTCGTGTTCATTTTCTGAAATAGCCAGACTTTTAACAAATGGCTTTAATGCATCACAAGGTATGTATACTGAAAATCCAGCCATTGATTATGTATCCGATAACGTAACTATAGTATGATTAAATATATAAATCAAAACGGTTTCCCGTGCGTAAGTCCAATAATTTTTTGAGTAAGCCCCGGAAGTTTATCCAGTGTTTTCAAAACAAGATGTGTTGTGTTTTTTTTGCCAAACAGGTGTTGAAGATAATATCCTGTTTGTATGCGTGTATTAAACTGTTTATTCCATTCATGCTGATATGCGGCAATCAGCGGTTTTTTACGGCTGTTTGTTTTATAAAAGGAAATCAACAGTTGCGCCAGAATAAATGATCCGCGTAAGCCCATGCTCATGCCGTTTCCGCAGAGCGGTGTTATCGAACCGGCAGCATCACCTACTAAGAAAATGCCGTTTACATATGTATTTTTTTTATGAAAGGTAACATTGCTGGTAACAACAGGCTGCTGAAACAAAAATTTCGATTCCGTAAAAATTTGTTTCAGGTATTTATTCCGAAACAATATAGTTTCTTCCAGGATTTTTATATCATTATCTGCCTGCTTCAATTGATCTGAAGCAGATAAATAACACAAACAATATGTATTGTTTTCAACTTTTGAAATACCGCAGTAACCGCCTTCAAAATTATGCAATTCAATTTTATTATTTGGGAAATCAGTTTTAATATGATATTTAACGCCTATGTAATTTATAACTTCCTTTTTTGAATTGGTTTCATTTTTGGCAAACGCGGGTGTATATTTTCCATAACTGCCGCAAACAATTTCTGCAGTAAATATTCCGGCAGATGTTGTGATGCATGTTATCTGATCAGCATCGTTTGTAACATGTGTTACTCTGCAATTTTCAATAACCCGGACGCCCTTTGCCTTTGCTAAAAAATACAATTGCTGATCCAGTGTAAAACGGCTTATTCCAAAGCCGCCCAATGCTAACGGTGCCTGAAGCATAAAGCCTTTTTCAGAAGAAATACCTAGTTGTTTTATATGCGGAAGATGCATTTCTGTCAGCGGCAAACCCAATGAAAGCAAAAAATTCCAGCTTTCCATTGAAATATATTCGCCGCAGACTTTATGAAACGGATACGTATTCTTTTCAAATACAATAACATCCAGACCATGGTCCGCAAGCTGAATAGCAAGGCTTAGACCTGCAACACCGCCTCCGATAACAGCACATTTATAGGGTTTGTTATTGATTTCCATAAACAATCACCTGATGGCGGAATGCCCATTTATTTTTAACCGAATACGTTGCAGCTCCTGCCTTTTTCAGAAGCGCTTCCCATTCTTTCTTTTTAAATCCGCGTGCAACAGAAAGCGGCGCATCATTTTTCACCAGATACGAATGAGAAAAAATTGCTGTCAGCCATTTGATGGAATAATATGCGATCGGATTGCGTTCAAGATCATTCACAACCAATGTTGTTTTATTTATTAAAGCAAACTGAATCAGTTCTACAAGTTGTTCTTCTGAAAGGTGATGACAAAATAAACACGCGTGAATAAAATCAATTTTTTCAATATGATTAAACGCCTGTTTATAATCATCGCAGATATACTGAATAGGCAAATCAGCTGTATTTGTTTTTGCATATTCAATACAAACCGGTTTAATATCAATGCCAACCAATGAAAGATTTTTATCCGTTCTTTTGGCCCAGTGATACATATATTTTAATGTATCACCTCCGCCACAGCCTATATCTACAAGCTTATATGCAGCAGCATTTTTAATCAGTTCATCAATGGCAGACAAGCTGATCTTATATCCGCCAAGCAATTTATTTATAGTGTCTAATTCTTTCAGATTTTGAAACAAATCCTTTTCAGGAATTGCGTCTCCATCCAGTAATTCTTTTGTATGACTCCTGAATTTAAGCATATACCAGCGTAAGCGTTTCTATACTCAATCCTGGCCCAAACGCAGCTGTCAATAGGGATTTGCCTTTTGCAGATTCTTTGTTTCCATCAAGCACCTGTTTCAATACAAAAAGGATTGTCGGGGAAGACATATTTCCGTAATTTTTTAATACATCATAAGAAGCTTCCAGCTGACCTTTATCTAATCGCAATGCCTCACAAAAGCCATCAATAATTTTTCTGCCTCCGGGATGTACGGCCCAAAAATTAATGGCATTCGCATCAACATTTATGTCTGCAAGCATCTGTTTAATATTGCCATTGATCAGGTCTGACACATACGTTGTCAAATTCATTCTAAAACCTGTTTCCGATAACTGCCAGGCCATATCATTATAGCCTTTATGTAAAAGCAAGGAGTGAAATTCATTTATTTTAACTAATTGATCCGTTGCATATGCTACCGGATCAGCCGTTACAAGTACAGCAGCACAACCATCTCCGAACAACTGATTTGAGATAATATAGTCATCCGAATAATCTTTTTGAAAATGGATCGAACATAATTCCGTGCATACAATTAGTACGTTTGCATTTCCATTTGCCTTACAGATAACATCCGCCTGCTTCAACGCAAGTATGGCGGCATTACAACCCATAAAATTAATGCTGCTTCTGTTAATGGACGGCTTCAATGCTAATGCCTGGATCAACTGTATATCCAGACCCGGTGCAAATAAACCGGTACACGTTACGGTGATCAGGTGCGTGATTGTATTTTTAATATGATCGAATTCCGGAATCTTTGATATTGTTTTAATGGAAAGCTGAAGAGCTTCTTTGTTAAAGATCTCCATACGTTTTGACAATCCGGGTTCTGGAAGTAATGAAGCATCCTTTGGAAAAAATTCAAAATCTTCCGGCTGAGCATTAAAATCCTTTAGCACCGAATACCGCTTTTCAATTCCTGTTTTAGAAGCAATAATTTTAATCTTCCGCTGAACGTCAACATCCTCTGTGGAATTTGCATAAAAGGTTGTAAACTCTTTTTGTGTATGCATATGCTCCGGCACACTCGTTTCTATCGCTGCAATATAACTCACGGTTCAATTTTTAATTAATGCTGTATAATACAAGAAAGCAGCTGTTCATACAGATTGCTGCAACAAGATTCATGTACATGGTATGTTTAAAATTGGCAGCTTTTGTATCCTGAAGAACTTTTACGAACCAATATATATAATAAGCGACAATGGGAATAAAGAAAATCTGCACGAGATAGAAATTGTTTAATTTTCCTGTCAGATTGAAATAGATAAAATAGCACACATTTGTGATTGTAAACATTATTCCGGTAAAAATAAATGTTCCGGCATATCCAAGCTTATAGCTTATCGTTATAACACCATCTCTCAGGTCTTGTTGATGCTGATAGATCTGCGTTAACGGATACGCCCCTGCAATCTGGAAGGAACCAGCCAGCAACAAAAACAACGCAGGTTTATTCAGCTCCAAGGCATGGCCGGTTATACCTGCATAGCAGGTATAATATGTAAATGCGCCTTGAAAAAAAACTACTACCAGAAAACCAATGTAAGGATACTTTTTTAACCGGATCTCTTTTGAACTGTAAGCTCTTGAAGCCAGCATATACATAAGTATACACAAAGCAAACAACGGACTGACAAGGAAGTATGCCAGCAGTAGTGCAAGTACATCCAGTACAAGGGTGAGATAATATAATTTTTTAGTTGGCATAGGAGGTTTTTCCAGACCGCCAATGCTGTCTTCATCTTTGTCTATATAACTGTTATACCCATTGCTTGATGGATAAACCAGAAAGTGGATAATAAAGAATGATATAAGTACATACACGCTTAAAATATAGACACCAGACTGGCTTAATGCCAATAAAAATAAGGGCATTAAAAAAAGAGAAAAAGGTACCCGTAATAATTTTAAGGTATTTTTATCAATTAACTGTGTCATTCATATACATTTCAAAAAAGAGTATTTTTGAATACATAAGATACGTTATTTAATGTGATTGCAGGCACATTCTCATCAGGAATTTTTGAAATGTATATGAAAAATAGAAAATTATTCCAAAAAATTAAGCCTCCAGTATCTCGCATTTATATCCCCAGCTGATCATATGTTGGGTAACACGTTCAATATGAATTTCGGTACGGCTTTCAATACGCAAAATTTTATCGCAATCGCTAAGGTCAAAATTTATTTTTGATTGAGGCATTTCGATAGAAAGGTCGCTAACAATTTTGTCAGCAACCTCTTTATTTAATACATTCGTTTTAAAAACCTCTACAATCATTTTATTGTTTTTCAATAACAGTTTTTAAATTCCTGGCATTTTCATGCATATCCTTTGTCAGCATTATTTTCAAAAAGGGAATCATTGCGCTCATTGGAAATTCTGTTCGCGTATTGAATGTGGTACGCACTTTTGTCTGTGATGCTGAAACCGATTCCGTTACTGCTTTATAATAGCTCACTCCTTTAAATGGTTTTTCAAAACGCAGTTCTACATCACAGCTTTCTCCGTTTTTAATGGCTGTAATTTCCTGTTCTCCTTTTCCGGCATTATTTGTTTCCCAGGCAGAAATAAATCCTACGGTTGCGTCAACACCCGCATAGCTAAGCTTTACGTCAGGATCAGCCATTATCCATTTGTTATAATACCGTTGATTTTTCAGCTGAATAATGTAATTAAAAACTTCATCCTTTGGCTTATTAATTACAACTTCAGATACAATTACATAATCCTTTTTGATAACCAGTGCGATTAATACAATAACTGCCAGTAATCCGCCGATACTGTATGCTATGTATGCTAACATATACGTTGCTTTTAATGAAGTACTGTACTATTATTTTTCCAGAATGGCTTTCAGGTTGGCCATATTCTGCGTTTGTGCGTCTTTGATAAACATTTTTCCAACAAAACACATTAAGTTTGTAGGGTATGGATTATGTCCGTAAAACTCACTCGTTACCTGTGTTTCATTCGCAGAGACTGCTTTCACAATTGTTGCTGCTTTGGATTGTCCTTCAAACGGGCGTTTGAAACGCAGGTCCACATCTACACGTTCCCCATCAACTTTCGTGATCTCCTGTTCGCCTTCCCCAACATTATCATCTTTGCTATTCCAGTTTGCAATAAAGCCAACCGTGCCATCTGTACCTGTATACGTCATTACTACATTTGTATCCTGCATTACCCAGATGCTGTAGTTTTCCTGATTTTTAATCTGTTTAACATAGTCATATACTTCCTGCTGCGGTTTATGAATAGTCGTTGATACAGATACGGTATAGGTTGTCGGAATAAATACTGCTATAAGCAATAGTAATGCAATGAATACGGCAAGACCGATTAAAATTTTCTTAAGAATTTTCATGTCGAAAAAAGGTTAGGTTAGAATTAATTATTTTCAGTATATGATTTAAAACTATTTAAAATTGCCTGCCAGCCACTTTGCTGCAGCTCTCTTGGATTGGTTTCTTCCGGATCAAAACTTTCAACAATGTTTGTTGTATCTCCTGTATGCGTAAAAACAATTCGTACTTTTCTTCCATCGCCTATCGTATATTCGATCAGATCATTTGTTTTTACCTGATCATACACCCCGCCAAAATCAAAACTCATGCTGCCGTCTTTTGCTGCCATTGTTGTTGTAAATGTACCGCCCGCTTTTAAGTCATTTTGGGCAGCAGGCACATGCCATTCCGGCGATGCCTGGCACCACTTCATGATGTGTGCAGGTTCGTTCCAGTATTTCCATACTTTTTCGATTGCCGCGTATACTGTTACTTCAACAGTTATTTTATTTCCCATGTATCGTTATCATTTATGTTTTAAAATTTATTTATATGCAATAAGAAGTAATTGTTTTTATTGTATCGTTTTCAAACCGGTAAATGTCACAATAACTTACGAACGCTTCTTTTCCTTCCGCATCAAAATAACGACATTTCCCTTCAATTACAATCTGATTTTCATTCTGAATCACATTATCATTTGTTAATACAGCACCTTTCATTTCTGGTAACATTTTATTGCAGAAATCAATTACATCAGCCTTTCCTTTCACTACCTGATTTCCAATAATATTCCATTCTATTATATCATTAAAACAAGCGTAAACTGCCGGAAAATCTCCGCTGGAAAAATGTTGGGCTATTGAATAATGTGTTGTTTCCATGTATTCGTATGCGTTTTGGATAATACAAATGTAAGTGTAATATCCTACTAAAGATCGTGCAAAAACGACAAACTGACGGGTTGATTACGACAAATCTTTTGGCTTACTTTACAGCATGAAACACGTGTCTATTTTAGTTCTTGAAACTGCTGTGCCTGCTGCTATTGTAGATCCGCGGTATATGTTCAGTGCCATAAACGACTTTTTAAAGATTGCTGAGTTGCAACCGGCCTTTTCAGTAAACCTTGTGGGGCTGAATAAAGAAGTAACCCTTCAGGATGGGCTCATTTCTATTCATACAGATGCGACAATAAAAGATATAAAAAAAACAGATCTCATCATTATCCCAGCCTTAAGCGGTAATATGCAGGAGGCAATAAAAAAGAACAGCGCTTACCTGCCATGGATCACAGAGCACTATAAAAAAGGTACAGAAGTTGCGAGCTTATGTGTCGGTGCATTCCTGCTTGCTTCAACGGGTATATTAAAAGGTAAGAGCTGTTCCACGCACTGGTTGTTTGCGAATGAATTCCGGACCATGTTTCCTGACGTTACGCTTACGGATGATAAGATTATCACCGATCAGAATGGCATCTATTCCAGCGGCGGTGCTACCTCATACTGGAACCTGCTGTTATATCTGGTAGAAAAATATACCAACCGCGAAATGGCCATTATGGCATCGAAATTTTTTTTGCTTGAAATGGATCGCAATACGCAGTCGCAGTTTGTCATGTTTAAAGGACAAAAAGATCACGACGACCTGCCGATCATTAAAGCGCAGGAATTTATTGAAAAACATTTTGCAGAAAAAATAACCGTTGACGAACTGGCAGAAAAATTTGGTATAGGGCGCAGAACGTTTGAGCGGCGATTCAAAAAAGCAACCACAAATACAGTTATTGAATACATTCAGCGTGTAAAAATTGAAGCAGCTAAAAAGCAATTGGAATCCGGCCGGAAAACGGTGAACGAAGTGATGTACGACGTTGGCTATACCGATGTGAAAGCGTTTAGAGATGTGTTTAAAAAGGTAGCAGGTATGTCGCCGGTGGATTACAGGAATAAGTATAACAAATAGCTTGGTTGAAATTCTAAATAACAAAACACAAATTCCAAATGGATTTGATTTAATGTATATTTAATTCGTTTGTTTTTTTGTTATTTGTTTTTGGAATTTGCTCTTCAACCGATTCCCAATCCATTCCCACTTTATCCGACACTGGCAACATTGCTTATTTTATCCGTTTTTCTTTCTTACTCTGATCAACATATTTTGTCATAGCAACAATAGTTAAAAACGCGTTAGCACCTAAATAAAAATATAATGCACTGAGCGCATATGCATACCCATCATATGGGACATATGGTTCATAATGCGCTTCAAGAATTATTGGATCTGTATATGGAATGGAATTGTTACTTAACTTTTCTTTTATCAGATCCGCATAAATTTTATTAGACGTTTCTGTGAAATATGTAACATCTTTTTGAGAATGAATTTTTGTTAAATTTTCATACGCTGCATCTTTAATTAATGGATCTTGATAGTTATGTCTAAAATTAAATCTTTTACAAACATTAAAACCAATCCATACTTTTTGTTTCTTCAAATCATATTCTGTTGAAAAATTTACCAACACCGGACAAACTGCATAGGTATTTACTTCTGTTACATACTGATGATGCTTAGAGGTTCCTATATTTACATCCTCTATACGCTCCGTGTAAAAATATTCATCGTATAAAATATTATAATATCCGATGGTATAAACTTCCGTTGAGTCATGAATATTTCTTAATTCATTTATGCTGGTAATTGAATAGCTTCTGATTTTTGCATGATCGATATGTGTATGTATCGCAAAGGAACATATTGCACCTATGAATAAGGGTAAAATAAAAAACGAACTTCGCTGTCCCCATTTTTTCTGATAAAAATCGAATAAAAAAATACCTGTTTTAGCGTAAGCAAAATAAGCGATTACAAGTGTTCCGGTTATAATAAAAATCGTCTGAAATACTATATTCTGATTTAACAACTCCCAATTTGTAATTACATATGCTTGTCTGAAAAAATTACCTATAAAAAATGGATAAAGCGTAATGAACAACGAAACAAGTGCCTGAGGAATCAAATAATATTTGATTTTTAATCGTATGTCTTCCTTTTTCCAAAGTGTTGGCATTGAAACGCAATTTGCTTGATGTATTGTTAACTATACGCATTACTTTTTTAAAGGTTGATAAACACGTTTATCCGATTCTCAATCCATTCTCAACTCCTTTATCCAGGGATAATAGCGTGATTTCTTTATTACCACCAATGGCGCCCAGGATCAGGCATTCGCTTTGTATGTTTGCAATTTGTTTTGGTGGAAAATTTACAACGGCTACAACCTGTTTACCAATCAGCTCTTCGGTTGAATAAAGTACAGTGATTTGTGCCGATGTTTTTTTAATTCCCAACGGACCAAAATCTATGTATAGTTTGTAGGCCGGCTTTTTTGCTTCTGAAAATATTTCTGCCTGTGTAATTGTACCGACACGGATATCTACTTTTTCAAAGTCCTGCCAGGAAAGATTGTTTATTGACTCGCTCATGTTGCGATATGTTATTTTATTTCAAAGGATTGTTTCATGCCGCCTGCAGCATCTTGTGCGACCCACAGATTAAAGGCTCCGGGTTCAATAACATAAATGCCTTCATTGTTATAAAAACCCAACTCCGATACTGCTACTGCAAACCGAACTGTTTTTGTTTCTCCAGCCTTTAATTCAACCTGAGCAAATGCTTTCAACTCTCTAACCGGCCTCACCAGACTTGCTGTTACATCCTGCACATATAGCTGTATTGTTTCTATACCACTGCGGCTACCTGCATTTGAAACCGACAGTGTTACAATCAAACTATCTTTAACTGTAAGTGTATTTTTTTCGATGGAACTGTTTGTACAAACAAATTTTGTGTACGACAAGCCATATCCGAATGGGTATTGCGGTGTATATCCAGCATCCAGGTAATGTGAGTTGTTGCCCAGTGAACTTTGCCACGCTTCAATCGGAATATCTTTTATACCAACAAACGAAACGGAATCGGCCGGCCGGCCGGTATTTGTGTGATTATAATAAATGGGAATCTGCCCTACTGTTTTGGGCCAGGTAACAGGAAGCCTTCCGGAGAAATTTTCTTTTCCGCTCAATACATCTGCAAGCGCGGGTCCCGCCATGGTACCGGGATGCCAGGCCATTACTACGGCAGAAACATTGGGCAGTATATGTTCAATTGTAATCGGCCGGCCGGCCATAATAACCAACACAATCGGCTTGCCTGCTTTATGTAGTTTACGGATTAATCTTTCCTGTGCACCGGGTAAGCGGATATCAGCCCGCGAATGTGCCTCGCCCGAAAGAATTGCTTCTTCACCTGCAAAAAACAAGACTACATCCGACTTCTTTGCCGCCTTATAAGCAGCGTTAAAATCATCATGAGATTCGTCGCGGCTATGGGTTAAACCTTGTACATATTTTATATTTTCCGCACCATACATTTTTTTCAATGCCGCTAACGGTGTTTGTGAATTGGTCTTGTCTCCATCAAAAATCCAGGTGCCTAACTGTTCTTTAGGTGCTTCGGCCAGCGGACCAATAACGGCTATTTTTTTAGTTGCTGCAAGCGGCAAGGTATTGTTGTGATTCTTTAACAGTACAAAACTTTTAACGGCCGATTTTTTTGCAAGCGTCAGTGCTGCTGAATCCAGCAATGTAAATTTTTCTTTTTCTTTAAAATATGGATTTTCAAAAATACCTGCGTATAATTTTATCCGCAGAATATTTTTTACCAGTTCATCCAGTTGCTGTTCCGTAATTTTTTTTTCAGCAATAAGTGTTTTTAAATGATGCGCATATGCCTGACTCGTCATTTCCATATCAAGCCCGGCTGAGAAGGCTTTCAGGGCTGCATCTTTTTCATCGGTACAATATCCGTGCGTAATCATCTCCGTTACCGAATTCCAGTCGCTTACTACAAACCCTGGAAACTTCCATTGGTTCCGCAATACGTCTTTTAATAAATATGCATTACCTGAAGCAGGAACACCGTTAAGATCATTGAAGGAAGTCATGAAGGTAGCAGCTCCTGCCTGTACGGAAGCATGGAATGGCTTCAGATACATGTTCCACAAGGTACTCCGGGACATGCTTACGGTATTGTAATCTCTCCCGCCTTCGGCAGCACCGTAAGCGGCAAAATGTTTGGAACACGCAAGAATACGGCCCGGTTGAGCAGGATTGTTGCCCTGAAAACCGTTGATGTACGCGCGTGCAAGAACAGACGCCAGGTACGGATCTTCTCCCGGCGACTCTGCAATCCTTCCCCAGCGCGCATCACGGCAGATATCGACCATGGGTGCGAATGTCCAGTTGATGCATCTTGAATACGACTCCTGTGCAGCAATCATGGCTGTCTTTTCTACAAGCACTGAATCCCAGCTTGCCGCCAGGCCAAGGGGAATAGGAAAAATTGTTTTATACCCATGGATCACATCGCGGCCAAATAACAACGGGATGTGGTTCGGACTTTCTTCCACTGCAATCCGCTGAATCTGCAACACAAGCGCTGTATCCGTAAGATTCAGAATAGCGCCAACCAGTCCTTTGCGCACCTGCTCTTTTAACTCTTCCGACAAACCCTTGCTTCTGCTTGAGGTTCCTTTCAGGCATGTCTGTCCGATCTTCTCGTCCAGGCTCATTTTTTTAACCAAGGCATGAATTTTATTTTCGATGCTGTCTGTTTGCGCAACGCAGGTAACAGAAAGAAAAAATATTCCGGTGAAAAAATACAGATGCTTCATATATGGATTGTTTTAGGGTGTCTATATACCGTGCGCTTTAATTTTGTATACTTTCAACCAGTGCTTTAATCTGAACCAGAATCGGGTTCCAACCTTCGCCCTTGTTGTTTACATCCTGGTAGCGCTTCTCACCATCAGCGGCACTTTCAAAGCCATCCTGTGTAACCGTTAAAATGGTATCCGGTCCTTGTTCCTCTAACTTATAGGTAACGTTCAGGTAATTTTCGGGAATGTCGGGGTAAGAGGCGAACGGATCAATCACGGTATAAGTAAGAAGCTTGTTCGGCTTGATCGCAAGGATTTTTCCTTTAACAAAAACCATGTCCTCGCCTTCATGCTGTCCACGCCATAATAATTCGCTGCCCACTTTCCAGTCAGAAACGGTTTCACACCCGAACATGTATACTTTTGTTTTTGCCGGATTCACCAATGCATCCCAAACAGTGGCAGTAGTTGCATGGATAGCGATTTTATTGGTTACGTTTTTTTGTGGTTGCATAAGATATTATTGTTAAAACATAAACAGATTATTGCCTCTCAAAAACATATGTTGTCATTAATACATCTGTTGGCGAGCCTATTATTTGCGAACCGGATGAAACAACAACCAACTTATATCCTTTCCCTTTATATTTATCCTGCATATTGTTAATTAATATCTGGTTTGACTCGGCTGCAACCAATGCATTTGTACGCGACAAATCTATTTCCTCTATTTTCTTTCCTTTCTCCGTTACAATTATTTTATTCAACCGCATGTCGATCGATTCAAATGTTTTGATAATTAAAAATCCTTCACTTCCTGTCTGTGCAGATGACTTAATGGACACAAAAGCTGAGGAAATAAATAAAACTGTCAGTACGATTATATTTTTCATATATGTTGTAATTTATTCAATGTAATGTGAATATATAGAATTTCAATCTTACCTATCTTACATTTTCAGCAAATGTGTTTTGCCCAATGCCGTAATTTGATTCTTGGGAACACCTGCTTCCTGTGCATATCCTTCCCAATTACTTACTACCGCTGTTATTTTTTCAATGATCTCTTTCGGCTTTTTAATGTTCATCTGTTTCGCAACCGATAACAGATCTTCACGCATAATATTTTCCCGCTTACCATTTACCGCTAACTGATGTTTGGCGATCCACTTATTTTCCGGGTTGTATGCATAGCTTACGTCATAGGCCGGCGATAAACTCCAGTTTCCCGTTTTGTCCATTAAAAAGGAGATGTTCTTTGTATGATCGTCCTGGTTGCGCGCCACTACATTAAATACCATACGTATGTACAATTGTTCCGCATCGGTATAGGGCAAGCGTAACTGGCGCATGGCCTGAAATGCCTGTTCATATGCATAGGCTTCCGGATTGTTATAATCAAAATGACACAAGCCGCATAAGGTCTGCATGTGCAGCTTTTCATTGTTGACAATGCGGTCAAACCGCTTGGTCATAAAATGTGCGCGGCCACCCTCTTCCAGCAACAGGCTTGGCATCATTATAATATCGGCATCAATAGCCATCTTGTAATACGCGTATTCAATCCTTCCATACCCTTTCGGATCACCGAGCTGTTCATTTGTTACACCATCAAACTTGATCAGCCAATGCTCAAAGCCTGCAGGCGAATGCAATTGTCCGGAGCGCACTTCACCGGTCTGCTCGTTATAGGCAATCACAGCCTTGGCACGTGCCCCACCGGCCGAGGTTCCTACTTTTATAATGTCTGCAAATGTCTCTGCATCTTCCTTTGAAAAGTGACTGTCTAAGGAAGCTTTCATCGACAGCGCTTTTTTTGATAACTCTACCAGCGCGCCGATTTCTAATCCTTTTGAAGGTTCTTTTTCGTTGCGTACGGTCGGTTCAAATTCCAGCGCGCCCATGCCACGCGTCCCCAGGTAACACAGCCGTTCGACAGGACTCATACTTGCTTTATCACGCCCCTGCGATGCCAGCCACAAATCAATCAGCTGATTCCCGAAACGATCAGGCAATGCATCTGACAATAGGCCAGGCAACCCATGAAATGTCTCTTTCGGTAATTGCGCGAACTGAAAAATTTCTCCTTTGCTGACATTTGCTAACGGCATTGTTAGAGGTGCAACATCCAGACCTGACTTTAAAAAGCCTGCTTCAAATTCAAACGTTGCATAACCCTTGTCGTAGTTCCATAACACCGCACCAACATGTTTGCCCCATAACACAACGCTTGCTACTACCATTCGCTTTCTGGTTTATCAGGTTTGCGTTTGTTTGATGCACGCTTGCGCAGCTTCGCCTGCTGTTCGGCAACCAGCAACGGACTGAGTTCTTCTTTTATTACAAAAGCATCTAACAGTTCCAGCTTATCCAATGCACGCAGCAATTGAATCAAACTTAACAGACTCCCCACACGTCCGTTTTCGATTTCACTGATGGTACTGCGGAATAAACCCGAACGGTTTGCTAGTTCCTGCTGGGTAAGATTATTTTTTAGACGCATGCGTTTAAGCTCTTTTCCCAATTGTTCAATAATGGCTGTATCACTCAGCACATACCAATTATTTATGTTGCTTATATACGACATAATATAAATAAAAGACATTTATTGTTGTCTTTATACAACAAATATATGCATTTATTCGAAAAAGTTAAATTTTGTTGTTTATAGGCAACAAAATTCAAAAATAATTACCTTTTTGTTGCGCTGGAGCGATAAAAATAAAGGATGCATTTAAAAAAAGCATCCTTTAAAATTTAATTATTTACAATTACTATTGAGGAAAAACAACTGAAAGAGCAGTCCCGCAGCTTACAGTTCCAGTATACGTTTGATCTGTTGGATAAACAGCATAGCCACTTACCTGTAATACTCGTATGGAATATGAACCTGCTGGAACATAATCTATTTGCTCTGTCGTTTGACCGTTCATGGTAAACACTTCAACATTATTTACAAACACGCGGTAAGGGTTTGTTGATGTATTATTGAACGATAATGTACCTGTGCTTGAAAGAACTGTATTACTTGTATTGGTAACATTAACTGTCAAAGCAGTAGTTGTAGTGACAGCACCATTAGCGTTGTTTTTACAATCTTTTTCTGCGAACCAGTAATATTTAATTGCGGACAAATCTGAGAATGTTACAATACCGGATGCGTCTGAAACCTGTGTTGAACCTACCTGATTTGATTCATTCTCCCAATCTGTTTCTGTAGCATATAACTTAACAATTGATCCGGATACTGCATTACCTAATTCATCTCTGACAGTGATTTGTAAACGTGTGGGGGCAGGTTTAACTTCCTCTTCTTTTGTACAAGAACTGAATGTTACAATAGCTGCAACAATTAAAAGTAAAATGTTGATTTTTTTCATACTATGTTTTTTTAATTCCTACTCGTATGGCTTTTCAGTATCGCCCCGTTTTTGATATGGTTTCTGGACTCCAAGGTAAGTCGATTTTGAAATTTTAAAAGTTGATTTTTAAGCATTTTTATTTTTTACTACCGAGCATTGAGCGTGATGAATTTGGTTGTAAGCTATATTAGATTATTGTATTTCTAATGTCCATATCGTATTGGCAAATTACATATACAACTAACACCTATAAAAATTATACAATTATACATATTTATGAACATTATTTATACACTATAGTATAATATATGCTTCCAAAATTTTGAGAAAGGTTTCTCAATTTTGTATAAATATGGTACACAAAGGCGAAATCATAAAGGAAGCTGTAAATCAAAGCGGTATATCTGTTACACAGGTTGCTAAAAGCTTACAGGTAACCCGCAAAACCGTGTACAATATTTTTGACCGCGTGGATGTAGATAATGACACCATTTTAAAAATCGGCGCAATTATCCATCACGATTTTTCTGAAAATTTTCCCAAGCTTGTTAAAAATAGCACTGAAGATCCGCAGGAAAAATACAACATCAGAGATATGGATCAACTGAAAGCGGATGTGGATTATTGGAAAGGGAAATACATTACGTTGCTTGAAGAATATAATAAGCTGCTGAAAAAATGAACTGCTGAACCTTACAGGTCTGATGAATAAAAAATGCCCCGAATTTCTCCGGGGCATTTTTATTTATATATTATACAATTTTAACTTTTACTTATGCGTAGACCGTATCCAGCATACCGTGATCTTTTGCTTCAAGGCTAGTAGTACCCATTAAGAAAATATCTACATTACGTGCTGCTTCACGGCCTTCTGAGATTGCCCAAACGACCAGTGACTGACCTCTGCGCATATCACCTGCCGTAAATACTTTATCTACGTTTGTCTGATATTTTCCATTTGCTTTGATGTTGCCGCGCTCATCGTATTCTACACCCAATTCATTCAGCATGCCAGCATGCTGCGGATGTAAGAAACCCATTGCCAGCAATGTCAACTCACATGGAATAACACGCTCTGTACCCGGTAATTCCTGGTACTTCGGAAGCTTGCTGTCCGGTGCAGTTACCCAGCCCATCTCAGCAATTTTTAATCCTGTTAAGTTCCCGTCTGCATCACCGATGAATTCTTTTGTAGTGATTGACCACAAACGATCGCAACCTTCTTCGTGTGAAGTAGATGTACGCAGGATCATCGGCCAGTTTGGCCATGGCGTTGTTTCGTTTTTATTTTCAGGTGGTTTTGGCATCAATTCAAATTGCAATACACTCTTCGCACCATGACGGTTTGAAGTACCCACACAATCTGAACCTGTATCACCCCCACCGATTACAACTACGTTTTTAGCGGTAGCTAATAAATCGCCGTTTTTATAGGCTTCGCCTGTATGATCAATTTCAGGTTTGATGTTAGCAACGCGTTTGTTCTGCTGACTCAAAAATTCCATCGCAAAATGCACGCCCTTGAATTGTCTTCCCGGGATCGGCAAATCACGACCAACTGTTGAACCGCCTGTTAATACAACTGCATCAAATTCTTTAACGATATCTTTTGCTTTTACTGTAACACCAACGTTTGTATTCGTTTTGAAGATTACGCCTTCTTCTTCCATCAATTTTACACGACGGTCGATTACCCATTTCTCTAATTTGAAATCCGGAATACCGTAGCGCAACAAACCACCTACCTGATCGGCACGTTCGAATACCGTTACCGTATGACCGGCGCTGTTCAATTGAGCCGCAGCAGCTAAGCCTGCAGGACCTGAACCTACAACCGCAACCGTTTTACCTGTGCGTTTCTTAGGAGGGTTTGGTTTTAAGATACCTTTTTCAAATGCTGTTTCAACAATGCTCTTCTCGATGTTTTCAATCGTTACCGGAGGTTTGTTGATACCAAGCACGCAAGATGCTTCACACGGCGCAGGACAGATTCTTCCTGTAAACTCAGGGAAGTTGTTTGTAGAGAATAAGATCTCTGCAGCTTCTTCCCAATCGTTTCTGTATACCGCATCGTTGAATTCAGGTATGATGTTACCCAGCGGACAACCGCTGTGACAGAACGGTACACCGCAGTTCATGCAGCGTGCCGCCTGATTTTTTATTTGTGTAGCAGAGAAATCTAAATAGAGTTCTTTGTAGTCTTTAAGACGTGCTTGCGGATCTCTTTTTCCTGGCAATTCTCTGCCGAATTCCATGAATCCCGTTGGTTTACCCATTGATTACGGCCTCCTTATTTCCTTGACTTTTTCTTTTTAACAAAACTGCTTTGTAATCTGAAGGCATTACTTTAACAAAATCCTTCACTGCATTATCCCAATTGTTAAGGATAGCCTGCGCTACATCGCTACCTGTATATTTCAAATGATTTTCAATCATTGTTTTTAATGTCTGGTTGTCTTCTGTATCCAATACATCAAATTCAATCATTTCCATGTTGCAGCGTGCCGGGAATGTTCTTGCTTTGTCATACACATAAGCAACACCACCACTCATACCTGCTGCAAAGTTACGGCCTGTTTCTCCTAAGATTACAGCCAAACCACCTGTCATGTATTCGCAACCATGATCACCTACACCTTCAACAACTGCTTTCGCGCCTGAGTTACGAACACAGAAACGCTCACCGGCCTGTCCTCGGATATATGACTCACCGCTTGTAGCTCCGTAGAATGCTACGTTACCAACAATGATGTTTTCACTTGGCTTGAACTTCGCCTGTTTAGATGGATACAGAATCAAACGGCCACCGGATAAACCTTTACCCCAATAATCATTTGCTTCACCTTCTAATTCAAACTGAATACCCGGTGCTAAGAAACCACCAAAACTTTGTCCGGCAGAACCATTGAATTTATATTGAATCGTTGCATCCGGTAAGCCTTGTCCTTTATGTCTTGTAGACACTTCGTACGAAAGCATGGTGCCGGCAGAACGGTCAATGTTTTCAATTTTATATTCGCCTTTAACAACCTCTTTATTATCTAACGCAGCTTTTGCATCTCTCACAAGTGTAAGATCCAGGATGTTATCCATTCCGTGATCCTGTGCTTCTGTTTTGTATAATCCAACTTCCGGACCAGCTTCTTCTTTGTATAAGATTTTACTTAAATCAAGATCTTTGAATTTCCAGTGATTGATGTCCGTACGTTTTTCTAGGTTCTGAACCTGACCAACCATTTCGTCAACTGTTCTGTAACCAAGCTCAGCCATGATCTCTCTCATTTCTTCAGCAAGGAACGTAAACATGTTTACTACGTGTTCAGGCTCACCGCTGAATAATGCACGAAGTTCTTTATTTTGTGTTGCAACACCTACCGGGCATGTATTCAGGTGACACTTACGCATCATAATACAGCCTACAGAAACAAGCGCTGCGGTAGCAACACCAAATTCTTCTGCACCTAATAACGCAGCTACAACTAAATCTTTACCGGTACGGATCTGTCCATCGGACTGGACCGTGATACGGCTTCTTAATTTATTTTTAACCAATGTCTGATGCGCTTCAGCTAAACCAAGTTCCCAGGGTAAACCTGCGTGACGGATCGAACTGATCGGAGAAGCTCCTGTTCCACCATCGTAACCGGCGATCAATACTAAATCAGCGTGTGCTTTACTAACACCCGCCGCGATAGTACCAACCCCTGCTTCAGACACCAGCTTAACACTTACACGCGCTTTTGGATTTGAGTTTTTCAAATCGAAAATCAACTGTGCTAAATCTTCAATAGAATAAATATCGTGGTGCGGAGGAGGAGAAATTAAACCTACACCCGGCGTAGAGTGACGTACACGACCGATCCAGTCATCCACTTTGTGGCCTGGTAACTGACCGCCTTCACCCGGCTTAGCACCTTGTGCCATTTTAATCTGAAGCTCGTCTGCATTCGCTAAGTAATAACTTGTAACACCGAAACGACCTGAAGCTACCTGCTTGATAGCAGAACGTTCCCAATCTCCATTTGGCTTACGGTCAAAACGGATTTCATCTTCACCACCTTCACCGGAGTTTGATTTACCACCGATGCGGTTCATCGCAATGGCAAGTGTAGAGTGCGCTTCGTGAGAAATTGAACCGAATGACATGGCACCAGTTGCAAAACGCTTGTAAATCTCAGTTGCCGGTTCAACTTCGTCAATTGAAATAGACTCACGTGTTTGTTTGAATTTCAATAAACCACGTAGTGTGATTGCTTTCACACTCTGATCATCGATCAGGTTTGAATATTTCTTGAATACCTGGTAATCACCTTTACGGCAAGCCTGCTGTAATAAATGGATTGTTTGCGGATTGAACAAGTGGAATTCACCACGACGTTTCCACTGATAGATACCACCCACTTCCAGTTTCGGACGTGGTACCGGTACTTTCGGATACGCCTGCTCATGCTTGATCAACGCTTCTTTCGCAATGCCATCTAACGATAAGCCGCCAATTCTTGAAACGGTATTGGTAAAATACTTATCTATTACTTCAGAACTGATACCTAATGCTTCAAAGATCTGTGCACCTTGGTACGACTGAAGTGTAGAGATTCCCATTTTAGAGAATACTTTCAACAAACCGTTATCAATTGCTTTGATGTAATTGTAAATCAATTTCTCTTCAGCTAACTCCGTTTGAAGTTCGCCGCTGCGTTTCATTCCGATTACTGTTTCGAACGCTAAGTATGGATTGATAGCAGATGCACCGTAACCGATTAATGTTGCGAAATGATGTACTTCCCAGGCGTCACCGCATTCTACCACAATACCCACCTTACCGCGTTGTCCTTCACGGATTAAATGGTGGTGTACCGCTGCAGTAGCCAGTAATGAAGGAATCGGCGTGTGTCCGCTGTCAACTTTACGATCGGTTAATAATATAATCGAGTAGCCGTCATTAACTGCGTCTGAAGCATACTTACAGATGCGGGTCAATGCCTTTTCTAAGCTGCCCGGCATTTCGTCTGCCTTGAATGTTATTTCCAATGCTTTTGTCTGGAAATGCTTATCATCAATCTGACGAAGTTTTTCTAAATCATTATTTGTTAAAACCGGCTGGTGCAATTCAACCATACGACAATGGTATGGAGACTCATCCAACAGGTTTAATGAACCGCCTACATACGATACAAGCGACATAACCATGCGCTCACGTATCGGGTCAATCGGCGGATTGGTTACCTGCGCAAACAATTGTTTGAAGTACGCAGATAAATGCATTGCCTGATCAGACAGGATTGCAAGCGGTGTATCTATACCCATTGAACCAAGCGGTTCGTAAGCAGTAGTTGCAATTTCACCGATGATCAAACGTAAATCTTCTGATGTATAACCGAACACCTGCTGCTTTTTCAACAAGGCTGCTGCATCCGGTTGATTATAGATTACCTGAGGTTCCGGCTGTTCGCTTAATTTGATTTTGTTTTTCAGCCACTCACCATAAGGCTTACGTGTACAGATATCATTTTTAAGTTCTTCATCCGAAATAATACGTCCTTGCTCTAAATCAGCCACGAACATTTTACCTGGCTGCAGACGTCCTTTTGTAACAACTTTTGAAGGATCAACATCAATAACGCCAACTTCCGATGCCATGATCACCGTATCATCTTCCAGTAAACACCAACGGGAAGGACGAAGACCATTACGATCTAACGTTGCGCCTACAATTTTACCGTTTGTGAATGAAATAGAAGCCGGGCCATCCCAAGGTTCCATCATTGCAGCGTGGTATTCGTAGAACGCATGTTTTACTTCAGACATGGCTTCGTTTCCGTCCCATGCTTCCGGTACAAGCATCATCATTACGTGTGGTAAATAACGACCGCTTAATACAAGTAATTCAATTACGTTATCTAAGTGTGCTGAATCTGAGTTCCCCGGATCGCAGATCGGTAACAGCATTTCAATTTCTTCTTTTGTAAATACAGTAGAAGTTAACAATGCTTCCTGCGCACGGATCCAGTTTACGTTACCTTTTACCGTGTTGATCTCACCATTGTGTGCGATGTAACGGAAAGGCTGCGCCAATTTGAATGACGGGAATGTGTTGGTAGAGAAACGGGAGTGAACAACCGCTAATGCAGAAACCATTTCCGGTCTTTGTAAATCAAGATAGAATTGTTTTACCTGCGCGGTCATCAGCTGACCTTTATAGATAATAGTTCTGGAAGAGAATGACGCGAAATAAAAACGCTGATTCACTTCTTCATTATTCAATGTTTCTTTAACAATACGTGTAGAGTAGTTGCGAAGTACGTATAGTTTACGTTCGAATGTTTCCACATCCTTCACGCTATCCGGCCGCTTCACAAAGAATTGCTCAACAGAAGGTTCAACAGCAATCGCGCTATCGCCGATCATTGAATCATCTGTAGGAACAAGTCTGTAGCCTAAAACTGCCAGACCCAGCTTCTCGGCCTGGCGACTTAATATCTTCTTACACTCTTCCTTCAGCTTCTCATCCTTCGGAAGGAATAACATACCGACACCATACTCGCCAAAGGCTGGCAATTTAATGCCAATCTTGACACATTCATCCACGAAAAATTCATGGGGAACCTGAAGAAGGATACCAGCACCATCGCCGGTATTAGTCTCACAACCGCACGCGCCACGGTGTTCCATACGCTCAAGCATATGTAGGGCATTTGCAACTGTTTCATGAGATTTTCTACCTTTCAGGTTGGCTACGAAACCAATTCCGCATGAATCATGCTCGAAACTAGAATCATACAGACCGGTTTGATTGTTCTCTCTCATCTACACTTTGTTATTATAATAATTACTAGAACAGATACTATTACTTGGGTACTTGGGGTGTTTGTTGTTTATGCTATCAAAACCTCTAACAAATTTTATTCAGATTCTGTTCTTCAAATATTTGTACTGACTTTAGGTCGGTTTTCAAAATATTTCGTTTTTGATTCAGAATCGAGTTTTTTTCTAAAACTTCTATAGATTATTCTTAGAATAGTACCAGAATAAATTGTTTTAGTAGGTTTAAAGCACAAATCGACTTTAAATTTACATATTATTTCTGAAAAAAATAAACTCATTCGCCGAAAATAGTTTGAAAATGAGCAGAATGTAATGTTATGCCTGATTTCATTAATTTTTTGATGCCAAAAAGGGCTTTTTTCTACCTTTTCCGTTCATTACCTGTTAAATTTAGATTGAATCTAAATTTAACAGGTAATGAACAAGCTATTTGTACTTTTCTTTTTACTGGCTCCGGTTACAGCATTTTCCCAGCTTCCTAAAATCCCGGGGTCAATTGGCGGCGTTTCCACCTCTGCTATTCTTACTAAAACAAAAAATGCACTCGTTACGCAATTAGATAAAAGCAAAGCCGAATACGACACCACTAGTTTTAATTATGCCATTTCACTCAGCGACAATGCGGGTTTATATGAAAACGAAGAAAAATGGCTGCGCAATCAAAAGATGTTTTCAGATGTGTTAAGGCAAAGTGATGGATCTTCCTTAACGCCTTTACAAAAAGCGGAAGAAAACAATGAAGTTGGGGAAATGATGTACGCTTCCAACAAATTCAATGCGGCCGAAAATACTTTTTTAAGTTCAAAGCTCATTTATGAAAGTAATGGACTAACCGCTGAAGCAGGCTACAGCAAAGTACTTGCAAATATCGGCTTGTTGTATCATACCATGGGCCGGTATTCGAAAGCAGAAGAATTTGACAAGCTGGCTATTGATATTCGTAAAACACAATCCGGCGAATCCAGTGTTGCTTATGGTTCATCTGTAAATAATCTGGGTGTTTTATATAAAGATTTGGGCAAATATACCGAAGCAGAAAAACTGCTGGAAAAGGCCATTCAATTGAATGCAATCAATCCGGGAAAGCAATCGCCTGCTTATGCCATTACATTAAATAACCAGGCCATGCTCTTTGAAGAAATGGGGCGTTTTCAGCAGGCTGATCAGTTATTGGCAGAAGCAATACGAATTGCGTCTGCGGAAATGACTGAAAAATCAACGAACTATCAGCGCCTGCTGATCAACCAGGCCTTGCTGTATGAGGAAATGGGCTCTTATTCCAAAGCAGATGAGATCTATAAAAAGGCCATCGCCATTAAAGAAAAACGTTTAGGCAGCAGCCACCCCGATTATGCGCATTTATTAAATCTACAGGCCGAACTATATATGCAGATGAACAAAACTTCAGAAGTAGAGTCGTTATTAAAAAAATCAGCAGATATTTATTTGAAAAAATTCGGTGCCAATCACCCATCTTATGCAGGTGTATTGCAGAATTTAGGAAATTACTACAGAACACAGGATCAGCAGCCGGCCGCTTATACAAACCTTACAAAAGCACTCTCCATACGTATTGCAGCTCTTGGTGAAAACCATCCGGATGTTTTGCAGACTAAAGAATGCATTGCCTTGCTGGATTGGCAGGCAAAAAAATATTCCGTAGCATCATCCGGTTTTCAAACGGTACTGGATCAGAATATGCTTTTGATCAATGAATATTTTGCAGCTCTCAGTGATGCCGAAAAAGCGCGTTTCTGGGATAAAATGCATCCGCACTTTGATCATTATGCAGCTTTTGTTGCCGATACGTATAAAGAGCTGCCAGCGCTGACAGGACAATTATATACCTATCAGCTGGCAACAAAAGCATTGTTATTAAATGCTGCAAACAAAACCCGCCAACAGATATTAAGCAGCGGAGACGCTTCTTTAATTAAAGAATATCAGGAATGGCTGGATGCTAAAGAAAGTCTTTCACGGTTATACAGCATGTCAAAATCTGAACTGGCTGAACAGCGTATTAATTTAGATTCGATTGAACGTTCAGCTAATTCAAAAGAAAAAAATCTTTCTGCCCATTCAGCAGTTTTTAAATCCGGTTATACAAACGCACCTGTAACGTGGAAAAATATACAGCTTGCCCTGGGTACGGATGATGCGGCTGTCGAAATCATACACATTACAAAATTTGATAAAATTAAAACGGATACTATTTATTATGGTGCGTTGGTGCTTACAAAAGAAATGAGCCTGCCAGCATTCGTTTTACTAAAGAACGGCAACCAGCTCGAAAAAAAATACCTGGCCTATTATAGAAATTCGATTAAAAATAAACTCGCCGATGTGTATTCGTATACACAGTACTGGGAAGAGATTGATAAAAAGACCAGTGGTAAAAAATCCATCTTCGTATCTATGGATGGTGTATACAGCCAATTAAATATCAGCACACTGAGATTTTCTGATGGAACGTATTTACTGGATAAAAAAAATATTCAGCTTATTTCCAATTCAAAAGATATTATTAAACTTAAAACTGCCGCAGCTTCTACTGCAGCTGCAAGTGCCGTATTGATTGGTAATCCTGTCTTTGGAACTGCCGGAAGTATCGCTCCGCTTCCGGGAACAAAGGTTGAAATTGAATCAGTCAAAACACAGCTTACAGCAAAAGGATATAAGGTTACAACGTATGTTCAGAATGAAGCTTCGGAACAGAATATCCGTAAAGTATCTAATCCTAAAATTTTACATATAGCTACCCATGGATTTTTTATTGCCGAAACACAAGGTGAGGACAAAACGATGGGCATTGGTTCGGAACATTCCGCGCTGAATCCTATGCTGCGTTCAGGGCTGCTGTTGGCAAATGCGGAAGCGACAATTGATGCCAACGCCGAGTATGGCGTATTAACCGCTTATGAAGTAATGAATCTGAATTTAGACAAAACAGAAATTGTAGTTATGAGCGCCTGTGAAACGGGCCTGGGAGATGTAAAAAATGGCGAAGGTGTATATGGGCTGCAGCGTGCATTTCTTGTAGCAGGAGCAGATGCATTAATTATGAGCTTGTGGAAAGTAAATGATGAAGCAACTCAAAAATTAATGACCAGCTTTTATAAAAATTATCTGGTATTAGCAGATAAACAAAAAGCGTTTAAGGCTGCTCAGGCGGAATTAAAAACCCTTTACAAGGAACCGTATTACTGGGGAGCGTTTGTATTGATTCAGTAAAAGAAAATGGAGGAAACTAGAAAAAGATATCCTGCCCTTCTTCCAGTTCCTTATTTATGGTTTTTAATACTTCATCAATTTCTTCGGCCTGCTGCTCAATGTTTTTGAATAAAAAAGGGTAATCAACTGTTGTTTCTATTTTAGCAAGCTGAAGCAGGCCTAAAATACGTGCCAACGGCCCCCTTACGTGATGCGCGTTAGCAAAGGCGTATTTTACTAAATATTCATTTTTGCTTTTAACATTGTTAGTACGTTCTTCCACAATATGCTCCAAATGTATGTTGATTTCATTCATTTGGTTTTCGCTTTCAATTAATTCCTGATTCTTTTTTTCCATCAGGATATTTTTTTCAAGCAGTTCCTGATTTTTAGAGATTAATTCCCGGTTGATGGAATCGTATTTTAACTTGAGTGCTGTTGCTGAAAATGTGATGATGCTATAAACAACGGCGTAAAAAATAAATGTAGTGATCACCTCTCCCGAACTGGTCTTTAAATATAAACTCGGTTCGGCAAACTGAAAATAAAATACAACAGCCATACCAAAGCCTACATACGCATGCATAATTTTTCTGCTGATCCCGTTAAGCAAAATTGAAAAAGAGAAACCGATAGCGATAATAGCTGCCATGGCTGTGGTCGAATGCGGCAGATAGATATTTGAATAAAACAGTGCAGTTAATGGCGTAAACGTGGCAGTTATCACAGCTGCATGGTATTTATTAAAATGAAGTAATATAAAAGCCAAACCAATACAGACCAATATGATTATGTCTACAATGTTGCTGCTTGTTACGCTGGATTTTCCGGATTCAAAAACCAGGTCAAAAAATGTTATTAGCAGAACACCAACAAATGAAATCCTTAATAATATAGTAAGAAAATATACTTCGATGTTATTTTTTTGGATCATTTACCGGGCTTTTTATAAATCTATAAAATAAAAATCTTTTACGAAACGCAAATTTTGGTTTTTTTAAATTGTTCCAATATATTTTTTTCTGCTGTTGGTAAAGCAAAGGTAACAATATAATAATCATTCCTTCGCTTCAATATAATTCTGCGATAACATTCTGGTAACTTCTATTCAATACTTTTAATGAATGTTATCTCATTTCCAAAAGGAAGATACAATCTTTATTGTTTTCCTTTTACTTATCTTTATTGTTTTCAATATTAATTTAGGACTGATGCCGGTACTGGCAGATGAGCCGATACGTGCGCTTGTGTCCTTAGAAATGGTCCTGAGCGGCGATTATGTATTTCCTACAATTGCCGGTGAACCTTATTTAAACAAGCCACCTTTGTTTAATTGGATCGTTGGCTTTTTAATAAAGCATACAAAAAATTTTTCTGAATGGCACCTGCGGATTATTTCCACAGGTAGCTTTTTTATTTTAAGCATTCTGCATTTCATCGTTTGTTCAAAACATGTAAACAAACAAATTGCTTTGTGGAGCAGCCTGGCATTTTTAACCTGCGGCCGCATTCTCTTTTACGATTCAATGATGGGATACATTGATCCGGTATTTTCCTTAATCGTTGTTGCTAACTTTTATCTGATACTAATCCAATCCAGAAAAGAAAGCTACTTTTATTTATTTGCCGGCTCTTATATACTCTGTACAATTGGTTTTTTCCTTAAAGGTTTTCCCGCGTGTACCTTTCAATTCTTTACATTATTAAGTGTTTTTATTTACAGAAAAAAATTCCGTGCGCTTATCAGCTGTGCACACGCAGCCGGCATTTGCATTTTTATTTTATTACTTTCTATCTACTATTATGAATACAGCGAGCGTATGTCACTTGAAACCGTCTTCAATACCCTCCTTCATCAATCTACACAACGCACTCCTGCTTCTGTAGGGTTTAATGAAACATTGATTCATATTGCATCCTTTCCTTTTCAATTCATTGCTGACTTTTTACCATTCAGTCTCTTGCTACTTTTATTTTTCAGACGAAACAGTATTTTCTTGCTTAAAGAAAATGATTTTGTTTTTGTTTCCTTTATAATCATAGGCTGTAACATAGTTTTGTACTGGTTGTCAGCAGAAACACGTGCACGGTATTTATTTATGTTTTTACCATTATTTTTCACGGTCACTTTTTATCTATTTCAAAAAATTTATTCCGATAAAGTCGAAACATCTATTTCAAAAATTGTTTTGGTCTTGCAGCTAGTATCAGGTGTTACAATCCTTATTCTTCCATTCCTCAACAGATTCAGTTTTATTGAATATTCCGTTTTAAAGACAGGTATTCCATTGGCGGGTATTTGCATACTGCTGTATGTGACTATCACAAAAAAATTAAACAGCATATTCTCTCTTTTCATACTGTTGGTCATACTCCGTATCAGCTTTAACTTATACATTTTACCTTTACGGGCTAAAGAAGCTACAGAAAGTGTAAACAAGCAGATCGGTGCTACCATTGCTGCCCTTACAAAAAGTAAACCTTTATATCTATTGGCATATCCACCGATCAATGATGACATACTTTATTATATCACGCTGAATAAAAAGCAAATCATTCATCAAAAGAAACGGCCGCCGGTAGCTGGTAATTATTACATCTGCAACCGTTATGCGCTAAAAAAGAGATATCATTTAACTATACTCTATAGTTTTCAGGTCTCTTATGATAACACAACACTGTATTTGGTAAAAAAATGAACGCCCCCACAAAACGATACCTGGTATTTTCCATAAAGCTCTTGGTAACCTGCCTTGCTTTATACTTCGTGTATACAAAAATATCTGTCGATTTTATTTTTCAGCTTCTTCTGCATGTTAAACTTTTTTGGTTATTGGCGGCAGTCTGTTTATTTATTTTATCCAAACTATTTTCTTCCATTCGCCTGCATCTGTTATTCGATAAAAATAATTTGTCCATTCCTGATTCATACAGCCACAAGCTTTATTTATTGTGCATGCTTTATAATATCATTCTTCCGGGTGGTATTGGCGGAGATGCATATAAAGTGATCAAAATAAAAAATGATTTTGGTTATGCGCATGTACCAATTACCAAAGTGGTTTTTTTTGATCGGGTCAGCGGCCTTGTAGCACTTTGTAATCTGGCTTTTCTTTTATTAACTGTTTCCTATCCCATTCCTTCTATATATGCGGCTTCTTTTCTTGTGCTTTCTATAAATATATTCTACTACAGATTTTTTTGTCGCACGTTCTTTACCGGCCTTGTATTCTTAAAGACAGAATTACTTTCCTGGCTTGTACAGATACTGCAGTGTTTCTGTGCGCTATGTATTTCTTTTGCGCTGGATATTGATGGAATGTACATGCTTTATCTGTTCGCCTTTTTATTGTCCTCTATTGTTGCTGTGTTACCTGTAAGCATTGGCGGTTTAGGCGCGAGAGAATATACATTCCTGGCAGCCTCTGCTTATTTCTTACTTGACAAAGACGCTGCTGTTTGTATTGGCTTGTTATTCTACCTGATCTCTTTAACTGTTTCTCTCTTCGGAATATACTTTGTGTTTAATCCCATTAAAAAAAATAATTATTATGCCGCGTCCTGATATTGTAATTAACAAAATTTCCGTTGTGGTGCCGGTCTACAACGAAGAAAAAAATATTGCGGAACTCTGCAGCCGTTTACACCAGGTACTCTCTTCGTTACCGCATCGCTTTGAAATTATTTTAGTAAATGATGGAAGCACGGATGATTCTGCGGATATTATTTCAGAAATGTGCCTGGTGTTTTCTGAATTGAAAGGTATTGACCTGGCGGGTAATTATGGACAGACAATTGCATTGCGTGCCGGATTTGAATTAGCCAAAGGAGATGTAATTATTGCGATGGATGGGGATTTGCAACATGATCCACTGGATATTATCCGCTTTATGAAAAAAATAGAAGAAGGGTATGATCTGGTTGGTGGCTCAAAAGAAAAAAGGCCGGATAGCTGGTTGAAAAGCAAGCTGTCAGCCATGGCCCATAAACTGATCCGTAAACTGGCGCAGGTCGATATGAGTTATTTTGGCGCCACGTACAAAGCATACAGAGCCTATTTGTTAAAGCAATCTAATTTATTAGGCGACAATCATCGGTTTTTAGGGGCAATTGTTGCACGCAAGGGAATCCGCTATACAGAAATACCGATAACGATTCACGAACGTTTACACGGTGTCAGTAATTACAAAATGAATAAAATATGGAAAGTGCTTCTTGATTTAATTTTTCTGAAATTTTTTGTTTCGTATTTAAAAAAACCATTCCGGTTATTTGGAAGCATAGGCTTTGGTATGCTTTTTATAGGACTGGTTTGTGTTGCGGGTTTTAGTATTGGTAATTTATTTTTCCATTTAAATATTAAAGAACAGTATATCGTAGAGTTTTTCTCCAGTTGTATGCTGGTGATTATGGGCATGCTTTTTATAAGCATCGGCATTCTTGCTGAAGTAGGCGTTTATAATTATTTCGGGCAAAAAAGAATGTCGCCCTACTCTATCCGTTCCATTATTACGAATACACAAAATGAAAAAAAGGCTGCTTCTTAATACAGACGATTATGGCTGGGATCTAGATGCAAACGCAGCTATAATTGACCTGCTGCAATCAGACAGCATTCATAACGTTACGCTATTAGCAAATTATTGCGACAGTGATGTATTGCGTGCTATCAGTCCTTTTCAGGATCGGGCTTCGCTGGGTATACATGTTTGTTTAAATTCCGGCCAGGCATTATCAGGTTCAACAAGATCTACGCTGCACGATGCGTGCGGAAATTTTTATGATTCTAAAACATTATTTCAGCGGGCATTTTTTGGCGAACTAAATTATAGCGATGTACTTCTCGAAATAAAGTCACAATACTATTATTTGTCCGATCATGGAATCGATATAACGCATGCCGATAGTCACCAGCACATTCATCAATATCCGTTTTTAAGCGGAATGATCACCCAGGCGCTGCATGAGATTGGTGTTAAAAATATCCGCCGGTGCCGGCCACTGGAGGTAAAAAATATCAGAAGGTATTTGATTTATTTTTTTTATCAGTGCACAAAAAATAATTTAAATAAATTCAATAGTCCGGATGTGTTGGTGACGGATTTTACACACTCCGGATTTTCGTTTTCAACCGATGTTCAACCTATACTAAAAAAACTTTCTCTATCCCATTATTCGACCATTGAATGGATGTGCCACCCTGCACGGGAAGATAAAGCCGGCTCTTATCTGCAACGAAAAAAAGAATATGATTTTTTGAAAAAATGTGACTGGGATATATTATTAAACGGAACTGGCATTGAACGTTCACAATACAGATACATTTAACATTGTTGGTTATTTAATATGCTGAGTTTTTTTACAAGCCACGGCAATGTTAAGCCTTGGCCAACAAGTGAAATAGCTAATGTACTTATTGTGTTCAGATTGGTTCGGAATTCATTTATTTAAATATTAAATGCTGCGTCATATAATAATGGCGGCAGAAAAATTAAAAAGATTATATCCGGATTCAGTTCTATTTCCGGCATCGTTGGGGACAAAGCCAATAGCAATACCTACAACAATAAGAAGAATGAGGTATGGCAGTTTTATTTTATCAGCAACTGCTGAAAAGCCAATCATTAATGCTAATAGCTTAATACAACCGCATAATTTTCCATATGCTATATTTTAATAAAAGTTTTTAATTCACTTATACAAGCCAATTTGGCTGTGCTTCCAAACGCATTGATTCTTTACTCACAGGATGTACAAACTCTAATTTACAAGCATGCAGGGCAATGGCATTCGGTGCATACACATCAGTAGATTTGTAGCATTCATCACCCAATATGGGATATCCTTCAAAAGACAATTGAGCACGTATCTGATGATACTTTCCTGTATTCAGCTGTATATCCCACAACGTATAATCTGCATTGTAATCTGACGTGCTATATCCTAATGATACAGCTGATGTTTCCTGCTGTTCTTCCTTATAAAGTATTGCCTTCTTATTTTTAGAATCTTTGAAATGCCAATGATTCAATGCACCCTTTCCATTGGTTGTTACCTTACGCGTTAATGCCTGGTAATATTTTTTAACTGTACGCTGTGCAAACTGTTCGCTTAATTCTTTCAGCATGGATTTCTTTTTAGCAAAAAGTACAATACCGCTCACCGGCCTGTCAAGCCGGTGAATATGCTGCACATATACTTCCTTGTTTGGATGCAATGATTTTTTTACATACTTCTGAACCTGCTGCAACAAATTAGGATGCCCGTTTCTGTCCGGCTCTACCATTAAACTGCAGGGCTTGTTCACTACAAGGATGTAATTGTCTTCATACAAAATATGGTCCGGAACTTGGATTATAATTGACATGTTAAATTAATGTGTCGAATGAAGTAATTGAATAAATGCCAAGGCGCTTTCTTCGGCGGCTTCCGGACCATTAGCTGTCAGGATTAATCCATCTGTAACAACTTTTTCCTGCGGAAGAGCTATAGCGCCATGCTCTGCTGCCATTTTTGAAAAAATACCGTCTGCATCAAAACCTGTGGCCCTTTTATTTTTTAGCATATCCCATTTCAGTAAATTTCTGGGGGCTGCACAAATAGCGGCAATCGGCTTATTCAAATGCAAAAAAGAATTGAAGACAGATTTGGCAATTTCATCCTGTAAATATTGTGCGGAGCCTGCTCCGCCTACAAAATAAATTCCGTCAAACGTACGGGCATCTATTTCTTCCAGCAACAGATCTGCATGAACCTTATAGCCAAAGCGCCCTGTTGAAGAACCCGTTGTAGAAGCAGTAACAATTTCTATTCCTGCCTGTTCAAAAAAAGCCCTGGGAGTTATGTATTCACAATCCCGGAATTTTTCTGATGCAAGTAACATAACAATACGTTTCTTCATACTAAATACAGGTTAAATGTGTTTGAAAGGCACATTTGCAAATATACCCAGTATTGGTCTAATTTAAATTCAGCTTTTTTAATTAGGTCCGTTCCTTTCAGGCTCTTGGTGATATGAATCACTATCCAAATAAAGTAATATAAATCAGCAATATAACTGGTTTTTTCACCGTTTTGAATACATTAAATCTTACATAAATTAAATTACTAGCAGCTTTTATTGTAAATTTGTATGCTTTCATAGTTTTAACTAGTATTAAATATGTCAACAACTCCTCGTTTAAAGTTTATCGACACTAAAAATTCGCAGTTCTTTGCAACTGTGAAGCGTAACGTTGATTTATATTTCAAAGAAAATAATATTTCAAAAAATGCAAATGCATTGATGATCTTTAAAAGTATCTTTTTCTTTGGTGGTGTTTGGGTTTTTTATGGTTTGATTCTTTCTCAAAACTTTTCCTTGTCAGTCATGCTGATTCTGGCTATGTTAATGGGGGTATTTAAAGCAGCGTCTGCTTTTAATATTTCACATGATGCCATGCATGGTTCCTATTCTTCAAAAGAATGGGTGAATAATTTACTTGCGTATACATTCAACATTCTGGGTGCAAACATTTCTGTTTGGGTAGTAAGCCACAATATTGTTCATCATACATTCACCAACATTGAAGAGCACGATGAAGATCTGATCATTGCTCCGGGTTTGATCCGACTTACAGATGGTGATAAAAAATCAAAAATTCAGCGTTTCCAGCATTTATATGCCTTCTTCCTGTATGGGTTTGCAAGCCTTTCCTGGGTACTTCGTAAAGACTATATGAAAATGTTCCAGGATAAAATCGGCCAGCATGTAACCAAGCATTATACAAAAAGAGATTATATCGAATTGTTTTTATACAAGGCAATTAACTATACCATCTTTATTGTAATTCCTTTAGTTGTGCTGGATATTACCTGGTGGCAGTTCCTGATCGGCTTTATTGCGATGCACTTTGCAATGGGCTTCACACTTGGCCTTGTGTTTCAATTGGCGCACGTAGTTGAAGAGACATCTTTCCCTGTTACGAATGGTGAAGGAAATATTGAAGAAGCATGGGCCGTACATCAGATGTGTACGACTGCCAACTTCGGGATGGATTCATTCTTAACAAGCTTTATTTGCGGTGGTTTGAATTTTCAGGTTGAACACCATTTGTTCCCAAAAGTTTGTCATATCCATTATCCGGCTATTTCAAAGATTGTTAGAGAAACGGCTGAATCTATGAATGTACCTTATCTATATAACGATACATTCTTTACAGCGCTACAATCACATTATCAAGTACTCAAAAAATTCAGCCTGGAAGCTGCATAAAATATTGTTATTTTATTGAAATAAAGGCCGGACATACAATCCGGCCTTTATTTTTTGTGATAATCAACTTTTTTTATTTTTAAGAGCTATTCTTACGCTAACTTTTTTTAGAAAAATACGTATAAGCCTATTGGATCACGGAACAGCAATAAAGTATAATTACAATATATTTAAAATATATTTAAATATTGACAATTAAATCGAATTTTATTACTCGTCAAATTTACAACAGAAAAAGATTTTGTATATTTAACAATGCAGTTTTTAAATTGAAATAAACACTACTACTATGATTCCAAAAAGTACAGGATACCTTGCAGATTTAAACATCCACTGGAAAAACTATATTCAATATCTGCATAAAATTGAAGTTGCTCCCAAAACAAAACTTCAGTTGCTTCATGATGTTGCAAATAGAATTTTTATTGTTGAAAGTGGCAGCGTTAGAATGGGATTTGAAAAGGATGGTAAAGATATAACGTTACAATTCTTCTTCGAAGATGAATTGGTTGCTTCCGTAGAAAGCCTTTTTAACCAAACGCCAAGTAAATATTTCATCGAAACGATTGAGCACAGTACAATCTACTATCTTACTAAAGAAATGCTGGAAGTAATGGCGCTTAAACTTCCTGAGATGGCGAACATCACACAGGATATTCTGATGTCGCGTTTAATCTATTATTCAAATCACTTGCATTCTTATATTTCTGAAACTCCCGAACAACGCTTTAACAAACTGATCGAAACACGGCCGTATATTTTTATGCGTGTTTCTCAACGTCACATAGCTTCTTACTTAGGAATTACGAATGTATCCTTAAGCAGAATCAAGGCAAGAAAATCTGTCGTTTATGATCAGCAGCCTGCTACTGTAAGTGTTGCCGAAGCTGACAATGAAGAGTATTTAAAAAGCTGAAAAACTGCTATCTCATTCCCATTTGTTTTAAATGCACGATATGAGATACGATTGCGAAACGTACACCCGTATATTCATTATATCTGATGTCATATTCTTCACATACCTGTTTTACAATTTTACTGATTGCCGGATAGTGTATGTGAGAAATATGAGGGAATAAATGATGTTCGATCTGAAAATTTAATCCGCCAGATAACCACGACACCATTTTATTTTTTGTTGCAAAATTGCTTGTTGTTTTCAATTGATGTAACGCCCACTCATCTTCCAGCATACCGGTAGCAGTATCAACCATTGGAAAATGTGCATCTTCAACCGTGTGGGCAAGCTGAAATACAATACTCATAATAAAGCCTGTACATAACGCATAGGTCATAAATCCGATAAACCAGGGAAGGAAACCTACCAGGTAGATTGGGAGTGCTACAAACAGCATAATATGGGCTAATTTAAACCCCCAGAATGTTATGTGATCCAGCACAATCATTTTTTTTATGGAGATTTCTCCTACTTTACCTGTAAAGTATTTTTTATAATCTGTAAAGAAAATCCAGTACATGTATAAAAAGGCATACACTGCCCAAAAGTAGAAATGCTGAAACCGATGGATCTGATATTTTTTCTGATTGTCGCATAGGCGCAAAAACGGTTTTGCATCAATATCATCGTCCACGCCTTCAATGTTTGTGAATGTATGATGTATGACATTGTGTTTGGACTTCCACATAAATACATTTGCTCCAAATACATTAAGCGAAAGACCTGCCAGTTCGTTTATCCAGGCTCTTTTACTGAAGCTTCCATGTGCACCGTCGTGCATGATATTAAAACCGATTGCTGCTGTTGCAATACCAAGCAGCATACATTCAGTAAGGCTTATAAATATATACGATGAAGTAAAAAAAACAACATGTACATACATTCCAATAAAAAAAGAAAGTATGATGGTTGCTTTAAGATATAGACGGATACCGCCTGTCGGTTTTGATTCAACTTCTATAAAATGTGAATTGATTCTTTTTCTCATTTCAGAGAAAAATGGCGTAGATGGGATAAGAAATTTAGGAGGTTTCATATGGGGAGGTTTTCAAACAATCGACTCGTGTTTTGAAAACGAATTGGCGGTTTAGCAAAGATACTGATTCCTTTTGGTTATTAACCAAAGGTTTTTGTTGAGCCGTATCGCAAGAACCATGCTACAATAGCAATATCTTTAAATTGTTTTCAGCGCCAATCAACTATATTCCCTCTGTCTTTGGTTAACAATGCTTTAGGAATAGACTTTTTAATTTCATCTTCTAATAATGCTAATAAACGTATTTTAGAATAGTTGCGCGTATAGGCCAAACTTACTTCACGTAAGGGCACTGTTTCAAACTGCCTGACTTTTGCATTCAATTCTTTCATTGTACCATCTATTGCCAGTTCAGGCAATAACGTAAAGCCGCCTTCTTTCTCGACAAATTTTTTCAATGTTTCCAACGAACCGCTTTCGTATTCAAATGGCAGTTCATTTTGTGCAGAGCGCTGGTATGAACACAGATTCATTACCTGAGAACGGAAACAATGTCCCTTACTTAATAGCCAAAGATCTGGCGTGGCGATATCTGTTGCCTTTAGTGCTTTCTTTTTTGCCAGCGGATGATCTTTATGGATATATAAAACCATTTTCTCATAAAACAAAGGTGTCTCTATAACACCTGCTTCATTAAGTGGTGTAACAAGAATGCCGACATCAAGTGTGTCTTTTTTTAATTGAAAAATAATTTCTTCAGTCATCAGCTCGATGATCTTAACTTTAACCTGCGGATATTTTTGCGTGAAATTACCGATGAAACGCGGCAGCAGGTAGGGTGCCAGCGACGGGATGATACCAATGGTTAATTCGCCGGAAACAGTGTTGCTGTTTTCCTTTATCAGTTCCGGGATTTTTTTACCCGCACTCAATGTAATACGTGCCTGCTCAATAATCTTTACTCCGATTTCAGTTGGAACAATCGGTTGTTTGGTTCGATCAAAAATAATAACGCCAAGATCATCTTCCAGTTTTTTGATCTGCATACTTAATGTAGGCTGTGTAACAAAACATTTTTCTGAAGCCGTAACAAAATGTCTGTATGTATCTACAGCAACAATGTATTCCAATTGAGTGAGTGTGATTGCCAGCATTTTTACAATATAGTTAAAATCTATAATATCATAAAAACAATCGATTTGAATTATAGTTCACATTGGCGCACATTTGTATCATTCAATTACACAAAAACATTCTGAGTTATGCAAAATAGAATCTTAAGCGTGGGAAGCGCATTTCCTGCATTCAAAAAAACAGCTGTAGTATCCATCGAGAAAGGAAAAGAATTTACAGAAATCTCTTCTGAAAATCTTGTGAACGAAGACAATCAATGGACAGTAATGTTCTGGTGGCCAAAGGATTTTACATTTGTTTGTCCGACAGAGATTGCTGAATTCAACAATGCGTTCGGTGATTTCAGAGACAGAGATACCACATTGATCGGTGCATCCACCGATTCAGAATTTGTACACGCAGCCTGGAGAAGAGATCATGAAGATTTACGTGGATTAAAATTCCCTATGCTGGCTGATACTTCTAAATCACTTGCTGAAGAGTTAGGTATTTTAGAAGCCGCAGAAAAAGTGGCCTTGCGTGCTACATTTATTATAGACCCACAGGGAATAATCCGTTGGGTAAGCGTAAATGACTTAAATGTGGGCAGAAATGTGAAAGAAGTTATCCGTGTATTGGATGCCTTACAAACAGATGAATTGTGCCCATGTAACTGGGAAAAAGGACAGGAAACAATTCATGCTTAATTATTCATCTCTTATGTGCTCAGGTAATGCTGAGCACATAAATTAACCCTCATTTATATGGTACAGATATCAGAAACATCTTCCGAATTAATACAGCTGCTGCGCATCGAAAACAGTGCGCCTGAAGTATTGCAGATACTTGATCATGCAGATTCACGCTACATAAGAGACCTTAAAGTAAATGTCAGCAATGCACTTGTAACAGCTCACATTTCCGAAAAGGAAAGTGCTCTGTTAGCATTATCCATTGCGGCAAATCAAAAAAACAATATTCTTATTTCCGGTTTTCAAAAATTGTCGGCTGAAAAAGGTGCGACTATCGAAGAGCAGAACGAAGCGATTTCATGCGCCAGTTTATTGGCAGGTAATAATGTCTTTTACCGTTTCAGACATTTCCAGCAAAAAGAATCCTATAATACCATGCAGGCGAAGATCAAAATGAATATCATGATGAAGCCAGTTCTGGGCAAAGAGTTTTTCGAGTTGATCAGTCTGGCGGTAAGTGCGGTGAATGGTTGTGAAATGTGTGTAAATGCACACGAACATTCTGTTAGAGAAATGGGTGCGACGGAAGAGCGTGTATGGGATGCGATCCGTTTAGCTGCCGTAATAACCAGTCTGGATAAAGTAATGAGTTAAGGTTTTAAGTAATAAGTTTTAAGTTTTAAGAAACGGATGCTTTCTTAAACTTATTACTTTGAACATATTACTCTTTTGATTATTAAAATAATTTAAGTATCATTAAGTATTAAAATAATCATATATGAAAAAAATTGTACTTAGTATACTTATCACACTTGGCGTAGCAGCAGCAGCCGTTGCCCAAAATCTTCCTGTAGATGCAGGTACAGGTAAAATAACCTATTTGGAAGTGGTTGATGCAACGGGTGTTTCTCCGGCCAATCTTACAAAAGTTGTAAAAGAGTGGGCAACGAAACAAGGTTTCACTCTTAAAGAAGAAGCGGCTGACAAATTGGTGTATAATGCATCCACAACTGTTGAGTATCCAAACATCAATGGAAGTATGACAGAAAAGAGTGCCGTAACATTTACACTTTCTGTTTTTATTAAAGATGGAAAGTACCGTTACATCGCAACGGATTTTGTCCATGTTGGTGATGTAAAAGTAAAAGCGTCAGGCGGGAAATTAGAAAATGTTACGCCTGAATGCGGCGCCACAAAAATGACGAGTAAATCCTGGGTAACGATTAAAAATAAAACGAATTCGAACCTGATTGTTTTAACAGACGACTTAAAACGTGTTGTTAAAGAGTTTCAAAATGATCCGGCCAATAAATCAGATTGGTAAAATATCTCCATACCCTATTAATAAAGAAGCCTCGCTGGATATAGCGGGGCTTCTTTATTACTTATGCGTTCGTATTTATGGATGGTGTTTGCTTCATAATGACTGGACGCTGCACGTTTTTTTCTGATGCCGTTTTCTTTGGTGTTTTTAGTTTTTCTTTGGCCGGTTTCTTATTGAATTTATTGATCCAGATCATAGTGCCCGTTACAGGAAGGCTGGTAGCAATAAGGCATATAATGAAATAAATAATTTTTGTAGATGTACCGAATATTTCACCGACATGTATGGGGTAAATCAATGCGGCAATCTGAGCCCCTAATTTTTTATCGGAGAAACGATCCGTTTTTAACACTGCTCCGGAATACTGATCCATCAGTATCCTGTCTGAACCTGCAGAGGTAAAAAATCCGTTTGTCGTTTTACTTAAATTTAAAGAAGCTGTTGAATCTCTTGGAAGATTAATTCTGAGATTACCCGCATATGAGAACGTGCTGTTTGCTTTGTTTATGGCGCTATCCAGATCAAATTTTGCACCTGCAACAAACGTTGATAAAACCGGTTCTTCTTTAGGAAAAACTTTTGATCCTAATACTGTACCAACCCCTTCTCTGAACCACTCGAAGGAAAAACACAAACCTGTTATAGCCATAATGGTTACAAGCAACAACGTGTAAAATCCAAGTGTGTTGTGCAGGTCATAGTTAATGCGCTTCCATCCGCCGGATAATTTTAATTTGAAACCTTGTTTCCAGGCATTCCATTTAGACCAGCTCTTAATTTTTCCCGGCAGCCATAATATAAGACCTGTTATTTCAAGCACAATAAAAATCAAGGTAGAGATACCTGTTATGGGACGGCCGGTTTCAGTATCCAGCAACAACCAACGATGCAAACCCATAATGGTCTGAAAAAATTTGGATGAAGGTGTTTTTGCATCTCCGGTAACTGCTCCTGTATAGGGATTTACGAGATAGTTTTTAATTTTTGAACGATCAAACTTTTTTGGTTTTGCTTCTTTTGAATCTTTTTCTTTAACGTTTTTAGATCCCTCTTTTCTTTTGTCGCCTTGCGGTCTTTTAGCAGCATCTTTGCCTTTATCGTCTTTTACTTTTTCACCTTTGCCTGCCATATCTTTAGGCATCAGTGTAAACATCCAGGCTTTATCTTGTTCTTCGGGAATTGAAATGCCGGTAACTTTTAACCCTCTGTGCTGCTTTTCCAGTGATGTAATCAGATTTTTTAATGGTAAAGGTTTTGCATCTGCGTCAACAGATATGACAAACTTATCACGATCTACCCATTCTGTAATTTCTCTGCTGAATGTATACATAGTACCCGTTAAACAAATTACAAAAAGAATAATGCCGCTGGGTATACCTAACCACAAATGGGCATCATTTATGAATTTTCTGAATGTATAGGAATTCTTTTTGTTTGCCATATGCTTATTTAAATGATCAGTCAGGTGAACGAAATTTATCCGAACACCTGACTGAAAGATTTATTAACTACTTTTTATTATTTATTCGGGAAGTAATTCTCCCAACGCAGTAAGCGAGCCTGCTTCTACTTCTAATCCTTTTTTAGCAGTGAATGTATTTACATCAATCTGGTAAACAAATAAGCCGCTTCCATCTGTAATACCAACGGATGCTGTCTTGCCATTTGGCGCAACATATGGAAGTCTTGCAATTGCTTTGATATTTGCAGGCGCTGGTAAACCTGTTACCCAATTAAATGTTTGATTGATCACATCTACAATCGCATAGGTTTTAGTTCCTGCTGTTGTATTTGGATTTGAATACATTACCAGTAAGAATTTTCCGTTACCTAAATAATCTTCTCTATACAAATGGTGTCCGCCGGATGCAGATTGAATGTTGAAGAAATAACTCTGATCAAATTCTGATTGCCCGCTTTTAATTCTGATTGCAGCAGAAGGTTTTGTAGAAGGCGTTACACCTGCACCTGTTACTTGCGCGTTAGAGAATGCGTAAACATCTCCGTTTTCAATTTGTCTTAAGCCGTTTTGTGCAAAGTAATAGCCGATAAAACCTGTACGGTTATCTTTGATCGTTTTTTCATAAACCAAGCCTGGGTATGAAAATACCGCAACCCATGTACTGTCTGTATATTTGGTATGGAATGTACTATCTGTTTTCCCTTTAATACACATGTAAGGCGCGTAAACTTTATCACCAACCTGGAATGCGCCGGTGAAGTATGCACGCTCGCCGTTACCAGCAAGAGTTGCGGTATTGATCGTTGCTGTACCTACGATAGAAGGGTTATCTGCATTTATTCTATAGAAATTAGCTATAGATGCAGAAGCTTCACCGCTTCTTGGAACTTTGATTAATAACAAATCATCTTTTACTTTACCGAATACGTGTACAGATTCTGTCTGCAGATTTGAAAATAATTTCAATTCCTTGTTTTCATTCAGCTTGTATACGGTTACGGCACCCGGGTTACCCTGTCCATAAAGTAAACTAAATACTTTATTTTTATGGAACGCATAATACCGGTAACCATTTTGTTCGATACCATTTCCTGTAGTTGAAATTTTTCCACTTTCAAATGTTTCTGTAGCTAACAGGTAATCAGCCCCCTCTGCATATGTACCGCCTGGCGTTGCAGCAAGTATCATTGTACCTTTTGTTTCAACACCCTCATTTTTATCTTTTTTCTTACAAGCCGTTGCAGCCGAAAGTCCCATGACTATAAAAAGAAATACGTTTATTTTTTTCATGATTATATATTTTGATTTATTATTGAATTACTTACTGATAAAATACCTGACTTTGATATAAAATGCTCTTCCGGGTTTAGGTAAACGGAAGTTGTCATATAAATTGGCATCCCCTATGTTGCGGCACTCTAGTGCGATGTTATACCGCCCGTCGCGCATGGTGTATACCATGTTAATGTCATGGGATAGCTGCATTGGGATATCAAACTTATTGTCTTTGCTCCCCTGACTGGGCCATTTCAAATAATAGAAATGTACGTATGTGAGATTGTATCCGATGCTCAACGAATTTTTTTGTCCGCCAACTTTTTTAAAAACTACACTGGCATCTGCATTCCCATATAAAAAAGGCATGTTTGGAATTCGATCGAGATAAACAATACTTTCCTTATTTGATGAAGTGCCATTTTCTTCATATTGAACATGATTGATTAAATTCTGATAGCTTAAGTTTGCGCCTATATTATATTTGCGTTTATACGAATACCGTACCTCTCCATTTATACCCGTATTCTTAACACTTCCTTGGTTTTTCATAACCTGATAGGTTTGATTTATATTCAATTCAGGACGGATAAAATCTTTTAGATTACGGTAAATAAAGTAGCCTTCCATCAATAGGAAATGGTTTTTCTGAATCACTTTATTATAGCTTAAACCAACATTGATGTTATTGCTTATTTCCGGCTTTAGATTCGCATTACCTTCCAGCTGAATCAGGTCACCGAATAATTCTTCGTTATCGGGCAAGCGAAGACCTTTTTCGTAAGAAAGTTTTGCCTGCAATGTTTTATATATAAAATACGTTGTGGCAAAACCATAACCGGTGGCTTTGAAAACATTTTTATATCGCACATATTCTGTTGTTCCCCAGCCACCGGAAGCCTCTTGTGCTCTTGAAATAGTTGTTACCTGAATATATTCTTTTAGAAATACCGATGTGCTCCAGCGGGTATTGTAATCGTATTTGTAACCTAAGGCAATAATACTTTTCTGTGTAATTTTAGGCTGCTTATTTGCTTCATTATTTTCATCCAGGGCATTAGAGCCTTTGCGGTTAAAGGAACTGAAAACATTATTCAGCATGATTGAATGTTTTACATTCAATTGATAAATTATATTGGTTGTAACAATACTTGTATTGTTGCTGTATTTATAAAGTGTACGGCCTCTCTCACCACCGGGAGCTCCTGCTGCACTATTAGCTGTAAATTCCTGCTTCCAGTTATAGCGCCGATTTACGGTATCAATATTCTGTTCCTTTCCGAAATTATAATTACCGGTTACATTCAGATCCAATCCTTTGATGAATAAATTTTTCTTTTGATATTTTATGCTCGGCATAATTATATTTCCTCGTCTCCATAAATCACCATATACAGCATCTGCCTGAGCACCTGTCTGAATGTCTGCCTTATTCTGGCCAAGGGTAATGCCGAATAATAGACGATCTGCAAATTTTTTACCTACTACACCAATATTGAAAATTCCTGTTTCATTGTGGTAGTTGTCATTAAATCTTCTCACCCGCACATCGGAATAATTACCTCCCGGTATAGAGGCATTCCGTACATTTACCCAGTAATTATTATCGGAGTAATTCTGAAATGCATTGAATTGAACGGTGAAGCCGGACTTCGCAATGTAACCGGCATTGAGGCTGGTACGGTGTGTATTGAATGAACCGTAGGAATACGAAACATCTGCATAGGTGCGCTGTTTGGTGCTTGTCACTACATTGATGGCCCCGCCCATGGCATCGGCCCCCAGCCAGATCGGCACTACTCCTTTATACACTTCAATACGCTCTGCTAAATTGATCGGGATATTATTTAACTGAAAGGATGATCCGAAATTATCCATGGGTACACCATCAATAAAAAATTTAACCTGCTTGCCGGTAAACCCATTCAGTGAAAAATTAAATGTTGAACCAACTCCGCCGCTTTCCCGGATACGCACACCGGATGTGTGATTCAATACCTGATTCAGATCGGAAGATGTATTGGCATATTTTGTTGCATCAATAACATCTACTGTATAAGCAGAACGTTTAATTTCTTCTGCTTCGGTTTTTCCTTCAATATGAATTTCTTCCTGTGCAGAATCAGCTTTCATCTCTATATTTATTGTCAGATGCTGATGTTCATCCAGATGAACCGAACGCTTTTGTGTCTGATATCCGATCGTTGATGTTACTAAAACATAACTGCCTGTAGGAATATGATGTATAGAATAATGCCCCGTTTCTGAAGTGGCAGATCCGAATGACGTACCTTCCAGCATTACAATAACTCCAGGCATTTCAACACCCGATGAATCTTTTACATGTCCGGAAATGGTAGCTTTACCGGTTGTTGTCTGGGCAATTGTTCCTATATGCAACAGAAACAAAACGGCCAGCACATATGTCTTGACAAATTGCATTTTTTTAATATTCTAATTTTTATCAGGCAGTTAATGTAAGGGGATGCTGCCTGCTCCATTCAAATTATTTAGATAGAGTCTAAATAGTGAGGTGCAAAAGTAGCGTAGCGATAAGTGTAAGCAGCTACGCAAAAAAGAGTTTAAACTACGCTAAAGGGATAAATAAGCGGTAATGTAAAATCCGCTTGAAATAATTCTGAACTGAATCTGTAGAAATTGTTACCAAAAATGCTAAAATCTACGTGATAGGGAGTAAAACATACGAAACAGGGAGCAAATGATGCAAATTGTACTATTTAATCCCATTTGGCCCATTTTATTTAACACATATGTAATATTTTTAATGACTCTGTATTTTTTAACGCAATCAAATTTGCGTCACAACTGTTGTTAACCATATAAAGCATATCCGTATGCTTACAGATTTAAGAAATGCTGCACATTGTAAAAACCATAGATTCTGAAGAATTAAACGTGGAAACATTCTTTCCGGAAAAGTTCTTTGATCCGGAAGCTTCCATCACGGAACACAGGAATGTTACGGGACATACAACGAGCTATGGAATTCACCACCTTTTATACTTTCAGAATATTTGTATTGGCCGTAGTATGGTACGTTCAAAAGAACGGTTACTGCTGAATGTAGAATATGATTTCTCTTCTGTTGTGCTGGAATTTGCTGTATCTGTAGTAAATCTTGCAGCAACCGATGGTTCTAAAAAAGAATGGATAAATTATTCTTCCAACCAGCACAACATTCTTTTTGTTGCCAATTCTAATTTTCAACACATTCACCAACCCAGCGACAACATTGAGCTGATCCGCATACATGTTGATCCGGATTTCTTTAAGCGTTTTCTTCCGGAAAAAAAAGTATTTGATCCTTTCCGGAAACAACTGGACATGGGCATGCTGGCGCGTTTGAATGAATTCAATTTGCCGATTACGCCGGAGATGACAGCTGTTTTGCAGGATATCATGGCCACGCAGCGAAAAGGATTTTATAAACGCATCATGATTGAAGCAAAAGTGATAGAATTGCTGATGCTTCAGTTTGAACAGTATGAAAATTTTATTCTAAAGCCTTTTTGCCAAAGCATTAAAAAACGTGATATAGACAAAATGCATGAGGTGAAAACAATTATTGAAAGCAACCTCCAAACACCCTGCTCTCTTATTGACCTGGCACACCTGGTAGGCACCAATGAATACAATCTAAAAAAATCATTTAAAGAGGTTTTCGGCACAACGGTATTCGGATATCTTTCTCAGATACGTATGGATGAAGCGCGCCAGCTATTGATACGCGGTGAAATGAATATCAATCAGATTTCAGATTACATTGGCTATAAAAACGCAAATCATTTCAGTACGGCGTTTAAAAAGCATTTTGGATATAATCCTTCTGAATTAAAACAATAATCTTTGCGGCCTTACTTCACCGGGACAACAACAAATACAAAGGATAATACTGAAATAATAAATCCAAACATAAAGAAGCTGTATGCAATGCGCAGCATTTTATATTTTCTTCCTAAAACTACACCAAGGTGATAAATATCACGCGTCATACTTCCATATAAAAATTCCGGATCTTTCATTACTTGCTGAATACCCCACTCGTAATCTTCAATTTTCATTTTATAAAAATTTCCGAAGAACAATAAATTCGCGCGTTTCTTTTCAATGTCTTCTTTACTGAAAATGCCGCTGGTAACGTTTGGCCGCGTAACAAAAATTGAAAAAATAATTGTTACAAGAGATGTAAATAATAACAGCATGGTTGGAATTAAAAAGCGCGGATCTGTATCCAGTTTGCGAAACAATACCGTTAATAATACCGATATAATAATGGAGTTAACGGTAATCATAATGTTCGCTTTGTTGTCAGCCATTTCACTTAATCGTAAGTGGTTGGTTGATGTTGTACGAAACATGGTTTCTACACCTCTGTTTACCTTTTCCTTTTCTTTACTTTGATCGTCTTTATTTTTTTCTTTCTTTGGAATCTCCATATCTTTTTCTACTTGCTTTTCAACGATCACCTGAATATTTTTTTCAAGGCCAGGCTGTAATAGTTGTTTACAGTAGGCTGTTTTGTACACTTGCTTTTTTAAAAAGATCAATGAAAATGTCCGCCATTCTGAACCTGTAAGTTCTTTTCCTAAAAATGCTTCTACCTCTTTGCGAACCTTTTTGTTGTTGTTTTTAAAATGCTCTGTGCCTAAATCATAGAGGTCTGCATCGCAAATAATTTCTTCTAATAAATTTGAAGGATTTTGCGGCATTTTTGTAGCGAGTATGCACCCTTCAACTTTATCTATCAACCGCTGCGGCACATCATTTTTCAGCATCAGCTCTTTCGCTGCTTTCACAGAAGCTTCTTCATGATTATCTCTTCCGGAAATAATATACCCTATATCATGCAACCAGGCAGCAACAAGCACTGCTGTGTGGTCTTCTTCGTTCAGTTTATAATGCGTAGCAATTTCTTCAGCAGCCTTTACAGTATGCTCCGTATGTTCTAAATTATGATAATAAAGATCTTTCTCTGCTTCTGCGTACAGCTTACGAACATATTTTTCCGCGTGCTTTATGATTGATTCATCCTGCATAAAATTTCTTTCTTATAATTTAACACCTAACGAAATATATGGTAACACGCCTTCTTTTGAAAAACCAAGCGTCATATTCACAACCAGCATTTTAGCCGGCACAATATAAAAACCTCCCCCGTAACCATCGTGCCAAAGGCTTGATGATTCACCATCGCTCCATACCCTTCCTAAATCATTAAACGCAATCAGGCCGATTGACCCAGGGAAAAGATACGAAGTAAAATCAAATAATTTCAATCTCATTTCTATGTTGTAGAAGAATTTATTATTGCCCGCAAAACGGTAATTCCTGTACCCTCTCAAGTTTGTGCTTCCACCTAAATAGCACATCTGAAAAAAGTATGGATCGCCTGCATTTAATCCGCCGCCGAAATGGTTGATCAATACAAATCTTGGGTCTTTATTAAAACTTGTATAAACAGTCATATCTGTTTCAAAGCGACCGAAATTCTGATTCGATTCATCCAGCTGCTGCATTCCTGTTAAGAAGGTATTCCAATATACCCCACGTATAGGCATAAATTCGCTGTTCCTTGTGTCAAGCTGAAAGCCGCCGATCAAACCTGCAAATATTTTTTTTGTAAATACGTTTTCTTCCGGATTGCTGCTGTCATATACATTAATATACCGGCCAATATTTTCAGTGGAATCTGTTGAATAATATTGTCCGATCAATCCGCCATACACCTTAAACGTGCGCGCAAATGTATGCTCCAGTTTTATTTGAGCCGTGATCAGGTTATATCGTGTACGGTAATAGGTAATAGGATTGTCGCCATTTTTTACAAATTCTGTTTCATTGCCTATGCCAAAAAAGTTAGAAACGTTATCTGGAGCGCGTGCATCAAAATTTATTTTCAGGTCATTGTTGCCAATGAACTTAACAAAATGTCCGGAATACTTAACATTTGTTGCTTTAGTGGCGAGTGCATGGCCAAGCAATAACCGATGACGCTGTGCATACGGCTCTTTTCTGAAGCCATGTTTGGTATACTGTATACCTGCACCAAGCCAGATGCCATCATCGAAATTGTAACCGCCTGCAGCCTGTGGCAGCAACTGATTGTACTTAAACGTACGTCCATTGTATTCGTTTATTTCCGGATGTGTACTTTTGTGTATGATTGCTTTTGAGCATTTCGGAAATTCATTTTCTTTGTCAGACCGATCGTATATAATAAGGTTTTTTCTACTGTGAACTGCAGCGTTTATATTAAATGAATCTTTTTCTGAACCGCCGACCATTCGCACTTTTATGGGAGACCGTCCTTTGCCGGTTACTTCAAATACATCTTCGCCACCCCTGCCGTACAATCGGATTTCTTTTGTTACTTTTTTATTAAAGGTGCGTTCATAAAAAACATTCCCTTTGCTTCCGTCTTTTTTGATTTTATAAACTTTTAAACGTATGTCGCCTTTGTTCTGATACGTTAATTCAAAAAAGTCATTTTTGTCTGAACCGGGAATCTCCACCGTTTGTGCTAAAAAAGCGTAAAATTTAAGTCCGTTTTTTAACAATGCATTTCTTCGTGCAATTAAATTATCGCGTATCTGATCGCCGCATTGCGCATATACACTGTCTGGCAGTTGATGTACGGCTTCTGTTACTATGGAATCTGTCAGCGTTGTCTGCAAATGCTTCAATACTTTTATCCATTCCGTATCATTAAGTTCATGTAAAAAAAACCGGTCAAAATACCGCGCGTTAAACATGAAGCCGTTAACATCCCTGATCTTTTCATCAAAGCCCTGTATTTTAGGCATGGCCCACTTTCGGGAAGCAATGTAGGGCAGTATACCGGAATTGACAAAATACGTTTGATCGCGGTCTCTCGGTATAGGTGCATAAACGGATCGCTTACCATCTATTGTTTTCTGCCAGCGCCATTGGTCTTCATGCCTGTCCCAATCACCAATAAGCAAGTCGAGCATACGTGCAGTAAGCACAGCCTTTTCATCAATCAGATTGTCGTTGTCTTCCTGCAGTTTCTCCAGCACTTTTGTTGTGTTATAGGTTCTGACAGCACCGTTGGATGTTGGTTGCCGCTCTTCAAATATGCAAATGCTGTTGGCAAATTCAGCCCGGTACATACCTAATGCAGGGTCATTCGGCACAAATACAATTTGAGGATTGGCATGAGGTACGCCTAGTGCTTCAGCAAGGATGGGTACTGTTAACGGCGCGTATGGCTGCGCAGCAGAGATCTGATCCTGAACAATGTTCTTCGCAACAGTACCTCTCAAGTTTTCAGGCAATGCTTTCGCCGGGTCTTTTTGAACCGTACGAAGTACCCATTCTTTTCCTGCAGCATCTACCATACGAAGCGACTTCGTCTGTTGCCCACCGCCTTGCTGCAAAATCTGCAAGCCTTCTTTCTCAATATAAAAAACAGTAAGTGTAACTGGTGTTGCCCAGATCTTACGATAATTTTCACCAAACCAAAAACGATGTGCATTGTTTACGTGATCATATTCCGGAGCAATAGCAACCGTAATACTGTCCTGCTGAATATCTGTTTCTGCTGTCAATGGAATTTCTTTGGGCAGTGGCTTCATGGGCAGCACAGTATCGTATGCTATTCTGTAATTAGCCTGCTCATCTACTTCATAGATAACAACCTGCTCACTTCCGTCTGATCTGTATACAAGTTCAACAAAGCCTCTCTGGTCTGAAACATAAGAAGCATTTTTGCCTTTTTTAACACGCTCTCTGTTTATGCCTGAGCCGCTCACAATATAACTTTGTGTCCCTTCCTGAATAAGCTGCAGCGAATGGTCGTGACCGCCTGCATAGATCACATCAGGAGCTGCAGACATTGCCTCTTCAATGCGTGAAACCATGCTTCGGTATTCCGGATGTTTTAAATCCTGAATGTTACCGAATGTTCCTCGAACCAATGGATATAAAGACCCTAACACTGGCAATGGAATATATGCATTATCAGCCATCTCTGTAAACGGGAACATATGCTGTTTCAACGTATAATAGCCGCCATGGATACCATAGCTGCGCATCGGCTGGTGTGATGTAAAAATAATCCGTTTGTTTCTGTTGCGATATGCAATATTTTTTAACGCATTGATTACATCCTCTTCTGTTTTACAGGCACAATCACTATCTATACCTGGTTTATCAAACGGATGCAGCCACCATTGTGTATCCAGTATAACCAGCGTTATGCTGTCATTAATAGTTATTTCTTCCGGACCGGGACAACCTTCTTTTGGCATAAAAATAATATTGCTTTTATGCAGGCTGTCTACCCATGCAGCCTGGCGTTTGATGCGTTCCCAACCTTCAGGACCGCTTTTCTGCCAGTCATGATTACCGGGCAATATATAAACGTTTGCAGCATGCGAATCGAACGGAAGCAATTGTTTCGATAGTACTTCTGTATAAGCTTCATAGTTGTTGTCTTCTTTGTCCGGCAATCCCTTTTCATACACATTATCCCCTAAAAATAAAATGGTTGCTGTACTGTCTGTTTGATTAATATGTCTGGCAACAGCTTCCGGTACAATACTTCTGCCATTTAATAATCTCCCTGCATCACCAATCAACACAAACCTGTGTGTAATAAACGGCTCTGGGGAAACTTGTGCAGAAGCTATAAATGAAAAAGCCAACAGGCAGAGAACCGCGGCTTGACGGACTATATTGTGCTTTACTAAAAGCATATATGTTATTTTTTTTGAATGGGTATTTTAATGATGGTCGGGCTGAACCCGGCTGCCTCATTGGATATGTACATATTCTGATTTTCATCAAAGGTTATTCCTTCAGGCTGCTGAAACATTGAAGCCGGCAATACATATTCTGCACGTACATTTCCGGATGCATCTAAAACAAGCAGTAATTTTTCAATCGAAGCCAATACATATATTTCTTTGGTTTGTGATTGAACTGCAACCGCCGACGGATGAAGCATACATGCATTTTTTAATCGTTGCCAATCAATGTTAGCGTCTTCTTTGGAAAGGTGTTTACCAGTAGTGGCATCGATAACATATGCTGTTGTAACCTTATTAGTTTTTGCTTCTTTGGAATTTTTAGGAATCAATACCAGTTCATTTGCAGCTTCACTTACATAAAAAGATTCGTATTCAGCCTTTGATCCTTCATAACTGAACGTTGTTACAGCGGAAATATCTTTGCCATCATACTGCATTTTAAAAATAGTACCGTCGCTGCGGAGCACGTAAATAGTATTGCCTGAAAATTGAATTTCTTCGTAATCGCCTTTTTCACCAAAGTGAATTTTATTCTTAATGCCGAATGTTTTAGAATCCAGTGTAAACACTATTCCCTGTTCATCATTAATAGCTAGAAATTCATTTCGTTTTACATCATACGCGAGTCCTGAAATTTCTTTTAAAGGCTCTTCCAATTCAACTGCTTCTAATGCTTCGCAGTTATACCCATTAATCTTGAATGTATTGCTTTTATCTGCTCCGCAAGCTGCTATTAAAAAAGCGGCGGTAAAAATATGAACTATGTTATTTTTTATATTCATTGTTTCGACATTTTCATGGCTACGCGAATAGCTTTTAACCCTACCACTCCCTGCACATCTTCCAGTTCCAGCTGTTCAATCTTTTCCTCTAATAAACCCTGTTGAATGTATTCATCAATCAAATTCATATATGCGTCCATTTCATTTGAATACAGGTATACAATAGCAATTTTACCCGGCTGTGTTAATCGTTCGTGTGTGTCGCGTATGTAAACTTTATCAATACGCTTTTTTATAACTTCATACCGGATGCTGTATGATCCTTCTACATCAAACCGATGTTCGTCTGCACGGAAACGAATGTCCAGCGGACTTGTATTGGCTAATATTAACTGCGTTGTTTCAAGTTTATAGATCACTTTTTTATGCATGGCAGATGCCACCAAACCCATGTGCAGCATGGTTTCAAGCTCCCATTTTTTAACAGATACAATCATTTCCGGAGTAATATGAATGTCAGGACTCAGGGATTGTCCAGCGTAGATTGTATATTCCCAGCCGTCTGTTCTGAATTTATCAAAATAAACCGGAATCAGTTTTTTCAGTTTTTGTTCCTGCACATCCAGCACTTCTTTTAGTGCATTATTGATACTGAATAAACTCTGCTCATAACTCAATTCTTCTTCATTTGAAAATTCAATATCTACATCAGGATAATTTTCCAGCAAATCCTGAGACGCTTTTTCAATAAACAACCGAAGATTCAGTTCCTGTTCATCTGCCAGGCTTTCTTCCAGCGAATCCTGCCAGTTACTCAAGTGTTCCTGTGAAGTAGTTTCTGTATCGCCGTATTTGGATAAAAATTCTTCTAATTTTTTTAAGTTCTTCTCGGAATCTTTCCGGATTGCTTTTTGCCGTTCGATAGATGAATTTTTAATATCAACAGCTCCATAAAATGGTGTAAGCTCTTTGAATGAAATATCCGGCAGTTTTGCATTTGGAGCTTTTTGCATTGTATGCCAGGCAACTTCATTAAACTTCCATTCTACAACCGATTGAATGGCCGTATAATTATGCATAATAAAGGATTCCATCTGTTCATGCAGTTTATTCGTTTGATACACGATAAACTCTGAATACATCGGCATAGCAGATTCTATCTTACGTACATCATCCAGGGAAATTTTTTCTTCTACTGTGCTGGCAAGCTCAATAACACCTATGAGATCCTGTTGATGAAATACCGGTATGATGGTAAAACTCTTAATTCCTTCTTCTATTAAATACGTTGCCAGTTCCAGTTTTACTTCTTCATTTTTATGTTGAAAAATATGAATCGGATATTCCTGGCTGATGGAACACATTTCAATAAAGCGTCCTAAAAAATCATTTAACTCAGCTGTTGTTAACTGTTTCTGGAGAACTTTAAATAAGATGCTGGTATAGTTAAATGATTTGTGATAAAATATTTTTTTGTTAATGTCGATCAATGGCAGAAAGCCTACTTCCAGCGTACTATTTTGCAATAAAGACAGTGTATTGTTTTTGATTCGCAGGTAGGCTTCCTTACGCGACATGGTATGCATCGTAGCGACGTTTTCTCTCAGTTCATTTACTGATTCAGAAATGGTTTCGTCTTTAATTGTAAAAAGAATAAATCCTTCCAAACCAAAACCGGCAAGCGGCAATTGATTTTTAATTTCTTTAATCGATTCAATATTTCCCTTCGCGTATTCAATCCATTCCTCATTCAATGCAGGCAACGCACCTGAATAATTAATGTCTACAAATTGATTGTTTGTTACAAAATGATAATGTCGCTTAAATCCTTCGTCATTGTCTGTTAATCGCAGTAAGGTTTGAGAAGAGTGCTGCAGAATATCCTTCACGCCATAACATTTATATAGAATATCCATGTAAAGTCTCCGTGTATATTCCTCATTCACAAAACTGTCATGCAAACGCAATTTCAGATTGCCGTCTACGTCAGAAATAAGTTTTTTAAATTCTTTTGAATAGGAAAAAAATTTCATCGGTGAAGAGGGTGTGCCGATTGCGTATAAATGATTAGAACCCTGATATGAAATATGATTGAGATGAATCAAATCAATCAGATCCGTGAAGGGATTCAGGATTGACCAGTCTTTTATCGGTTTTAGTAATTCAGGATTTGTATGTAATACCGAAGCGATTGATTGGAGATATGCTTTATAGATAATGTTATCAGATTCTTCGATCTGCGCTTCAATGAATTTCAAATACGGTTTAAAAGAAAGTTCCCAATGCAAGGAAAATGCAAAACGAAAAGGAACATTCACCGATAATGTTTTCAATAGAAAATATAGTTAGTTAATTACCCATGCCATTCAATCTGTATATGAATGACATGGGTAATTTAACTATTTTTTTGGTTCAGAAGTAACGGCTTAGTTGAAATATTCATCCGGCAAATTTATTTGCTGAATCCGTTCTTTCTTCTCTTTTTAAATACAATATTCTGTGTACTTATTCGTCTTCCTTCTCTTTTACTTTAAAAAACAGGAATTTCTTTTCTTTCACTTCTCCATTATTGTTAAAAGAGACCGAATCATCAATCGTTTTTTGATAAGCTTCGATAAAGGCATTTTTTACAACACGCACGACTGTTGTGAATATGTCTGTATCAATTTTATCATCCAGCTTGCCTTCAATCGGCACTTTAGTAGCGAAACGGTCTTTACGATGATTCTTAAATACAGCAAACGTCGTTCCAATAGCTGCTTGCCAGACTTTTTGTAAAAAGGTAGGCCCATCCTGATCCCAGTCAAGTACATCTACATCTTCAAGCACAGGTTTTACATACCCTTGCACATTTGAATTTTTTACAGACATTTCACTGAATATAGACAGCTTTCCTTTTTCAAAATCAAACTTGCCATATGCCTTAGCAAAATCATTTAAGGCTTTCAATTGAATATCTGTAAACTTCATGTTTATATCCGCATCAGGCACTTGTTTAAGCAAATTCACCTGGCCTAAGATTGACAGATTACCGCCTCCTATTGAGCTGCCGCTTACGGTCAGATCAGAAGGCAGAGCTTTTTCTTTATCTTCAACATTTGTAATATTTGTCAATAGCAATTCAAATTGATTTACAAATATGTCCACCTTCGGACTGGCATGAAAATCATTGTATTTGATTTTGCCGTTATGTATTTCAAATCTGTTGATTTCAATCGGCAATAACTTATCTAATGCTTCTGTCCAATCTCCATCTGCACCTGTCTGAGAAGTTTCTTTAGTGGGACCTGCTACAAAAGTTAATACCGGATCAAAAAATGCTACTTTCGCTTTGACAGCTCCTTTAAATAGCGCTTTCCATTCTACAGCCAAGTCTATCTTAGGTGCAACTAAAAATGGAACGGGTACTTTACCTGTAGTTTTATTAATTTCAAGCCCATTAATTACGTATGCACCTCGTATCAGCCAGATGTCAACGTCTTCCACATGCCCGCTGTATTCACCCATATCGGCCAGCGTTTTGTTCAGATAATTTTTAACAATTGTCGGGAGCAGTAAACGGAAAATAATCAATGCAACAATAATCACAGTAAGGGTGATGGTAATGATTTTTTTCTTTTTTGACATTCTCTGGTAAAAGCTCATAGCTGTATGATTTAATTCAATAAAATACTTATACTTCTGAAAGTACCATGAACAGGTACCTTCAGAAGCTCTTATATTAAGTTACAATTAAATTATTTTATTTAGGAAACATTATAAAAAATAAATTTTCAATATGGAGATGATGTAAAAGTTGATTGTTTTGATGTAACTATGTCACAAAAATTGAAATGTATTTTATATTACACTACCCGGTATCCTACGATTAAACTTATCCCACGATTAAAATCGTGGGCTGTTTCCAAACAACAAAAATGTGCTTGATATAACAACTGTAACCCATAAAAACCCGCTTAAATAAAGGCTCAATAAAGCATAGTCAATGTGTCCCTGCTGAATCAAATGATTTTTTGTCAATACAGCAATCGGAAAACATAAGGGCCAAATTAAGGAAACATATAATGCTGCCGGCCAAACATTATCCCCTTGAATGTTATTGCCAATACCCATCTTTTGCAGTAATCCAATAATAAGCCCTCCAGGCATACCCAGTAAAATAAAACTTACCATCATGATAGCTGCAGCAATCACAAGTGATATGATAAATTCCTTTTGAAACGGCTCAATGAATGTATAGCTATTTATTGATACATATTTTATACCAGATGCAATTTTATAGATGATGCCACTTTGTTCATTTTCTTTCTTCAGAATATAAATAAAAAGCACATTATAACTCACGTATAAAGCTAAGCACAGCAACAGTGCGTTTCTGATACGTCCACCTGTTTCTTTTGGTATAAATTTATGATCGGTAAAAAACATGATGCTGTAGAGGATGAAGAAGCAGTTAGCCAGAAGAATGATCATGTATTTCATTGATAGAATAATTCTGTTGAAACAGTTCTGCTAAATGTAACGCTTAATTTTTTATTAGTAGATATAGCTGAATGTATAACTTTTTCTTTCAACAAGTACTTCTGCGTGTGTGTCCCAAATGGTGATTGGCTCGCGGTATCTTAACTCTATGTTTCTATACATATATTTGCCAGCTGATTTAATCGAAAACGAATGAGCGCCTCTTAAAAATGAAACCGCCTGCGTAATGTGCAGAATAGTATCTACCCGCAAATACAAACCATGGTGTTCAATATTATATCCTCTTGAGGTATGGGTAGTGTCTTGTGCATTTGATAGTAAAGGAAAGAACAATAGAGTCAGAAATACGAATTTTTTCATTGGGGCATTACATAGGAATTTATAACAACTTTAAGCTGCATGGATTACAACAAGCGGGATCAAAATTATTATCTTTTGTTAACAGAATAGCATTGCGACTTTCATAAATTCTATTAACAAATTTATAACACCCTAAAAATTAAATCATTGACAAATAAATTATTAAAATTTATTTTTACATATTTTGCCTAATATTCAATACTTTATACAATTACTTCAGTATTCTGAAGAAGTAAAATGACTTTTTGGTACGTTTATTTACTTAAACTGATCCGTAATAATCTGTCAAAATGTTATACAGGAATATCACACGAGTATTTAGTATTAACAAAAAAGACAGCCCTTTCGGGCTGTCTTCTCTATTTTTATATCTCACGAATAAATTACTTCGTAACTTTTTCAGTTTGTGCTTTTGCAGGATAGTAAATCGTTTCTGAAAGCGATGTGCCTGGTGCAACCATTGGCAATACGTTTTCTTCTTTCATTACGTATGCATGAATCAAATACGGACCTTTATGATCGGTAGCAGTTTGAATTGCCTTCTTCAAATCTTCTGTATTGTCTACATAACAGGAGTCCATGCCGCATGCTTTTGCAAGCATTACAAAATCCGGATTCAATAAGTTTACACCACTGTAGTTTTTAGAATAGAATTGTTCCTGCCACTGACGTACCATTCCAAGATAGTTGTTATCTAAGATCAAGATCTTCACAGGCCATTTTTCCTGAACACACGTAACCATTTCCTGCATGTTCATCTGGAAGGAACCGTCACCTGTGATACACCATACATCGTTAAACGGTAACGCTGCCTGTGCACCCATAGCTGCCGGTAAGCCAAAGCCCATAGACCCCAGTCCGCCTGACGTTAAGAAATGGTTTGGTTTCAAACGCTGGCAATATTGTGCTGCCCACATCTGGTGTTGACCAACGTCTGTAGCAACAACCGCAGAACGATCCAGCATTTCATCCAGCAGCTGTATAGCCGCTACTTGTGTAAACTTGCTGTAATCTGCTTCCTGTAACGGATACTCTTCACGCCATTCGTTTAACTTCGCTAACCAGGCAGCTCTGTCGCGAATGTTGTTCTCCGTACGTGTATCCGGCATGCGATCAATAACGGTTTTCAAATCGCCGTTAATGAAAACGTTTGTCGGAACGTTTTTACTTGATTCACTTCTGTCTATATCAACATGTATTACTTTAGCTTTTGGTGCAAAGTCTGCAAGCTTGCCCGTAATACGGTCATCAAAACGGATACCCCATGCAACGATCAAATCTGCATTCTGTACCGCTTCGTTACAATACTTCATACCATGCATACCTAACCACTGGAAGTACAATGGATCATCGTGTTCCATAGCACCAATACCTAAGATGGTAGAAATTGCAGGAATATTTTCGCGGTGTACAAATGTTCTCAATTCGTCCCATGCTTTTGACAGCAATATGCCGTGTCCGCATAAGATCAACGGGCGTTCCGCCTGCTTGAACAGTTCAACAGCTGCTGCGATGTCCTGATCAGAGAAATTGTTTTTAACTTCACGTTCCGGCTTCACGAATTTGCTTTCCCAATCTTCATCCAATTCAACATATTCTCCTTGAATGCTTCTTGGAACATCGATCAATACAGGGCCCGGGCGACCGCTAACAGAAACGCGGTATGCTTCGCAGAAGATTTCTGCAGCATTTTCCAGACCTGTAAGTAAATATGTTTTCTTCGTGATCGGGATGCAGATACCTGTAATATCTGTTTCCTGAAACGCGTCAGAGCCGATTAAATGCAATGCAACCTGTCCGGTAATAGCAACCATAGGCACGCTATCTGCATAGGCATCAGCAATACCTGTTACTAAATTGGTAGCACCCGGACCAGATGTTGCCAGGCAAAAGCCCGGACGGCCTGTAACGCGTGCATAACCATTTGCCATGAAGGATGCTCCTTGTTCGTGACGCACGAGTACACAATTTAAACTACTGTATGCAAGTGCATCGTAGATAGGTAAAATTGCTCCGCCCGGGTAGGCAAAAAGATCACGTGCATCTAATAATTCAATGATGCGAACAATGTACTCGGCTCCTCTTAATTTAATCTTAGGCTTCATAAAGCTTAGCTTTTTAATTAATTATCGGTAACGCATCCCTCAGATGCAGAAGATACTAATTTCATGTATTTATATAACACGCCGGATGTAGCTCTTGGCGCAGGTTTTACCCATGCCGCACGGCGTTTGGTTACTTCCTCCTCGGAAATTTTAACTTCTAGGACTCTGTTTACTGCATCAATACGGATGATGTCGCCATTTTTTACAAGGCCAATCATACCCCCTTCTGTTGCTTCCGGTGTAATGTGGCCAACTACGAAACCATGTGTACCGCCAGAGAAACGTCCGTCTGTGATTAAGGCACATTCGTTGCCTAAACCTAAGCCCATTAATAGAGCAGTTGGCTTCAACATTTCAGGCATGCCCGGGCCGCCTTTCGGACCAACATAACGGATTACAATTACTTCACCTGATTTTACTTCATTAGCCTCTAAACCTTTGTTTACAGCCTCTTCAGAGTCGTACACGCGTGCAGGACCTTCAAAGTATGTTCCTTCTTTACCGGTAATCTTTGCCACAGAACCTTGTGGTGCAAGATTGCCATACAGAATCTGTAAGTGACCTGTTTGTTTGATCGGGTTTTCCCATGCATACATCAGATCCTGATCCGTAGGAAGATCCTGAGCTTCTTTTAAATTCTCTCCAACAGTTTTACCTGTTACAGTCATACAATCTAAATGAAGTAAATTATGTTTTGCCAACAAACGCATTACAGAAGGTACGCCGCCAATAGCGTCCATATCTTCCATCATATACTTGCCGCTTGGTTTTAAATCTGCCAGTAACGGTGTTGTATTACCGATGCGTTGAAAATCATCGATCGTTAATTTAACACCCGCAGCTTTTGCAATTGCAATTAAGTGCATTACCGCATTTGTAGAACCACCCAATACCAGGATCACACGGATAGCATTTTCAAATGCCTCGAATGTCATGATATCACGCGGCTTGATATCTTTCTCCAGCAGATGCATCATTGCTTTGCCAAGCGCCAATGTTTCTGCCTTTTTCTTTTCGCTTGTTGCAGGTGCCGTTGAAGAATAAGGAAGTGTTAATCCCATTGCTTCAATTGCAGATGCCATTGTGTTTGCTGTGTACATGCCACCACAGGCACCCGCACCCGGACATGCATTTTTAATTACACCCTGGTAATCTTCTTCAGTGATTGTGCCGGCTACTTTTTTACCCAATGCTTCAAAAGCTGAAACGATGTTTAGTTTTTCGCCTTTGTAGTGACCTGAGTGAATTGTACCGCCGTATACCATGATTGACGGGCGATTCAAGCGAGCCATTGCAATAAGTGCGCCAGGCATGTTTTTATCACAACCTACAACGGTTACCAACGCATCGTAGTAATGAGCTTCACAAATTGTTTCAATTGAATCCGCAATTACGTCGCGTGATACAAGAGAGAAACGCATCCCTTCTGTACCCATTGAAATCCCATCACTTACGCCGATCGTGTTGAAACCAAGTCCAACCATACCGCCACGCGTAATACTGCCTTTAACTTGTCCGGCAAGGATATTTAAGTGCATGTTACATGTGTTACCATCGAAACCTGTACTGCCAATACCAACGATTGGCTTTTTCATATCCTCGTCTGTAAACCCAGCTCCATACATCATTGCCTGAGATGCGGGCTGAGATGGATCCTGGGTTAAACGTTTACTTATTTTATTTAATTCTGTACTCACAATAATCAATGTTAAAATTATGCAACAACGCTTGCGCCTTTAGCAACTAAGTTTGCAACATAGTCGCCAACTTCAGTAGTAGAGTTTGGTTTTTCACGACGGATATCGATCGTTAAAATTCCATCTTCCATTGCTTTCTCAACGGCAGCACGGATTGCTTTCGCTTCAGCTACCATTCCAAAAGAAGTTTCTAACAGCAATGCTGCTGAAAGAATTGCACCGTTCGGGTTTGCGATGTTCAGACCAGCGCCTTCAGGATAAGAACCGTGGATCGGCTCATACAAACCAACTACACTACCTACAGAAGCTGAAGGCAACATACCCATAGAACCTGTAATTACTGAAGCTTCATCTGTGATGATATCACCAAACATGTTTTCTGTTAACACAACGTCGAAGAAAGCAGGCTGTTGAATGATCTTCATTGCTGCGTTATCAACGAACATGAAATCAAGCGTAACATCAGCAAAGTTTGCTGCATGGTATTCTTTTACTACTTCTCTCCATAAACGGGAAGAAGCCAATACGTTTGCTTTATCTACCAACGTTACGTGGTTTTTGCGTTGACGTGCAGATTCAAACGCCAGTTTAGAGATGCGAAGAATTTCATCGCGTGTGTAAGTACATGTATCGAAAGCCATGTTGCCATCTTCGCTGCGACCACGTGTACCGAAGTAGATACCGCCAGTCAATTCACGGAACACAACGAAGTCTACATTCTGTACAAGATCTGCACGTAATGGAGAAGCGTTCTCTAATATTTTGTAAGTATTAACCGGACGAATGTTTGCGAACAAACCTAAAGCCTTACGCATTGCAAGCAAACCTTGCTCAGGACGTACTTTAGCTTTTGGATCGTTGTCATATTTCGGGTGACCGATAGCACCAAATAAGATTGCATCTGAACTTTGGCACACTTTCAATGTTTCTTCAGGAAAAGGATTCCCTGTTGCATCAATCGCAACAGCACCAACAAGCGCTTCTGTATAATGAAATTTATGACCGAAAGTTTTTTCTACTGCTTTCAAAACTTTTAATGCCTGATCCGTAACTTCCGGACCGATACCATCACCTTTTAATACTGCAATTTTCTTTTCCATGTTCTTAGGCGGAACGCCGAAAGCTTAAGGCTTAAGGCTCGTGTCGTTTAAATATTAACTTTTTGTTTCTTTATTAAGTAATGCTTGAGAAAACTCAAGTCATTCTGTTTTAATTTCTATTTGTTAGAGCGAAAAGCTTTAGGCCTTACGCTTTCAGCATTAAGCTAAAAGACTCAAATACTTTGATGTCTTCTCGTACGCTTCGATCTTATCTTTGATGCTTAATACATAATCGATATCATCGTACCCATTGATCAGACAAGTCTTTTTGTATTCGTTGATCACAAAACTTTCTTTCAAGTCTGTGCCGGCAATTGAGATTACCTGGTTTGCTAAATCAACAACCAATTCCTGTTTTGCATTTGCTGCAACGGCATCGAAAATGCTTTTTAAGAAAGCATCAGATACCTGTACCGGAAGAATGCCATTGTTTAACGCGTTACCACGGAAAATATCTGCAAAGAAAGAAGATACCACAACGCGGAAACCAGCATCGCCAATTGCCCAAGCAGCGTGCTCTCTTGAAGAACCGCAACCGAAGTTTTTACCAGCTACTAATATTTGTCCGCTGTACAACGGATTGTTCATTACGAAATCCGCTTTAGGCGTGCCATCCTGATTGTATCTCCAGTCACAGAAAAGGCTTTTGCCAAAACCTTCTTTTGTAGTTGCCTTTAAAAAACGTGCAGGTATAATTTGATCTGTATCCACATCTTCAATCGGAAGCGGAACGACAGTTGATTTTATTGTTATAAATTTTTCCATTGTTCGGAATGTTTTAAAATCTTAAATTCTTTTAATGAATGAAATTTGAATGTTGAAGATTAGTTCAACATTTCACGTACATCAACAATTTTGCCGCTTACCGCGATTGCTGCTGCAGTCAACGGACTTACAAGCAACGTACGGGCTCCGGGACCCTGACGGCCTTCGAAGTTACGGTTTGATGTAGATACACAATATTCACCTTTAGGAACTTTGTCTTCATTCATTGCAAGACAGGCAGAACAGCCCGGCTCTCTTAATTCAAAACCTGCTTCAGCCAATACTTTATCAATACCTTCCGCGATGGCTTGTTTTTCAACCTGCTTGGAACCCGGCACGATCAATGCATTGATGTTTGCAGCTTTTTGTTTGCCTTTTACAAATTCAGCAAACTGTCTTAAATCTTCGATACGACCGTTTGTACAGCTGCCTAAGAATACCCAGTTTACTTGTTTGCCAATCAACGAGTCACCAGCATGGAAGCCCATGTAGTCAAGTGCTTTGTTGAATGTTACTTTATTGCTTTCTTCAATAGAATCAAGAGAAGGAATGTTTTTATTTACACTGATACCCATACCCGGATTCGTTCCGTATGTGATCATCGGTCCGATATCCGCTGCATCGTATTTCAATGTTTTATCGAATACAGCATCTGAATCTGAATACAATGTTTTCCAGTATGCAACTGCTTCATCCCACTTAGCACCTTTAGGAGCGAACTCACGTCCTTTGATGTAGTTGAATGTCGTTTCATCCGGAGCAATCATGCCGCCGCGTGCACCCATTTCGATACTCATGTTGCAGATCGTCATACGTGCTTCCATAGAAAGCGACGTGATTGCAGAACCACAGTATTCAACGAAATAACCTGTGCCACCTGCTGCAGAGATCTGAGCGATCACATAAAGAATAACATCTTTCGCGGTTACACCTTTCGCAAGTTTACCGTTGATCTCAATTTTTAATGTTTTTGCTTTTGTCTGCATCAGACACTGTGTAGCCAATACCTGCTCAACTTCAGAAGTACCGATACCGAATGCGATTGAACCAAATGCACCGTGTGTAGATGTGTGTGAATCACCACAAACGATTGTCATACCCGGAAGTGTAGTTCCTGTTTCAGGCCCTACTACGTGTACAACACCTTGAGATGCGTGCCCTAAGCCATAAAGTGTAACACCGAATTTGTTGCAGTTCTCTGTTAATTTATCAACCTGAAAACGTGACAGATCTTCAACAATCGGCAAATTCTGTCCCTTAGTAGGAACGTTATGATCCGGAGTGGCTAATGTTCTTTCCGGACGGAAAACACCAATACCTCTTTTTTCAATCCCTGCAAATGCTTGCGGGCTTGTTACTTCGTGAATCAATTGTTTGTCGATGTACAAAATACTTGGACCATCTTTAACCTCTGTTACTACGTGTGCATTCCAAACTTTTTCGAATAAGGTCTTTCCCATTTCTATATTCAGATACTAGTGTATATTGTTGTTACTTAAATTTCTATTTGAATTATTTCGCGTAAACTTTACCACGCATTAATTCGTGTAAGTTTTCGTCTTCGACTTTTCTCAAATGATCGGCCATATCCAGGAACTGTGTATATGCCTGATCCAATTGATCTTTAGACAACATGTAACCGATTGTTGCCAAACGGTGATTCAATGCTGCACGTCCGCTGCGTGCAGTAAGAATGATCGAAGAAGAATCTGCTCCAACAGCAGCCGGATCAATGATCTCGTATGTTTCACGGTGCTTTAAGAAACCATCCTGGTGAATACCTGAAGAGTGTGCAAATGCATTTCTGCCAACAATTGCTTTGTTTGATTGAACCTGCATACGCATCAACGTGGATACCAAATGACTGATCGGAACCAATTTCTTATGATTGATTCCTGTCTCAAGGCCTAACGTCTCTTTGTGACATTCCATCGCCATTACTACTTCTTCAAGTGCTGTATTACCGGCACGTTCACCGATACCGTTGATTGTACATTCAACCTGACGTGCACCGTTTTGTAAGGCTGCAAGAGAATTAGCTGTTGCCAACCCTAAATCGTTGTGGCAATGCGCAGATAAAATAGCTTTATCAATATTTGATACATTGTCCATCAAATATTTGATACGCTCACCATACTGCCATGGCAACATATAGCCTGTTGTATCGGGAATGTTTACTACGTCTGCACCTGCTTCAATTACCGCTTCAACCATACGTGCAAGGAATGCCTGATCTGCGCGGCCTGCATCTTCGCAGAAGAACTCAACTTCATGAACAACCTTCTTCGCTTGCTTTACAGCAGCTACAGCCATTTCAAGAATGTTTTCACGGGTAGAACGAAGTTTATGTTCAATATGAATATCCGAACTGCCAATACCTGTATGAATACGGCTGCGCTTTGCAAAACGCAGGGCTTCACCGGCAATATTGATGTCCGCTTCTTTGGCACGTGTAAGTGCGCAAATAGTAGGGCGCGTTACTGCTTTGGTAATTTCTACAACTGAATTAAAGTCTCCTGGGCTTGAAACCGGGAAACCTGCTTCGATTACGTCGACACCTAATTCGTCCAACGCTTTCGCAACGATGATTTTTTCCTCAGTGTTCAATTGACAACCAGGGACCTGTTCACCATCTCTAAGTGTTGTGTCGAAAACGAAAATTCTCTTTCCCATAATAATACTTCGAACTATTTATTTGTATTTCTTAATACTCGCAACCGGATTCAAATGTAAAAAGTTAAAATTGCCTGATAGTTAAGTCCTTTCAAATCAAATGACCAAACCACACACGTGATTTATAATCTTTTTGTCATACTCAGAATACGATATGAAACAAAAATAGCTAAATATGAGGTAATTTTATTGTTAAATTCCATAATTATTACGGTTTCTGAAAACACATAGTGCATGCATCAGCTTTTATTATATAAATTAATATTATGTAAATTAAATAGTTAATAAATTTAATTTTTTAATTCTGCTTTTGAAAGTATAGTTTCTAGCACCAAATCTGAATTTTTTAGCTGTTTTATAATATTTCAAAGATTGTTTCTCCTTTTCCTGCTATTTTTATTTCTGGAATTCAATCTTTCGTTTTTAAATTTCACTACCTTCAACTTAATTCTTCTTTTTGTTGTTATACTGATATGATTGGAAATCGTTTCTCGACATATGTGCCGCCGCCCGCTCAGGAAAAAGGGTTTGGCGGACTAAATAAAATATTTCTGCATTTGCTTCAGCTTACTAATGGTGATGTTTCTGAGACACTTACCTGGATGAATGAACTGGATCAGCAATACAAATTTACAGACCCTTCGTACGGAATGGGTGATTTTATCAATGACCTGAAAGAAAATGGATTTATTACCGATGTTCCCGGAAGCGGCAATATTCCTCAGCCTACTTCAAAAACAGAGCAAAGTATCCGCAAATCTGCGTTGGAAGAAATTTTCGGAAAGCTGAAAAAGAACTCCGTTGGAAACCACAAGACAACAAAAAGCGGCCTTGGCGACGAATTCAATTCCGAATCCAGGCCGTTTCAATTTGGCGATACGCTGGATTCCATAGACATGACTTCTTCTATTCACAATGCACAGATCAATCACGGCATCGATGAATTTAAATTATACGATGAAGATCTCAGTGTTCGCGAGCGTGAACATAAATCTTCCAGCTCAACGGTTTTAATGATCGACATTTCACACTCCATGATTTTATATGGAGAAGACCGCATTACGCCTGCTAAAAAAGTAGCCATGGCATTGGCGGAACTAATTAAAATAAAATACCCCAAAGACACCCTGGATATTATCGTTTTTGGAGACGATGCCTGGCCGGTTGAACTCAGGGATCTTCCCTTTCTGCAGGTTGGACCTTACCATACCAATACCTATGCGGGACTGGAGCTGGCTATGGATATTCTGCGCAGAAGAAAGACATCCAACAAACAGATTTTCATGATCACGGATGGCAAGCCTACCTGTATCAAAGAACACGGGAGATATTATAAAAACAGTTTTGGTCTGGACCGGAAAGTAATTACAAAAACGATGAACATGGCTGCGCAATGTCGCAGATTAAAAATCCCGATTACAACGTTTATGATTGCCCGTGACCCATACTTACAGCAATTCGTGCGTGAGTTTACCCAAACCAATAATGGCAAGGCTTTTTATAGCGGCCTTGATGGTTTGGGTGATTTTGTTTTTGAAGATTACATAAAAAACAGGAAAAAGAATATTCGCTAAATACGAATATTCTTTTTCCTGTTTAAATTCCAAATCCCAAAAAACAATTCGCCGCGGCGAACCAAACTGCTCATTATCCGATTCCGTTTGGAATTTGAAATTTGTTTTTTGGGATTTTACAAACTGATATAAATTACCCATAAAGTATATATGAAGTACGACATGAAAAAAATCCGCACACTGGGCCAGTTAAAGGCGGCGGGTTATAAATCAAAAAGTGTAAAAGAAGAGATGCGTGATAATTTGATCGACGCATTAAAAAAGAAACACAATCCGTTTACAGGTATAAAAGGTTTTGAAGACTCTGTTATTCCTCAGCTGCAAACTGCTATTCTTGCAAAGCATAATATTATTTTACTTGGTTTGCGCGGACAGGCAAAGACGCGTATTGCACGAATGATGACGCATCTGCTGGATGAATACATGCCGGTGGTTGCTTTTTCAGAATTGAATGACGATCCGTTGAAACCATTGTCGCGTTTCGCAAAAGATGCAATCGATGAAGATGGCGACAGCACTCCTATTCAATGGGTACACAGAAGTGAGCGTTATACAGAGAAATTGGCGACGCCGGATGTTTCGGTTTCGGATCTGATCGGTGATGTAGACCCGATCAAAGCAGCTTCTTTAAAATTAACCTATGCCGATGAACGTGTGATTCACTATGGCTTGATTCCACGTTCGCACAGAGGAATTTTTGTAATCAACGAATTGCCCGATCTGCAAGCGCGTATACAAGTGGCATTGTTCAACATGCTGCAGGAAGGTGACATCCAGATTCGTGGTTTTAAATTACGGTTGCCGCTTGATATACAATTTGTATTTACCGCCAATCCGGAAGACTATACAAACCGCGGTTCTATTGTAACGCCATTGAAGGACCGGATTGATTCTCAGATATTGACGCACTATCCTAAAACCATTGAGATCTCTAAAGAGATCACGGCCCAGGAAGCAAACATCAGCGCGCATCAGCGCAAGCATGTAAACATTGACGATCTGTTAAGTATCCTTATTGAAGAGATTGCTTTTCAGGCGCGCCAGAGTGAATTTGTGGATCAGAAAAGCGGTGTGTCTGCGCGTATGACAATTTCGGCGATGGAGAATTTATTCAGTTATGCCGAACGCCGCATGCTCATTAACGGAGAGAAACATACATGCGCACGTCTTTCAGATCTGTATGCTGTAATACCATCTATTACAGGCAAAGTTGAATTGGTGTACGAAGGGGAACTGGAAGGTATTGCTAATGTTGCGTATTTCCTGATCGGCAAAGCCATTCGTTCAGAATTCACGCATCTTTTTCCTAACCCTGAAAAGCTGAAGAAGGATAAGAAAAAAGAAAATATTTATGCACCCATCATCTCCTGGTTTGGTGAAGGAAATAAAATAGATATCCTAAACGAAATGACGCAGGAGGCGTATGAGAAAACCCTGCTGTCAATACCGGGCTTGAAAGGGTTGGTTGAGAAACATGTTCCTGCCGCTTCTGCGGAACAGCAATTGTTATTGATGGAATTCGTGTTGAACGGACTGGCGGAGTTTTCTCAGTTAAGCAAAAACAAACTGGACCAGGAAATGCAGTTTAAGGATTTAGTCGGCTCTATGTTTGATGTGAACAAACCAAGTGAAGATGACGACGAGGATGAGCAAGGTGATGATTTTGGATTCAGCAATAATTAACTTTTTAACATCCTCAGGGTTAAAAACGCTGAGGATGTTTTTACCTGCAATTTTTCTTTTCTTTCAATATTAGTAGTATTGCAAACTATCTGATATTCATTCATGCCGTCACAAACGTTTCTTCGGAATTATCCATACTGTCTTACTGCTTTATATGCAGCGCTATATTGTATACTGCTGGCAGGTGTATTCGGGTTTGCACATAAACCGTGGACAGACGAAGAACATTTTTATTTTACAATACTCGAATTTATCAAACAGCCTGATTTAACTACCTTAAAGCATTATGAGGAAATGTCTACTCCGCTACCCTTTATTCTATATGGAATTTGGGGCTGGCTGTTTCATTCAGACTTAGCAACGCTGCGCATATTTTCTTTACTGATTGCTTTTGCAACCATATTCTCTGCCTTTTATTTATTTAAAAAAACAGGGCTAAGCACATTTGCTTCCTTCATGTGCGTTTTTATACTCAGTCTTAATCCGTATTTTATAGGCGTAAGCTTTTTTGTTTACACCGATATGCTGTGCGAATTATTTATGATATGGGCATTTATTTCGCTTATTCAACACAAGGTATGGTTATCCTGTATTTTTCTGTTGCTGGCTATTCTGTGCAGGCAATACATGGTTTTTTTTATTCCGGTAATTGCTGTCTGTATTTTTGTTAAAGAAAAATGTGTGCTGAACGTTTCACTGATAAAAAAATTGCTTCCTCTTTTAATCCCTGTACTTGGCTTGGGTATCCTCTTCCTGTTTTGGGGCGGTGCCAGTCCGGATAACAAATTAAAATCCTTATATATGTTTCAGACGTTTACTTTTCACGGCGATGCATTCACCGCTTATATGGCTGCCAGTATCGTTTATACATTTCCGTTACTAATATTTTCATTACGTGAAATACAGCCGCGACAGATATATATAACCATACCCATTGCAACGCTTTGGTATCTGTTCTTCCCTGTTCAAGGCTCTCAGGTTGCTATTGAATCTATGATACACATTGATACCATTGGTTTGGTGCATAAAACTACACACCTGCTGCCGCCTGTTGTAGAAGATGGGCTTTGGTATGTTTTATTTGTTACTGCGTGTTTTGTATTTGTCAACGCGTTTGAAAAAGCGATAAAAAATTACCGGTCGCTTACCTGCTTAGTATGCAGCAGCTGGCTGTTCTTTATCTTAACAATGTGTCTTTCTTATTTAACGTGGGAAAAATACCTGCTTCCGATATTGCCGATGTTATTGGTATACGGAGGATTGCTGTCCGATAAATTTTATTTAAAACAATTCGATCGAATAGGTAAATAAAGCTTCTGCTTTTGGCTGTAAAAATTGAATGCTTTCTTTTTTGATAAAATCTCCAGCAGCGTGTATATCATCTGCAACACCCATCCATGGCTCTAAGCAGACAAACGGACCTGGCTTTGACCAAATGCCAAACCAGGGATAATTTTTGTAATCAAAATGTAAGCCGTGTACAGACTTATTTGACTTTAATGAAATACGTTCTGAATGTAATCCTGACACAACGATTGCATCTTTGGAACCAAACAAGTTAACGGATAACGGAAGTTTATTATTCGTAAGCGGAACAGGTTCTGTTTGATCGCCACGTAAACCGCCGTCTAGCAGAACACGGTTTAGTTTTTCAGCCTTTTCAAATTCTAAATAATAGTCTTCAAATGTTTCTCCTTCCACCAGCGGGCAGCGGAAGCCCGGGTGTGCGCCTATTGAATAGTATAAGTCACTTGTACCCGAAGAATTGTGTATTTTATAAGCTACTTTCAGTATTGAATGTTCGATGGAGTAACTAATATCCAATTCAAATTCGTAGGGGAAATTTTTGAACGAATCTTCGCTATGGGTTAACCGATATACAAGAGTTGTATCTGTTGCAGAAACTAATGTAAATGCATTGTCGCGTGCGAAACCATGCTGTGACAAACTATATGTTTTGCCGCTAATGGTATACTGATTATCTTTTACTTTACCAACAATTGGAAATAATACAGGGGCTTTGCGGGGCCAAACCGCAGGATCACCCTGCCAAAGGTATTCAAGGTGAAATTGCTTATTAAAAATACTTTGTAATTCTGCACCATGCGGTGATACTTCTACTTTTACAAATGCATTCTCAATGATCTGGTTCATAATTATTTTTTCGGCAGTTCCTGCTCTTCCTCTATTTTCTGCTGTTCCTCTTCAATTGCCTTTTCTATATTCTCTCTGGTCTTGTTCCGTTTGTTTGAATACATATTAATTGCTTCAACCAATAAAGAAAAGAACATAGAAAAATATATATAGCCTTTTGGAACATGCTGATCAAAGCCCTCTGCAATAAGCAGAATACCGATCATCAATAAAAATGCCAGTGCAAGTACTTTAACGGAAGGATGCTTATTAATAAAGTCACTGATTGTTTTTGCAAACACCAACATTACAATCATTGAAATAACCACGGCAATTACCATGATTTCGATGTGATTGGATAAACCTACCGCGGTAAGAATTGAATCGAAAGAAAATACAACATCTAAGAGAATGATCTGCATAACGGCAGTGCTTAAGCCGCGGTTAATTTTCTCTTCGTGAATCTCTACATGGCCTTCCATCTTTTCGTAAATCTCACTTGTACTTTTATAGACAAGGAATAGACCACCGGCAATTAAAATCAAATCTCTCCAGCTGAATCCTATATCAAATAATGTAAAAATAGACTCATCCATTCCTACCAGATAGGTAATAAAGGACAGTAAAATAATACGAATAATTAATGCACCCGACAGTCCGATAAACCTAGCTTTAGACTGGATATCAATATTTAGTTTATCTGATATAATCGATATAAAAATAACATTATCAATCCCGAGTACAATTTCCATGATCGTAAGGGTGAGTAAGCTCATCCAGCCATCAAGTGTTAAAAACGCATCAAACATACGGTTCGCTAATTAGACCTTTAAGGTACGATTTTTTATTTTTCAAATGAAGTTTCCGAACGGCATTGCATTCATTAATTTTCTATTAAAGAATGATTATTTCTACACGTCGGTTTTTCTTTCTGTTCTCTTCAGTATTATTGGGCGCGATTGGCTTGGTACCACCAAAAGCTCTTGTTGTAATACGTTTATTATCAATACCTTTAGACACTAAATACGCTTTAACTGTTTCTACTCGTTTTTCAGACAGCGCTAAATTCAACGCGGCATCGCCCTGGTTATCTGTATGCCCGTCTAATTCTATACGTACGGTTGGATTTGTTTTTAACACTTCTACCATACGGTCTAACTCCGGGTAGGACGTTTCAATCAGATTGGGAGTACTTTGGTGAAAAAACACATTTTTCAGTTCTACCTTCTGGCCCGATTCTATTGGCACAAGCAACAAATCAACTTTAATTTCTGTATAGGTTGATTTAGCGTCGATGGTTATATTTTCATTTACGGAAAAATAGCCTGGCACCTGTGCTCTGTAGCCATAGGTATTTCCTCCGGGCAAAACAATTTTATAGGAGCCTGTAGTTGGGTTGGAATTGGCAATACCTGTGTTCACACCGGTAGCCAGAATATCGTATTCAATTTTTGCGCCGAGTGGCTTCCCTGTTTTTGCGTCAAGAACACGGCCGGAAATTATTGTAACCGGTTCAGGTTTAACCGAAGGTGATAACGCAACAACGTATATGTCCGAATGATAGACTTCATTTCTCCATGCATACGTGTACGCTACATCTCCTGAAGCCGGCACGGAAAATCCTAACTCGCCGGCATCGGTATTGATCTTTGGGCCCAGATTAATTGGCTTGCTCCAGTTTTTCCAGGTATCATCCAAGCGTTTGCTCATAAAAATATCATAACCGCCATATCCCATGTGTCCTGTTGAGCCGAAGTATAATGTTTTTCCATCGGAAGCTAAAAACGGTGTTGCTTCAGACTGAAACGTATTTACCGTTCTGCCCAGGTTCATTGGCTTCGTCCAGGATTTGTCTGCATTTCTAAAGCTTACATATAAATCCAGATCACCATATGAGTCTTTCATTTGAATACCCATCAGCATGGTTTTTCCATCGGCGGCTAAAAAATAAGACGTGTATTGATTCAGGTTTTCAAATTCTTTCAGGTTTACCTGTGTGGGTAATTCCCACCCTGAAGAAGTATGATTGGTTACCGAAACGCCGTCGCCCAGCGAGGAACCATCGGGTTTGTAGGTATTTGCTATTAATAATGTATTTACATCGGGTGTCATTGAACTTACAAAATTGTGTCCTTCATTATTCAAAGGCTTCCCGATATTCTGTGCATGACTCCACTTTCCGTCAGCGGTTCTGTTGGAATACCAGATATCTGTTTTTTCCGGGTTCCCGATATTCTTTGGGTCGCCGAGACGGGCAAAATATAAAATTTCCCCATCGGAAGAAATGATGGGATAGGATTCCGTATACTTTGTGTTGATTTCATCGCCCAGCGGTGTTGAGTTTCCGATGAGTGCAACATCCTTGCTAAGATTAATGGATACATCTACCGGCTCTTCTGTAGAAGCTACGCCAATAGCGTCTATGTAGTTCCATCCTTTTGAACCTTTTCCGGACGTGGTAATCAATAACGCAACAACAGGCGTCTTGATACGCTTCAGCGGAATGCTTAGCACACGTGATTTTTCCGCGCACGTCTCTGCCTTCTTGTTGTATACTCTTGACGTATTTCCGCTCGCTTCTATTACGGTAATGGATGTAATGGCACCCGGATTACAGGATTCTACAACAACAATCTGTTTTGCAATGATCGGATCACAAAAGCCTACTTTAACATACGTGTCGTATTCGATGTATCCTTTTTCGTTATAGCCTGCAATCCATGCATAACCGCTTTCCCTTCCGGCAAAACCCGGATAGACATTCGGCACACCTAAGACATGCTCCGGTGAAAACCATTTACCTCTGTACGTCTCGTCTGTTTCAATAACTTTGCATGCCCAGCGTACTTCCTGCTGTGCGTGACACACATGCACGGTAAATAAAAAGAAGATTAAAAAAATTCTCATACAGAATCGTTTATTTTAATAAAGACCGAAATCCATTTTTATCAATTGCTTCAACCGACTCCTCTACTTTAGTTTTTAATTCAATTTTATATGCCTGCAGTTTTTTCTGAACGGCTGCGTCAAATGCGCCGATGATCTGCGCAGCAATAATGCCTGCGTTTGCTGCCCCATCCAGTGCTACCGTTGCAACAGGTACGCCTGATGGCATCTGCAAAATAGACAATACTGAATCCCAGCCATCAATCGAATTGGATGATTTAACAGGCACTCCTATTACAGGAAGTGTTGTTAATGCTGCAACCATTCCAGGCAAATGTGCTGCACCGCCTGCTCCGGCAATGATACATTTCAATCCTTTATCAACCGCTGCCTGTCCGTACTCAACCATACGTTCGGGTGTTCTGTGAGCTGATACAATCGTCAGTTCAAAAGGTATTCCAAATTTATCCAGCATATCTGCGGCAGCCGACATGATTTTTAAGTCTGACTGGCTGCCCATAATGATTCCAACTAATGGCTTGCTCATGCAATAATTTTTATAAGATTTTTAACTTCGTCCGATTTCTTTTTCAAGCCTTCAATTGACTTATCTAAAATAGTAACATGCCCCATCTTTCGGAAAGGTTTGGTGATTTTCTTTCCATATAAATGCGGGTATACGCCTTCTATATTCAGTGCTTCTTCCAGGCCTTCAAAAATGGCGCTTCCTACATAGCCCGGTTCCCCCAACAGGTTTACCATTGCCGCCGGACAATGCTGGGTTGTTGCACCTAAAGGCATGTTTAAAATAGCACGTAAATGCTGTTCGTACTGAGACGTATAATTTGCCTGTATGGTTTGATGGCCACTGTTATGCGGACGTGGAGCGATTTCGTTAACAAGAATTTCGCCTTCCGTTGTTAAAAACATTTCAACGGCTAAAATACCAACCAGCCCGATATCGTTGATCACGCCTCTGGCAATTTTTTCTGCTTTCTTATGCAGTTCTTCTGAAATTTCTGCCGGCGAAAATAAAAACTCTACTAGATTATGTGTCGGGTGAAATACCATCTCAACGGTTGGAAACGCGCTGATCTGCCCATCTTTGTTGCGCGCTACAATAACGCTTAATTCCTTTGCGAAATCTATTTTCTTTTCCAGTAACCCTGGTTTGTCAAAGCCTTTTGCTATATCATTTTTTGTATTGATCAACTGAACGCCTTTGCCATCGTAGCCTTCTTTACCCAGTTTGTGTACAGCCGGTAACAGATCCAGGTGTTTTAAAATATCTTCCTTTGTTTCTGTACGTACAAATGGTGCGGTTGGAATATTATTCTTTATATAAAATTCTTTCTGAAGACGTTTATCCTGTATCATTTCAATGATCTCCGGTTGCGGATAAACCTTTGTACCTTCTTTTTGAAGTTTTTTCAGTGCGTCAACATTCACATTTTCAATTTCAATCGTAATCAGATCCATCTCTTTGCCGAACTGATATACCGTATCAAAATCCGTCAAAGAACCTGTAGTAAAGCTTGTGCCCCAGTTTTTGCATGGTGCATCGCTGTCCGGGTCGAGTACATGAATTTCTAAGTTATAATCAACAGCCGCCTGCAGCAACATACGCCCCAGTTGCCCGCCGCCCAGCATGCCAATTTTGTAGTCTGAATAGAAATGTTCCATTTTTATAAATAACAATAACTCCAAAGATACGGAAGTAAAAAGTGTAAAGTGTAAAGTTTGGCGTGTAAAGTGTGTAAAAATGTATGATTTCATAAAAAGGGGTTGATTGCTGTTTTGCGCCAGCAAAATAAAAAACCCAGCGCCGAAGGTATTGGCGACTGGGTTTTTTAACTAACCAGATTAAAAAATTAACCGTAATCTTAACTATTTTTTGTCCGGAGACTATAATTAGAATGCATAGATAGCAGCCATTCCAAGTGTAGGCTGAATATTTGTAGCTTTAGCTTTGTCCGGATTGCCTGGGTTAGATACATAACCTTTGTATGTTCCGCCCATGTCATCATTCACATTTGCAACATCAATTCTGAATTCAGGCTTCAGGTTGAAGTGGCCATCCATAAATTTCATATCACCTGTTAAAGTGAATTCGCTAACTGTGCAGCCCTGACCGAATGTGCTTGAGATATATCTCAGACCATCTTTATCGATGAAGTGTTCAGCACGTAAACCTAAGCCAAAGAACTCAGAGAATCTGTAGTCAGCATACAACGCTGCACCACCCCAAGAACCTTTAGCATAACCATCATCCTGCGTAGCATCTATTTTTAAGTTGCTGCCGAAACCGTATGCTGCATTCAAGCCTAATTTGAAGGCATCAGACAATTGGTATGTAGTAGTTAAATCAAATAAGTGCGAAACTGTTTTTGCTGATGTTGCAGTAGCGGCTAATGTTGGGAAGGACAAACCGTTTCTTTCATCACCGCCGATGTAGTTTACATAAATATTAAAGCCATCTGTCGGAGCAACGTAGATCTGAGCAATTGCAGATTTTGTACCGTTGAAATCATACATCGCATCCCAGCCATTTACAACACCGGCCATAATACCGAAGCTTTCTGAGAAGGCATACGATGCTTTAGCACCTGTGTGGTAGAACGGACCGTTACCGAATAGGTAAGAAAGTGAATAGTTATAGTTCAAGGGAGCATCAATCAATTCATAACCGATATGTGTACCAAACTGACCTACTGTAACATTCAATTTATCTGTAAACATATAAGACATATATGCCTGCTTGATCATTAAATCATTACCGCCAATTACGTTACCGAAGTTACCTAAAAGTGAATTCGGGCCATATGTCAAATCAACTACTACTTCTGATCTGTCTGTTGTATATGCAAATTTTGTTTGAGCTAAACCTAATGAGAATGTATTGTTTTTAACATCAAAGATACGCCCAAGGTTTTCTACACCATCACCATCCGCTGTAGTTGATTGAAACAAACCAACTTCACGGGTTGGATTATTGAAATTGTATTGATAATACATATCAACATATCCAGAGATGGTTAATTTTCCTGTTTTAGTAGAATCCTGTGCTTGTGATGTGAACGCCGATAACATAAATGACGCCAGCGTAACGAGTGCAAATTTCTTCATAATAATAATTCGTTTAGTTGGTAATAAGTTGATAAAAGGGGTTGGTTAATTTTTTATGTCCGTTTGAATTCCTGAATTAGAATATTCATATCGTTCATGATGTAAACATAGGTTAAATTACAATTCCACGCAAATTCCAATTCACGCTAAAATCTAATATTTGTGTACTATTTGCGTTTAAAATGCCTTTATTATTGAAATAATACAATAGAATAATTCTTAAACCAAATATTCAGGATTGCTACAAAATTAGAATAATACAATTTTATAGATACTCAAACAGGCTGTTTTGACTTCAAAAATTGTGATTTTAGCCAAATCTACGTGTTTTCACGGATTGACGTCTCATATCAAACCTTATATTATTCCTATTTGTATGTTTTTTGAAAAAATAAGTTAAAATTTTAAGCAGTTTTTAAAAAAAACATACTTTTTATTCATTTTTAGGTTAAAATTTTAACCAACAAATTGAATTTTTATGATTTTAAGATTTTTTGAGCCGGATTAAAACAAAAAAGCCTGTCTAAATTTAGACAGGCTTTACTTTTAACTTGAGAAATGGCTTAAAACTACAATAACGACTCTCCGGTCATTTCTTTTGGCTTCTCAATGCCCATTAATGCAAGAATTGTAGGTGCTAAATCGCCCAGCTTTCCGTCTTTAAGTGGTTTTTTGTATTCATTGTCGATTAAAATACATGGTACCAGATTAGTTGTATGCGCTGTATTAGGTGTGCCGTCTTCGTTAATCATGTAATCTGCATTGCCGTGGTCTGCAATAACAATTGCTGTGTAGCCGTTTTCAAGGGCAGTTGTTACTACCGCTTCTGTGCAGCTGTCAACCACTTCACATGCTTTAACTGCTGCTTCGAAAACACCTGTATGGCCTACCATGTCCGGATTAGCAAAGTTTAATACAACGAAGTCCGGATCTTTTGATTTTAATTCAACAACAATTTTCTCTTTAATTTCATTTGCACTCATTTCCGGTGCTAAATCATACGTAGCTACTTTAGGTGATGCTGCCATTAACCTCTTTTCTCCTTTAAATGGTTCTTCGCGGCCACCGGAGAAGAAGAAGGTAACGTGCGGATATTTTTCTGTTTCAGCTATACGGATCTGCTTTTTTGAAGCGCCTTGCAATACTTCGCCCAGGGTATTAGAAAGATTGTCTTTATCAAAAATGACTTTTACATTATTAAATGTATCGTCGTAGTTTGTCATTGTTACATAATACAGGTCAAGCTTAAACATGTTCTGTTCATGGAAATCTTTCTGCGTAAGTGCAACCGTAATTTCACGGCCACGGTCTGTACGGAAGTTGAAGCAGATCACTACATCACCCGGCTCAATCTTTGCGATTGGTTTGTCGTTGGCATCTACCAGTACTACCGGCTTAATGAATTCATCGGTAACGCCTGCCGCATACGATTCTTCAATCGCTTTTAATGCATCGGCAGCATGCGTACCTTCGCCATTTACCATTACATCATAGGCAAGTTTCACACGTTCCCAACGGTTATCGCGGTCCATTGCGTAATAGCGGCCTACCAAAGAAGCAATTTTACCTGTTGATTTTGCCATTGACTCCTGCAATTCTTTTACAAAACCTAAGCCGCTTTTCGGATCACAATCTCTGCCATCGGTAAACGCATGTACATATACATCCTTTAACCCATACTGGTTTGCAATGTTACACAAGCCTTTCACGTGATTTACATGAGAGTGTACACCCCCATCTGAAACCAAACCGATAAAGTGTACTTTTTTATTGTTTGTCTTTGCATAATTGAAGGCATCTTTGATTGCCGGTTCATCTGCAAGGGTATTGTTTTCAACAGCCAAATTGATTTTTACCAAGTCCTGATATACGATTCTTCCTGCACCGATATTCATGTGTCCAACTTCTGAATTACCCATTTGACCAACAGGTAAACCAACAGCTAAACCAGAAGCTTCCAGTTTGCTATGCGGATAGTTGACAAATAAAGAATCAACAAAAGGTGTTTTAGCAGCAGCAATTGCTGAAACTTTAGGATTTGTTCCTAAACCCCAGCCATCCAGAATCATTAGTATTACTTTTTTATTCATTATATGACTTGTTTATATATATAAAATTGATTTACAAAATTATGAATAAATTCTGTGAGTATCTGAAAACGGTGTTTAAAGTTTTAATTCCTTTTCAAATCTCTAAAATTTGATTTGCCGTATAGATATTCCAATGCCTTGTGTCGTGCATGGAAAATTATTTCGCTATGCATTTGACTGTTATAATTTAACTTTAAAAAAATGCCTTGTTTTGTATTTGTTGGCATTATTTTGGCTTATTAAAAATTTATATGAAAAGAATTTCAATTTCTAATATTCTTTTAGTTACAGCTTTCATGATGGGGCTGGCACAGGCTGCTGAAGCACAAAATGCACAGGCTATACCAGATGTAATTGAAAATATCCGGGTTTCGATAAAAATGGCCAATTCTAAAGAATTGACAACCTTTATGGGCGATATGGTTGAAATTCAACTGCCTGATCAGGATAGAAACAATTACAGTAAAACACAGGCTGAATTTGTTTTGCGTGATTTCATGAAAAAATATCCCCCTACGAATTTTACCTATATTCACAAAGTTCTTGATAAAGAGGATTTTAAATTCACTATTGGCGAATATGTATATGCCGGGGGTTCCATGCGTATAACAATGGTAATCAAACCTTCCAATAGTAAGTACCAGATTGATTCAATTGTAATTGAACGTAAATAGTAATTTCAAATAGTTTATATATAGTTTATTTTCGCAGAAATCCCGCCTCAAAGCGGGATTTTTTGTTTTCTGCGTATAACGCTTATTTGATTACAGAATATTTATTTATCTATATAATCCATTATTTTTGCCTCATGCATTATACCTATTTAACAACAGACGCTCTGTTGGCATTTATTGATCTGGCGCTCAAGGAAGATGTCGGTGATGGCGATCATACTTCTCTGGCTTCTATCCCCGCAGGCACAGAAGGAAAAGCGCAGTTAATTTTAAAGGACACAGGGATTTTAGCCGGTATTGAACTTGCTGAAATGATCTTCAAACGGGTTGATCCGGCTTTGGAACTGGATATAAAAATGCATGATGGAGACACCTTCAAGCCAGGGCAAATAGCGCTGACGGTTAACGGGTCTGTTCATTCCATCCTCATCGCTGAACGCCTGGTATTAAACACCATGCAGCGCATGAGTGGTATTGCTACGTATACACATTCGTTACAGGAGCTTATTGCCCATACAAAAGCAAAAGTACTTGATACCCGTAAAACAACACCCAATTTCCGGATGCTGGAAAAATGGGCCGTTAAAATCGGAGGAGGCGTCAACCACCGGTATGGTTTATTTGATATGATTCTCTTAAAAGATAATCACGTTGATTTTTCAGGCGGTGTAGCTCAGGCGTTAAAAAACAGTAAGGCATATGTTGCTAAAACCGGGCGTGATTTAAAAATTGAAATTGAAACGCGCAATTTATCTGAAGTAAAAGAAGCACTTCGTGAAGGCGGCGCTTTCAGAATTATGCTGGACAATATGAGTCCTGCTTTAATGAAAGAAGCGGTAGCACTGATAAATGGTAACGCTGAAGTTGAAGCTTCAGGAGGTATAAATGAATCTACCATTGTTGCTGTTGCCGAATCAGGCGTTGACTATATTTCTGTTGGCTCGCTGAGCCACAGTTATAAAAGTAAAGATATGAGTCTTAAAGCTTTCTGATACCAATTAATTTGTAGCCAAACACAAACACAGCAAGAGGATTTTTTGCTTAACTTGTGTCTTGATTCCGTTTATACATTACATTTAATTATATATCATTCATGATTGTTAAAACAAAAAAATACCAATTAACGCCTAAAGAATTTATCAAAGCAGGATTATGGTCCATTGCTAAAGAACAATGGTGGTATGTTGTCTTTCCGGTTTTATTTGGCTGCATCGGCTTTATTTTACCGGATGAAAAATGGTGGTTTATTATTCCGGCAATACTTGTTATCGTATTGTACATTCTTTTCTGGTACATCCAGTTTCTTGGTGCTTCTCAAATGGAACAAAGCAAAATGATGTTTGAGCGTATGAGTTATGAAATTGACAGCAGACAATTATTAATTAAACTGAATGAGAGACAAGGCAGCCCGGTTAAGTGGGAAATGTTTAAAAAAGTTTATAAGCGCAAAGAAGATTATTTATTTATGATGGGCAGAGGACAATTTTTGCTTCTTCCATTCAAAATTTTCACGTCTGATAATGATTTGAAATTTGTTGAATCAATTTTGAACAGAAAAAATCTGATTCAGAAATAATCAGCTTTATTCAGTTAAACTAAAAAGGGTCACGCTCCGTAAGCGTGACCCTTTTTAGTTTAACCTGCATTTATTCTTTCCTGATTACTGTTTCATAATCTTATGCATTGCATACGTGCCATCCCACTGCAACAGCAACTGATAGATGCCTGCAGCTACCGGCATTTCAATGCTTACAGGCATGCTGTTATATTCAAATGAACCAGACTGAATCGTATTTCCTGTCATATCAATTATACTGAAGGATACTTTTGTTGAAGCTTCAACACCCATTGCAATCATGAGCTGTTCGTTACATGGAACCGGATACACGGAGATATTAACTTCCTGCGCAGGTAAGTAAACCGGTGTTGTTCCGCTTACCGTAATCGCTTTGGTAATCGTAGTAGTTTGGTTAGATGGATTCGTTTCCTTTACCGTTACATTTCCGCCGGATGTTCCAAAGTTTACTACAATCGAATTTGTATTTGCACCGCTCACAATTGTTGCTCCAGGCGGTACCGTCCATTGATATTGCATGCCGCTTTGGTTGGAAACAGAGAATGTTACATTTGACTGATTTGGTGAAACTACTGTTGGTCCGTTGATGGTTGAACTAAAGGCCGGAGCTGCAGTAACCGTCATTGTAATTGTGTTTGAATTTGCTGTAGTATTTGCAACACACTGCTTTGTTGAAGTCATGGTTACACTGATTGCATTTCCGTTTGTCAATGAAGTTGTTGTGTAGGTTGCAGCTGTTGCACCTGCAATGTTGGTACTGCCATTTTTCCATTGATATGTTGGCGTTCCTCCGTTAACTGGTGTTGCTGTAAAGGTAACAGACTGTCCTGTATATATAGTGGATGAAGGAGATGCGGCAATACTTACCGAAGCATTTCCACCGCTTGCATTCACTGTAACAGCGGTTGTTTTATTTGTGCCGTTACCGCATGTGTTTGTAGGTGTTACCGTAACGTTACCGCCGGCTGTGCCAAATGTTACCGTTATTGTTCGCGTATTTGCACCTGCAGTGATGGTTGCGCCAGCTGGTACAGTCCAGCTATAACCTGTTGCGCCTGTTACTGCAGCAATGGAATAGGTAACGCCGGCTGTATTTGCACAGGTTGTTGTTACACCCGTTATATCTCCTGCAGCAGCTGGTAAACTATTAACGGTAACAGCAGTACTTGCAGCTGTTCCGTTACCACATGTATTTGTTGGCGTAACGGAAACATTGCCGCCTGTTGTACCGAATGTTACTGTAATGGTTCTTGTATTGGTACCCGATGTGATCGTTGCACCTGCCGGTACAGTCCAGTTATAGCCTGTTGCACCGGTAACCGCTGCAATGGAATAGGTAATACCTGCTGCGTTGGCACATGTTGTTGTAATACCTGTTATGCTTCCTGCTGCAGATGGTAAACTATTAAGGGTAACAGCTGTTGTTGCAGCAGTACCGTTACCACAGGTGTTTGCAGGTGTAACACTAATGTTGCCTGCTGTGGTACCAAATTTTACTGTTATTGCTGTTGTATTTGCACCGGCTGTGATGGTTGCACCGGCCGGTACAGTCCAGGTATAACCCGTTGCGCCTGTTACCGCAGCTATGGAATAGGTAATACCTGCTGCGTTGGCACACGTTGTTGTTGTACCTGTTATTGTTCCTGCTGCAGATGGTAAGGTACATGCGGGTGCACCTTTTAAAATTACTGTACCCATGTAAGATGGATTTGTCCATGCCTGATCCGCTGTTGCCGCCCAGGAGATTTTACGGTCTCTTGCATTTCCATCGTCATCATCATTTACCGCCACATCAAAACCTACCAATTGGTTAATAGCCGGCGACCCGGTCAATGTAGACCATGGGAAGCGCATTTCCATTACATAGCCGGTAGAATTATCTACTCTTGCAAATGTTACACCTGTAGTCTTATTGTTCTTCTCATAAATAGTATTATCATTCCAGCGGAATGTATACTGAAAATCATTCGCACCGTAGGTTGTTGTTTTATTATTGCCGATATCAAAGAATACTTCAACGGCATCATCATTGTAATAATCTGTTCCGCCATTATTCGTTTTTACATTATCGGTTACATTCACCAATACATAGAAATAGGTTGCATCCCACATGGCTTTATAATTTGCGGATAAATCAGAAGCATTGGCAACTGTTCCATCAATCACATTATTCAGCGATGCGCTTGTGTTTGTTCCTCCCCAAACGCCATCTGCAACGCCATCTATCGTTGGTGCTGTATTTGTCTGGTTAACGGCTTTGTAAATCGAAACATTAAATGGAGCCGTTGTTGCAACATCTCCGTTTGTGTTTGTTGCTTTTGCAGTAATGCTTACCGTACCGCTTACATTGGGTGTCCAGCTGATAGAATATGGTGAACTGTTATCTGTACCGATTAATGTAGTACCTGCATAAAAATCTACTTTAGAAATGGCGCCGGTTGTTGCCGTTGCCGTTGCACTTACCGTGATGACATCACCTTCTGCAGCAAACGTTACTGTAGGCGCAGTAAGCGCTACAGATGTCGTTGTTGCAGATGATACCGCATATGGATTCCAGAAATTACCAGTTTGCACAAATAACCCTAACATCTGTAAAATCTTGGTAAAGTAGCCACTGGCTAAACCATCATTTTTATTTTCTGAATAAAGTGCGTTACAAAATTGCTGATTAGCTGTTGTATTGGTTGTAGCTAAAGATAATGCACCAATCGGACCAACAAATGCTGCATTGTGATTGCCTGATCCTGAACCGTCGTGGTTAACACCGTCACCACCCTGAACAGAACCTGCGCCGCCTTTGCCAATCCAGAATGCTGCCTGTCTATTTGTAATAGTTAAAATTGTTGATGGGCCATACCAGATATAATCCGTGGCCTGCCTCCACGGAGCACGGCATGCATCATAGCCGAATTTATCCGGCGCTGTGCCTGAACCGCTGCACGATGAATTTGGCGGGCCAGCAGGGGTACACCAGTTCGTAGATAGACCGGAAGTAGTATGTGCATTATTAATTAATAAATTTTCTGTCTTTTGAATTACATTATCCCAGAATGTATTGTTAGCCTGGCCATTCTCTGCCATAAACAATTTAAACACGCGTGCATAACCCGGTGCCTGATACGATGGATTTCTACAGGCTGGTTTCCACGCATCTCCATTTTCAAATGTAAAATCTGTCGCATTAATCTCGTAATTCTTAATAGCATTTATCAATGATACTGCGTCTGTTTTATAATTGTGCGGAGAAGTGGTGTTCGGCCATTGATAATTCGCCACAATTAACGCCATTGCCGCATCCAATTCTGCATCTGTAGCGCCATTCTGACCAATAACTGAATTACAGCCACTGATCTTCCAGTGCATTACACCTTTAGCATTTCTGTGTTGTTTATAATATGCCCAAAGTCTGTTAAATAAATCCTGATCAGCGGCATATGCTGCCAATAACATACCATAGGCAATACCTTCCGATACGGTTTCTGATGTGTTATCAAATTTAACACGTGCCTTATCGGTACCGCAGTTTTCTATATAGGCAGACTTCCATGCCGTATACTTTGCGGCAACTTCAGTACCCTTTCCGTACGTACCGCTTGTAGGTAAGTTTGTAGGCAAGATACCATATGCATAAGAATTGTTTGAGCCAAATGGCACTGTTGCTCCTGCAGGTGTATTAATCTGAGCGTGTGTTTGAACATGTATTAAGCACAACACAGATATAACTACCCAACTGATTTTGTTCATTAATTTGATCATAGTAACGGGGATAATATGACTAATTTAATAATTAATTTACTTTTGTTAATTTTCAGGTAAGTATTATTCAGTTTTTTGACAAAATAATACTACACCCAACATTATGGATATATACTGTTTAAACACAAAAGGTGGATTACGTTATTAATAAAAAATACCTATACTATTGATTTTCAACTTATTTAAAATAAAAAAATATTTTACTTAAATGCATAAAACAATTGAAGGCTCTAAAATCCAATACATTAATCTGTATCAGCAGCCTGTGGTAAATTGTCTACTATTGGTTCAATTCAGATTAGATTACTTTAATAATTGAAAAAATATGAAGCTGCTGGTATAGGCTAAAAATGTCATATACCCGAGTTGAATCAATGGCCATTTCCAGCCTTTTGTTTCTCTGTATACGACGGCGATTGTACTCATGCATTGCATGGCAAATAAATAAAATAATAATAATGAACCTGCACGTGCTACTGTATAATACGGCTGCCCTTCAGCATCTACCTGAGACTTCATAGAATCACGCACAGAAAGTTCATCTTCTGTATTGCCTACACTGTATATTGTTGCCATTGTACCCACAAATACTTCTCTTGCAGCAAAGGATGTAATTAAGGCTATTCCTATTTTCCAGTCAAAACCCAATGGTTTGATCACAGGTTCAATAAATTTGCCAAAATGCCCGGCATAGGAAGCCTCCAGTTTTAACGAGCTGAGTTGTGTTTCATACTCCCCTCCCTGCAATGTGGTTAACATAGGATTGTTTTCAGCTTCTTCCATAGCACTTTTAGGTCCGTATGTAGCCAGTACCCATAATATAACAGAGATTGCTAGAATTATTTTACCTGCTTCGAAAACAAATGTTTTAACTTTTTCAATAATAGAAGTGGCTACATTTTTAAAACGCGGGAATTTATAGGTTGGGAATTCCATAATAAAATAGCTTTTCCCTTTGCCCTTTAATATTAGTTGCATGAACCATGCACTGATAATAGCCATTACAAAACCCAATAAATAAAAGCCCATTAAGGCTACGCCTTGCATATTAAATATGCCTAATACAGAAGATTCCGGAATCATAAGGCCGATCAAAACAGTAAATACCGGTAAGCGCGCCGAACAGCTCATCAACGGTGTTACCATAATGGTGATCAGTCTTTCTTTCCAGGTTTCAATGCTCCGTGTAGCCATAATTGCGGGTACGGCACAGGCTACTCCAGAAATCAGGGGAACAACACTTCTTCCGCTTAACCCGAATTTCCGCATGATTTTATCCATCATAAACATTACCCTGGACATGTATCCGCTTTCTTCCAGAATAGCAATGAACGCAAATAAGAAGGTTATCTGCGGAATAAAAATCAATACACCTTGCAAACCTGAAATAATTCCTTCATTAATAAAATCTTTCAGATACCCATCGGGCATGTAGCCGGAAACAATTCCTTTAAGGCTGCCAAATGCCCTGTCAATCCATTCCATAGGCATCTCAGACCAGGCAAATATGGTTTGAAATATTAAGAACAATACAACAAAGAATAGTACGTAACCCCAGACTTTGTGCGTAACAACCTGATCTATTTTTTTTGACCAACGGATTTTTCCCTGGCGGGCATCTTCACTCATTACCTTATGAATAACGGTATGAATAGCCTCGTATCTGGCCAGCGTTTCTCTGTATTGCAGAGAATTGCTTTGCAAATGATTTTTTTCAACTACTTCCGAAATTTCCTTTTTTTCTTCTTCGGTTAAAATAGTTGTTTTCTTATGTAAGTGCGCCAGCAAAAGCGCCATGTAATCACTGTCTATTTTGAAACGCTCCCGGATATGGGATACAACGGGGCCTGCAACTTCAGAAGATTTGTAAAAACTGTCTGCTGCCACGTGAACGGGGCAAACCAACGCTGCTTTCAATGCATCTATACCTTTCCCCGTACGTGCATTCACTGCAACAACCGGTACTTTTAATTCCTGTTGAATTTTTATCAGGTCAAATGAAATACCTGATTTCTCTGCCAGATCAAGCATGTTTAAGGCAAGAATGACCGGAAAACCCAGATCTTTTACCTGCGTGAACAACAATAAATTCCGCTTGAAATTAGAGGCATCAATAACAACCACTAAAATGTCTGGGGTTTCTCCCCGCATTGTTTCAGTGAGGTAATCAAAGACAACCTGCTCATCTAATGAGCGCGGATAGATACTATACGTGCCCGGTAAGTCAATGATGTCGGCCTGTACCGTAGGACTTAACGTTGATATGCCTGTCTTTTTATCTACGGTTACACCCGGGAAATTTCCGATCTTTTGATTCAAACCAGTTAAATAATTGAAAAGAGAAGATTTACCCGCATTGGGATTGCCGATTAATGCTACTTTTACTCTTTTCATCTGGTTATTGGTATGCGTATTGAAACTGATTTATTACGAAAGCAAAATAGTAGAAGCTTCCTCTAACCGCATTGAAAGCGTATAGCCACAAACGTTAATGCAAATAGGATCTCCTAAAGGAGCTTTTCTGTCCAATTCAATTTCACACCCGGGTAAACAACCCATTTCAAGCAATTTTAAAGATGTTTCTTCATCTGTAAATCCGCAAATGATGCCCTTTTCTCCTATTATAAGATCTGCAACTGTTTTAACGGTGATTGGAATAGACATTCTTATTTAGACTTATTTTAAACAAAGGTACAATCCGAGGGCTTGCTGTGCAAACACATATACAGAATTGTTTCCAAGTCCATGATTCTTACTTGATTAATTTTTATTCTGATACTGAATTAATTTACATCTCCAGCATTTCCGGTTATGAATTATTCTGAGTAAAAAATACGCTTCACGCGGGCGCCAACACTGGTAAGTATTTCATACGGTATTGTACCAATGCGTTTAGCCAGATCTGAAACAGTAGGATTATGTCCGAATAAAATTACTTCATCCCCTTGTGCAGCATGTGCATCGGTAACATCAACCATGCTCATGTCCATGCACACATTTCCAATGATGGGGCAACGCACACCATTAACGAGTACTTCTCCGATACCATTCCCAAATCTGCGGTTATAGCCATCGGCATAACCAACAGCAATGGTCGCTATTTTTGAAGGCTTTGTAACACGGCCTTTACGGCTATATCCTACTGACTCTTCTGTCGTAATTTCTTTTATCTGAGAAATATGTGTTTTGAATACACTGATTGCCTGAAGTTCGTTTTGATATAAACCAGCACTTTCAACGCCATACAAACCAATGCCTAAGCGTACCATATCATAGTGTGCTTCTTTAAAGCGCATGATACCGGAAGAATTCGCTGCATGTTTTATAAATGAGTAATTTAGCGTAGTCTGAAACAGGCTTATAACTTCGTCAAACAAGTTTAATTGATGCGCGGTAAACGCGTCATGCTCCGCACTATCTGAAGCAGCCAGGTGTGTGAAAACAGAATACACTTTCACAAATTCAGTATGTTTTAGTTGCTGCGCAATTTCAGTGACATCTTTCTTTTCAAAGCCCAGGCGCTTCATGCCGGTATCAATCTTGATATGAATACCGATGTGTTTTTGTTTTGCCTGCGCATACTCAATAATCTGTTTCAATAAAACCGGCTCGTATATTTCCGGTTCCAGTTCATAACGCAGTATAGTATCGAAGCTTGATAGCGTCGGGTTCATTACCATAATGGGCAAGGTGATACCATTCTCCCGCAATCTTGCTCCTTCATCTGCATATGCCACTGCAAGATAATCTACGCCATGATATTGCAGCAGTTGTGCAATTTCAAAACCGCCGCTGCCGTATGAAAAAGCTTTTACCATACACATGATCTTTGTGTCGGGCTTAAGCTTGCTGCGGTATACATTCAGGTTGTGAATGAGTGCGTCAAGATTTATTTCAAGAACGGTCTCATGCACCTTGTGCTGTAAGCGGGAAACAATTTTTTCAAATTGAAAAATGCGCGCACCTTTTACAAGAACAATCTCTTTCTCAAAAACAGTTTTAGTTAAGTCTTTGATAAATGCTTCCGTTGTCGGATAATATTCAGCCCTGCCGTTATACCACTTCTTAAGTTCTGTAATCTGGCTGCCGATTGCAATCACGCGTTGTACCTGTGCCGTTGTAAGGTATGAAGCAACTTCTTTGTATAGTACAGCTGAATCCAGGCCCGACTCCAATACATCAGAAAGGATGACCGTTTTTACTTCGCTTTGTTTTACGTGTTCTAAAAAATCCAGTGCAATGGAAAGCCCCGCCAGGTCATTGTTATACGAATCATCAATGAGATAACAATCGTTATTTGCTTCTTTTAGTTCCAGGCGCATGCCAACTGCTTGTAAGCCTGAAATTTTTCTGGACACTTCCTGTATCGAATATCCTAAATAGAATAACGTTGTTGCTACGTGCAGTGCGTTTTCAATCGAAGCATCATCTACAAACGGCAAATAAAAAAATCCTTGATGTTCTTTTGTTTTTACTTCAATCTGTGTTTGAAAAGAATCTTTTGCTGCTATGCTGTATTCAATTGTGGCGCTGCTTTGCAGGGACCAGTTGAATGTTGGCAAGTGCTGTGCCGTTATTTCTGCATGAATCTCCTCGTGATCGCTGCAATATATTACCACTTTACAGTCAGCAAACAATTTCAGTTTCTCCTGAATTTTTTCTTCTCTGTTTTTAAACCCTTTATCATGCGCAGATCCGATATTAGTGAAAATGCCAATCGTTGGTTCAATTACTTTTTGAAGCGCCTGCATTTCCTTTGTAGTAGAAATGCCTGCTTCAAAAATACCTATGGTATGCCTTTCGTTTAATGCCCATACTGAAAGCGGTACGCCGATCTGCGAGTTGTAGCTGCGAGGACTTTTAACAACCGAATAATCTGCCGCTACCGTCTGGCTCAGCCACTCTTTTACAATTGTTTTTGCATTACTTCCCGTAATCGCCACGATTGGTATGTCAAGCTGTTTTCTTCTGTATGCTGCACATGCCTGCAAGGCACTAACAGACGATTTAACACGTATACATGCTGCCTGCGGAATTTCATTTAACGAAATGCTTTTTTCAACAATAAAAATACGCACACCTTTTTTATACATCTCTGTAATGTGTGCGTGCCCATCGTGATGTTTTCCATCAATAGCAAAAAAAACAGCTCCTGCGGGAGCCATCAATTTTCTGCTGTCAATTACTAATTGTTTTATGAATGTGTTTGGCTCTGTCGATTGCTGTATGCATTCACCCTGAACAATCCCGGGCAGTTCATTTACAGATATATCAATGCTCTTCATCGTGTGAAGGTATGGATTCAGTAAGTTTTGAGAATTGCTTGTAATAGACCAGTAATACAATTCCTGCAATAAAACAGAATACAGCCAGTATTCCATATGCATAAACGATATTGGAGCCGTCCATGAAAAATGGCAATGTAAAGATGGACAAGAAAATCAATCTGAATACTGTATTCATTACGTTAAAGAAACTGTTTACTCTACCTGCCAATTCGTTTGGAATGAGCGAAAACAAATACGTAACTCTGAAAATACGTGAACCGGCGTTTGTAAATCCTTTCAGGAACGCCACATTGATAAATATGATCACGGCGCATGTAAGAGAGCTTAGTAAAAATATAGCGCCGGTTGCAAACGTTAATAACACTACCGCTTTAAGCACGGGCATTTTACTGAATAAAGTCTGAATGATTACTCCGGAGAATAATGCACCAAGGCCATACATCAATTCTGTTAATCCCAATACCGGAGCATCTTCTTTTAAGTGATTCAAAACGTATGGTGTCATTAAAGCAAACTGCTCGATGTAGACAACGATAAATATTACAAACGAACAGATTCCGAATAAAGCAACGAGCTGATTGTTGCGCAAATACATATAACCGGTTTTGAGACGTTCGTACAATGTACCTTCATCTGAAATAACAAGTTTCATATTTGGCGAATACTTGATCAATAAAATGATAAGAAAAGAAACAAAATAGGCGATTGCATCGAATAAAAAGATTTCATGTATTTCCCATCTTTCCAATGTTAAATGTATCTGAGTAAACGGAATCTGAAAATCATCCATCCCTTTCAGTAACATGGTACCCATAATTGCAGAACCCATTACGGTTGATTGGCCAACAATTTCAATTAAAGATGTTATTTTCGTGTAATCTTTTGGCTTTGATAATTCCTGGGAAAAGGCATAGAGGTTCGGGTAGTGAATAACATATCCAAACATGGTAAGTGCATATACCATTATTATCAATATATTGGTTAAACTTCCTTCTTTGAAGCCTAATGAAGCAATAGAAAGAATAACAATACCGCCAACGAAATTGGTGCCCAGAAATACATCTTTACGGTTGAAACCATCAATAATAGAACCTGCGTAAAGTGCCCAGAATAAAGAAGCTAAGGTGATTATTGTTAAGCTTAAGCTAAAAAAAGAATAATTATCTATCTTATTGAAATAATAAGGTATTGACATCATGGTAAAGCCTTGTGCAAAGCTTGATACACCATTTGCCGTTAATAAAATTGCTAATGTTTTTTTATTCGTCAATTAATCTATTATCTAAATTGTTGCGTCCCAAATGTCTGCATCCAAAACAACTCATGTTTATACTCCAGCCCAAGCATTCGTAAAAATTGCATCATTTTGTGCTTACCAGGAACGTACCCAACAGGAAGTTCGCATAAAGTTATACGAATATGGCATAAAAAGCGCTGAAGTAGAAGAAATTATTGTAAAATTAATTGAAGACAATTTTTTGAATGAAGAACGGTTTGCAAAGGCATTTGCAGGCGGCAAATTCCGGGTAAAAAAATGGGGACGGAATAAGATAATAAGAGAACTGGAAATGAGGGGATTGAGTCCGTATTGTATAAAATCCGGATTAAAAGAAATCGAAGAGGATGATTATGTGTCTACCATACATCAAATTATTGATAAAAAATCCCGCGAAAGTACCGTAAAAAATATCTATCAAAAAACGCATAAAATTGCTCAATATCTAATTTCAAGAGGCTTTGAGTCGGATCTTGTTTGGGATATTCTGAAAGCAGGTGCAAGAGATTAGTTTCCACTATTGTGTTACTGGTTACCAGACAATAGAATAAAATAGAAGAGCCTTTTACATCTATTAAATGTAAAAGGCTCTTCTATTTTATTATCTAAGTACTCTGTACTCTATACTCCGTACTTTTTTCGTCTGGCAACCAGCACCTGGCAACTACTTCACTGTTTCCGCCTGAAAAAACAACCGCTCATTCAAAGCGTTCAGCGTTTCATTTTTCAACGTGCTGTTAATAAGAATAGAAATGTTTGAAGCACTTCCGCCATATGAAATCATTCTTACCGGAATTGTTTCCATAGCATCAAACAACCGTTTGCTGATTCCCGTTTTTTCTTTTCCGAAATTACCAACAATACATATAATTGTCTGATCGGTATCGACTTCTACAATAGAGAATTCTTTTAATTCTTTTACAATCTGCTCTAAGTTTTTGGCATCATCAATAGTTAATGAAACAGCAACTTCAGAAGTTGTGATCATATCCACAGATGTTTTATAGTTTTCAAATATTTCAAACACTTTCCGAAGGAAGCCATGCGCCTGAAGCATTCTGCTTGATTTTATTTTTATTGCAGTAATATCATCCTTTGCAGCAATCGCAGTAATATCGCGGTCTGAAGGTTTACTGTTTATTACAGTACCTTTTTGTTCAGGCTGCATGGTGTTTAATAACCGTACCGGTACTTTACGTACCTGTGCCGGACGGATACATGTGGGGTGTAAAATTTTTGCTCCGAAGTATGCTAACTCAGCAGCTTCATCAAATGAAATTTCAGGGATCGGGAAGGTGCGTTTTACGATACGCGGATCGTTGTTATGCATACCGTCAATGTCTGTCCAGATCTGAATCTCTTCCATACGAAGCGCAGCACCGATCAACGTAGCTGTATAGTCAGAACCGCCGCGTTTCAGGTTGTCAACTTCTCCATCTGAATTTAAACAAACATATCCTTGTGTAATGTATAATTGCTTGTTTGGATGTTTTGCTAATTGTTCGTTCAGTTTTTCTTCAATATACTCAAGCATCGGCTCACTGTCCGCATCTGTCTTCATGAATTCTAACGCAGGCAATAACGCTGATGAATAGCCTTGTTCGGCCAGGTACTCCTGAAATAAATTTGTAGAGATCAATTCGCCCTGTGCCAAAAAAAAGCGCGTTTCTTTGTCGCCGAAAGAAGGTGCCGTTACATAACTTTTTATCAGTTCATAGTAGGTGCGCATGATCGCGTGGCCCTTATATTTACCTGCTTCGGTTGTATATAATTCTTCTACGAATGCGTGGTATGGGGTAAAAAGTTTTTCAATAGCGTCTTCTGCCGCCTTGATATCTTTCTTGCATAATTTAGTTGATATATCTACCAAAGCATTTGTTGTGCCTGACACAGCAGACAATACAACTACTTTAGGATCCGGACTAGAGATTAATTTAGCGACAGAGTGCATACGCTCTGGTTTCCCTACTGAAGTACCTCCAAATTTTAAAACTCTCATTATCTATTATCTATTAATTGTTCTTACTTGATTTAAATCGTTTGTGCCAGCATTTTTAGCGCTGTAATCGCTGCTTCATCGCCTTTGTTGCCATGCTTGCCGCCGGCACGATCAAAAGCCTGCTCTTTGTTGTCGGTTGTTAATACTCCAAAAATTACCGGTTTATTAAATTTCAGATTTACCTCTGTGATGCCTATTGATACTGCGTTACAGATAAAATCGAAATGTCTCGTTTCACCCTGAATAACGCAACCCAGACAGATAACTGCATCTACTCCTTTTTTCATTGCCAGCCATTGTGCCCCAAGGCTCAGTTCAAATGTGCCGGGAACATTGGTCCGGATAATATTTGCTTTGGGAATGCCGTGTTTTAAAAGTACTTCTACTGCACCTTCATACAAAGGCTCTGTAATTTCTTCGTTCCATTCGGCAACAACAATGCCGAATACTCTAGAAGACAGATTTGGAATTTCCCCGGAATAGCTGCTTAGATTTTTATCTGCGCTTGACATATTTTTTATGTTCTCTTATACAACAAAAGGGATAAAACTTTTGCTTTATCCCTTTTGGCTTTCGATGATTGTTGATTGGATTATTCGGAAGCAGAAAGGGCAGCCTGTGCCTTTGCTTTGTACTTCTTGGCGTCTGCTACATCCTGAGACTTTGGATAATCAGTGATTATCTTATCATATGCATCAGAAGCATCTTTCCAGTTGTTGTTTAATTCATACGCTAATCCTAATTTCATGAGATAGGTAGGTGTGATTTGCTCATTACCTTTATGATCAGCAGCCTTTTTGTAATACTTAATGGCATTTTCCAGATCATTTAATTCAGAATATGCATCACCCATTGCAGCCCAGCTACGTGCCTGCAGGATACCTTCGTTTGAGCTGAATTTTTCAAGGTAATCGATTGACTCCTGAAATTTAGCTTGTTTCAAATAAATAATACCTGTGTAGAAAGCAGCTAGTTTGCCGGCTTTTGTTCCGGAATATTCGTCCGCTACTTCCTGTAAGCCACGGATCCCTTTAGCTTCATCGCCTTTCAACGCTAATTCTAACGAATCCTGTTCAAAATAAAATACCGCTTTGTACATTTCTTCCTGTGCAACGGTATTGTTTTCAGATTGATTGTATTTGTAGAATACAAATGCAGCGATCAAAGCAACGATAACTCCTAAGCCTATAATAGCAGGGTTTTTGTATTTTTCAATCAATTGTTCTGCAGTCATTTTTGATTTGTTATCTGCAAGTACGTGTGCTTTTTGTTCAGCACCTTTTTCGGTTAATTCAGCCATTATTGGTTTGTAAAAAGTATTGGTATTATTCTATTATGAATGGGTAATCTTCTTGTGTATAAACATCTTTGTATGCTTCAGAAGCATCCGGATATGGAGACTCTTCTGCAAACTTCACTGCTTCTTCAACGGTTGCTTTAATTTTAGCATCGATAGCTTCTAAGTCAGCTTCCGTAGCATGTTTTTTCTCTAAAATTACAGCACGAACTTTTTCAATCGGATCCTGTGCCTTGTAAGACTCAAGTTCTTCTTTGGTACGGTATTTAGCAGGGTCAGACATAGAGTGACCTTTGTATCTGTATGTTCTGAACTCTAATAATGTAGGGCCGCCACCGCTTCTGGCTCTTTCAGCAGCTCTTGCTACAGACAAGTGAACTTCTTCCACGCTCATTGCATCTACTGCTTCAGAGGGCATGTCATATGATTCGCCGATTTGATATAATTCTGTTACGTTAGATGTACGCTGTACAGAAGTACCCATCGCATATCCGTTATTTTCGATAACGAAGATCACCGGTATGTTCCACAACATGGCTAAGTTGAATGTTTCATGTAATGCACCCTGACGAACAGCGCCATCACCCATATAACATACACACAGATTATCTGTACCTTTGTACATTTCTGCAAATGCCAAACCAGCGCCAAGCGGAATCTGGCCGCCAACAATACCGTGGCCGCCGGCAAAGTTTACTGCTTTGTCAAAGATGTGCATAGAACCACCTTTGCCTTTAGAAATACCTGTTGCTTTTCCGTACATCTCAGCCATGATTGCTTTGGGATCTGTTCCTAAAACCAATGGTTGGCCGTGATCACGGTATGTCGTAATATAATGATCGCCTTTCTTTAATGCTGACACTGCACCTGCAGCACAAGCTTCCTGGCCAATGTATAAGTGACAGAAACCTTTTATCTTTTGCTGACCGTAAAGTTGTCCTGTCTTCTCTTCAAACTTTCTTACCAATTGCATTTTTTCATACCAGAAAAGGTATGTTTCTTTGGTAAATGCTCCTGCGGATTCTACCTTTGTTTTAGTGTTATCCTTCGCTTTTTCTTTAACACTTGCCATCTCTTCTTATTTGTGCTGTTTACAGTATACTTTGAAGGGCTAAAATAAATAAAATTCATGTATATTGAAAAGATAAGTCTGCTAAATTTCAAGAACTACCCCGAGTTGGAACTGTCTTTTTCTGCCGGGATCAACTTATTTGCAGGCTTAAATGGCAGCGGGAAGACCAATTTGCTGGATAGTATTTATTGTTTGTGTTTGACTAAGAGCTTTTTAAGTACAACGGACCAACAAACCATAACCACCGGCCAGGGATATTTTTCGGCATTGGGATGGTTTCAGGAAAATGCAAAAGAATTTAAAATTCAATATGATTTTGACGGTAAAAAGAAAAGTTTCACCGTCGACAAGAAACCCTATGCCAAAATATCTGAACATATCGGCCGCTTTCCTGCGATTGTACTTACCCCGCATGATACTGATCTGATCCGCAACAGTTCAGAAGACCGGAGAAGATTTTTTGATACACTTTTTTCACAGGCAGACCATGTATATCTGGATGCACTTATCCGATACAATCACTTTATAAAACAGCGGAATGCCTTGTTAAAACAAGCGGCAGACGGTATGCTGGTAGACCGTATTTTAATGGATGCCTATGACCACAATCTGCTGCAATCGGGTAAAATAATTGCTCAGAAACGCGACGAATATCTGAAACGGCTACTGCCCATTTTTCAGGAATATTATTCCTTACTATCTCCTGATCATGAGGCAACGGATATTGAGTATGAAACAAACGTTCTGTCGGCTGATTTTGAACAGGTTTTCAAAGATTCCTATTCAAAAGACCTGATTTTGCAACGTACGAATAAAGGTGTTCATAAGGATGATTTTAAGTTTTTGATCAATAACGAGCCAATTAAGCACTATGGTTCGCAGGGTCAGCAAAAAACATTTGTAATTGCGCTTAAACTTGCCCAATACGAACTTTTGAAAGCGTGCACCGGTCACAATCCCATCTTGTTAATGGACGATATTTTTGATAAGCTGGACGATTTGCGCATCGAAAAACTCATTCATCTTGTTCAGAAATACATTACTGGTCAGTTATTTATATCTGATGCCCGCCCGGACAGGTCTTCCATCTTTTTTCAGTCAAATACAAAAGATTTTCGTATGTTTATAATTGACCGGGGTAAAGTAGAACAGTCACCCCCTTCCCAATCAGAACTAAATACAGATGTATAATAAACCCGAACGTGATTTTAAGCGAAAAAAAGATTCGTTGAGCATAGGCGACGCCATTGAAAACTGGATGGATCAGCTACGCGTGCGTGGTAAATACAAAGAAACCTATATTATTCAGAATTGGGAGAAAATCATGGGTACACCCATCGCAAAGCGAACTACTAATCTGTATATCCGTAATAAGAAACTATACATCCATCTTTCATCCGCACCCTTAAAACACGAATTAAACCAGTCAAAACACAAAGTTGTGGAGTTACTTAATAAGGCTTCGGGGGATAAAGTTCTGGAAGATGTGATCTTTCTTTAAACTAGACCATTATTTATGAATAGTAACCGTACTTACCTATTCCAGCTTGTATTTTTTTTATTTGTTTCCCTGCCAGCGTACAGCCAGTTTGTGCCCGAAAAAATAAAAGGCGGCTTATTTATTGAAAATAAAGGGCAGTGGGAAGAGAATGTACTCTATCGGTCTGAAATTCCTTCCGGGCAGTTATACATTGAAAAAAACCGTTTTCTGTTTAATTTTTACGATCGAGAATCTCTGGCAAGTCATCATAGCCATGGCCACAGCAATCCTTCTGCAAATACATCCAGTCAACGAAGCGGAGGCGGCGATATTTTAAAACCCGGACCAGTTAAGGCACATGCCTACGAAGTAGCTTTTTTAGGTTGCAATCCGATTTCTTCTACTGATGGAATCGATCCGACAACATATAATTACAACTATTTTAAAGGTAACGACAAGAGTAAATGGGGTGGCAATGCCCATGCTTATGGAAAAACGATTCTTAATGATATTTACCCTAAAACTTCATTGGTTTGTTTTGGGCAGGAAACAGGTTTTAAATATGAATTTCATTTGAAGCCCGGCGCAAATCCTGCACTTATTCAATTAAAATATAACGGCGTCGATAGTGTTTATTTAAAAAATGGTGAGCTTATCATTGAAACGTCAGTAACTGATTTTTATGAGCAGAAGCCGTTTGCTTATCAGGAAATTGATGGCAGTAATGTTGCTGTGCCATGCGAGTTTCGCTTGAATGATAATGTGCTGAGTTTTGTTTTTCCGAAGGGATATAATAAACGGTATCCGCTTGTAATTGATCCGCAGTTAATCTTTTCTACGTATTCAGGTTCTTATGTAGATAATTGGGGTAATTCAGCAACATATGATGATGATGGCAATACGTACATGGTCGGAATTGCTTTTGGATTCGGATATCCGGTTACTACAGGAGCGTATCAGGTTAATTTTGTAGGAAATGATTTATATGATGTTGACATAGCAATTATGAAATTCGGCCCTTTGGGAGAATTACGTTATGCTACATATTTAGGAGGTATTGAAACAGAAATGCCGAGCAGCTGTATTGTAAACAGCAAAAAAGAACTTGTGCTTTTTGGATTTACAAGCTCAGGTGGTAGCTATGGCAAAGCATTTCCTACTACTACAGGAGCCTATGATGAAACATTTCATTATGGTGATTATTCCATGCCATTTGGCCCCTATGAGCCGATTTTCTTTGATGAAGGAAGCGACCTGTTTATTTCTATACTCAGCGAAGACGGTAGCAATTTAAAACATTCAACACTAATTGGAGGCAGTTCTAACGATGGTTTTTCCAGTGAGTACGAACCCATTACAAGAAACTATGGAGACCAGCTCAGAGGAGAAATTTTTTGTGATGAGCTTGACAATGTTTATATCGTAACAAAAACATATTCACCGGATATAATTAACACTTCAGTTCCTGGTTATGATAAAACGTTTAATGGCATCATGGATGCTTATGTTTGTAAGCTTACAGGAGATTTAAGCACCATGCTGTGGAATACGTTCATTGGGGGGGCAGGCTATGATGTTGGTTATTCTATACGCGTAACTACAGACAAAACAGTTTACATAACAGGCGGCACAACCAGTACAGATTTGCCCGGTACAGCTTCAGGTATTAAAACAACCTTAGCTGCTGGAGATATTGATGGCTTTGTTGCACACATAAGTGCGGATGGCACCTCGTTATTACATGCTACTTATGTGGGAACGGAATCGTATGATCAATGCTTTTTTATCCAACTCGATGCCCTTGAAAATATTTATATATTAGGACAATCATTAGGTGACTACCCTATGTCACAAGGGGTATATGGAAAAGCTAAGACAGGACAATTTATTCAAAAACTTAATCCGACTCTTTCTCAATCATTGTTATCTACAACGTTTGGTTATACAGAACATCAGGTAAGTATTGTTCCGACTGCATTTTTGGTTAACAGCTGCGATAATATTTTAATTTCAGGATGGGGAGGTAATACAAATATTAACCCATGGTATCCGCGTCCTCAGCGTCCAAATACAAATCCAAATCAATATTTAGGAGGTACTACAAATAATTTACAGACCTCTCCCGACGCTCTTTATAAAACTACCGATGGTTCTGATTTTTATCTACTCGTGTTAGAAAAAGAATGCAAAAGTCTGCTTTATGCAACATTTTATGGCGGAGTCGATGAAGATGATCACGTTGATGGCGGTACAAGCCGTTTTGATAAAAACGGTATTGTGTATCAATCCGTTTGCGGTAGCTGCGGAGGTACGTCCAGATTTCCTACAAGTGACAATGCTGTTTCAAAAATTAACAGATCTGACAACTGCAACAACGCCTGCTTTAAATACGATCTTTCCAGCCTGCGTGCTGACTTCATCATGGATCCGCTTATCGGCTGCGGACCAACTACTGTTACATTAACCAATACCAGTACGGGTGGTGTAGCATTTGAATGGGACCTTGGTGATGGCACAAAAATAAACGGACCAGGACCTGTCACGCATACATATCCAACGCCCGGTACATATCACATTAAACTGATTGCTACAGATCTTACAACCTGTATCGGAAAAGACACCGCCACAAAAACGCTGAATGTATTTGCCATTCCAGGCATTGGCATCACCTTGTCGGATACTACTATATGTCCCGGAGATACAATCAGCATTCTGAAAAACTGTAATCCATATTATACTTACAATTGGGCTCCGTCAATTGAGATGATTAACCCTGCAGTATGCGATGCGCAGTTTTTCCCAAGTATTACCCGTGATTATTACCTGACGGTTATTGATACAAGTACCTGCGTATATACAGATACACTTACTATCCATGTGCCTACATTAATACCCGGAATCAATTGGGAGAACATGACCCATTGTTATGGCAAACCTACCATTGGCTTTAGTAACCCAAGCAAAGGCAGGCTAAAATACCTTTGGGACCTTGGCGACGGAACAACTACAACCGTACAATCTCCTGTTCATGAATATGCCAAAGGCGGCAAATATATAATAAAAGTAAAGGTCTATGCCAATGATACCTGTTTTATAGAATCTACTATACCTCTTGTACTCGATGATATTCAGATTCCGAATTTGTTTACCCCCAATGATGATGGTAAAAATGATTGCTTCGAAATAAAAGGCTTGTATCCAAACTGGAAGGTTGAAGTGTATAACCCATGGAGCAAAGCTATATTTAAAACAGATTCGTATAACAATGAATTCTGCGGAGAGGGTCTGAGTTCGAGTGTATATTATTACCTGGTTTGCCCGCCATATGGTAAATGCTGTAAAAGCTGGGTTCAGATCATTATTGATAAATAAGACAAGATGCGTATTCTTCCCTTAATTGCTATTTACTTATTTTGTTTTTCGGCTTACTCTCAGCAGCAGGATCAAAACGCTGTAACTGTTTCGGTAAAACGCACCATTCAATATCAAACCACTGCCGACTGGACCAAAACATCTTCTACCTATGATAAAAAGCAAGGGATAGAAGTTGTAAATTATCAGCGCAGCCCTATAAAAACAGATTCAACTAACACATTTATTGTTACACAATCCTGCAAGGTAGAAAATGCCCGCGGTGCATCTATTAAAGCCTATTCACTTGCTTCCTTAAGTATGTTTCAGAAAGCAGACGGATTTAAAATCACAAAAACATTTACTCATACGGATGGCTTGCTGCAAATTCCTTATACGGTTGGCTACTGGGCTGTGTACACAGATAAAAATAAGACGCAGCACAAGGTAGTTATTATCCATGGCATACATTCAAACGGAAACGGTTTCCAATTTTTTATTGATTGCCCTGCACCAGTCTTTGAACAATCCGAAGTTGAAATTACCGCTCAGGTAAGCTCCTTAAAGCTTCTTTAGGCCTATAAAAAAAGAAAAACGGCACATTGGGAAGTTGTGCCGCTTTTCACTTTAACAGGAATTATGAATAGGAAATTGTTATCTATTACTTATATATACCAACAAGGTAAACAGAGGTAACCGCTCTTTTGTATTATTTAACAAAAGAATACATCTGAAAGATATTTTTATTCGGTAACAGATAGCCAATCAGTATTTTTTCTTTAAAATCAACGATTCTGATCAATTCGGGCTTTTTGTCTTTAAACACGCCGGTTTCGAAATTGCTGACACGCTCCCTAAGTGAGATGGGTACAATACCTTCTTCGTGATTAAACGTACTTGTATCCAGCATAGAATGGAAATATAGGGTACGTATAGTAGTTGTACTGCTGTTATATGGGTAATAACCGTTGTAGCCGTTGTAATACCCGGGAGAACCCCACCCGTAATTGCTGTATGGGTAACCTCCGTAACCCATATTTCCCATGCCCATGCCCATGCCTCCCATACCCATGCCCATGCCCATACCCATTCCGATGGATATATTAGGGCCGCCGCCATTTGGTCCATTATAATTATTGGAAACATATTCTTCGTAACTCCCTATTTCGACAATATAGATACTGTCCCGTTGATTTACAGCTATGCTTAAATTACTGTTTAGCACTTTTTTGTAAAACGCGGCATTGTCTTCAAGCACCCGGTGTTTGTCTTCACTGTTTTCCTGAATAATGGGCCCATTCTTGAAGTTTATGGTATTGTTTGGAGTAGAAAAAAAGCTTCCGTATGTTTTATTGCTATTTATATCAATGGCTGTAAACGTAAGCTGATCCGGATTCATGGTAATACGAAACAAAATTCCATTCAGCAAAAATGAATTGCCTTGTTTTTTAGATGAATTATTTCCTTTGTCCTGATTGAATAAAAATTGCTTGTATACAGATGTGTTATCTTCCAGATTTAATTGTATTACATGCGAATAATCCGGATCGTCAAATACCAGATAAATATACTGATCGAACGCATATATTTTTTTTGTTGCGCGGGAAGACTTTACATTGTTTTCGATGTCGTAATATATCCGGTCGATCCCAAGCGTAACATCCGCTTCTTCATTTAATAAATTATTTCCATTGCTTAACCGTTTATACATGTCAGGCATTTCGATGGGATACGTATGGTTCTGCATCTTGCCATCCACCACGGCGTGCACGTTAATCTGGCTCTTGCCTTGTGTAACCGTGAGCAAATTAAATTTGTTGTTTAAAAAAACACTTTTAAGATATTTGTCTGTATATGCAAGCTCACCCACGGTTCTTCTTGTTGTTTGTCCGCTGGCACGTATCACATTCAGCTGTGTTATTGCACGTGTTTTTTCACTGAAAAAATACAACGTACAGCTGTCATTCTGTAATTGCAGGCCTAAGTAAATATCTTTGCGCAGTTGAGATGGTACTGTGATTAAAATATCTCCTGTTTTTTTATTTGCATTGTCATAAAACGCAAATTCAAATTGTGTGGGGGTCTTAAAAGCCAATACATAATTTTCATTTTCGTCAACGGCCGAATAGATGTTCTCAACTTTTTTTACAAGCAAATTCAGAGAACCTTCTTCGTTTTGAGCAAGAGCAAAAAACGAAAGTACATATAAGAAGCATGTTATGTAAATTGATTTTATCATTTTTTAACCCTCTTACTAATTTAATACTATAAGATACACATTACATTGAAATTAGTAAAGTGCTTACCGAAGCTTTAACAAAGGATATCTGTTATAACGAAACAGTATTTCCCTTTTGTATAACTGATAACGGTTGAAAAAAATTATTCAACATAGAGTACCAGTCCTTTCAGGTATTCACCTTCCGGATGGTAAATGTTTATCGGGTGATCTGCCGGCTGATGCATCTGATGTATGATACGCACATTTCTATAAGAGTCTGCCGCTGCGCCGAAAACAATCTTTTGAAACAGGTCTTTATCTATATTCTGCGAACAGGAATAGGTAAATAACAAGCCGCCTTTCTTTATTTTACGGAATGCTTTTAAATTGATCTGCTTATAACCACGACAGGCATTAGCAACTGCTTTGGCAGATTTTGCAAATGCAGGCGGATCAAGAACAATAATATCGTAATAATCCTTTTCAATATCTCCTAAAAAATCAAAGCAGTCTGCCGCAATCGTACCGTGCTTATAACCCGGATAATTCAGCTCCATATTTTTTCCAGCCAGCGCAACAGCCTCTTTTGATATATCAACCGAGTCAACGACTTCTGCACCGCCTGAAGCCGCATATACACTGAAGCCTCCGGTATAACAAAATGTATTTAATACTTTTTTACCTTTTGAATAGGAACGCAGCAGTTCTCTGTTTTCACGCTGATCAACAAAGAATCCGGTTTTCTGTCCATCAATAAAATCAACCTCAAACAACACATCGTTTTCTTTAACAATGACCGGTACTTCTACCCCGCCAAGCAGCCAGCCGCTTCCTGTACGTATATCTTCCAGTACCGTTGATGATGTTTTTGCTTTTATATAAATATGCTTAAAACCAATTTCAACAAGGGCTTTCTGAATGGCCGGCACAATTTTTTCTACGCCGCGTATCAATACCTGCAATACCACTACATCAGCATATACATCCGCAATAATGCCCGGAAAAAAATCCCCTTCTGCATGCAGTAAGCGATAAACATTTGTTTTTCCGAATTGTATAACTGTCTGGCGCAGTGCGAACGCATTTTTTAATTTAACTGCCCAATAATTTTCTGTAAGAACTTCTTCTGTAAGAGTGTCCCACTCAAACATTCTGCACACAATCTGGCTTTTGTGCGATAAAAATCCATAACCCAGTTTTTTGTTTTCGAAATCTGTAACAGCTACAATTGTTCCTTCTTCGTTTTCAGGTAATTTTGCAACTGCCCCTGAAAAGATCCACGGATGGCGGTTGTTGATTGAACGCTCTTTACCCTTTTTTAACTGAAGAATCGGAATTGCCATAGTAACTTTATTTTAATTTGTAAAGTTATTGAATTAACTTGATAATAAGTGTTCAAAATACTTAATTTACACCCTCACAACTATCTAATAAATTGATTGATATGAAAAAGTATACCTTAGCCTTTTTTATTATTTTATGTTCAGGCTTCGCTGGATACGCCCAGAATAAAAAACTGTATGGTGTATTTGAAAATAAAATCTTATTCCAGCAAGGGCTTGTGCAGGATAGTGCCGGAAACAACGTAACCGGTATTTTACGTTTTGCGCCATTTGTAAATTATACCATACAGGCTCACAAGGATTTTGGTAACAAGTTTGGCATCTACACCGGTGTTGGTATAAAAAACGTTGGCTTTATTTTAAAGTATGATACGCTTGTTGTTAAAAGCCGTGCATATTGTCTGAGTGTTCCGCTTGGCATTAAGTTTGGCAATATGGACAAAGAAACTTATTTCTATGCGGCAGGAGAGTTCTTAGCTCAGATTGACTACAAAGAAAAAGTATTTTTGGATGGCGATAAAAGTAAAAGAAATAACAATAATGACATAAATAAAATAAACTACTCTGCTATGGTTGGTTTCAATATGAAAGCTTTCACCGTTGGGCTTGAATATACATTAAACAATTTTTATGGAGACAGTTATAATTTAGTACCAGAAAAATCTAAACCAAATGCTGCATTTGGCACACCATCGAAGTCAAATATTTTAACATTCTTCATTGGTTTCAGAACAAATTTAAGTGCGAGAGAAGCTGCTGCGCCAGAAAAAAAACAACTTCAGCAGGCAAGGTTGTATCAATACTAATTCATTCGTAAAATAGTTAATTAAAAAGCCCTTACTGATTTTAGTAAGGGCTTTTTAATTAACTATTTTACCAGTATCGGAAAGTTTACTTCAAGATCTGTTTCTCCGAGTGATGCGTTGCCATTACCTGTTATTGGCTTTAAGCCTGGCTGATGCTTTAATACAACCTGAAGTTTATTTGTTTTTTGAACGAAAGCAGATCCTGTCTGAATATTCATACTCAAACCTACCGGAACATTGTTATCATCAAAATCGAGATAGTTTGTTGTTAACTCATATGTTCCAATTTTAGAATAAAAAAATTGGTGTTCGTCTTTTTCTGCTTCTATTTCTTTTGATGTTGTATCAACAGGATTTTTCGTTTCATCTAAAACCAATACCTGTACATGATACTCCGTATTCGCATCTAATCGAATCGTATCAATGATTGGCGCGTTTCCGCCATCTCCATCTAAATCACGATAAGAAGCATACATTTCAGCAGCAGTGTTTGATACGGGCTTAATGATTAATTTTACTGTCGTTACAAGTTCTGTTTCGTTGGGATTAACAGGACTTGCCACATCTTTATCATCTTTTTTACAAGATACGAATGTGCTTAATGCAGCTATAAGCAAGCATATGTTTACGATTGAATTGGTGTAATTTTTCATAATACTGTTTTTTAATTTTTTGTAAAATCTAATGGTATCTGCAAACGGAGAATAATATTTCTCCCTGCTGCATCAGCATAATATCTGAAGCGGTCTAAATAATCTCTATAACGCGTGTTCAGCAAATTCTGACCTGTCAGCGTTACCAGCATGTCTTGTTTAGCAATGGTTATATGTGTTCCGATTTCTGCCTGAAGCAGGAAGTATCCGGGCGGCGGTGATTTATAATCTCCATCTGCAGGTGTGTTGCTTTTATGCGCAACCCAGATACCGTCAAGCGACAGATATGGTTTTATAATCCTTCCTTTCGATGGAAGCAGATATTTAATGCCATTTTGCCACCTTGTGGGCGGAATATATATCAGCCAGTCATGTTGTGTACGGTCGTATGCACTGACAAGTGATAAACGCGTTGAATAAATCAGATGCTTTGAAAGGCTGTCATTAAATGCAATATCAAAGCCGCCATACGTTGCATTCACCTGCGTATATTCAAATGTCGGAAAAGCTCCGCGTATGGTTAATGTAGGCGGAAATGCCGGCTTTAAATAAATGTAATTGTTGAAATAATATCCATAGGTATGGAAATACCCAAAACATTTTTTAAAGACATAGTTTAATGTCATCGAAACATTTACCGAATGTTCAGACGTTAAATCAGGATTTCCGATCTCGTAGGCCGCGGCTCCATGATGCACGCCATTGCTGTACAATTCATTTACGTTAGGAGGTCTGAATGCCGTACCGGCTGTGGTTTGAAGATTCAAATAGTCGTTCAGTACTGTTGCAACACCAACGCTTACGGTAGGGCTTTGAAAAGAACGATCGGGTGTCTGCAAACTATTATTTTCATAATAATAGGATTGCACCGTTTTATAATCGTAGCGCAAGCCTGCTTCAATCGTTGTCTTTAAAGACGCCTGGTATGATTCCGTTATATAAAGCCCAATGGCATTGCTGCGGAAATTGGGAATAAAATATCTTCCTTCATATGTATTGGATTGATTGATATATGCCGCGCCAACTACCCCTTTTATCCTTCCGATCGTATGTTCTACATACGATTGTATAAGTTGAGTTGTCAGTTCAAACTGCAGCTGTGCCTGGTCAGGCAAGTTTGGATTGTACGCTTTGTGGCTGTCATACTCCTGGCGCTTGTTGTATTGACGTGCATATTCAAATACCAGCCGGCTCTGTCCGAATTTATAATATGCTTTGTTTTTCCAGAGTTCGTGCGTTACTACTTGCTTCGGACGTTCAATGGCATAGGAAAATCCGGATGTTACCGCAGGCTGATCGTTATTGATTGCATTAATCAGATCTGTTACATTACCAATATGTGATCCGGAAAATATGCCCAACTCCGTATTGAACTGGCTGTAAAATGTTTCAACACCCCAGCGGTTACGCTGATAGACTGCAGCCCAGGAAAAATTAGTTTCCTGAAAGCCCGTATTCTTCAGCCAGTAATCAGGTGTCTTTGTATTACCGCCCTTACGAAGCGTTCCCTGCAAACGTACAGCAAGACCCGGCATGTTTTTAAAACCATGTTCTACGATCCCTGAAACCACGCCCGCTCTGTTGTTACTAAAGCCTCCCAGGTTTAAGAGGGCCTTTGTCCCACGGAATGTATTCAGCTCTTCCGGCTCCAGCAATACAACACCTCCGATTGCATCAGACCCGTACCGGATAGACTGTGCACCTTTGATAACTGTAATGCGGCTGGCGATAAACGGGTCTACTTCAGGAGCATGTTCGTTGCCCCATTGCTGTCCTTCCTGCCGTATTCCATTATTCAAAATTAAAACCCTTGAACCATACATACCTTGAATAACAGGCTTGAATATGGTAGGACCGGTTTGTATAGCTGAAACGCCGGGAATGGATTTTAAACTTTCACCTAAACTTGTGCCTCTTAACCGTGCAAGTTCATCTTTCTCCAATATTTCCTTCGAACTTATTTCCGGTTGATTTGTGTGCAGCGGATCTATGATAATAATTTCCTTTTCATCAGAAGATTGCTCCATACTGATCACTATGGAATTTTTTACAGGAACAATTATGGTTGTGTCTTTATGAAAACATGAAACCATATCTATATGCAATCTGTATACACCTTCACACAAAGAGTCGATCTCAAATACACCTTCTGTATTTGAAAGTACATAGCTATTAAGTTCCTGCACAAAAACCAATGCACCGGCAACCGGTTCTTTCGTATTTTGATACTGAATAAATCCGTAAATTTTATTTGAACAATACGATGATACATGCATGGATTGTGCCTGCAGTTCAATAATAGAAATACAAACAATTACCCATGCAAAAACAAACTTTTTCACACGTTAACTGAATTAAACCAACAAAAGACTTGATTGTCTGCTAAACTGAAATGCTTAGTAACGTGGCGGGCCTCTGCCTTGAGCGTGTATAGAAAAAACGATTGACTGGCGTGCTGTTTCAGCATATGCCAGTTTAAAGATGAGCGCAAGTAAAAGAATTGAAAAAATTGCAGGAAGAATAAAGTCGGCTGCAACAATATCGAGCGAGCAGATAAGACAATGCTCACCAGAATCTTCGTTGATCCCCTGTGCATACGATTGCTCTTTGTGGTTGTGTAAATTTGGAATTACAACCTGCACAAACAGCAATAATGCTATGCTTATAATTAACTGATATGTCCGTTTCTTTTGCAACACCTGAGTATACAAAATACAACCTATTTAAGTTCAATTACAAAAAATATTTATTAAATCTGCTGAATGCTAGATAATTCGAGCTCTAACAGATGAGTTATTGTAGTTCAGGGAGTGTAAACAGAAATTTTCTGCGACGATTTTCTATCGTTTTTTACATTTGAATTGCCTCTCCTTCATATAAATATTTATATTATTTATGTAACTTGAAGAAGATTTTGAATGGATAAATAACTAAGCGCAATAATTTCCCGATTGAAAATATAAAAACACTAACTCTATTTAAATTCCCCCGTATATAAAGTTGTGCTTTTTGTTTAAATTATATTATGTCAACTCTGATCATTGGTAACCGTTTTAAAAAAGGAATACTTTTTTTACTATCTATAATTTTATTACTGGTAGTTATAGGCGTTATTCTGCCTTCATCCTATCATGTAGAGCGTTCTGTAATTATCAGCAGGCCGAGTAAAATGATTTTCCCATATCTTAATAATATCCAAAAATGGACAGTCTGGACTTCCCTAAATCAAAACAAGGATTTCTCTCTTGAGCAGAATTTCTTTGGGCCACCACAGGGTATAGGAAGCGGTATGTCTTATCAGGGCGATAAATTAGGAAAAGGGAAAATAGAAATTATTGATAATGAGCTAAATGACCATGTTTCTTATTCATTATTGATTAATAACCGATTCAATACGCAGGGTAATATTCAACTTACAAGCATTTCGGACTCTTCTACTCAGGTTTCAATTTCGTTGGATGGAGATGTAGGTTTTCATCTACCGAACCGCTACATCATTCTTTTAATGGATAATATTGCCGGTTCTCTGTTCCAGGAAAGCCTTATTCACCTGAAATCAATTGTTGAAACTAAAAAAACAGCTCCGGTTTCAGGCTTATAGCACATTCCCTCCTTTTTCTGCCTTCCTTTTTCTATCTTTGCATATTAATTACAGAAACAATCATGGTTGACAAATTAGAGGCTATAAAATCCCGATTTGATGAAGTGGCAGAAGCAATTCTGGACCCGAATATTATGTCGGATATGAAGCGCTATGCCTCCTTAAATAAGGAATACAAGGAGCTAAATAAAATTGTTGAGGTTTACGCTCAATATAAAAACATATTGGACAATATTGAAAGTTCTAAGAAAGTACTGAGTGTTGAAAAAGACCCGGACTTTAGAGAAATGGCTAAAGAAGAACTTGAAACGTTAGCTGTTCAGAAGGACGATATTGAATTGGTTATTAAAGAACTTCTGATCCCGAAAGATCCTAACGACAGTAAAAACATTATCCTTGAAATCCGAGGTGGAACAGGTGGTGATGAAGCATCTATATTTGCAGGTGATATCTTCCGTATGTATCAGCGTTATTGTGACCGCATGGGCTGGAAGATGGAACTGATCGATGCTACAGAAGGAACTTCCGGTGGTTATAAAGAAATTATCTGCGGCATCTCCGGTGAAGATGTGTACGGCAAATTAAAATTTGAATCCGGTGTACACCGCGTACAGCGTGTACCTGCAACAGAAACACAAGGACGGATTCACACTTCTGCTGCATCTGTAGCGGTATTGCCCGAAGTAGAAGAACTGGATGTTCAGCTTAACATGAATGATATCCGTAAAGATACCTTCTGTTCTTCCGGACCAGGCGGACAATCCGTTAACACTACCTATTCTGCGATCCGTTTAACACACATTCCTTCAGGTACGGTTGTTCAATGCCAGGATGAAAAATCTCAAATCAAAAACTTTGAGAAAGCGTTGAAAGTACTTCGTTCCCGTATCTATGAGATTGAATACAAAAAACAACAGGATGAGTTGGGTAAAGAACGTAACTCAATGATCGGGAGCGGTGACCGTTCTGATAAGATCCGCACATACAATTACCCGCAGAGCCGCGTAACCGATCATCGCATCGGGCATACGGTTCACAATCTGCCAGCTGTAATGGATGGTAATATTGATGATTTTATTGAAGAACTCCGATTGGCAGAAAATGCCGAGCGTTTAAAAGAAGGCGCTCAGGAAACTGCTTAACATACTCATTAAAAGGGCTGGCAGTTTGCCAGCCCTTTTCTTTTATATCGCATGAAATTGAACCGCATCCCTGTTGTTTTTATTCTCGTCCTGCAATTTTTAAGCTGCATGCGGAAAGATGAGGTTTTAAGCACGGATCCGAGTGACCGGCTGGAATTTTCTGAAGATACTGTATTTTTTGACACGCTCTTTTCAAGTGTCGGAAGCATCACAAAAAGATTGCTTGTTTATAATCCCGGTAAAAATAAAATCCGGATCTCCAGCGTAACGCTTGCAGGCGGCAGCAACTCTGCATATTCTGTTATTGTTAATGGTTTGAATGGCCCTTCTATATCCGATATTGATATACGTGGAAACGACAGTATTTATGTCCTGGTGAAAGTTCTGATTGACCCTTCGAATCAGGACCTGCCTTTTCTTGTAAGTGATTCAATACTCTTTTATACGAATACGAACAGACAGAAAGTATTGCTTTCTGCTTATGGGCAAGATGCGCATTTCTTTGGAAAGGAAAGCATTGCCTGTGATGCTGTATGGGTGAATGATAAACCGTACGTCCTCTACGACACCTTACAGGTTAACACCGGTTGTACCTTAACCATACAGCCCGGATGCAAAATCTATTTTCACACTGCAGCCGCACTCAACGTGCGTGGAACACTTATCGCGCAGGGATCTTCTTCAGAGCCGCTGCTGTTTGCTTCCGATAAACTAAGCAAAACTGCCCAAGATGACCGCGGACAATGGGGCGGACTAATCTTCCAGTCCAGCAGTTCAGGTAATGTTATTTCCTGGGCAACAATACGCAACAGCTCTACTGCAATCAAACTCTTTCCTGTGATTGATGCAGATACAATTGCCGAATTATCGTTAGACCATACGTTTTTACTTCATGCAAGTGTCCGCTTAATTGATGCACAGGAGGTTGATCTGGCCGGAAGTAATCTGGTTTTAAGTGATTGCCCGAAAGCATTACTCAAACATACGGCAGGCTGTGGAGTCTGGAAGCATTGTACCTTTGCCAATTATTCTTCCGGATTTTTCAGGGAAGAAACGAATCTTGTGCTTGGCAGCAACATGGGTTCCTTAAAAATGTACGTATTGAACTCAATCTTGTGGGGAGATAAATCCAATGAGGTCACTGCAAACAACACACCTTCCCTAAGCCTGCAGTCCTGTATCTGGCGGTCTGCCTATATGGGCACCAATACAAATGTTATAACAAGCAATCCGCTTTTTTCCAAACCATCTGCTTTTGACTTTTCACTTACGGCAGGCTCTTCTGCCATCGACCTCTGCACGGGTGTTGGTGTGCCGGATGATATTGCAGCTGGAAATCGTGACAGTACTCCTGATGCCGGAGCATATGAATTCAAATAAGAAATAAATTAGAGGCTTGAATGTTATGTTTTTAGCTTCAGATACAGTATTTTTAATCAAGACAAGTTTTACTTGTTGGATCCCTTTATATCTTTATCAAAACTTTATCAATAGAATCAATGAAACGTTTTTTAAAAATCCCGTTCTACTTACTTATTCTTTCTCTATTCAGTTCTTGTGGTTACAATACCATGATCGAAAAACAAGAAGCTGTTGATGGCGCATGGGCACAGGTTGACGTACAATACCAACGCCGCAATGACCTTATAGGCAACCTGGTTGAAACAGTAAAAGGATATGCAAAATACGAACAGGAAACGTTAACTAAAGTTGTTGAAGCACGTGCTTCTGCAACACAGGTTGTTGTTAAAGCAGATCAACTGACAGAAGAAAACATTGAAAAGTATCAGCAGGCACAAGGCCAGTTAACTTCTGCCTTAAGCAAATTGTTGTCTGTAACAGAAAACTATCCGGACTTAAAAGCGAATGAAGGTTTCAATGATTTACGTGCTGAATTAAGCGGTACAGAAAACAGAATAGCGGTTGCCAGAAAAAATTTCAACGAAGCTGTACAAACGTATAACGTAACCATCCGCACTTTCCCGAACAACATCATTGCCGGCATGTCAGGCTTCGAGAAAAAAGGTTATTTCAAATCTGAAGCAGGTGCAGACAAACCTGTTGACGTGAAATTCTAATATCTATTATGCCAATCAACTTTTTCAATTCAGAAGAAAAGGCTGCTATTAATGATTCCATTCATAAAGCAGAGAAGCAGACCTCCGGAGAAATCCGGCTTCACGTTGAAAATCAATGTGCCTATGATGTGCTGGACCGGGCTGCCGATGTGTTTGCACAGCTTGGTATGCATAAAACAGAACTTAAGAACGGCGTACTTTTCTATCTTTCTATTAAAGACAGAAAGTTCGCTATTCTTGGGGACGCCGGCATCAATACAAAGGTTCCGGCTGGCTTCTGGGATTCTGTTAAAGAACTTGTTCTGGAACATTTCAAAACGGGTGCTTATGCCAAGGGCTTGTGCGCCGGCATAGAAAAAGCCGGCTCTAAGCTTAGTGAGCATTTTCCTTATTCTAATAATGACATAAATGAGCTTTCGAATGAAATCTCTTTTAATAAGAATTAAATGAATCGTAATTTACTTCTTCTGCTGTGTTCGCTCTTTTGCTTTATAGCTATTGGCAAACCATCCGATTTCCCTCCTGTTCCTAATCCACCAAAGCTGATCAATGATTTTGCAGGTATGCTTAGCCCTGCTGAAGTAGCTGAACTGGAACGCAAAGTAAATACGTTCAATGATTCTACTTCCATTGAAATTTCTGTCGTTATAATCACCAATCTGGGTGATTATGATATTGCAGAGTATGCTTTTCAATTGGGTGCCTTATGGGGTATTGGAAAGGATAAAAAAGACAATGGCGTATTATTGCTCATTTCAAAAGAAAACAGAAAAGCATTCATTGCAACCGGTTACGGAATGGAAGGCGTATTGCCTGATGCACGCTGCAAACGTATCATTCAGGCCGAATTAATTCCGCAGTTTAAGCGCAGCAATTATTTTAATGGTATAAATTTTACCATTGATGCCATTATGCGTTATTCAAAAAATGAATATACTGCAGACCCTGTTGCTGCAAACGCAAACCGTATCAAACCTGCATATGTGCTTTTATTTATCATTGGTGTTATAATTCTGGTTTCCTTTTTAAACCGTAACAATAATAGCGGCAGCAATCGCGGTGGAAACAATGGAGGTTACGGCAGTGGCGGCGGTGGCCTGCTTGGCGGCTTACTCGGAGGTGCTATAGGTAGTGGGTACAGAGGACGAAGTTACGGCGGTGGCTTTGGTAGTGGCAGCAGCGGTGGTGGATTCGGAGGTTTTGGCGGCGGCGGATTCGGAGGTGGCGGTGCAGGCGGAGACTGGTAGTATTATATAGAACGATGCTGCTTATCAACCACTTTTTTCTTGGCTTTATTATAAGCTTCATTGGTACAATTCCTCCTTCAACATTTAATTTACTCGCAATCAAGCGGGCTACATCAACCGGTCTGCGTAAAGCCATGACGTTTGCATGCGGTGCAGTATTGATAGAGTTTTTCTATTGTTTCTTTGCTGTTATTTTTTCAAGGTATTTTCTGGCCAACAAAGCCATTAGCGATATCATAGAACTTATTGCTGTACCCGTTTTTTTGCTGCTGGCTTACATGTTCCTTACAAAAAAACATGTTGAACCGACACCGAACGAGCAACAGCCAAAGGGTTCAACAGATTTTGTCCAGGGATTATTTATAGGCATTATTAACCCAACACAAATAACTTTCTGGCTGGGTTACAGTACCTATTTTATAAGCACCGGCTGGTTAAAAGAAGAGCTCCTATTCATGACAACCTTTGTAGTAGGCGTATGTGCAGGCAGCCTGGTAATGTTGTTTATTTATGCGTATTACTGTAAAAAATGGTTCTATGGAAATACACCGAAATTATTTACGGAAAAAGTGCTGAATAAAATTGTCGGTTTTATTTTTATTGGATTATCCTTAATGCAGTTGGGAAAGCTGATTTGGCAGCATTGGAGCAGTAAAATTTGATGCAATATTATTTTGAATAAAGGACTTCCTTTAACTTTGTATAATCATCAAAATACTCATATCCATCCTTTAAGCACAAAGATGTCGCTCTATCTGACACACCAATTATTAAACTCTTTTTACAATGGAAACATATTTTAGCGATTCCTATTGTTTTATTTTTATTTTTAAAAATCAAAATATCTCTATAGATCGGAATACATGTAGTGAAAAGACATGTGTCAAGACTTCTGCTGCAAAATATGTTATTGATTGTATCAAACTTATGAGAAGAAAGATTCGTCTTAATAAAATTTTTCTGTTCTAATTGCTGATATAAAATAGTATCAGCAAGCGTTTTGGATGTGTCTTCATACATTACATTTAGCTGATTTTGTTCAATATCAGATAAATCCTTCTTTTTTTCTGTATAGGAAAATCCTTTAGAATCAATTTCAACATAATAATGTTCTACAGCATCGAAAGTAAAAAATGGAATGCAATCTTCTTTTACATCTTTGCTATAATCCCTTTCCGATTCTGAATTACAACTGCTATAGATAAATACAATTGAACTCAAAAAAATATACCTAACGGTTCTCATTATTTAATTAAATTACTCGTTCGGAATAGATTACTTTTTATAAAATAAATACAACGCCAGAAACATCAGTACCATCGCGCATAGTTTTCTCCACCCAATCTGTATGGGAACACCTGTAAAGACACCAAAATGATCGATGAGTGCACTTGTTGAAAGCTGTGCAATAATTAAAATCAGTAACACACTACCTATGCCAATTTTAGGTACAAGCAGCACGCTTGTCATAACATAAAACGCGCCAAGCAAGCCACCCGTAAGCTGCCACCAGGGCAATTCTTTCCAAAAGAAAATGTCTCCCTTACGCATAATCAGCAGTGTAATAAAAAGCACAATGGTACCGGTAAAGAAAGACGTAAAAGCCGCTTCAATCGTACCGATCTGTTTTCCTAATGCGCCGTTAACGCCTGCCTGGAAGGCAACAGCGATTCCGGCAATTGCCAGCATGATAAAGGTTGTAAAATTCATTTTCATTTCATTGTTGTTGGGGCGGGCGCAAGCCCTATTCAAAATGCGCCTGTCCTGTTTTGGAATGTACGCGTCCTGTTTGGAATGTACTTGTCCTGTTTTGTAATTTACTTATCCTGTTTGGAATGCTGCGCTCTGTTCTAAAACGTGTTCGCATTTTGAACAGGGCGAGGGCAAGCCTCGCCCCTACGTGTACATTTCATTTATTTTAATTTTTCCCGCAGGTATTTTGCGGTATATCCTTTTTTGCACTTAATCATCTCTTCGGGTGTGCCTTCAAATATTACGTCACCGCCGCCGTTACCGCCTTCGGGGCCAATGTCAATGATCCAGTCAGCACATTTGATCATTTCCATATTGTGTTCGATCACAATCACAGAATTTCCTTTATTCACCAATGCCTGAATGGAATCCAGTAATTTACGGATGTCATGGAAATGCAATCCTGTTGTGGGCTCATCAAACAGGAACAGTATATGTTCGTTGTTTTCTTCCGGTGATTTGCCAAGGAAAGAAGCAAGTTTTACACGTTGTGCTTCTCCGCCCGATAGGGAACTGGAAGATTGTCCTAAGTGTACATAACCTAAACCCACGTCTGATAAGGGCTGCAGTTTTTCAATCAGTTTAGGTTTGTCTTTGAAGAAGGTTAAACTTTCTTCAATCGTCATATCTAAAATGTCTGAAATGCTTTTGTCGTTGTATTTTACTTCTAAAATTTCCTGTTTAAAACGTTTCCCGTTACACGCTTCACAGGTCAGATGTACGTCTGCCATGAATTGCATTTCAACCGTTACGATGCCTTCTCCCTGGCACATTTCACATCTGCCGCCTTCAACGTTAAACGAGAAGTGGCCTGGTTTATAGGCACGCGATTTCGACAAACCTTGCTCCGCATATAAGTTCCGGATCAGATCATAGGCTTTCACATAGGTTACCGGATTTGAACGGGAAGATTTGCCGATCGGATTCTGATCTACAAATTCAATCTGTGTAACCTCACGGATATCGCCATCCATACGGTCGAACTTACCTGTAAATTCACCGGAGAACCCGAAGAGTTTTTGTAAAGACGGAAATAAAATTTTCTTCACCAAGGTTGATTTTCCTGAACCACTTACGCCTGTCACAACAGTAAATGTGTGTAAAGGAAACTTCACATTAATATTCTTTAAATTATTTTCGCGTGCCCCTTTTATTTCAATAAATGAATTCCATTTTCTCCTGTGTTTGGGTACTTCAATAGAAGAGCGGTTAGTTAAATAATCTGTCGTGTATGATCCGCTGTGTGTTAACATGTCGTCAATCACACCCTGGAACATCAGCTTTCCGCCGTGAATACCAGCATCGGGGCCAATATCAATGATCTGGTCCGCGGCACGCATTACTTCTTCTTCGTGTTCAACTACAATAACCGTGTTGCCCATATCGCGAAGCATTTTCAATACTTCGATGAGCTTGCCTGTATCACGCGGGTGCAAACCAATACTTGGCTCATCCAATACATACATAGATCCGACAAGAGCACTGCCAAGTGATGTTGCCAGCTTGATACGCTGGAATTCACCTCCGGAAAGAGATGCCGTTAAGCGGTTTAAGGTTAAATAACCCAATCCTACTTTTTCTAAATAGGATAAGCGGTTTGTGATTTCTTTTAATAAACGTTCTGCAATTTTTTCTTCTCCTTTTTGAAGTTTCAGATCAGAGAAAAATTGCAACGCTTCTGTAACAGGCATTAATACAATATCTGTAATAGATTTCTTTGCAACCTTTACATACGATGCATCCTTACGCAGACGTGTGCCACGGCAGTCGGGGCAGCTTGTACGGCCTCTGAAACGCGAAAGCATTACGCGGTATTGGATTTTATATGTCTGTGTTTCTAAATACGCAAAAAATGCGTGCAAGCCTTCAAAATATTTATTTCCATCCCAGAGCAATTGACGCTGTTCAGGTGAAAGATCTTGTATAGCTCTATGAATCGGAAAATCAAATTTTATTCCGCTTTTGATCAATGGCTTTAACCATTCACTCATTTTATCTCCGCGCCATGGTGCTATTGCACCTTCATATACCGATAACGATTTGTCGGGAATAACAAGGTCTTCATCAATGCCCAGTACATGGCCGAAACCTTCGCACGTTTTACAGGCACCGAATGGATTGTTAAAGCTGAAAAAGTTTGCGGAAGGTTCTTCAAATGTAATACCATCTGCTTCGAAGCGATCACAAAAATCCAGTGTTTCTTTTTCAGGTACAATGATTCTGCAATCTCCGTCTCCTTCATAAAATGCGGTCTGTACAGAATCGGAAACCCTGAACGCTGCATCTTCTTCGGTTTTATTTACCGAATTCCGGTCAATTAAAATCCATGCATCTGCTTTTGCAGGTAAGGCTTTCGCTCCTTTTTCTATCAGCTCTTCAATGTGTATTACTTCGTCATTCAGGTATAAACGCGTAAATCCTTTCTGTAAAAGAACCTGCAGCTCTTCAAATGATTTCCTGTCGTGTTTTGCTTTGAATGGCGCCAGCACCATAAAACGTGTACCTTCTGCGTGGTTAAAAATCCAGTCGACGACATCAGTCACAGAATTTTTTTTCACTTCATTACCGCTAATAGGTGAGATTGTATGGCCCACGCGCGCGAATAATAATTTCAGATAATCATAGATCTCTGTTGTGGTACCTACCGTAGAGCGGGGGTTACGGGAATTTACCTTTTGTTCAATGGCAATAGCCGGCGACACACCTTTGATGTAATCAACTTCCGGCTTTTCCATTCTGCCCAGGAACTGGCGCGCATAGGAACTTAAGCTTTCAACATACATACGCTGACCTTCTGCAAAAAGCGTATCAAAGGCTAGGGAAGATTTTCCTGAGCCTGAAAGGCCGGTAATAACGACCAGTTTATTTCTGGGGATGGCAACATCAATATTTTTTAGATTGTGCACGCGTGCACCTTTAATGATGATGAATTGCTTTGGGTCTAATGATTCTATATCGAGCGCGTATTCTTTTTTTGCCACGTTTGTTCCTTTCATAAACTACCTGTTATTATTCCCTTTGCTAAATGCGCGGGAATAAGCTGCATTTTTAAAGTTCCGCTTTTTTATTCAAATATCACAGTCAATTTTAATCTAATACGTTGTTGTTAAACGTGTCATTTGTTAGAACCTTAAAAGATCTTTTTCCGTTCATATTTATAAAAGTGTATGTATCGCGACATTTTCATGCTCTATAAAAACCAACACAAAAAATATTAATTATTTTTTTAGTTTTAGGCTTACTTTTTGCACCGAGTACGTATATATAGTTGCAAATACAGAAATTTGCCTATATATTTAAAAATAATTTATACGTGCCTAAACGTTTAACCTTAAACAATACCCTATGAGATAGACCTCTACGTTAACTAAACATAATACGGATATGAAAAACGCAGCTATTAGTGATTCCACATTGGTTTCACAATATATCCAAGGTAACGAAGAGGCTTTTGCAGAACTCATAAAAAGGCACAAATCAAAAGTTTACTCTACTATTTATTTAATTGTGAAAGATCGCTACCTGGCAGAAGATCTTTTGCAGGATGTGTTTATTAAGGTCATTCATAAAATGAAAGGTGGCCAGTACAACGACGAGGGCAAATTTTTACCTTGGGTCGTCCGTATCGCGCATAATTTAGCCATTGATTATTTCAGACGTAATAAAAGATATCCAACAATCGTTATGGATGAAGGAATGAATATATTCAACTCACTTAACTTTTCTGAAGATTCTACGGAATCTATACAGATAAAAGGTGAGAATGAAGCGTTAATCCGTTCTTTGATCCACAAACTACCTGAAAGCCAGCGTGAAGTTGTTTTAATGAGACACTTTTCGGACATGAGTTTTCAGGAAATTGCGGACTCTACAGGTGTTAGTATTAATACGGCACTCGGAAGGATGCGATACGCTTTAATCAACCTCCGCAAGGAGCTGACAAAGCAACCAAAGCCGATTGTGTATGATAAAAACGTTTACCCAAAATGATGTTATTCGATTTGTTTATGATGAAGTAAGTACTGAAGAGCGTTCTCAGATGGAAGAGCTTTTACTTGTTGACACCGCGTTTCAAAAATTGTATAAAAGTTATACAAAAACGAAAGGTCACATTAAAAAATCTACCCTTGAACCTTCAGAGAATATCATTAACCGTATCTTAATCTATTCAAAATCGCTTTCTTTGCAACAGTAAACGAAAGTTATGCAACGCAAAGAACGATTTGAAAAATTCTTAGATTATTTCTCTACCCATTCACCCGAACCAGAAACAGAGCTCGTATATTCAAATCCATACGAGCTCCTGGTTGCGGTGAGTTTAAGTGCCCAATGTACAGACAAGCGTGTAAACCTTACAACGCCTGCACTTTTTAACCGCTACCCCGACGCAGCTTCTTTAGCCAAAGCCACTTCAGACGAAGTGTTTCATTATATCCGCAGCATTTCCTATCCGAACAATAAAGCAAAACACCTGGTAGGTATGGCTCAGATGTTGATGAAAGATTTTAATGGTGAAGTACCTGATACCGTTGAAGACCTTGTAAAACTGCCTGGTGTAGGCCGTAAAACAGCTAATGTCATTGCCAGTGTTATCTGGCAGCAGCCTACCATGGCTGTTGACACACATGTATACCGTGTTTCACGCAGGATAGGCCTGGTGCCTCAAACAGCAACCACACCGCTGGCGGTAGAAAAACAGCTCATGAAATACATCCCTACTGCGCTCGTACACAAAGCACATCACTGGTTAATACTACACGGGCGCTACACATGTCTGGCACGTACACCCAAATGTGAGGTCTGCCCTGTTACAGAGATCTGCATGTGGTATTCGAAAAATAAAAAGAAACTTGTAAACTAAAGAAGGCTGCTCATGGAGCAGCCTTCTTTAGTTATTTAATTTTATGGGTTGAACGTTATTCAACAATGTTTGCTTTTACGCGTGCCTCATAGTCCTTTTTAAACGCTTCCGCATCTTCCAGTTTGTTTTTTAAACCGCCGCCCAGGTCAGCAGATTTTAATTTAACAAGATTGTGATTGCTTTGAGGCCAGTCTTCTAAGAAACAATACGCCGCTGCTAAATTTACATGTAACGCATTGGTTATATTTTCATTGATACGGGCTTTTTTATCTGTTAAGTTAGATTCCTTTAATGCCTTCTCCCAGATCGCAACAGCTTTCAATAGATAGTCTTTTGCTTTTGCTTTGTCTGTAGACAAATAATTGTAACCCATAGATGCCTCTGTATAAGCAGAAATAATATCGCCGTATACGGCTGCATCTTTTGCTGTAGCAACATCAAATTTTACTGTTTTTACTGAATATCCAAACTCGCTGTTTAATTGATTTTTGCTTACAGAGATTGCATTGCTGTACGCATCATTATCACAGGTTGCTTTAAACGCTTTAGCTTCGTCTGTGTACGTCCACCAGCTTTCAAGTTCTGCTTCTGTTGGAAATGTTTTTGTTTTTTTAGTTCTTGGTTTGTCTGTGCCACCTAATACTTCTTCTCTTACAAGCGTTCCTGCGGCATCATATACCTGATACGTTACTTTATAAACGTAACCAACTTCATATCCATACACTTTTACTGTTCCTGTACTGGTGGACTGGTTGCTTGAAACAACTTTATTGCCTGTAAAATCAAAGCCTGAAACATTCAGCTTAATAGAGAATTCCGCCGCTGACTGTACTTCCTGGCAACCATCAATTTTCAAAGCTGTCTTTATAGACGTTGGCGTTCTGTCTGCCGGATAGTAGTCATAATCATCCGGGTACGGCTGAGGAGTTTTCCCTTGTTTTACCAATAATGCATTTGTGTTGGTTACACTTTTTACCAGTGCATCACGTGTTTCAATTCTGTTTTTGGCAATACCATCGCTATCCATATTGATCTCTAAGCTGTATTTTTTTGCCATTGGAGATACCGGCTTAAGCGGTAGTCGTGTGTAGGTAACATCAACTTTTTCCCAATCCGCTTTTTGCGCAAATCCTGAAAATATAGATAAAATTGCTACTGATAAAATTGTAATTTTCTTTAACATGGGGGTATTTGTTCGTTTAACGTTTTAATCATTTTTAAAAACATGATCCAATATTCAATTCTGATGCCAAAATAGCTATTTATTGCTTCAATTTTTGAAATTTAGATTGTTTTTAATGAATGTTCCCTCAAAATATCTGATTCCGGCAGATCCGTTTTTCATATTAAGATTTTGAAATTCTTACCATTATGAAATAAATAATTGTAACTTAAATTCAAATTCTATTTGTTACTGCTTTGTGTGGAATTAACATCATAATTGACAAGAAAGGCGTTTTAACAAGCCGCGAGATTCAATCCATGAATCAGGCAATATTATATCGAGGTCCTGACCACTCTGATTTTGTATCCTTTCAATTTAAACAACAACAAATCTTTATTGGCAATAACCGATTGAAAATTATTGATCGGAATACACTTTCCAATCAACCGTATAATTCAATTGATAAGCGTTATTCGTTAACCTTTAACGGTGCGATATATAATTACAAAGAATTAAAGCAGCAGTTGCCTGCTATGGAATGGCAAACAGAATCGGATACAGAAGTTCTGTTAAACTGGATGATTGTTCATGGTTTATCTGGTCTGCCTGAATTAAATGGCATGTTTGCCTTTGCCTTTTATGACCGGCAGCAGCATGCACTTATAATTGCCCGTGATCCGAGCGGCATTAAACCTTTGTACTATTACAACGATGATGATTATTTTATTGCATCTTCTGAGATCAAAGGGATTCTTGCCAGCGGTTTAGTAAAAAAAGAATTTAATTCGAATCAGGTAAGCCATTATTTACAGTTTAAATATGTACCGAAGCCGTTTACCTTTTATAAAAATATTTTTGAACTGAATGAAGCAACATTCATTAAAATCGATGAATATGATTTTAAGATCAAACGCTTTGAGTCACCTTCAGTAATTAAACCCAATACACTTACCAACCAGCAGCTGATAGAAACCTGTGATCAGCTTATTGAAAATGCTGTTAAACATCATCTTGTGGCCGATGTGCCTGTTGGTTTGTACCTAAGCGGCGGCATAGATTCAACACTTCTGCTTTCAAAAATCCGCAAACTCGGGCATTTAAATTTTCCTACATTCACCATTGCTAACAGTTCAAGGGAACAAGCATTTGGCACACGTGATTTTGAATTTGCGCGTTTAGCTTCTAAGTTGTATAATTCAGACCACCACGAAGTTTCTGTTCATGCAGAAATGCTTCAGGATCTTCCTGCATTTGTATCCATGATTGATCAGCCTATTGGTGATTCAGCATTATTTTTAACACACATCTTATCTAAAGAAGCCGGACAGCATGTGCGTGTTGCATTGAATGGTGCAGGTGCAGACGAGCTCTTTGCTGGGTATAACAGACACAGTGCATATAAAAGTTACCTGAATAATCTGCTGCATAAAAATCTTGCGATAACCCTTATTAAAAGCACCTACAACATTTTGCCGGATGGCGGCAACCATTCGCTTAAAAAAGTATTCAGGCTTTGGAATAAATTCACGGGCATGATGGATGTTGATCCAATCAAAACGTGTCACAATTTTTCGTCTTCAGAATATTTCATTGAAAAAAATACTTCTATAGAGGTTGATGATAAGTCGTATGAAGACCTTTCTTACTATTTGTATTACTGCTTGCGGAACGACCGGACCAAATATCTGATCTCGGACATCCTTGCATTAACAGATAAGATGACCATGCGTTCTTCTATTGAAGCGCGTGTCCCTTACCTGGACCAGGAACTACGAAGGTTTGTAGAAAGTTTAGACCCTTCTGTCTTATTAAAGAACGGACGGAAGTGGATTCTTAAAGAAGTGCTGTTGCGTAACGGAGGAGAAACTTTTTTAAACCGTCCGAAAGAAGGTTTTGGAATGCCATTTGGTTATTGGCTAAAGCTGCCGGTTAATAAAAATTTTGTTGAAAAGCTGACTAATAAAAATCACCCGATCTATGAATGGGTCCCTTATCAAACCATCAAAAATCTTGTTGACTGGCATTTGGGCAGTAAGCGCGACTGTTCTTCTGAATTGTGGTCAGTACTTTTATTGATGCATTGGTATGAAAAAGAATTCTGATGAAAATACTCTATTTTCATCAGTACTTTAATACGCCTGCGGAAGGAGGCCCGCTCCGCTCCTGGCATATTGCAAAGGCAATGGCAGATGCCGGCCATAACGTAGTGCTCATTACAGCGCACAATTATCCTGCTGCCGTTACTAAAATCATTGATGGTATCACCATACATTATTTGCCCGTTGTTTATGACAATTCGTTTGGTTTTTTACGGAGAAGCTTTTCTTTTTTAACATTCATTCTAGGTGCGTTAAAAATAAGCCGCAAGGAAATGGATGTTGATTTGTGTTATGCAACATCAACGCCGTTAACTGTTGGGTTTATTGCTTATTGGATAAAACGCAAACGCTCTGTTCCCTATGTATTTGAAGCGCGTGATCTGTGGCCGGCCGCACCAATTGAAATGGGAGTAATAAAAAATAGCATTATTAAGAAATTATTATTCAGGTTTGAAAAGCTTATTTACGATCACGCTGAAAAAATTATCGCCTTGTCTCCCGGCATTAAAGAAGGCGTAGCCCGTGTTAGTCCGCACAAAAAAATACTGGTGGTGCCTAACATGTCTGATTGCGATTACTTCAAACCTGAATCTAAAACGCCTGCTCTCGAAGTTCATTTTGGTGTGAAGGATAAGTTCGTAGTGAGTTATTATGGTGCAGCCGGAAAAGCAAACCGCTTAGAATATCTGGTCGCGGTTATTAAACATTGCACCGATACCAATCACTCGAATCTCTTCTTTTTAATTCAGGCGAAGGGGTCTGAATTAGAAAAAATAAAAGAGCAGCTTAAAAACTATCGTAATGTACTATTCATTTCCTATGGTAATAAAGAAAGCCTTCGGCAACTTTTATATGTAAGTGATGGCGTATATGTTTCCTTTGATTCCAAGCCTGTACTTCAAACAACAAGCCCGAATAAGTTTTTTGACGCACTTGCGGCAGGCAAACTCACAATAGTAAATACAGAAGGCTGGATAAAAGAATTAATAGAAAAAAAAGCTATTGGCTTTTATGCAGACCCGCTGCAGCCACAGGAGTTTGTTGAAAAAATACTGCCGTTTATAAATAACAAAACCCGCCTGCTTGCTGCACAGAGCAAGGCTAGACGGGTTGCTGAAAATTATTTTTCTAAAGAATTGTTAGTAAATCAATTGCTAACGTTTCTAGAATTATAATAGTTTATTTTTTAAGCGGTGGTTTATAGCCTGAAAGTTTAAATATTTTAGCCGCATCCTGTTCATCCATTAATTCCTGTAAAGAAATATCCGGATGTTCGTTCATGTATTTACGAACAATCTGCCAGCCAAGCCATCTCCCTACTCTGCCCGGACAATCGTTGCTTATTTCGTTTACAAACGGACCTTCACCCGTATATTGTTCAACAATCTTCCGGCTTGTTTCAAACAATATTTTTCTGTCTATAAAATGTCCCCAGATTACCGGTAAATTTTCATCTACACCTTTCAATTCTTTTGATGTATACCCAATGTTTAAGGAGTCAGGCAAATCTGGCATTACACGCTCTACAAAATAATGTGCTTTGCCGTAATAGATCATTTCTGCCAATAGTGTTTCATCAGCGGGGTTGTTCTTATTAAACTTCGTTGATATGCCAAGCGCCATCATTGGCAACAGATAAGGCTTATCATATCTTGACAACATGTATTCATATAGATTTGGTTTGTGTGATGCCTTAGGTCCCATATACCAATCCAGGCAAACAACAATAGCTGAGTCAGAGAAAGACATATCCGGCTCCATAAGCCCCGAATAGATTGTGTATACCTTCGGTTCTTTAAATGCATTCATGTAAAATTTCATGTATCGAAACATGGATGTTAATTCTTTTTGCGCAGCAGACATATCTCCCCAGGCCGCTTCAATTTCAGTTGCGAAGCCCTTTAAGCCCGGGTTGTTGTAATATTGATACATGCGTTCAACATCTTCCGGCATGGGTTTGTTAGCAATACCACGTAAATATTGTTTGAAGAAAGCGGGATAGGTTAGAAAAATTTTCTCCATATCTTCTTTTTTCGTCATCGCAAACAGGTCTTTATCAATACGCACAATAGACGCATTGATGGAGACCTCTTCTGCTGCTTCGGGTTTAATAACCTGTTTTTCTATACTGTTTGTAACAGGTTTGTCCGGTTCGCACGAAAATAATATGGCTGTAAATAGAATGGCTACCCAAAATTTCATAATTTTATTCATATTTTAATTGAATACATAACGACAAATCTATGAAAAAAATATCGCTTCTTTTTTTATCCTGCTTTTTAGCGGTAGCAGGCTTTTCTCAAGTTACGCTGGGTCTACGTCTTTCGCCCGCATTAAGCCTTAATCGTGTAAAAGATCTCAACAGTGCCGATGGTGTTGAGTTTTCCAACAATAGTTCTGGTGTGCGTTTTGCTTTTGGCCCAACCGTTGATTTTCATTTCGGCGAAAATTATGCCTTTTCAACAGGAGCATGGTATTTAAGCAGCAGAGCAGGCTTATCACAAAGTGTGCCGGGCTTAACCTATAAAGAGATCGTAAGCCTTCAATCCGTTCAGATTCCTGTTACATTCAAGGCGTATACAAATGAGATTGCAACCAATATGAAATTGTATTTCCAGTTGGGCGGCTTGGCAACATTTAATTTTTATGAAAAATTCAAGGAATCAACTCCTTCAAATTCATCTTACGACGATAAATACAATGTGTTTGATGTGTCTTTATATGTGGGTGCTGGTGTATCGTACAAAATTGGTGAGTCGAATGCATTGTTTGGCGGCTTTTATTATAGCCGCGGTTTAATGAACATGCTTGACGGATCTACCATTCCAGGTACATCAGACAGATATAAGAAAGCTGCTAAATACAACAACGACCTTGTTGGTCTTGAAGTTGGTATTACATTCTAAGTTTATACTTCGAAAATCCGGAAATAAAAAAGTCACGCTGATAACAGCGTGACTTTTTTATTATCTGTAAACGTAACTAAGCTTATTTTTCTGAAGTGATGTATTCTTCGCTTCTGTAATCTTCTGTCGTAGCTTCGCTTTCCATGTCAATGTTCTGAGCACCTTCATCCAGGAATTTGAACTCGGTCAAACCAAGTGATGAGTCGGTACGCAATTTAACCCAGCGGAAATATTTGAAGAACCACTTTGTTCTTTTTGAAATATAACCTGTAGTAAAGTATGCATAAATGTATGGATGCAATACCAGGGTAATGTTTTTCTCATTCTGCTTGGTAATGATGTAATCCAGTTTATGCTCAATCTGATCGGTGATCGCAATACTTGCGCTGATCTTCCCGGTGCCGTTACACGTCGGGCAAACCTCCATGGTGATCAGGTTGGTTTGCGGACGTACACGTTCTCTGGTTATCTGCATCAAACCAAATTTAGATAATGGAAGAATAACGTTTTTAGAACGATCGTCTTTCATTTCCAATTTCATACGTTCGTATATTACCTTGCGGTTATCGAGATTTTTCATATCGATGAAATCCACAACAATAATTCCGCCCATATCTCTAAGCCTTAACTGGCGAGCTACTTCGCGGCAGGCTTCAAGGTTTGTATGCAACGCGGTTTCTTCCTGACTGGTTTCGTTGTTTGATTTGTTTCCACTGTTTACATCAATAACATGCAACGCTTCCGTGTGTTCAATAATCAAATAACCGCCACCCGATAAACTAACAGACTTGCCAAATAAGGTCTTCAGCTGTTTTTCAACCCCTGTAGATTCAAACATTTTGGTTTTGCCCTGGTGCAGTTTTACCAGACGCTCCTTATCAGGCGCAATATTTTTAATATAGGAACGAAGATCGTCGTATAGCTCTTTTGTATCTACGTTGATGCTGTCGAAACTCTCGTTCAACATATCTCTTAAGATAGAAGAAGTACGGTCCAGTTCGCCTATAATCAAGTCTCTTGGCCTTGCTTTTTTTAGTATAGCAATACCATCTTCCCAGGTTTTTACAAGATTTCGAAGATCCTTGTCCAGTTCAGCAACTTCTTTATTCGAGGCAACAGTACGTATAATAACGCCAAAGTTTTCCGGACGAATAGAAGAGATTAAACGCACCAGACGCTGGCGTTCTTCTTTATCTGTAATTTTCTTGGAAACAGAAACTACATTTGAGAAAGGTACCAGAACTAAATAACGCCCAGCAAGCGAAATTTCGCAAGATAGTCGCGGGCCCTTTGTTGATATAGGTTCTTTAACAACCTGAACCAATATCGGATTCCCTTTTTCCAGTACCTGACTTACTTTACCATCTTTTTTTATTTCCGCTTCTAACTCAAACTTTTTGAGTAAAGCCGGTGTGGACGCTGAGGTAATTGCATTCTTTGTAAACTTAGTCAATGATTTTATCTTCGGACCAAGATCAAAATAATGCAAAAAAGCATCCTTCTCATACCCAACATCTATGAAAGCTGCATTCAGGCCGGGTACGACTTTGCGTACCGTTCCTAAATAGATATCACCAACATTAAATTTACGGGTATGATCCTCAAACTGGTATTCAACAAGCCTTTTTTCTTGAATTAAGGCTATGCGATCTCCACTTTGAGACGAACTTATAAATAATTCGTTGCTCAACTCGCTACTTGTTAAATGTAAAAGGTACTAAAATAGAAATAAGCTGGAATCTGAGAGAAACCAGCCTTATTTATAAAAGATTCTATAAGAAGCTATTACTTCTTCTTATGTCTGTTTTTTCTTAGACGTTTTTTTCTTTTGTGTGTAGCAATCTTGTGTCTTTTTCTTTTTTTACCGCAAGGCATAATTGTAATCGTTTAAATGTATAATATTATTAATTAGACTCTTTTAAATAGCTGTCAATAATTGCCTGAAATTCCGGATCGCTATCCAATCCTTTTGCTTTCATAAAATATTGATTCGCTTTGCCTTTATTCCCAAGCTCCAGATAACTTAACCCTAAATAAAATGTTCCCGATGCGTGCGCAGGGTTAATTTCAATTAAGCTTTTAAAGCGATCTACTGCTTTATTATATTGGCGTGATTGCATGGATAAGTATCCTAAATTGAAAATTGCTGTTTCATTTCTCGGATCCTCTTTAACAACCTCCTGCAGAATGCGTATGCCGGTCATCGGATTAGATGTGGTTACATACGTCATCGCAAGTTTTGATTTTGTATCTAAGTTCGATGCGTTAATATCCAGAGCCTTTTCATAGTAAAGTCTGGATTTGTCCATGTAAGCAGATTTTTCATTTACTGAAACTAAATCTGATGCCTGCATGTACGCATCTGCCGCTGATAACAAGTTTTTCTCGTTTGGCTGAAGCATTGCAATTTCTCCTGAATACTTGGCTACGCTGTCGTATTTGTGAAATTTATTGTAATACCCCAAAATCGAGTCTGCAAAGATACGCTTTTTTTCTTTATCCGAAATGGAATAATAATTCTTTGTGAAATCCTGTAATTTTTTTTGTTCGCTGTCTGATGGTTTGTGTGTATGTTTCTCTGCCATCAACTTGCCCACTTCTGACAAAGAATCTTCATGCGCCACAGTAACTTCTGCACCCTCAACAGATTCTTTTTCATTGTCAACCAATACTTTAGGTAGGCTAAAAACAATTCCAATTCCAACAACGGCAACTAAAACGGCTATTACTTGCTTTTTTTGCATGATTCAGAAGAAAAGAAAAGAGCCTGCATGAACATACAGGCTCAATTTATTTTATTTCGTTTTAAAGAATATTGATACTAGTCAACTTCTTCATCAACATTACTGTATTTCTCAGCCATTACCTTTACTTTTTTGCTTGATTTGATTTTCTCAACGAAAACCTTAGCAGGCTTAAAGCTTGGAATGTAGTGCTCATCAATGATGATTGCTGTGTTTTTAGAAATGTTACGAGCCACTTTACGTGCACGTTTCTTGTTGATAAAACTACCAAAACCTCTTACATAAATGTTGTGGCCTTCAGACATAGAGTCCTTCACTACCTTAAAGAATGCTTCAACTGTTGTTGTTACATCAGCTTTGTCAATTCCTGTTTTTTCTGCGATTTCGTTAATTACGTCTGCCTTCGTCATTACTCTATATTTATTAATTATATGATACTTAATTAGTTCAAAAATAGCTTACAAATTTAGGGTACTATTCGTTAATAAAAAATATATTTACTTAATTAATCCTACATAATTTTGTGTAACATAAGCGGTTAAGCATATCCCCTATTCTGTGATAACACCTGAGATTAAAAAAAAGTTTCCTAAGGAACTGATAAAGTGGTATTTAAAAAACAAAAGAGAACTTCCATGGCGGGATACGCGTGATCCATATCCCATCTGGCTGTCTGAAATTATTTTACAGCAGACCAGGGTTCAGCAGGGAATGCCGTATTATTTTTCCTTTTTGAAAGCATTTCCGACAGTAAAACACATGGCAAAAGCCAGCGAAAAAGACATTTTGTCGCTTTGGCAAGGTTTGGGATATTATTCCAGAGCCAGAAACTTACATAAAACTGCCCTGCAGGTAATGTCTCAGTTTGGAGGTTCTTTTCCTGGCTCTTATAAAGAATTACTTGATTTAAAAGGAGTTGGGCCATATACTGCTGCTGCTATCGCCTCCTTTGCCTATAAAGAACAGGTTGCCGTAGTAGACGGTAACGTGTACCGGGTACTTTCCAGGGTGTTTGGTATCTATGAAGATATTACACAGAACAGTTCGAAAAAGACTTTCGCAGCCCTGGCGCAACAATTGATTCCCCAAAAAGACCCCGATATATATAATCAGGCAATTATGGAATTCGGCGCGTTGCATTGTACCCCTGCCGAGCCAAAATGTGGTGACTGCTGCTTTGCTGAAATCTGTGTGGCACATTTAACCGGCGACCAGCGGGTATTACCTGTAAAAGCGAAACAAAAAGCGAAACAGGAGCGCTACATGACCTATTTCATGATTACAAATAATAACACCGTACTTATGAAAGAGCGTGGAAGCAACGATATCTGGCAAGGACTTTTTGAGTTTTTACTGGTAGAAACGCCTAAAGCAGCCTCACTAACTGAAGCCTTAAAATTGGTTCCTGATCTTGACAAAAAAAATATTTCGGGAGAATCTATAACCTATAAACACATTTTAAGTCATCAAATCTTACATGCAAAAATTTATATGGCGGAGGTAGAAAAAAAAGTTTACAATTGTATAAAAAAAACATATAATCTTGAAGAAATCGCGTTTAACGAACTCCCTGTAACGCCCAAGCCTGTTTTGATTACAAAGTATTTGAAGGCTCATAAATTTTAGCTACCTTTAGTCTAATACAATTTTTCAATTAGCTAAAAATTTTAATTATTAATCATGGCAGGAATTAACAAAGTAATTCTAGTAGGGAATCTTGGTAAAGATCCCGAAGTGCGTGCTATCGGCACCGACAGAAAAGTGGCAAATTTTTCGCTTGCTACAACTGAATCTTACAAAAACAAAAGCGGAGAGCGCGTTGACCAGACTGAATGGCACAACGTAGTTTTTTATGGTCCCGTTGCAGACGTAATTGAACGTTACCTTCGTAAGGGTAGCCAGATTTACGTTGAAGGAAAAATTCGTACACGTTCGTACGACGATAAAGATGGTGTAAAAAAATACATCACTGAAATCATTGGAGATACCATGACAATGCTGGGTGCAAAATCAGGAGGTTCTGATTCACCAAATGGTAATGGTAATATGTCATCATCATCTTCATCTGCATCTGTTGCAATGGAGAGTGCAGGATCTTTTGAGCCACAAACAAGTGGCGCAGACGATTTACCTTTCTAATGTTTCACTAAAAGAATTGTTTGTTGGAACGATCGGCTGATCCTTACCCCATTTACAATTTAAATATAGTTTCTCCGGTAGAATCTATATTTATTGCATAGGCAATTCACAAGCCTGTTGCCGGCATTGCGCCTGCAACAGGCTTTCTTATTTTATATACAAAATCTATTAAGAGTTTTATGTCCGAAGGGAGTAAACAGAATAAAAAGTCTACGGATGCGTTTTCAAAATACATGCGTAAGCTTTTTGGTATTCAAGAAATTACAGAAAGTCAGCGTGAGTACATTGAAAAATTAGAGCGCGAACTGGAATCTGCTAAAGGCACGCTCAGTACGCGTGAAGAAAAGGAAATGATCCGTGGTCTGGTTAAATTTGGTAATATCATGGTTAAGCAAATCATGTGTCCGCGCATGGATATGGCTGCCGTTGATATAGCACTGAATTACGAGCAGCTGCAGGAATATATCAGTACCTGTGGTTTTTCCCGAATTCCTGTTTATAAAGAATCTGCTGATAAAATTGAAGGCGTTTTAAATATTAAAGATCTGTTTCCGTTTTATAACAAGGAAAAAGATTTTAACTGGCAACAGCTGATCCGTACTGTTGAATTTATTCCTGAAACTAAACTGATCGAAGAATTGCTTCGTGAATTTCAATTGAAGCATTTGCATATGGCTATTGTAGTAGATGAATATGGCGGTACTGCCGGATTGATCACCATGGAAGATGTTATTGAAGAAATTGTCGGCGACATTCATGATGAATATGACGATGATGAAAAACCCTATGCGCAACTAAGCGATACCAGTTATTTGTTTGAAGGAAAAATTTCGCTGGTGGATTTTTATAAAGCAATTGAGCTGGATAAAGATATATTTGACGAAGTAAAAGGTGAAAGCGAAACACTTGGAGGCTTGCTGCTGAACATCAACTCAGATCTCCCGCGCCTTGGCGATGAAATCATTTATGAAGGATATGTTTTTAAAATCGATGCCGTTAACAGCAAACGTATTCTTCGGGTAAAAGTAACAGTTCCAGAAAATTCAGAAAATGAAAAATAATATATTCGTTCTATCCATTCTCGGTTTACTTATTTTAGTCTCTTCCTGCAGCAATGAAGAAAATGCCTTTATGCCAAAACCTAAGGGCTTTAATAAAATAGATCTTCCTGCACACCGTTATGATACCCTTACAGGTGACTATCCATACACATTTGAATATTCAAGCATTGCGAAAATTGTTCCCGACACCACCAAAACTGCAGAGCCGTATTGGATAGATATTTATTACCCTGAATACAAAGCCAACATTCAGATCACGTATAAGAAGACAAATAATAATCCTAAAACATTAGAAGAATATATCAAAGATTCTCATACGCTTGCCAATAAGCATAATGTGAAAGCATATGCGATTGATGAACTGATCACCGATACAAAAAATGGTTATGCGGTAAAAGTATTTGAACTGAGTGGCGATGTGCCCAGCCAGATTCAGTTTCACGTAACAGATTCAACGAAAAACTTTTTACGCGGTGCCGTTTATTTCAGAACATCAACAAAGAATGATTCGCTTGCACCCGTGATCAGTTACATGAAAGAAGATGTCATGCACCTTATAGAAACCTTGAAGTTTAAATAAGACAACTAAAATTTCAAATAGCAAAACCCAAATTCCAAACGGGTGAAAATTTCCAGATATTCTTATTCCGTTTGGAATTTGTTTTTTGTAATTTGTTATTTTAACAACTTATGTCAACAATCCTCGACACTAAAGTAGAGTTCCTGAAAGGCATTGGTCCGCAAAAGGCCGCGCTGCTTAATACTGAGTTGCGCATTTTTACTTTTGAAGATTTGCTGTATTACTATCCCTTCCGGCATGAGGACAGAAGTAAGATTTATGCCATTAAAGATATTCATGAAGACTTACCGTACATACAGGTACGCGGACGCATTACCGGTATTTCCAGTCAGGGTGTCGGACCAAAGAAACGCCTGATCGCTTATGTGCAGGACGATACCGGAATCTTAGAGCTGGTGTGGTTTCAGGGCGGCGCCTGGATCGAAAAAAATATTCTGCCCAATACTATTTATGTTGTTTTCGGCAAGCCCAATCTTTACGGGCGCAAGCTAAACGTTGTGCATCCGGAGATGGAAGTTTATTCGGAAGATAAAACTGAAAAAGGGTTGCAGCCAGTATATAATGTCACGGAGAAATTAAAAGCACGCGGCATGGATAGCAAAGCGATTTCAAAATTAACGGAGAAGCTAGTTAAAGAAATTGCATCGAAGCTGCCGGAAATTCTGCCTGCTGCTATTATAGATGAATACAAACTGATCTCGCGCGCGCAGGCAATGGAATGGATCCATCTTCCGCCAAATGCTGCTTCCGTTGAGAAAGCAAAAGCACGCTTAAAATTTGAAGAGCTTTTTTTAATTCAGATAAAACTTCTGCATCAGAAAACATATCGGAAAATACATTACAGAGGTTTTGTATTCAATCACATTCCAACCTTAAATGTCTTTTATAAAGAACATCTTCCGTTTGATCTGACGGACGCGCAAAAACGTGTCGTAAAAGAAATCTATAAAGATGTATGTTCGGGAAAGCAGATGAACAGGCTTTTACAGGGGGATGTTGGAAGCGGAAAAACAATTGTTGGGTTTCTGTGCATGCTCATGGCTATTGATAATGGCTACCAGGCTTGTCTGATCGCACCTACGGAAATTCTGGCGGCACAACATTATGAAGGGTTGAAAGAACTCGCAGCCAAAGTTGGTTTAACGGTTGCGAAGCTTACAGGCTCATCAAAGAAAAAAGAGCGTGATGTGATTCACCGTGATCTGTTAGATGGCAGTCTGAATATTTTAATCGGCACACATGCCATTCTGGAAGACATTGTTCAATTCAAGAATCTGGGTATATGTATTATTGATGAGCAGCACCGTTTTGGTGTTGCGCAACGCGCCAAGCTCTGGAAGAAGAATACGGAACTGCCGCCGCACGTGCTTGTCATGACAGCAACGCCCATTCCGCGTACCCTTGCCATGACCTTATATGGTGATCTGGACATTTCTGTTATTGATCAGATGCCAGCCGGAAGAAAGCCTATTTCTACTTCCCATAAATTTGATAAAGACCGGTTGCTTGTATTTGGTTTTATCCGCAAACAGATACTGGAAGGAAGGCAAATATACATTGTGTATCCACTGATTGAAGAAAATGAGAAGCTGGACCTGAAAGATCTGATGGATGGCTTTGAAAGCATCAACCGTGCCTTTCCGGAATTTCCGGTTGGCATCCTCCACGGCCGTATGAAACCTGCCGACAAGGATTTTGAAATGCAGCGTTTTGTAAAAGGCGAAACAAAAATCATGGTTGCGACTACCGTTATTGAAGTTGGTGTGAACGTACCGAATGCCAGTGTAATGGTGATTGAGAATGCAGAACGTTTCGGACTCTCACAGCTGCACCAGTTGCGCGGGCGTGTTGGCCGCGGCGCGGATCAGTCATATTGTGTGTTAATGACCAGTCATAAGTTATCGGCAAATACGAAAACGCGTATTGAAACGATGGTGCGGACCACAAACGGTTTTGAGATAGCCGATGTTGATCTGAAACTCCGCGGACCGGGCGACCTGGCAGGTACACAGCAAAGCGGTGTGCTGGATCTGCGTATTGCCGATCTTGCACAGGATTCTCAGACATTACAGTTAAGCCGCCAATCAGCCATGGATCTGTTGGATAGCGATCCGGAATTATTAAAACCTGAAAATCGTATGCTGCGCGGCTACATGGAGTCGAAGAATAAGAACAGCAAAGAGTGGAGCCGGATCAGTTAGGAATAGAATATAAATACTTAAAATTGTTCGATTCATTGATTATAACACTTTTCGTATATTCCTTCAGTTATATCTAATTGAGCAATGATGGCTTTTTTACTTAATCCATCTTTATTTTTAAGATCTTTTATTACTTTCGAAAATTCTTTTTCTTTTTTAACTAAATGATATTTAGAGAATTTTTGCTGTGCTTTATATTTAATTTCGAGTTTATCTTGATAATGAACATTTTCTCCGTCAATATTATTTTTAAGATATATATCCTCAAGAATTGATTCTAGTTTGCTAGGTCTTGTATTATATTTAAAATAATTCTCATCTTCAACAAAACTATTAATAATAATATCAATTACAACTTTAGAAAGCCTAATTGGATTGCTAGAAAAATCTTCATCAAAAATGGAACCCTCTGAATTGTTTGCTCCATTTAAGTATTCATCATACCAACTTTCTAAATGCTCAAATTTGTGAATTATTCCATTACTGAGCCAGTATAATGTTAAACAGCCAATCTGTTGGTCATATTTTTCGAATTCTTCTTCTGGATCTTCAATTGCAGAATTGAAAATTTCCTTCTCTATTAGTAAATACTTTTGATCCATTAAAAGTCCAAAGTTTAAAAAATCATTTATGGATTGGCTTGTATTATCGAAATCAAATACATTTCCGTTTTCATTAAATGATGAAACATAAAAATATTTTATTCCCTTTGTAAGACAAAATTCTTTAATATAATCTATCATTTATATGTCTATTTAACTTTCTCTATTTCCATAATTTCTGGCATTTCATCATATGTTCTTCCATTCAATAAACGACCATTGGCCTTTTTATTCCTACCTCCCCATTGCTTGAAGAAAAATGCGACATCTGATTTAAGACATTGCTCTTGAATATCTAAAACCCAGTCTGAATCCATTGGTCGAGGTCTATGGCCACTTTCGCCACCAACTATTACCCAGTCAATTTTTTTTAAATTTAATTTCGGCAATGGTCCTATTAAAGGTTCTAATGAAAGGAACTTCACTTTTGCAGAAGTTTTTCTTAAAAGATCAATTCGATTTTTTACTTTATCATTTTCAACTGAAACGCCCATCCAGATATTATGAGTCCACTTCAATTCTTTATATACTTCAAATAATCGTTCTGCTCTTTTAGTTAAAACCTGAAAAACATGTTGTGGATTTTCATTCATAACCTGAAATACCTTTTTAATATAATCTAAAGGTATATCTTCATGAAATAAATCACTCATTGAGTTGACAAAAACCACTTTTGACGATTTCCAAGTGTAAGGAATTGATAGGGCATCGGGATATATATTAACTTTAAATCCATCTTTATACTTATCAATGCCCATTGCCTTAAGCCGCTTGGACATTATTTCAGCATAACAAAATTTGCAACCAGCAGAAATTTTTGTACACCCAGTAGTAGGATTCCATGTCATTTCTGTCCATTCAATACTTGATTGTGCCATATCAATTTAATTTTATAGGAGTTAAACTCGCTCCAATTTTACAGATCGTACTACTTATATTAAACTTCATTTTTGAAATTTTATTCGATGAAGCTAATTTTTTTAAGACATTCTTTGCATGAGAAGGTAAAAAGCCATTGGTAATGGTAAACAAATATACATCCTTGTCTGTTTTAATTTTTCCTTTTGTAATATTTTCTTCCAATTCCTTCTCAAAAATTTCCACCTTTTTAGGCTTACTTATTTCACCTGAAAATATATTGATTTGTCCCGGATTTATTTTGTCATTATCAATATCAAAGTTTGCCTCTCCTCTTTCAGGATCAACCTTCCAACATGTTGTTAAAAATTTTTCCATGCCCAATACATGACTACTCCCAAATATTAATCCATATACTCCAGCATTTTTTTTCAGCGAAAATGGTGCTAAGTAATAGGCTTTATTAGCCGGAATCAAATTTTTATAATAGTCCAATACTAATCTGTGAATTTGATCATATGGTGTTTTCTCTACATCCTCTGAACTCAAATTTATATGCTGCAATATATTTGGATGTTCACAAAATCTTTTAATTGTTGACGAAGAAATGAAAAATAAAAAATCTGTTCTTTTAATATTTATGATTTGCTTAAACGTCTCCTCTCCTATATGCTTAATGCCATTTTGGTCTAGAAATAATAAATTTGCACTATTGTTAGTAGTTAATTCAGCAAGCCTTTTTTGAAAAGCAACTTTAAAATCTAAGCTTTCAGTTTGGACATAATAATCTCGTTGCTCATTTCCTTTAGGTAAAACATGATCATTTAATAATTCGTATTTTGCTTTATCATATTCGTTAAAGTATAAGTTAACTTTAAGATTTTTATTTCTTATACTTTCTAGATGGGGCTCTAATTCATCTATAATAATGCAAGGTGTACCTTTCACTCCAGCAACATCTCTACCTGGCCCAGCAAAAAAATCATATATGTTTATATTGTTCCAATAAATATCTCTTTTCGATATAAATACCGGCAGCCATTCCCTCAAATAATCTTGAAAAATTGAGAGTTTTGCTTTTGTTCCTTCATCAAAAGGTTTGACGTGAATATCTCTTGGCATAGTTATGTATAATAAAATTGAAAATAAAATATGTATTTATAAAAATGGATAATGTCTATTAAAGCGGAATTTATGTTAAAAAGTTATCATAAAGAAATTTATTTATATAAAACGAAAAAAGTCCGGACTTTCATCCGGACTTTCTTATTAAACAACTAAACCAAATTATTTTGTAGCCAGTACAAATAAGGCTACGTGACCGATTTTGTCTGCTGACTTATATTTATTTACTTTAATATCTACCGCATATTCGCCTGTGGATGGTGGCTGATAAGAAACGACTGCAGATGGTTTTACTTCGCTGTCTTCCGAAACTTTAACCCAGCTTCCATTTTCATTTTTGTATACAACCAGCGAAATGTCTGAGATGTTTTCATCGCCTAAGCCTGCAAAAACATAGGTAAGCGTATTATTCAGATCCATCATGGTGTAATTGTCATCTAAGGCAAAATCAAATTCTGCTTTTGTGATAATTGCTTTTCCATCATATTTTTTTTCAATTTCTTTTACAAACTCTAACCCTTCTTCCATTATAGGTTTGATAGAAAGTGAGTTTTGCGCATTAGAGAAACTCGTTGCAGCAAAAATTACAGCAAGAGACAAAATAATTTTTTTCATATGTATCTGTTATGGGGATAAAATTTAAAATTGAGTTTTTTAACGGTTTTGAAAAATAATGGTTTCAATTTTAAATGAGAAGATCAAAAAATATATTATACCACTAAAAATAATCCCTCACTTTGTTTTTAAAATACAAAATGAGGGATTTATATGAATCAGTATTCGATCAGATATTGCCATCGGTCGGTCGGCAAAAAACCGTCTGGCCGATATGTGCTTGTAAGAATTTTTAAAACGCCAATAAGGTTGAAAGCGTTTATACCTGCACGTGCTGTTCTTTTTCTTTTACGCCGTCTTTCTCCGGAAAGAATTTCTTTTGATAAATTAAAATTAAGGCTACACCTACAAATATGGAAGCATCCGCAAAGTTAAAAATCGGCCATAACGGATAATAGCTTCCGCCTAATACAGGAACCCATTCCGGAATCAGACAATTACAGATGTCTACATAAAACATGTCTATCACACGACCGTGAAACCAAAGCATCGGCGCATCACTGGTAGGCAAGTCTAAAAATACACCGTAGAATGTGCTGTCTACTACATTACCCATAGCACCGCCTAAGATCAAAGCAATGCACCACAGAAAACCTTCGTGCATGCCTTTTTTTGCCATAAGATACAGGTAGTAACTAATACCGACCATAGCAACCAGGCGGAATAAACTAAGAATTAGTTTACCATACACGCCAGCCAGCTTTATACCAAAGGCCATTCCTTCATTGGTGATATAATGTAATTTAAACCAGTCGCCAAGTCTTAAAGAAGGATGTTCATATCCTTCAAAAGGGAACGTTTCGAACACCCACAGCTTAATCACCTGGTCAATAAGTATGATGCCGATTGTTAAAAGAAAATATTTGGTATAGCGCATATTATTAGTGTAAAAGTGTAGAGTGTAAAGTGAATAAGTGCGGTTACACGTTACACTCTACACTTTATACAATGTTATTTTTCTATTTTCATGATCAGCGTTTGCTCATCCATTTCTACTTCTTTGCCATCTGCCAGTTTTTCTACCAGCTCTAAGGAGAAGGCTTGTGTCTCTGTACAAATGTATTCCTGATTTGCACTTAATGCACTATTGATCAATTCGTCTACCTTCTGAATGGTGATACGGATCTTATCCTGTACTTCAAGGCCCATGTCTTTACGCAGATTCTGTACACGGTTTACAACATCACGCGCAATCCCTTCTTTACGAAGGTCGTCGCTTAACGTAATATCCAGCGCAACAGTGATGCCGCCTTCAGAAGCAACGGACCAGCCAGGAATATCCTGAGAACGGATCTCAACATCTTCTGACGTAATCGGGATAACGGTGCCGTCTGCAAGTTTCAGTTCAAAGACATTGCGTTCAATGGCAGTAATATCTTCTGCACGCAATTCAGCAATTGCATTGCCGATCTCTTTCAGTTTCGCGCCGTATTCTTTTCCTAATTTTTTAAAATTAGGTTTGATCGTTTTAATAACAACGCCGGAAGTATCCTCAATATATTCAACTGCTTTGATATTCACTTCATTTTTAATCAGATCTTCTACCGCCTGGATCTGTGCTTTCAGATGCGGCTGTAAGATCGGGATGAGAATTCTGGAAAGCGGCTGACGAACCTTAATCGTTTGTGCCTTGCGGATCGAGTGTACCAGCGAAGAGATGCGTTGAGCCAGGCTCATACGTTCTTCCAGTTCTACGTCTAAAAACGCTTCATTCACTTTCGGAAAATCGGCTAAGTGAACAGATTCAACAGCATTCTTTTTACTGACCTGATTTAAGTCGCTGAATAATTTATCCATGTAAAACGGAGCAATCGGCGCACCTAATTTGGCAACCGTTTCCAGACAGGTATATAATGTCTGATACGCAGCGGTTTTATCTGCATTGTATTCGCCTTTCCAGAAACGTTTTCTATTCAGACGTACATACCAGTTACTCAAATCATCAACTACAAAATCCTGTATCGCACGCCCGGCTTTCGTCGGCTCGTAATCACTGTATGCATCTGCAACATCTTTAACCAGTGATTGCAGTTTCGATAAGATCCAGCGATCGCTTTCGGTACGTTGTGCCAATGGAATCTCTGCTTCAGCAAACGTGAAATTATCTAAGTTCGCATACAAGGCAAAGAATGAATAGGTATTCTGAAGCGTACCAAAGAAACGGCGCTGCACTTCGGTGATACCGTCTAAATTGAATTTCAAATTGTCCCATGGCGGTGCATTGGTAATCATATACCAGCGTGTTGCGTCCGGCCCATATTTATCAATCGTTTCAAACGGGTTCACTACATTGCCTACACGCTTAGACATTTTGTTTCCATTCTTGTCCAGTACCAATCCGTTTGCAATTACATTTTTGAATGCAACTTTATCATACAGCATGCCGGAGATTGCGTGCAATGTAAAGAACCAGCCACGTGTCTGATCCACACCTTCTGCAATAAAGTCTGCCGGATAATTATTGTTGAATAATTCTTTATTTTCAAACGGGTAATGCCACTGCGCATACGGCATCGCACCGGAATCAAACCACACGTCGATCAGGTCCAGCTCGCGTTTCATCGGCTTGCCGGAATCACTTACCAGAACAATGTTATCTACGTATGGCCTGTGTAAATCTTTAATATCTGTTGCCGTTTCGATGCCTGCTTTTTGTGCTTTTGCAATTTCAGTTTTCAATTCTTCAATCGAACCGATGCATTTCTCTTCAGAGCCATCTTCTGAACGCCAGATCGGCAGCGGTGTTCCCCAATAGCGAGAACGCGAAAGGTTCCAGTCAACCAGATTTTCCAGCCAGTTGCCGAAGCGACCAACGCCTGTAGATTCAGGTTTCCAGTTAATGGTTTTATTCAGTTCAACCAGACGTTCTTTTTTTGCTGTTGTTTTGATGAACCAGGAATCCAATGGATAATAAAGCACCGGCTTATCTGTTCTCCAGCAATGCGGATAACTGTGTTCGTATTTTTCAACCTTGAATGCACGGTTCGCTTCTTTCAATTTAATTGAAATACGTTCATCCACACTCAGGTATTTATCTCTGCCTTGTTTAACACGTTCCGCTTCTTTTTCTTCATCGGTTAGGTACGCTTCTTTTACATATTCGCCTGCGAAGTCCGTTACTTCTTTAGTAAACCTGCCGCGCTTATCAACCAATGGATATTCGTTTCCGCGGTCATCTTTTGTAACGATCGAAGGAATGCCGGCAAGTTTAGCTACACGCGCATCGTCTGCACCAAAGGTAGGCGCAATGTGTACAATACCTGTACCATCTTCCGTACTTACAAAGTCGCCCGCGATTACACGGAACGCCGGTGTTTCAGGCTGCAGGTACGGCATCAGCTGTTCGTATTCAATGCCAACAAGATCTTTACCTTTATAGCTTTGAAGTATTTTAAAGGGAATCAGTTTGTCTCCATCTTTATATGCTTCTAAAGAAAGGTCTTTCGCTTTTTCAGAAAAATATTTTCCGAGCAAGGCTTTCGCAAGAATTACCTGAACGGGCTTAAACGTGTATGGGTTAAATGTTGAAACCAATACATATTCAATATTCTCTCCTACAGCCAATGCACTGTTAGAAGGCAATGTCCATGGTGTTGTTGTCCATGCAAGGAAATAGGTGTTGTCTGCAAACTTCGGATTTGCTTTCAGCTTGAATTGTGCTACCGCACTTGTGTCGCGCACATCTTTGTATGTACCCGGCTGGTTTAATTCGTGTGAACTCAAACCTGTACCTGCAGCAGGCGAATACGGCTGGATCGTGTAGCCTTTATATAAAAGTTTTTTCTGATGAAATTCTTTTAACAGGTACCAAACCGATTCAATATAGTTGTTCTCAAACGTGATGTATGGCTTTTCAAGATCAACCCAATAACCCATCTTCACGGTAAGTTCATCCCACTGCGATTTGTATTTCATTACCGCTTCGCGGCACTTTTGATTATACTGCTCTACCGTAATTTTCTTCCCGATATCTTCTTTGGTAATACCAAGTTCTTTCTCAACCTGCAATTCAACAGGCAGGCCGTGTGTATCCCAGCCGCCCTTGCGTTTTACCTGAAAGCCCTGCATGGTTTTAAACCGGCAGAAAATATCCTTCACCGTACGGCCCATCACATGGTGAATACCAGGCGTGCCGTTTGCAGATGGCGGACCTTCGTAGAACGTGAATGTTGGATTGCCTTCACGTGTCTCTACAGACTTTTCAAATATTTTTTTATCATTCCAAAACTGTTGTACTTCCTTTCCAACTTCAGACAGTTCTGTTTTCTTTTCGTTATACTTCACGGCTCTCCTCGTTTCTAGGTGTTTTGATTTCTAAACGCTGAAGATCGATTTCCATATCGTCATCTTCAGTGTGTATTTTTTCGTGTTTATCTTTAATGATCGGGTACAGATTAATTTTTTCGCCGCTGCTGAATGTTAACAGCAATGCCGGCAAAACAATTAAGTTGGTGAACATAGCAAAGAACAATGTTAAAGACGTTAAAATTCCCAGGGCAATCGTTCCGCCAAAATCAGAAAATGCGAAGATCAGGAAACCGCAGAATAAAACGATCGATGTATAGATCATGCTCACGCCTTCTTCTTCCAGTGATTTTACTACTGCCTGCATTACACTTCCTTTGTAATGCTTTAATTCCTGCTTGAACTTGCTCAGGTAATGGATTGTACTGTCGATCGAAATGCCGAATGAAATGCCAAAGATCAATGCTGTACTTGGTTTCAACGGAATGTTAAACAAGCCCATAATGCCTGCTGTCATTAAGATCGGGATCATGTTCGGGATCAATGAAATGATGATGATCTTAGGATTGGTGAAAATGAATGCCATCATCAGCGAGATCAATGCAAATGCCCAAACCAGCGACTCAGATAAATCGTTGATCAGATACTGATTTCCTTTTAAGAATAATAATGTTGTGCCTGTAATATGAACCTTTTGTGTAGAGTCCGTAAATATTTCTTTTGTTTTAGGTGTGATATTTTTTTCAACCAATGCTGCCATCTTTTCTGTTCCCATATCCGCAACCTTGCAGGTAAAACGTACATACTGTCCGGTAGAATCAACAAACGAGCGCATCAATTTGTCTTCTGACTTATCATTTGTTTTCATGAACGACGACAACGAAACCATTTCCTGCTTGCTCGGTATTTCATAGAAATCCGGCAGGCCGTTATAATAAGCCTGCTTTGCACCTTTTATAATATTCAGTACGGAAAGCGGTGGCGAAACATTGTTCAGTGATTTTAAATAGGTTTCAAGCTCGTCCAGTTTTTTCAAATTTGCCGGAATCCGTATCCCTTTTTTCTTGCCTAAGTCAACCACAATCTCCAGCGGCATTACGCCTTTGAAATGCTGTTCGAAGAATGCTAAGTCCGTTTTAACTCCGCTGCTCTTCGGAAGATCATCCACCATGTAGGAAATAACCTGTATGCGGTAAATACCAACAATCGAAATAGCGATCAATAAACCGGTGATGATATATACTACGGAACGGTAACGTAGTACAACGTACTGGATCATATTGTTCACACGCCTTAAAAAACGCAGGTCCAGGTGTTTTAACTGCTTGTCGCTTGGTGCAGGCAGGTAACACAGCATGGTCGGTATTACAACCAGCGTAATCACAAACGTTGCGGCGCTTATCAAGCCAGCAACCATGCCGAATTCTTTAATGATGATGATGTTGGTGAAATATAATACCAGGAAACCAACGGCAGTATTCATGTTGGTCATAAAGGTCAGGAAGCCGATCTTCTCTACAATCCGGCTGATCGCTTTGATTTTGTTTCTGTGCTTGCGGTATTCCTGATGGTATTTATTGTACATATAAATACAATTCGGAATGCCGATCACGATGATTAATGCCGGAAGCATTCCGGTAAGCAGGGTGATCTTATAGCCAAGTAAAACGATGGTACCCATTGTCCATACAACTGTTACAACAATTACAAGGAAGGTGAAGAATACCGCGTAGAGGTTTCTGAAGAAGAAATATAAGATCAATGAGGTTACCAAAATAGATAACACCAGGAAGAACTTGAATTCTGCCTGTACATCGCGAACCATGATGGTACGTACATAAGGCAATCCTGCAAAGTGTGTTTCAACGTTTGTTTCCTTTTTAAATGTTGCTGATAAATCTAAAATATTTGAAACTACTTTTTGTCTGTTGTTTGAATTCAGTTGTTTTGAATCAATGGATACAGCGATCAATGCTGCATTGGTATTAGGATTTACAATTAAGCCTTTATAGAACAACTGGTCGTTTGCCAGCTGTATCATCGAATCAAGTTCATGCTGTGTGACAGGTTTTCGTGTAAATACCGATTTAACATCCAGTTTGGAATTCACCGTGTCTTTCGTTAACATTTTTAATGTCGGTAACGAAATAGCGTCGTTTACACCTTCCGATTTCTGGATCTGATAACACAGATCGTAAAATTTATTGAATGTTTCCAGTTTGAAAAGTTTCGGGTCCTGCACACCAATAACCATGATGTTGCCGTCTTCACCAAACATTTTATAGAATTCCTTGAAATAGACCATATCGGCATCATCCTGCGGAACAACTTTCAAAAAGTCGTATGTGATCTCAATTTTTGAGGCCTTGTACCCCATGAACACTGTAATTGAACCTGTTACAATTAAAAGGATTAACCGATACTTAATAATGAAACTACCTAACTTTACCCACATATTCTGCTTTACAAATAAGGTGGCTAATTTAAGCAAAATTGCTGATATGTGTGCTGAAAAACATGCGGAGATTATCAATTTAATGATTTGAAAATCTGCTTATTGCGTGGAAATGTACGTATTTTCTAAAAGTCGTGTTAAAAGCGCGAAATCAATTGTCGCTTTATGTTCCAAATTATCAGGTATTTTAATAATTCATTGACATAAATTTTAAGCAGTTTTTATACCCGAATGTGTCTGCGATACGTTTAGATTTCTAAAATAGACCCCGTATGATTCAGATTAAAAATCCATGCGACGCTGACTGGCAAAAAATGACTCCTGATACTGCCGGAAAATTCTGTTCCTCCTGTGAGAAAGTAGTGGTTGATTTCAGTAAGATGAGCGACACTGAAATAAAAGACTATTTTATTGTTCATTTCCAACAAAAAACATGCGGTCGGTTTTTAACGTCACAGGTTGACAGAGAATTAAAAACAGATTCGAAAAATTATTTTCATTTACTGTTTAATACATTTTCCGGAATGAGTGCTGTCCGGTCTGTTGTTCTTCTGCTGGCAAGTTCTTTGATCTGGCTAAGCAGTTGTGTTAAAAAACATTCGCCTGCAACGCTCGGAGAGCCGGCTTATACAGGTCCTGATTCAGAGAACCGGTTAATGGGAGATACTGTTATTATGGATGTTCCGGAAGATACAACCGCATTGATACCTCAGGAAGATACGCTTGAAATGCATGCTGTAGGAATTGTTGCGCCCATGATTACCGGTAAAGTCCGTATGACCGACACAATCACTCAGCGCATTAAAAAACGAAAATGATTTATTTAAAATTATAGCAAAATGCCGAGTTCAGCTACTTTCTGTTTCCATTTTTCAACATGCGTATTAAATACATTTCTATATTCCTCAATAATCAGAGCATGCCGTTCATAAAAATCGATATTCATTTCATAGTTATACATATAATCCCGGAACACCGTTTCAAAATTAAAGACATTCCCAACCAGGTCTCTGTAGTCCTTTAACAGAGCGGATGCTGAAGGGTCATCCAATATCGGTTTGATCTCGTTTTCATAAAATTCAGAAGCCGTATCGTTTACAGCAAGACCTTTCTCTAACCAGGCGTACAATAAACTATCTTCTTCGTATTTAAAAAAATCAGTTACACATTTATTTGCAAACCAATACGGGAAAATAACATTGGGTTTTACAGGTTCATCCGTTTGCATGTCAAAAAATTCCAGCTGGGTGTTATTTAAATACGACGTGTTAAATAAATACCACTCTGCATCCATCAATAAATAAATTAATTTTTTTGTTTTGATCCTGTCCAGCCAGGCTTTATAAGGCACGGGTCCTTCCGGAAAAAGTACCGGATCTATTGCCATCTTTACAACAGCACCTTCTTCTTCCACTAAGATAACAGGCGCTACATGATAGCCCCAGTCAATTTTTCCTGTCGGTGAAAGTTTATTCTGATCGGTAAACGAAATAACCCTTCTGCTGGATGCCGTATAAATGCCGGGCGTGAATGCCCAGATCTTTGCAAGCGTAATATTCTGTGCTTTTGCTAACAGACAAATGTAATGTGCAATGTTGTGACAGTTTGCCTGGTGATAGCCGAAAGGAATCCCGTCATTCTGTATCTGAGTAAACAGAATAGCTGCGGAAGCGGCACTCACTACAGTAGCCTTTCCGTCGGTAAGCAACGGATGTCGTTTGAGCGTTGAAATAATTTTTTGAAGAATCTGTTCCTGCCGGATTGCCTGAACAACTGTTGATACAAAAATACATTATTTCATGTAATTAAAATATTAAGAAATCTTTTTAAACATGTAATAACACAGATTCATATACTTTTCGCTGCGCAAGTTGTATGATTAAATGAATAAATAGGATTTAAACTTTTGCAGTTAAAAAATATTTTTCCGTGCCTGCTCAAACTCTTCCCAGATATCCGTTATTACAGATGCTGCAGGCTTCACGGCTTTCAGCTGCGCGCTCACTTGCCCGATCTCTAATTCGCCTTCGTTGAGATCGCCTTCAAAAATTCCTTTCTTCGACCTTCCTTTGCTTACTATATTTTTCAGATCTTCTGCTGAAGCACCATTCGTTTCTGCTTTTTTTATCTGTTCATAAAAATTGTTTTTTATTAACCGCACAGGTGTCAGCTGTTTCAAGGTTAAGATTGTTTCACCTTCAAGGGCTTCAACCACGCGTTGTTTAAATATATGGTGCGCGGAAGATTCTTCGCTTACAGCAAAAGCAGAACCGACCTGTACACCTTCTGCTCCTAAGGCAAATGCTGCAAGCATCGCACGCCCGGAAGCAATGCCGCCAGCAGCAATAACCGGAATACTTACTGCATCTGCTACAGATGGGATCAGACATAAGGTAGTTGTTTCTTCTCTTCCATTATGCCCACCCGCTTCAAAACCTTCTGCAACAATAGCATCAACGCCAGCCTGTTGTGCTTTCAAAGCAAACTTTGTACTTGATACTACATGCACAACCGTTATACCTGCTTCTTTTAATCTTGCTGTATAGGTAGCCGGATTGCCTGCGGAAGTAAAAACAATTTTTACTTTTTCATCCAGCAACACCTGAATATGCTGATCGATGTGCGCATACAATAAGGGTAAATTTACACCAAATGGTTTGCTGGTCGCAGTTATGCATTTCTGAATATGTTCGCGCAGCAGATCTGCCGACATAGAACCTGCACCGATCAAACCAAGTCCGCCTGCATTGCTTACAGCTGAAGCCAAACGCCAGCCGCTGCACCAAACCATTCCAGCCTGTATAATGGGATATTGAATGTTGAAGAGTTGTGTGATTCTGTTTTGCATAAAAGCTGTCAATTGATAATGACAAGTTAATTATTTTTTTATTAAGGGAAATGTACCCCGTTTATTATGCGGAATGCTTCTCTGTCGTTCATTTCCAAAGTGCCTGGTTTTGCCAATTTAATAAGCTACCTTTTCCATCAGAAGGAATACCTAAAAATTTTATTGGAATATTTGGATAGCGGTTAAACAAATCTTGAAGTTTATCTTTCATACTATTCCCGGGATTTGCTCTTTGTAACATATATTTTAATACACACAGAAAGTAAAATACGCGTTTATTATTTTCAAAAGGTTTATCGATCCAGCCACCAGTTGGCTTTAATAGCTTTTCCGGTTCAATTGCTAAATCTCTATTCCATAAACGACTATGATGTGCGCAAATATTTCTAATATAGGTTAGTGTATGAAGCCATGAAGTAAAAACAGTATGATGCACATCAAAAAAATCTGCTATGCGTTTTTTATCGATATTGTTTTTTAATCCTCTATAAAGGTGGGATAATTCACCAATCGTAAGCAATTCTAAACACATCCAGCTTGGAGGATTTGCCGGTGTATGATAATTGTCAATATAATGTTTAATAAATACTTCAGGCGTGCGCGCAGTTTTTGCTTTTGAAATGATTGATTGAAAATCTGCAAATGGATTTATTAATTGGCCAATTTTATTATAATGTGGTGTAATAAAGTGTATCTGGTTATCCTGCCAATGGCTGTCATTATAATGTAATGCCATCGTATAGATAAATTGTGTTCTTATAGCAACTTCTATACGTTCAATACAATCAAAAACCAATAAGCGTAGTTCTCTATCAAACGTATAAGTACTTAGTATTTGATCAAAATCTGTATTTTTATTAAACGTATCCTTGGTAGATTGATACGGCAAAAAATAGGCACTCAAACGATAATAACTGATCTCTTGTAAATAATTTACTGCTTTAGCTTCATCAACTATTTTTAAGCCTCTGTTTTTTAGTAAAATAATTTGATTTTGAAAATTAAGAGGTGCCTTGTTAAAAGTTTGCTTACTCATAAGATTATAAAAGAAAAAACCCCCCAAGTGTGCTTCAAAGAGAGGCATGGGAGGTGTATTGTGTTAGCTGATGAACTGTCTTATATAAGAAATAGAGCAGGCCTATTAAAAAGTACTCTTATTTTATATGACAAAGTTACGATTTTATAAAAGCAGCACAAACTATTTTCATCACTTATTTTAAAAATGCTTTTTAAGTAGTTTTTGAGGTTTTTGCTGCCATCCATTTCTAATATTGTCTTTTATTTGACATTGTTTTCCTACAAACACTTCGTCAATATATCTTCCAGGTACTCCCTGTTATTAGATAAGCGTGGTACTTTGTGTTGCCCGCCCAGCTTGCCTTTCAGCTTGAGCCATTTATAAAAAGTGCCTTCCGGAACAAAATGTATCGTTGGTAACAACAAGGCCATGTCTTTGTAGCGCTTGGCTTCATAATCGGAGTTCAGCTCTTTTAAGAACTGATCCAGCAACTGTGTAAACCGATCTTTATCACCTGGCGCTGTTTCAAATTCTATGATCCATTCGTGACCGCCTTTGTTTTCATTGTTGAAATAAATCGGGCCCGCAGTAAAATTGGCCAGTACGGCATTTGTAGCTTCACATGCTTTTGAAACAGCCATCTCTGCATTTTCAACCATCAGCTCTTCGCCGAACACATTGATATAATGTTTGGTGCGGCCGGTAATTTTTATTCTGTAAGGTGTAATCGAAGTGAAGCGCACCACATCACCTACGTTATACCGCCACAAGCCACTATTGGTAGAGATTACCAGCGCATAGGCTTCATTCAGCTGTACTTGCTCCAGCGATATTGTTTTGGGAAACTCCGCATCAATTTCATCGATCGGAATAAATTCATAATAAATACCATGATCTAAATACAGCAGCAGATCATCTCTGCTCAGATCATCCTGCACACCAAAAAATCCTTCGGATGCATTGTATGTTTCCATATAACGGACCTTATCGGATGGAAAGAATTTTTGAAAAGCCGTTTTATATGGATGAAATGAAACGGCCCCGTGAAAGAAACATTCAAAGTGCGGCCAGATCTCAAGCATGTTTTCTTTTCCGCTTTTTTCCAGCATGTACTCTAACAGCAATACTGCCCAGGTAGGCACACCGGACAAATTTGTTACATTCTCTTTCGAGCATTCTTCGGCCAACTTATCAATCTTAGCTTCCCACTCATTCATCAATGCAGTCTGAATGGATGGTGTACGCGCGTACTGTGCCCAGGTAGGCAGGTTTGCCATGATTACGGCTGAAATATCGCCGATCTTTGAATTGTCGCGGTGTGGATTGGGTGAACACGACCCTCCAACCGCTAATGATTTCCCCTGAAATAATTTGCTTTCCGGAGCATTGTCAAAATACAAGGTCAGCAAATCCATGCCACCTTTATAATGGCAATCTTTTAAGGATTCTTTCGAAACGGGAATGAATTTACTTTTTGCATTTGTAGTGCCGGAAGATTTTGAAAACCAATCGATGTCTGATTGCCACAGGATCTGCTGTTCACCTTTCAGGCAGCGCTCGATCCATGGGTAGAATGTTTCATAGGTTGAAACTGGTACCTGCTGCGCAAACTGTTCGTTGGATTGAATGTCTTTATACCCATGTGTTTTACCCCACTCAGTTAAAGCTGCCTGCTGTAACAGGTTCTTTAAAACACGTTGCTGCGTTTCAATCGGATGTTCCATGAATCCTCGGATGTTTTTCATCCGTTGATTCATGAATTGTTTAATCGCAAAATTAAAAAGTGGAATCATGTATATTAAATTAACACTTTTCTGCGGAATTGGAAATGCTGGCCTAAGTATACGCGACGAACGGTTTCGTCTTCGGCTAATTCTTCAGCTGTTCCTGAACGCAGAATTTTTCCTTCAAACAACAGATAGGCTCTGTCTGTAATGGAAAGTGTTTCGTTTACGTTGTGGTCTGTAATTAATATACCGATGTTTTTATTTTTCAGTCGGGCAACAATCGTTTGAATTTCTTCTACAGCAATAGGATCAACGCCTGCAAAGGGTTCATCCAGCAGTACAAACTTCGGATCAACGGCCAGGGCACGTGCAATTTCGGTTCTTCTGCGTTCCCCCCCGGATAATACTTTCCCTAAATTTTTACGCACATGTGTCAAAGAGAATTCTTCCATCAGTGATTCGATCTTTTCTTTTTGCTGTGATTTAGGCATGCCGGTCATTTCCAATACAGCACCAATATTATCTTCTACACTAAGTTCTCTGAATACCGATGCTTCCTGTGCCAGATAACCTAAGCCCTTTCGCGCGCGCTGATACATCGGCAGGTCTGTTATGTCTTCATCGTCCAGATATACTCTGCCTGTATTCGGTTTGATCAACCCGACGATCATATAAAAACTTGTTGTTTTACCGGCACCATTTGGCCCGAGCAATCCAACAATTTCACCCTGTTTTACATTTACAGAAACGTCGTTTACTACCAAACGGCTTTTATATTTTTTAATCAGATTGTCAGCTCCAAGTATCATATATTAATGGGTTCTGTCTTTTATAAATTGAATGTCACGAATCATGAGTTGAATCGTTTTTTTACCATTGAATTCATTTTCTTCCAGCGAATAACAAATGTCAAACGGCTCTTTATTTTTTATACGGTCATAAAAAGCATGCATTTGCCATCCGATTGCAGGGTAAGTTACAGAATCTTGCTGACGAATGTTCAATTTTAGGTGTTTGTCTTTTAAGATTCTGGATGTGCCGTCGTCCATCACATTCCTGGATACAAATATGGGCTGCATATTTTGCGGACCAAACGGCCCCATTTGCCGAACGATATTGAAGAACCGGCTATCAATCTGATTCAACGGCAATTCTAAATCAATGGAAATCATTGGTATAAGCTGCTCTTTGCGGATCGTTGCGGATACAACTTCTTCAAACTTTGTACGGAATGCTTCAATGTTTTTTTCTTCCATCGTTAAACCTGCCGCGTATTTATGTCCGCCGAACTGAATCAATAAGTCTGAACATTTATCGATCGCTTCATATAGGTCGTAATCGGGTACTGAACGCGCCGAACCTGCTACTTTACCGTTTGATTGTGTAAGGATGATGGTAGGACGGTGATAATGTTCAATGCAGCGTGAGGCCACAATTCCGATCACACCTTTATGCCAGTCATTTTTATATAAAACGGTTGAAGATGCTGTCGCTGCATTTGCATTGCTCTGAATCATTCCCAAGGCTTCACCTGTAATGGTTTCATCGAACTCTCTGCGTACTAAATTATGATCATTGATGTTGGCAGCAAAGTTTGCTGCATCGGTTTTATTTTCAGCGAGCAGTAACTCAACAGCTGCAAACGCATGGTCAATGCGGCCGGCAGCATTAATACGGGGACCGATCGTAAACACAACTGTGTTGACATCAATCGCTTTTTTCAAACCTGAAACATCAACGATGGCCTGAATACCCGGTCGTGGTGATTCATTCAGTTTTTGAAGTCCAAAATACGTTAGAATTCTATTTTCTCCCGTTATTGGAACAATGTCTGAGCAAATACTTATCGCTAGTAAATCAATCTGTTCAAATAATAATTCGGAGGAATAACCTGCGCGTGTGCATAAAGCCTGTAAAAGCTTAAAGCCAACACCACAGCCAGAAAGTTCTTTGTATGGATAAGAACAATTGTTTTGTTTCGGATCCAGGATAGCAACAGCATCCGGCAGTTCGTTGCCGGGATTGTGGTGATCACAAATGATAAAGTCAATTCCGAATGAGTTCGCGTATGCAACCATTTCAACCGCACGTATGCCGCAATCCAGACTAACGATTAATGTTGCATTTGTGTCGCGTGCATACTCAATGCCGGCTTTTGATACGCCGTAGCCTTCTTTATACCGATCGGGTATATAGTATTCGATATTTGTATAGTAATTTTTTAAGAAACCATAAAAAACAGATACGGATGTTGTACCGTCCACATCATAATCGCCATAGATCAGTATGCGTTCATTCCCGGCAATGGCTTGCATCAGTCGCGTAACAGCCTTTTCCATGTCGCGCATTAAAAACGGATCATGTAATTGCGATAAAGACGGTCTGAAAAAATTCTTTGCTTCTTCAAATGTTTCAATGTTGCGCTGCACAAGCATGGCAGAGATGTATGCATTTATATTTAATGCCTCCGCCAGCGACCGTGCCTTCTCCTGTGCAGGTAATGTTTTTGTGATCCAGCGTTTAGTAGTCGTATTCAATGTTCTTATGCTTAAAGCGGAAGGCTAAAGGCCTAATGCGTGTGTTTCTTTTATAAGGTCGAAACGCTCGACGGGGGAAATCCTTGGAGCGTTAAAAATTTAAACAGCTGATTACTATATCAAGCACTTCTGGAATTTGTCTTTTGTAATTTGGAATTTATTCGCTGTAATGAATTGCTATTCTTCCAGCAGCAGATCATCCTCACTATCCAGCTCCAGTGCTTTTATTTCACCAACCGCGCTACCTGCAATACCTCTGATGGAGCCGTACATGCCGGTAGTACTTTCAATTACTTTGTCGATCTGTTTTTCGCGTTCTTTCCACATCTTCTGCATGGCAATTTTCTCTTTGTGTAAAGCAGATTGCATACTGGAGAAAGCTTCTACAATCGCTTCCACCTGCTGACGGAATTCGTGACCGGTTAAGTATGAATACAGCATCTGCATTTTTTCTCCTCTGTTTTCTTCGGCTCCCTTTGCTTCTGTTATACGGATCAAGCCATCACGCAAGACGTGAGACAAACCGCGTACCTGCTCAAACGTACAGATCCAGATGCCGTCTTTAATACCAAACGTTGTCATTTCTTTCGGCATGACACTTGTTACCAATACAGCTAAACTAGCTTTCTGGCTGCGCAAATCTCCTTTCAATTTATCGATCCATCCTTCGCTAAACGCTTTTGTATTTTTTGCTTCGTAGATAATGCTTCCGCAGTCTCTGCCTTGTGTATTCCGTACTGTTTGAATAATATCTGCACCGCGTACACCTTTTCCTACTTCTTCAATCAGATCAAACGGGAAGCTCGCCTTTAACAGTTCCTCTAAAAATAATTCCTGCGCTTCACCCTGCAGCTGCATAGAGCCTTGTTCCGCTTTACGTTTCATTTCATCTATCTGTCTGCGCAGTTGCTCAAGCTGTGCGTCCTTCTCTCTGTTCTTTGCCTGGTTTTGTTCATCAGCAGATTTTTGAATTTCCTCTGCCATTAATTTCTTTTGCTCCAGCATCTGCTTTTCAAAAGATACTTTCATTTCCTGCTCTACATCCTTGAGTTTTTGCTCTGCACGCATCAACTCTACTTCTTTCAATTTTAATTCCTGGTTTTCTTTATTCTTTTTTTCCAGATCAGCACGCATACTCTCCATCATTGTAGCATTGTCTTTAGAAACCTGTTCGTTGATCTGCTCGCTTAACTGTTTGCGCAACTGCTGTTCAATAAGATTTTTTTCTTTAAGCAAATTGGCTTTCATTGTTTCTTCCATCTGTGCCTTTTCTGCGACCAGATTTTTTTGAAGATTCCGAAGTTTTAATTCAGCATCATCTAACTGCTTTTTCCGTTCGTCTGCATCTTTTTGAACACGAACAGTTACCTCTGCCTCAATCTGTTTGGCTAATGCTTGTTCAGCATGAAAGTTGTGTCCGCAATTCGGGCAGGTTATTTGGTTGATGGAACTCATAATCAATGGATGGAAATAGATATTAAAAATACGAAAAGATCGGCGAGAATCAGAATGCCTGTAAGTAACTTATCTTATGTAAAAAAATAAAGCCCCCCGCAGCTGCGGGGGGCTTTCAATTGTTTTTTCTAAAAGAATTATAATGTGCCTTCTAATGCATCTTTCAATTCAATGCGTTTACCATCTTTGTATGCAACAACCCAGGCATCACTTACACCCATTTCGCGTAAATATTTTTTAAAATTGTCCGCTTCCCAATAGCTTGGAAATGCACCCAGTGTATATTTTTTTGTACCATCTGCATCCACTTCGCCGCTAAAGTTTTTGTTGTTGTTGAAGTATTTGCTCAGGTCTTTATTTTTAAATGCGCCGATCTGAACTTTATATACAACACCTTTTGCTGCCATTTCATTTGCAGGAACTGTAGTACCTGATGAAGTGACTTTTTTTGCTTCCTGTGATGCTTGTGCTTCTTTTAATTTTGAATTTAAATCGGATACCTGTGCTTTTAATACATCGTTTTCCTGCTTCAGATTATTTACCTGGTTTTCAAGTGCACTTTTATCTTCAACAAGCTGCTTGTATGAAGCCGGAGTTAAGGACTTAATTTTATGCGCCCATTCTTTTTCTTCTGCCTTAGTCATTTGTGCAAATGAAGAAATTGAAATGCTCACCATCAGGGCCAGTGGTAAAAATATGTTTTTCATAAGTAGATTCAATAGTATGTATGATGTAAATTATATTTTTTATTTGAGAAAGAAAAGAGCTTTTATGTATATGAGGGTATTAAACGTTCATTCATTCATAAAACATCTTCCCAATTAAGGTTTTACAGTATATCTAGATCATATTTTTAGGATTTACCCAGGCATCAAACTGTTCGTTGGTAACATAGCCTAATGCTAATGCAGCCTGCCGGAGACTTGTGTTTTCTTTATGCGCATGTTTTGCAATTTCTGCAGACTTATCATAACCAATATGCGGATTTAAGGCTGTAACCAGCATCAACGAGTTTTCTACATTGCGTTCAATGGTGGCTGTATTAGGCTCTATTCCTTTTGCACATTTTTCATTAAATGAAACACATGCATCACCGATCAGCCGTGCAGATTGCAGAAAATTATAAATAATCACCGGTTTGAACACATTCAATTCAAACTGTCCCATAGAACCTGCAACGGACAATGTTACATCATTTCCCATTACCTGCGCGCAAACCATCGTCAAGGCTTCTACCTGTGTAGGATTCACCTTGCCCGGCATGATTGAAGATCCGGGTTCATTATCCGGAATGTGGATTTCTCCAATCCCGCTTCTGGGACCGGATGCAAGCATGCGAATGTCATTTGCAATTTTCATCAGACTCACTGCAGACGTTTTTAACGCGCCGTGCATTTCTACCAATGCGTCGTGTGTAGCAAGTGCTTCAAATTTATTGGGTGCTGATGTAAACGGAAAACCTGTGAGCGCAGCAATGTGCCCGGCAACCCGTTCCGCATATCCTTTGGGTGCATTAATTCCCGTACCAACAGCTGTTCCACCCAGCGCTAGTTCTGAAAGATGTGCCGAGGCATTGTGAATTGCTTTTAATGCATAGCTTAATTGCGCAGCATATCCGGAAAACTCCTGGCCCAATGTCAAAGGCGTTGCATCCATGAAATGCGTACGGCCTATTTTAACAACATCTTTAAACTGTTCTGTTTTTGTCCGTAACGTATGCTGCAATTGCTCTATTCCTGGAATCGTTACTTTTTTTAACATCAGGCAAGCGGCAATGTGCATAGCCGTGGGAAACGTGTCGTTTGATGACTGCGATTTATTTACATCATCATTTGGATGAATTTTTTTTGTTTCATCCAGTAAATTTCCGCCAAGCAAAACATGTGCACGGTTTGCAATCACTTCATTCACATTCATATTTGATTGTGTACCCGAACCTGTTTGCCATACAACCAACGGAAATTGATCATCCAGTTTTTTTGCCAGAATTTCATCGCAGACTTCTGCGATACTGCCTGCTTTTTCTTTATCTAAAATCCCTAATTCGAGATTTGTTTGTGCAGCTGCCTTTTTTAAGATAGCGAAGGCGTGTATGATTTCGATCGGCATGCGCGTTGAAGCATCACCGATTTTAAAATTTTCTATGGAACGTTGGGTTTGTGCACCCCAATATTTATCTGCCGGCACTTCCACCAAACCCATGGTATCTTTTTCAATTCGAATAGACATATTGATTTTTACGTTAAGTTTGTCTACCTTAATATGAAGAGTTTTTTTCAAATACGAAAGTGTTACAGCCGCAATAATTCAATACATGGAATAAACGGATCGGCTTTTCTAACGTACAAGAAATCAACCAGTAATTTTAACCGTACAATCATGATAAAAAAAATTTTAACAGGCATGCTTTGTGCCCTCTGCTGCATTATAAGCCTATGTGCTTCAGCAGCAGACACCCTTACAACAAACAGTGGAATTAAATATGTCCGCATAAAAGAAGGTGATGGCATTCATCCAAAAGCCGGACAAACAGTAAAGGTAATTTACAGTAGAAAATCTTCAACAGGGCGTGTAGTTGAAACCAATGAAGGAGGAAAACCCTTTAAATTTCAAGTGGATAACCATGAAGTAATTCCCGGATGGGATGAAGCTGTAAAACTCATGAGCAAAGGAGAAAAATGGTACTGCATCATTCCTTCTGAACTTGGGTACGGTAAAAAAGGAATTGAAGGTGTTGTCGCTCCAAATTCAACCTTATACTTTTTAATTGAAATTGTTGATATTAAATAACACATAAAAAATCCGCCTTGCTAACATAAGGCGGATTTTTTATGTTAATTTTTCTAATTGAATATGTAATTTTTCGAAATATTGTACTCGTTATTGTTTTTAATTATCCAAAATTGATTTAAATCACATTTCCCTGTAGTTTATACAACGTAATGAATTTTTTAAAAAAGTATAGGTATATATACATGCATGCACTTTTACTGGTGTTTCCTAATTTTTTATTCAATTTATTGATGTAATATATTTAACAATTGTTAATTAACAATTGTTAAATATATGGCGTTTAAACATCTAATACATAGAATTTAAAAGCACTCTGATGAGAATCTTATTATTATTAAGCATATTTTCTGCTAGCTTATTTGCCGGGAGTTTTCAGCTTCTGCAAACGATACATTAACCACTGCAAGTGGAATTAAATATGTACTAATCCAAAAAGGTGATGGTGTTCACCCTAACTCCCATCAACTTGTAAGTATCATGTACTGCATAAAATCACCGGAGGGAGAAATTATTGACTCCAACCAAATGCATGATCCTTTCAGGTTCAGAGTCGATAACACTCATGTAATTGATGGTTTGAATGAAATCGTTAAACAAATGAGCATAGGAGAATCTATCTATTGCATTATTCCTTCTGAATTAGGTCATGGAGAAAAAGGTATTAAAGGAGATGTTGCTCCAAATACTACCTTGTCTTATTATATTCAATTGCTCGCGATCAAATAAAACGCTTTAAACAGTTGCCCGGTTTTAACTTCCACATTAAAACCGGACAACTGTTTAAAGCCATTTTTTACGCTGAAAATAGATAAGCATCCCGAGCGCAATTGTTCCACATAAAACGAGCACAGCGTAATACCCATTTTGCGTATGCAGTTCAGGCATGTTGTCGAAATTCATTCCATATAAACCTGTAATGAAGGCTAAGGGCATAAAAATAGTTGATATCACTGTCAATACTTTCATTACACTATTCATGCGGTTACTTACGGAAGATAAGTAAACATCTACGATGCCGGACAAAATATCGCGTGTAGATTCTACAGTTTCAATCACTTGAATGGTGTGATCGTATACATCGCGTAAAAAGGGTTTTACATCTTCGCCGATCATAGAACATTCATCCCGCTCCAGCTTTACTATCACTTCACGCAGCGGCCATACAGACTTTCGCAGGTAAATCAGATCTCTCCTGAATTTATATAATTCTTTAAGTTTAACAGGTTCCGGGTTTGTAAGCATTTCCTGTTCAATAACTTCAAGTGTGTCGCCAACATATTCCATAATCTCGAAGTAATGATCAACAATGGTATCCAGCAAACTGTACAGCAAATAATCTGCTCCCTTCCTTCGCATTTTACCTTTGTTCTGGCGCAGCCTTTCCCTATTGGGATTAAAGACATCCCCCTCTTTATTTTTTTCCTGAAACGATAAAATTAAATTTGGCTTAATAACAAAGCTTACCTGTTCAGAAAAAATTTCATTTGTTTTGTCATCGTGCCGGATCATCTTTACAGTAAGAAAAAGACAATCGTCGTAATCATCCAGCTTTGGCCGCTGCTCTGCACTGGCAACATCTTCCATCAACAAAGGGTGCAGTCTGTATTTTTTTTCTATATCAGCCAGCTGATTGGGATTGTTTACACCATCTATGTTGTACCAGTATACCTGATTGTTATCTGCAGGTGGCACAATCATATCTTCAACCGATTCAATCTTTCCCTCGACTACTTCATTTTCATCATACCGTATGAGATAAATATCTGCAATATCATTTTCATCTGAATGATCGAAACCGCTCAACTCTCCCGGAGAAAGGCCTGGTTTTCGTGCTTTATTTTTATGTTTACGGCTCATAGTATATCTTCAAATAAACGGATTGAAACGGGCATTTTAAAAACCTCTCAGCAAAGGCCTGTTTGCTGTAAATTCACCAACATTCCAGGGGATGGATGTAAGAATAATAAGTAAGGAAATACTAAGCCAGATTGCAATCGTTTTGAATTTTTCTTTGTCAGTCGCTTTCTTTTTGCTTTTAATCAATCCGATTGAAATACATGTTACTGCTATAATCATCATCAGCGAATGCTCCATGCCAAAAAAGCGAAACTCTTTCTCATGTACGGCTTCTTTGAAATGTGTCAGGAAATACCGGATAACAGGACTGATCGCATACAACGTTATCCCGAGTAAAGCCTGGATATGAACAATGATCAGTGTAATAAGCCTGACGTTGTTATCTGCGGAAGTATAAGGTTTGTTTTTCAGCCAGCCATAACAGCTTCTGATCAGCAAATAGGAAATTGCTGCTAAAACAAGCCAGCGTAGTGTTGAATGGGTAAATACAAATATTGAATACATGTGCCTTCTAAAGTACTCTTCTAAAATAACTCAAAGTATTCATAATTCAGATTCCTGAAGCAATATTTTTACTTCAATTATTTGCAGGTATATATTCCGGACAAACCATATGAAATCTTTTCTTTAACTTACTGCTTTGAAACCATATACAACATGAAACAACGTACGTTTGTCTTATTATTTTTTATTCTGACTTTAAGTAGTTACGCCCAAACATTGAAGCTTGAGACTGTGATTCAAAAAGGTCACTCCGCCTCGGTGAAAGCTGTTGCCGTAAGCCCTGACGGCAAAATACTGGCTACAGGCAGCCGGGATAAAAGTGTAAAATTATGGGATCAGCAATCCGGTATGGAGATACGCAGTCTGATCGGCCATGACCATACCGTAAACGGCTTGGCATTCAGTCCAGATGGAAAACTGCTCGCAACCAGCAGTGCAGACGGCACAGCGCGCGTGTGGGACATTTTAACAGGAAAAGAAATTTTCACCTCTCCGAAAAATTCGAAATACATTACCGATGTCGCCTTCAATCCCGATGGCAAATCTTTTGCATATGCCGGCTATCCGGACTCTGCATCGATTTATGCGATACCCTCGGGGAAATTAATTAAACGCCTGGAAGTAAATGCAGATCAGGGATCAGGATATGGCATCAGCCTGAAGTATAGCAATGATGGTAAATGGCTGGCTATTGGTGAAGACAATAAAACAGCAAATGTATATCGTACAAGTGACTGGCATCTGGCATACACCTTTAAACCCGCTGAAGGCTGGTGCGGTGGCTGTGGAACGTATGTTGAATTTTCGCGTGATAATAAATCACTTTTTAAAATCGCGCATAACGATAAATTATCACAATATGATTTGCAAACAGGCAGTCTGATCAAAACCTTCGGCGAGCCCGTTGATTATTTACGTGGCATAACCCTTACAAAAGACGGCCAGCATGTGATTGCCGCCAGTGACAGTATGTTGTATAATTATACCATTACGTCAAAAACTGTTGTTGCCTACAAACTTTATTTATCTGAAACGGTAAATGATATTGCGCTTTCATTGGATGAAAAAGAAATTCTTGTTGCCTCTGATAATATGACTGCGTGGGCACTTGAGGCCGCTAGCGGAAAAGTGATCCGTACCTATCAGGGGGCGTTGCAGGAGCAGGATAAAGGCGGGCTTAACTATAATGCAGACAATTACTGGGAATATAATATTGCGCGTTATCTTCGACTTAAAAATGAATTGCTGCTGACAAAAGATGACAATAATTTTATAACAGGCAAAACCGGGGTAAATGCCATTCAATGGAATATCTCAACCGGGGCTCCGAATAAATTATACGAAGGACATACTAAAGCGGTGATCAGCATGGATCAATCGGCTGATGGCAGCATATTAGCCACAGCAGACGGTGCGGGTGAAGTATTTCTTTGGAACACAAAAACAGGCGCGCTGATCAATCGCATTAAACCACATACCGAACCTATTTTTGATGTGTCGTTGAGCAGAGATGGAAAATATGTAGCAACCGGTTCGTGGGATGCAAGCATTGAAGTGTATGATGTTCAGACGGGAGAAGTAAGCTCAGATATGTATCTGAAAGAAAATTCCTGCTATAGCATTTCCTTTACTCCCAACGGACTGTACCTGCTTTGCGGCAGATTAGATAAATCACTGGAATTGCGTGAACCGGATTCTAAAAAAGTTGTGCTTTCGTTTATAGGTCACACCGATGTTGTTTCATCTATTGCGTTCGGAGCAGATCCGAATAAGGCACTCACTGCCTCATGGGATGGAACCGCGCGCATCTGGGATGTAACTACAGGCATGATGCTGCAAAAATTTAAGGGAGCCAGGGGTATGTTGCACAGCGCAATTTATTCCACAGACAGTAAAAAAATTATTACCGGAGGGGATGACCGTATCATCCGCATCTGGGATATACAATCCGGCCAAGTATTAAAGACCTTAAACGGTCATCAGTCTGAGATTACTTCTTTGTCTTTAAGCAAAGATGGAAAGATGCTTGTTTCATACAGCACAGATGGTGTTGTTAAATTCTGGAATTTAGAGTCGGGACTGGAATTTTATGAGCATGTTCACATCAGTTCAAGAGAGTGGATGGCCCGAACGCCCCAAGGTTACTTCAGTGCAACAGAACAGGCGCGTGCAGATATTCATTTTGTGAAAGGAATGGATGTGTACGCTCCGGATCAGTTTTTCGAATACTACAGACCAGATCTTATTCAGCAGATTTTTCTTAACAGAGGTTCTTCACCTACCGGTATGCAAAATGTAGAAAACAGTTTGCAACTCTCACCTCCACCACTGATTAAGCTCGCATGCATACCCAATGCAGATGGTTTGCAGGCAACCTTAAATATTAAAGTGATGGATGAAGGCGGTGGCCTGAGCGAAATTCGTTTGGCGCATAATGGCAAAAATATGGCTGTAGCATTAGACCCTAAAAAGGTCGTAGAAGGAAAAGGCAATTCATATATTTATTCCGTTCCTGTATCATTGGTTCGCGGAACAAATCAGTTTAGCGGCATTGCGGTGAGTAAGGGCAAAATTGAATCCGCTGCATCGCTTGTTTCGGTTGTTTCTGATAAAGCACCCAGTGCTGCCGTTTGTCATGTATTTGCCATCGGAATTGATACCTATAAAAATCCTGCATATACATTAAACTACGCCCGTGAAGATGCTGAAGCATTTGCAGAATCAGTGAAAAGAAACGGAGCTAATCTATACCAGAAAGTAATTGTACATGGGTTGTATGATGCTGCCGCCACCAGACAAAACGTTTTAGATACACTAAAAAGTCTTGAAGCGCATATCGCTCTAAATGACGTTTTTATTTTTTATTACGCCGGACATGGCAGCATGGTAGATCAGAATTTTTATTTTATTCCTACTGAATGCACAAGTATGTATCAGGCAACTGCAAACAATGCGTTATCAGCTGAAACAATACAGGCAGGGTTTAAAAATATAAAAGCATTGAAACAGATTATTATTATGGATGCCTGCCAGTCAGGAGGGTCGGTTGAGGTGTTAGCCATGCGCGGAGCAAATGAAGAAAAAGCCTTTGCACAACTTTCAAGAGGCGCAGGTATTCACGTAATGGCTTCTGCAGGAAGCGAGCAAAACGCAAAAGAAATCCTGGAATTAAAACATGGTTTGTTCACCTATGTATTACTGGAAGCCCTGAACGGCAAAGCAGATGGTGCACCAAAAGATGGTAAAATTACTATTTATGAATTAAAATCGTATCTGGATGATCAGGTGCCGGAGCTAAATTCAAAGTATAGCGGGAAGATTCAGTTCCCATACACTTTTTCAAGAGGAAGCGATTTTCCAATTGTACTGGAGTAGCGGCAAGTTGCATTCGCTCATTATCTATATAAGGGCGAATGCAGTTTGCCCTTACAGGCAGCGATGTTACCAGTCATCCTGGGTCTTAACATAACCCTTCACCATAAATAGTTTTAAGTCTGCCAGTACTTTATCTATTTCTGTTTTTACTTGTGTTGTGGTTTCTGTTTTGTTCTGGCTTGTCATCTTTGCATATGCCTGTTCCAGCGGCAGCTGCGTTTTTGCCCCGGAAGCAATTTTGTAAAATCTAAAATCTGTAATGGTAACGCGGTATTTCCCTTCTTTTTGATTGAGCGTGATTGTATAGGCAATGTTATTTTCCGATTTATACTTGAAATCGTATGTCAGGCTAATGCTGAAATTAGCGTTATTTGCTACAGTATAATTTACTTCACTATCAATAGCCAGGGTTTCAACTTTGTAATAATGTGCCAGCCAGCGTTTGCATCTGGCATACATCTCATCGCGTGTAACACTATCCAGCGGAATTGTTTCCTGCCAGGTAACTTTGTTTGTAAGCGGATCAATCGGCAGCGCACTTTGGGCATTTACCAGAATCAGGCTGCTTAGTACGAATGTTATTGCTAAAATATATTTCATAGAATTATACGTTTATTTTTAATGATACTACAATTATTAAGTCTAATCAACTGAAACTGAAAAATAATCGACAGCTGCTTTATTTATATTACTTTTCTTCTTCCTCTTTAAACCAGCCTGCATAGGTAACATAATTATTTGCAATACGATCAATAAGCGTATTGAATTGTTCTGGAGCCAGATCTTTAACTTTTTTTGCAGGTATACCCGCATACAAAGAGCCGCTTTCAACACGTGTACCCTCCAATAAAATAGCTCCGGCAGCTATTAACGAATTTTTTTCAATGTAACAGCCATCCATAACAATTGCGCCCATACCGATTAATACATTTTCTTCCACGATACATCCGTGTACAATCGCATTATGGCCAATAGAAACGTTGTCTCCGATAATTGTTGCATGTTTTTCATACGTGCAATGTATACAAACGCCATCCTGGATGTTTACTTTGTTTCCAATCTTGATACGGTTTACATCTCCACGAACGACTGCATTAAACCAAACACTGCAAAATTCTCCCATTTCAACATTTCCAACGACTGTTGCATTATCCGCCAGCCAACAATTTTCGCCAAATTGAGGCGTTTTACCCAAAACAGATTTAATCAAAGCCATATACGTATTTAACAGTCCTGTTCTTTAAAATTAGCAATAATTAGATCGGCTTTTATAAAATTTTTGTTTTTCCGGCGGATGTTTTTTTAGACTGTTATCTATACTTTTTATTGATTAAATTGAAAATCTATTTAGGCGCTGCCTATTCAAAAAATTGTACGCATGAAAAAATTGTTTTTGTTGGATGCCATGGCACTAATATACCGTGCCCACTTTGCTTTTAGTAAAAACCCAAGAGTAACGTCTACGGGTATTAGTACCGGCGCGGTTTTTGGCTTCACAAATAGTCTGTTAGAAATTCTACTTAAAGAAAAACCTACTCATATTGGTGTTGCTTTTGATTTACAGGGTCCCACATTCAGACATGATAATTTTACAGAATACAAAGCTAACCGCCAGGAACAGCCCGAAGATATAAGCGTTGCCATTCCCTACATTTATCGCCTGCTGGAAGGGATGAATATTCCAATACTTGGTGTTCCCGGGTATGAGGCGGATGATATTGTAGGAACATTTTCTAAAATCGCACCCCCGCTTGGTTTTGATGTGTACATGATGACCATGGATAAAGATTACATGCAGCTGGTAAATGAGCATGTATTTTTATACCGTCCGGCATATATGGGTAATGATGTTGAAATTTATGACATTAATAAAGTATTGGCGAAGTTTAATATCAAGGAAGTAGATCAGGTGCGTGATATTCTTGGTCTGCAAGGCGATACCGTTGATAATATTCCAGGCATTCCAGGCATTGGTGAAAAGACTGCGCAAAAACTTATTGCAGATTTTGGCTCGGTAGAAAATCTGATCAAAAATGCAGATCAGCTTAAAGGCAAGCAAAAAGAAAATGTAATAAACTTTGCTGCTCAAGGTTTACTGTCTAAAGAGCTTGCTACCATACATTGCGAAGTACCGATTGAATTTGATGAAGAAGCTTTGCGTGTTAAAGAATATAATATTGAAGCCTTGGATCAATTGTTTGATGAACTTGAATTCAGGACGCTTAAAAAAAGATTGTTCGGCAACTCCTCTTCTGCATCTGAAACAGAAAAGAAAATGGAAACAAAAGCGACCAAAAAATCTGCTGCTGTTTCATCAACCGGACAAATGGGGCTCTTTGGCATGGAGGCTGCCGAGACTATTACTGAAGAATTTGACGAGAAGGGGGAGTCAAAGGAAACTATTGTGAGAGACACAATTGATACAGTCCTTCACGATTATTATGTGGTAGATACCGAAGCTGAGATTGTCCGTTTAACCAATCTTCTGTTGCTGCAGGAGTCTTTTTGTTTTGATACAGAAACTACCTCTCTTAACGCACTTGAAGCAGAACTTGTCGGGCTTGCTATTTCCTTCCGTGCCAAAGAAGCGTATTATATACCATTTACGTCTGATCAGATTCAGACACAACGTATCCTTGACCTTCTGCAGCCGGCTTTTGAAAAGTCATCCATTACAAAAGTCGGCCAGAATTTGAAATACGACCTGTTGGTTTTGAAAAAATATAATTTTGCCATAGCTGGTCCGTTGTTTGATACAATGCTTGCGCACTATTTGCTTGAGCCTGAAATGCGCCACGGCATGGATACACTTGCTGAAGTCTATTTAAATTATACACCCGTTTCCATTGAGCAGCTTATCGGGAAAAAAGGTGCAAAGCAAGGCACCATGCGTGATGTTGAAATTGAAGCAATAAAAGAATATGCGGCAGAAGATGCAGACATTACTTTTCAGCTTTATAAATTTTTCAGCCCGCTTGTTAAAGATCAAAATCTTAATCCATTGTTCAATGAAGTGGAAATGCCGTTAAGCGAAGTGCTTGCAGATATGGAATTGGAAGGTGTTAAAATTGACACGCAAGCATTGTCCGAATTTTCATCGCTGTTGCAGACAGAGATTACTGCCGTTGAAAAAGAAATCTATGAACATGCGGGTGTACAGTTTAATATTTCTTCTCCGAAACAATTAGGTGAAATACTCTTTGATAAATTAAAGCTCGACCCGAACGCGAAGAAAACGAAGACAGGTCAATATGCAACAGGTGAAGATGTACTTACAAAACTGGATAGTGACCACCCTATTTTGGCAAACATTTTAGATTACAGAGAATTTCAAAAACTTAAATCAACCTATGTAGATGCACTTCCTCTTTTATTGGGAAAAGATGGACGCGTGCATACATCCTTTAACCAGGCTGTTGCTGCCACTGGCAGATTAAGCTCAACCAATCCGAACCTGCAAAATATTCCTATCCGTACAGACAGAGGCAAAGAAATCAGAAGAGCATTTGTTGCACGCGACAACGACCATGTTATCTTGTCGGCCGATTATTCTCAAATCGAATTGCGTATTATGGCTGCTTTCAGCAAAGATGAAAGTATGCTGAACGCTTTTAGAAAAGGCGTTGACATTCATAGCACAACCGCAAGCAAAGTTTTCAAAGTTCCTATTGAAGACGTTACTGCTGATATGCGACGCAAAGCAAAGATGGTCAACTTCGGAATTATTTATGGTATTAGTGCTTTTGGTTTATCACAACGTTTATCGATACCCCGGAAAGAAGCGGCAGAAATAATCACCGCTTATTTTACAGAATTTCCGGCTGTTAAAGCTTATATGGATGCCTGTGTTAACTCTGCACGCGAAGTTGAATATGTTGAAACGATTTTAGGCAGAAGAAGATTCTTGCGCGACATTAACTCCCGCAACATGACCATGCGTGGGTTTGCCGAACGAAATGCAATCAATGCTCCGATTCAGGGAAGTGCTGCTGATATGATCAAAGTAGCCATGATCCGCATTCATGACTGGATGAAAAAAGAAAACCTGAAATCCAAAATGGTTCTTCAGGTGCATGATGAATTACTGTTCGATGCACACAAAGACGAAATTGACCTGTTAAAAACCCAGGTAGAAATTTTTATGAAAGAAGCAATTGCCTTAGATGTTCCTATGGAAGTCGGAATGGGAATTGGTGAAAATTGGCTTGAAGCACACTAATAAAAAATTACCCTTCTTTTGTTAAAGCAAAATTATCCAGCAGGTCATGTATATGCTGGATAATTTCATTTACAGGCATATATGTTTCAATCGTGTCTAATAACATTAATCCGTGATGCGCACTCGCATTTCTATATTCTTTTAATTTTCTGAATTCTTCTGCAATGTCTGTTTTCATATATCCACACTGGCAGCCTTTATCAATTAAAACAGAGAATTTTATTTTTGTTATTGTTTTGTACTCAGCATATAAAATATGACGTAATGTTTTTTCCAGCGTCATTATTGCAACAAGGCGCGCTACAGGTAGTAATGATGCTTTATTCAATGATGCCTGCAGTAAATCCTCAACAAGTATGCATTCCTGCTTAATTTCTTCCGCCGTAATATCTTTGAATAGTTTCATCTTATACATTTATTAGCACCTACAAAAAAAAGAGTGGTGCTATTCCAGGCACCACTCTTTTTTCTCTTGCGAGTATATTATTCTTACCAGAAGTTAGAGGGGCAGATGATTCTGCCCTGAGAGCGTAAGCGGTACCCTACCACAATCTCATGGGAGCCTCCTGTATATTTATGAATGTCGCTGGTTACATAGTCATAGGAATAGCTGATATCAAAGGTATTGTTGATGATGATCCCAACCATACCCGCTACCGCATCCCGGTTTCTGTACGATACTCCGGCCCATAAAAAATCCTTGTAACGGATCTTCGCATTGATATCAAACGATAAAGGCGCAGGCGTTAACCCTTTGATACAAACCGATGGAATGAATTTAAAATCATAACCCAGCGGGATCATATAGCCGGCCATCACAAAATAATGGTGCGCCAGCTGATAGTTAAGCGCTTCCCCTGTACGTGTAAACGTTAAGCTCGGTGCCAGCTGAGCCATAGAGGCTCCAAAGTAAAACTTATCTGAATACACCCAGCCACCAACTGTGATATCCCCTAAACCCATCTTCGACTGGCTCTGGATCAGGTTATCTCCTTGAGAGGCCGGCTGAAGCTTGTTGGCATCCAGCGAAAACTGGTTAAATCCACCCATAGCACCCAGCGATACAAATACCTTTTTGGATACTTTCAAATGGTAGGAATATGCTGCACTCAACGTGGTCGTATTGGTGGCTCCGATCGCATCGTTGGTTATAATACCGCCGATTCCATGGAAACCGTTTTTCTTGCTTCTTGAACGGTTATTGGTAACTAAATGCTTGCCGATATTGGTATGCGCACTCACATACATGGTACGCGGTGATCCTTCAAAACCTGCCCACTGCTTGCGGTAACCTGCCCGCAGATCTGCATAGTCTTCTGTTCCCGAAACGGCCGGGTTTAACAAAAACGGGTTAACCATATACTGCGTGTATTGCGGACGCTGCTGAGCAAACGCGCCAACTGCACAACAAAACATGAAACACAATAACAAATAAGACTTTTTCATTCAAGCGATCTTTTAATTGTTTTTTCTCTCTCTATCAAAACCGGTAAAAGAATATCAGCACTATCAGCACTGCAGACTGCAGGATTGATTTCTCTGCTTAATGCCTTTTACCGGTTATTATTATTATTCTATTGTTTTTTATTTATTCTGTTATTCTTTATTTCACTACCTGTATATACCCGGTGTATGCTTCTGTATAGATGGTACTGTGCAGGTCGATGATGTAGAAGTAGGTACCGTCGGGCAATACTTCCCCGTTGCGGAAGTTGGTCGCATCCCACTCCTTGGGATACCCTGTGCTCTTCCACACCAGGTTCCCCCAGCGGTTGTAGATCAGGAACTCGGCATTGGGGAAGCTCTCGATGTTCTCAATCTCCCAGGTATCGTTCACTCCATCACCGTTTACTGTTATTACATTGGGTACCTTGATCGGACGCTCCACAAACACCATTACTTCATCATCATCATGGCACTGGCCTGTGGCGTCACGAACCGTTAAGATATACATGATTGTCTTATCGGCTGTTAACTTCGGATTGGCTGAACTGGCATCATCCAGACCCGTATCCGGGCTCCAGCTGTAGATTACTCCCCCGCTGCCGTTCAGCGTTACCTGCTCTCCTTCTTTTACCGTGATATCTGAACCCGCATTGGCTACCGGCGTCTGGATTACGGTAAGCGGTACTTCCGTGGAGATCGTGCCGCATGCTGCATTGCTCTCCTCTATCGAATAAAGTCCGCTTTCAAAGGCTTTGTAGATGCTTGTGGTTGCTCCGCTTATCGCTACGCCATCCTTATACCACTGCAGCGTATTTGGAGGCGTTGCACTTCCTACTGTGGCGGTGAACTCAAACCCTTCCGGGCTGCAGATCGGAAGCGGTGTCTCATTGATCACCGGAGCCGGTGTAGCAAGGATCGCTGGTGCGATCTTATTGGAAGCGTGCGGGTTGGTACCCAGTGCGCAGCCAAGATTGGAAGTAAGTTCCACATACACCTTATCCCCGGCAGTTAAGCCTGTGCTGGTAAAGCTTGTATTGGTTGCCCCGCTTACTGCGGTGGCTACACCTGCCTGTGATTCGATGAACCACTGGTAGGTCGGATTGTTGCCACCGGCTGTGGTATTGCTTACCGTAAAGCGGACCGGTAAACCGGAACACTGTACCGCAGGCGCTCCCGTGATGCTTACCGAAGGCATGCTTGATACAACAATATTCAGGGCTACTTCATTGGAGATACCAGGACCGGCATTACAGCCGATTGAGGTCGTTACAACTACTTTTACTTTTTTGCCTGCATCGGATGCTGTGGTTGGGTTATAGCTGTATGTACTGCTGTTGGTGCCTACCGGTGCTCCGTCAAGTGTCCAGGCATACGTTAAGGTACCGGATCCCGTTGTGGTGGCCGTAAACACCATCGGCACTGAACCCTCGCATACCTGACCCGGATCGTTGATCTGGGCTGTTACTACTTCGGGGGTCGATACGGTGATGGTTACCATATTGCCGGTGACACTCCCGCATGTGCCGGACGTTTCCACGCGCTGGTAGTAGGTGGTTGCCGTTAATGCGCCCGGTGCATAGCCAGATGTGGTGGCTCCGCCAATATTGCTGAACGAACCGGCTGTGCCTGTGCTGCTGCTCTGCCACTGGTAGGTATAGCTGCCTGTACCGCCTGTTGGCGCGCTTACCTGGGTAAGCGCTGCCGGAACCAATCCTGAACAGATTATCTGATCATCCTGGATAACGCCGGCCACTAAAGCAGGGTTAACCGTGATGTCGATAATGTTGCTCATGGCTGTGTTGCATGGAGCCGGGATGCTTGTATAGGTTACAATTCTTCTGTAGGATACTTTGGTGCCTGTTTTGGCGCCGCTCGGTGTAAAGCCCGTACCGCTTACAGTGCCTGTGGCAGGGCCCCAGGCCCCGTTGTCAATGGATTCTTCCCACGTATAGGTCGGGGAAGTGCCTCCGCTGGCAGCGCTTGCTTCAGTAATCGCACCGGGAACGGTGTTGTTGCAGATCGTTAATAACGTTGTTGTGATTGTTCCCGCGCCAACTCCGGCATTTACCGTAACAGTGACCGCTGCGGACTGTGCCGGAGTGGTGCTCGCGCAGGTTGCATTGCTGGTCGCTCTTACATAAATGCTGTAGGTCTGAGGGCTTAACGCTGCTGTGGTCGTTAACGATGTTGTGCTGTACGGGTTCGCCGTGGTGGAACCTGCTCCCTGGCTGGTTTCTGAACCTGCCGCTCCGATGAACCACTCATAGGTTGGCGCTGGTGTGGAGCCTGAACCCGTTGCGCTAGCGGTAAACTGAACCGCATTACCTGAACAGATCGTGGTCTTATCTGCTGCGATGCTTACCGATAAGGTCGGTACAGGGGTAACCGTTACGGCTACCGGTGTGGAGACGGCCGGGGTTGCAGGCGCGCATGGCGCATTGCTTACCATTTCTACCGTAATGGAGTTTGGTGTGCCGATCGCTGTACCTGTGGTTGTCAGCGTTGAGCCCGACTGGCCTGTAATGACTGTGCCGTTATTTTTCCATACATAGGTAGGTGCGGCACCCCCTGCTGTCGGAACGGCTGTATAAATAATGGTCTCGGATGGACATAACGTGCTCTTGTTGGCTGATAACGATACCGACGGGGCAGGGATCGGTGTAACTGTCATCGTGATCACATTCGAATTGGCTATACCCGGAGCAACTACGCAGCCGGAGTTACTTACCATACGAACGCTTACTTCATCGCCGTTTCCAAGGTTGGAACGCGTGAACTCATCGGATCCTGCTGCAGAGCTCGCTGCCCCCTGGCTTACAGGGGCCGCATCTGTGGTCTTTTTTATAAACCACTCATAGGTCGGCGCGGTACCTCCGTTGCCCGGACTCGCTGTAAAGGTTACGCTTGTGCCGGCGCAGATCGTACCGGCTGGTGCTGCTGTAATGCTTACCGCAGGGGTTACAACCGTGGTTACAGTCATTACTATCGCTGTGGAGCTTGCTGTGGCAGGGCTCGGGCAGGTTGCCGTACTGGTTACAACAACATAATAGCTGTCGTTGTTGGCTACCGAACTGGTTGTATAGGTGGAGCCTGTTGCTGAACCTATCGCCGTACCTGAGCCTACTGCTCCTTTGTACCACTGATAAGTCGGAGGCGTACCTGCGTTGGTTGGCGTAGCGGTAAACGTTACGCTTGTGCCCGCACAGATTGTCGTTGATGGCGTGGAGATTGTTACCCCTGGCGCAACAGTCGGTGTTACGGTAACAATCACTTCGTTGGTGTTGGCTGCAGTGCATGTACCTGATGAGACAACTCTTCTGTAGTGGGTTGTCGCTGTTAAGCCTGATGGGGCATCATAGGTAGAGCCTGTGCCTGATGTGGATATTGCTGTCCAGGTTGTGAACGGTGAAACCGAGGATTCCCACTGGTAGGTAAAGGTGCCTGTACCGCCCGATGCTGCCGTTGGAACTGTAAAGGCTGCCGGGTCACCGCCTGAACAGATCGCCTGATCGGTGGCTATAGCGCCGGCAACAATGGCCGGAGTAACTGTGATACGTACCGCTGCGGTGGTCACCTGAGAACACATTCCCGAGGTAACTTTACGGCGGTAGTCTACGGTCATAGCGGTTGTACCTGTATTGGTTAATACGCCTTCATCAAAGGTCGCTGTGCTTACGGCTGGAGTAATATCGGCATACGCTGCCCCGTTGATGGATTTTTCCCATACATACGAATATGTTGTCCCGTTGCCGCCGGTAGCTGCTACGCTGGTAAAGGCTACCGGGTCGCCGCCTGTACAGATGGTCTGGGCCGATGCTATGGAACCTGCTACCAAAGCCGGCTGAACCGTGACAGTGATAACATTGGTGTTGACTGTTGTACAGGTGCCTGAGGCATCTACTCTTCTGTAATACGTGGTTGCTGTTAAGCCCGATGGAACATCGTAGGTGGCTCCTGTTGCTGAGGAAATATTGGTATACGTACCTGCAAGGGCTGAAGCGCTCTGCCACTGGTAGGTATACGTGCCTGTGCCTCCTGTCGGGGCCGCCGTTACCGTAAAGGCTGCCGGATCCCCGCCTGAACAGATCGTCTGGTCGGCCGCAACTATGCCCGCAACAATGGCTGGGTTAACCGTGATACGGATAGCGGCTGTGGTGACCTGCGGACAGGCCCCCGAGGTAACTTTACGGCGGTAGTCAACCGTCATGGCTGTTGTCCCTGCATTGGTTAATACGCCTTCATCAAAAGTAGCTGTAGTAACTGCAGGTGTGATATCGGCATACGCTGCTCCGTTGATCGATTTTTCCCATACATACGAATATGTTGTCCCGTTGCCGCCGGTAGCTGCTACGCTGGTAAAGGCTACCGGGTCGCCGCCCGTACAGATCGTCTGCGCTGCGGCTATGGAACCCGCAACTGTTGTAGCGTTCACGACTACCACTACGCTGGCCTCTGTATAACAGGATGCATTCCCTGTGTTGCCATCCTCTACACGTAAGGTATAGGTACCCGCATCCGTTAGCGCGCCCGTTAAGGCAAATGCCGGGGTAGACGTAGGTGTATTGGCCGGAAGCGCAATTACCGTTGCTGCAACCGGGGTGGTTACAGGGGTGGGTAAAACCTTGATCCACGAATACGTAAAGTTGGTGTTCTGTGCAGCAGCTGTTACTGTTGCACTGCCGATTAGATTCTGAGCCGTACCCTGACAAAGCGTTACAGTACCCGTAGACGGGGTCGTGATCGTTACCGCGGACGGTTTGGTGCAGGGACAGTTTGGTGTTAATACTACTGCAATACGTGGACATGGTATAGCAGGTAACTGGAATTTTACATCATAGGTAAATCCAGGATCAGTAGCATTTGGAGTGCCGTCTTTAACAGAACCTGTTCTGGAAACTGTTAATCCGTCAAAATTATCAACAATAGGAAATGATTGCGTACAATTTCCCATTCCCAATCCAAATTGGCCGTCGCCGGTAGAAGTTCTTACCAGAGATGTCGGTACAATAAAAAATCTTCCTGCCGGTACAGCTACACTTCCAACTGCTGAGTCTCTTTTAAACACAGTTGTGTTGGTAGTAGTTGAAGTTCCCGTGAAAGTTTTAGTTAGTGTTCCATAAACAATGGTGTTGTCCGGAATATATCCTCCCGTTCCGTTAGTAGTAAATTTTGAACCTACAATGCTGAATGTCATTGTTCCTGCAACATTCAGTGTGTTTTCAAACTTATATTGTAAATTAAAAGAGACGCCAGTAACCGTTACGGGTTTTGCGGCCGTATACTCCTGACTAAATCTGCCTATGTTTCCCTGGTCAAAATTTGTTTGCTGAAATGTAGGATCACACGCTTGAGTTCTTCTATATACCAATCCACCGCCATCTGAAGACTTGCTGTAATAAACTGTTTTATTGCCAGAGCCATCAGCTGCAATCCCTGTAAGATCCAGTGTTCCTTCTGCAGAACCTGTAGTTGTTCCTATAACAGGAGTACTTGAAGCGGTTGCATAAAAGTTGTATTTTACGGATGCCGGATCTGAAGGGTCTGGTGTCAGTTGTACCGTACCTACATTACCACAAAACGTTTTTTTAATTACTGTTGGTGTAGGAATAACTGAAATTACCACATCGTCAGTAGCATCTTCATATACATTACAACCTGCTTTTGTGCCAATATATGTTACAACTACCGTATATGTTCCGGCTACTGTTGCTGTATAAGTTAAGTTCGCAGCAACAGAGGTCAATCCCTGCTTAACGATATTGCCTGGCGTTACAGCACCTCTATACCAGGTAATTCTGTAACTTGCTCCAAGACCTGTATTGGGAACAAAACCTGAATTCAAAACCAAGGAGAATGTCGGACAAACTTTTGTATCACCGGGAGTTAAATTAACTGTTGGTGCAGGATCTCTTACACTACAGCCTGTAGGTGGAGTAATTAACGTTGCATAAGCCTGACTGGTTGTATTTCCAATTCCCAGCTGACCTACAGCATTACATCCCCAGGCATATAAATTGTTGTCTGCGGTGCCATAAAAGCCCCATGTATCGCCTCTGTTGATTAACGTAACATTGCTGTGAATAGCTGTGGCTCCAGGACCATATTTAATGTATTGAGGACCTGTAGTAGAGCCGGTTAATGTACCATTACCAATAGCACCTCCATCTGTACAACCGCCTCCGCCCCAGGCAACCGGTTTGCCATCAATCGTTACAGCCATGCCAAAACCCTGACCGCCGCCAATTGCCTTAGCTAATAAATACGTGCCATCATTACTTGCACCTGTTGTTCCACCCGCAATAACTCTGCGCGGTTCAGAAGTGGTATTTGTAGGGGCATTACCTGTAGAGTTGTTCCAATAACCATTTCCCCATGTCCAAACATAATTATTTACATCTAAAGCAATACCAAAAACGTCACCTGCCTGTAATTGCTGAATATTGTTCATTGGTGTACCATTTGCATAGTAAACAGGTCTTGCAAAACTGCTTTGTACTGTAGTACCGGCAAGAGGATTTGCTGTTCCTGCGGCATTTCTTCCCAACATTCCTTTTTGGCCAAATCCCCATGAATACACAGTACCTATCCCATCTCCATCCGGATCTGCCAGCGCATATGCAACGTTGTCACCAGCAAAAATCTGAATAACACCTTCAAGCGGAACTCCAGCCGCAGTTAATACATAATTAGCTCTGTTAACATCTGTAACAGTGCCCTGACCTAACTGACCTGCCTGAGCTAAAGGTGCGCCATCCGACTCATCTGTTCCGGAATTTCCTCCCCAGGAAACAAGTCTTCCATCCTGCAAAATAGCAAATGAGTTTACCGTACCGGAATAAACTACCGAAGCATTTATTAATATATCACCGGGCCCCCTGTTTGTAGCATTAACAGATGTATTGGCAAGAACCCTTGTTGGGATGGTTACTACACCTCCGGTAGTTCCTGTTCCAATTTGTCCTCTTCCATTTACTCCCCATGCCCAAACGTCGCCACCACAAGTTAATGCAACAAAGTGAGAGCCTGAACCAGAGTTTATCTGCTTAACGTCAGGTGCAGAGGCAAGCCCATTAAATTTTGTAATTGCTGTAGGTGAAGTAATTGGAGTGGCTGTTATAGGATTGCCTGATGCATCAAAAAGTCCTAATTGGCCTGCAACATTGCTCCCCCAAACAAAAGCCGTTTTGTTTTCACAAACAAAACTGGATACGTTATTTCCTCCGGAAATAACCAAATCCTTTTGCGCAACAGCAAAAAATGAAGTAAGCATGCAGCCAATTGACAGCAACCAGTTACGCCCTTTTGTAGATTTTAACATCATATAATATGTCCGTTTTGAAATTTTATACAAACAAAATAACTTAAAGCATTTGTCTGTATAGTATTTAACCACGAAATTACACTAATTTTTACGGATTATCACATGTGCATAAAAAAAGTTAGAAATTATTTTCCCCTCTTTATGAACATATTATGAATCTTATTAGTGATTTCTGTACATATATACTCTTGCTTAACTAAAAGGTAACAGGCCAAATCACCCTTTTTTTTACTATTTATACATCAAAAAATACTAAAAAAAATTATTTTTTCAATTAATCATTTAATTTTCAATATTTTATAAAAATGCAACCTTTTTTTATGGTTTTCGTTGGCGGCTGAGATAGATTTTTAAATTTACAGTTGTTTTTGAAAACAAGTTTCACCTATATTAATTATGAAAAACTCATTTTAGCGGGAAGGGCTGTTATATATTTCCAAAACAGCCTTTATTTGTCCATATGTAATTGACTCATCCAGTCTTTCTTTAATTGTTTTTGAAGATAACGGACCAATTTCATCAATTATCGCTGTTATTTTCTCTTGTGTATCACGATCTACTAACTGGCTTATTATTACTTCTCCTGTCTTTAAAAAGGAGCATAAATGCCCTTCAATTGTTGTAACGGCGTAATTCCGTTCATCTGCAATTTGCTGAATCGTTTTGCCTGCCAGAAACATATCCAGACTAATGCGGTGACTTTCTCCTTTTTTAGGCTTTTCTTTTACAATTTCTACTATTTCTTCGTCAAGCTTTGGTTTACCCTTTTTCAACAACTCTTTTACATCGGTTCCGGCTAATAATCCTTCTGCATAGTGTTTGGCCTGTTCTACCGTAGCTTTTTGACGTTTAATCTGCTGCAGCATCAATTGTACTTCCTTTACATACTTTTTTGTCTTCTTCTTAGGAATCATGAATGTTATGTGTTCCCAGAGAGGTGTGATGCATTCAAGTGTTAATCTACTGTCAAAATAGGCTGATGCACTGCTTACACGCTGATGCAAATGTTCATAGCCTTGTTTTTCAACTGCTGGAAGAATGCGCTCCAGTTCTCCGATAAACTTAAGCCCTACTTTGTGTAAATCTGCCAGGCATGTGTGAACAGCCTTCAGACAATCAACAGCCATCTGCTGCTCTGGAATTTGCCGCTCTCCTGCATAGATATACTGCTCATAACTTTCATGTACCAGATCATCAAACTGGAATGCTTTTTTAAGTGACTGGGCTAAAAACTTCTGTTGCTGTACTTTCAGATACCCTTCTAATTCATTTACCGGATGTGTAACTTCCAGATATTTTAAGATCCGCTCATCTACACGGATGCTGTGGGTCGAAATTTTAGAATACAGCACGAGTTCTTTTGTAGAAGTTAATCTACTCAACGCCACATATACCTGACCGGCTGCAAAGGAATCTCCTGCATCTACAATGGCGCGGTCAAAGGTTAAACCCTGGCTTTTATGAATGGTAATTGCCCAGGCCAAGCGCAATGGAAACTGAACAAACGAACCAAGTTCTTCCTCTTCAATTTTATCCTGCTCTTTGTTTGCCTGATAGCGTATGTTTTTCCAGGTTTCCCGTTCAACTTTCATTACATCGGCTCCGGAAACAGGTTTAACCATAATGTATTCATCTGCAAGTTCGGTAACTACCGCAAGCATGCCATTATAAAATTTCCGGTTATCTCCTTTGTCATTTTTAATAAACATCACCTGTGCATTCACCTTCAGCTGCAGCTGCAATTCAACCGGATAACTTCTTTCGTTAAAATCTCCGGTTACAAATGCTTTGTACTTTCTTTCTTCCGTTTTTAATTGATTAAGCTGATGCTTATTAATTGTTTCGGCTTTGTCGTTATGCGTTGTTAAGGTAATATAAGCTTCTCCGGGAGATGGGCGAAAAGTTGGTTTATAATAGGTATTTAAATGGTCTAAATCTGTTGGATGTACCCCATTTACACGGATTCTGTTTAAAATATCCAGAAATAAACCATCTTTCTGACGATATGTTTTTTGCAGTTCAATCACCAGCGGATTTAAAGCACGAAGCGCGTGTGCCTCGAAAAAAAACGGACTATCGTAATACAGCTGCATCACGCTCCATTCTTCATTTCTAACTACCGGCGGCAGCTGATAGAGATCCCCAATGAAAACCATTTGTAAACCACCAAACGGACTTTCATTTCCCCGGTAATGTCTTAATATAGTATCTATTGCATCCAGCAAATCTGCACGGACCATTGAAACTTCATCAATAATCAGTACTTCCAGTTCTTTTATCACATCGATTTTAGCAGCACTTAAATGCGTTGTTGTAAAAAGTGTTTTCTGATCACAGAAATTCTGTTCCTGCTGAAATAACGCGTTGGAAACTGTAGGCAAAAATGGTTTAAACGGCAATTGAAAAAGAGAATGTAACGTTACACCACCTGCATGGATAGCCGCAACACCGGTTGGTGCAGCAACGGCAAGTTTTTTTGGTGTATGCTCCCTAAGCTGTTTTAAAAAAGTAGTTTTTCCCGTACCTGCTTTACCTGTTACAAAAACAGATTTCGCTGTATGGGCAACAAATTGACATGCCATTTCAAACGGCACATTAATGTCTGTTTGTTCGATCGTGGGATTCATAAATATTTTTTGCCGGAGTGAAAATGTAAAGATAATGAAAAAGTACAGAGTACTCAGTACTCAGTATTCAGTATAAAATTTTCTCTAAAAATTGTTTCAATTGTTAAAAAATAAGGGATTCTGCTTATTTACAGAATCCCTTACGTATTCTTTTGTACTAAATACTCTCTACCAGGTACTTATTACTACTTTATATCCAGCAATTCAACTTCAAATATCAATGTAGAATTAGGGGGAATGCTTCCGGCACGCTGCTCTCCATAACCGCGATAGGATGGAATGTATAAAATTCCTTTTTCTCCTTTTCGCATCAATGGAATACCTTCATCCCAGCCTTCAATTACGCGGCCTTGTCCGATGATAAAATCAAACGGATCTCCCCGATCGAGTGAACTGTCAAAAATTTCTCCGTTTAATAAATGCCCGGTATAATGAACAATTACTTTGTTTCCTTTTTTAGGTTTAGCACCTGTGCCTGCCTGAACCACCTGGTAATATACACCTGTTGCCGTGTCTAACACAGCCGGAATATTATTTGTTTTGATGTATGATGCTAATGCCGCATCTTCATCTGCTTTTACTTTTTTTGCCATAATTTCTTGTTCCTCAACATATTCTGCCATTGTTAATACGTCATACATCTTTACTTCAAAACGAAGGAAGCTTCCTTTTTCAATAAAGGGCGGCATTTCAGCACCAATACCTTTTTTAAAAAGTGAATCTGCTGAAATCCAGAATGCACAACTGTCTCCTTTAGAAAGCATTCCCAGACCTTCTTCAAAGGATGCTGCATACCTTGGTTTTTGAATGGTTGTAATAACCATCCTGTCTTCCTCTATGGTACTGCGCAGAATTGAATCTTTACTGTTACGCAATACAAAATGCAGTTTTACAACATCACCTACTGCCCCGGTTTTACCCGGCACATCAAGTCTGTATTTGTATGCCAAACCTGAGGGTGTATAGGCTACATCCTTTTCATGAAATAGAGATGCCTTGCTTGGAGTCTTTTGTTTTTTCTGAGCAAAAACAGATATGCTTAGAAAACAAAAACCCAGAATGATGTATACTTTATTCATTGGTGTTTTAATTTATTTTACCTGAACTTCAAATACCAATGGTGCATTCGGCGGAATACTTCCTCCGGCACCTCTGGTACCATAAGCTAAACGGGAAGGAATTAAAATCAGTGCCTTGTCGCCGTGTTTTAATTTTAGGAAGCCTTGATCCCAGCCTTGAATAACTTGTCCGGAACCTAAACGGAATTTAAAATAATCGCCCGGGGCAGACTTATCAAATACAGAACCGTTGCTTAATAAGCTTCCGATGTAGGTTGTCTGTACGTCTTCGCCGGCTTTAAGATCTGCTTTGCTGAATGTGCTTTTTTCTAATATGACTACATATGCACCACCGGGTGTTGCCACTCCGGATAGATGGTTTTGTTTCAAATAGTTTTGAATGGCAATGCTATCCTTCGTATAAACATCTGTTTCACCTTTCGACTGCTCGGCCATCGCAATTTTTTGCTGCGCCATTACTGAATCAACAAATTGTTTTGAATAGACAGTGCCCATTTTTACAATCATTTTAACCTTGCTTTGTGGCTTCAGGTAATCCGGTCTTTTCTGATGAAATGAATTTATATACAATGAATCTGCATTCAATAAAAAAACAGCGCTGTCTCCTTCTGTCAGTAACAGAAACCCTTCTTCAATGCCGGGTTTGTGCAAAGCCTCCTGGGTAGGAATTCCTACGGGATTCGGATCGCCAAACTGACTGTCAATGATTGAGTCCTGAAGCGTTTGGAGCTGAAACCAAAAAGAAATATAACCTCCTTGTTCGGGCCGCTGGTTTCCCGGGCCTTCTTTAATTATTTTATATTCTAAACCGCTTGCGGTTTTTAGATAGCTGGGTTCGGCTTTGCCTGTAGCTGGTGTTTTTTTATTCTGTGCATATACATTAAGTATACATGCACAGAATAAAAAAAGAAAAATAGATATACGGTTCATCTATTGTGTTATTTTTTTACTTCAACTTCAAAAAGCAATGGAGAATTTGGAGGAATTGCACCTTGAGCACCTCTTGAACCATACGCTAAACGTGAAGGAATTAACAACAATGCTTTTTCACCACGCTTTAGCTTTTGAAATCCTTCGTCCCAGCCTTTAATTACCTGGCCCATACCTACAGTAAATTTGAATGGCTGACCATCACGTGATTTATCAAATTCTGTTCCTTCAATTAATAATTTACCTACATAAGATGTTTCAATTGAATCACCCGGAGCAATGAACAGATCTGTAGCATTATTTTGCTTCAGCTTAACAACGTACACACCGCCAATAGTTGGCTGGCCTTTAAGTTTATTTTTTGTTAAGTAATTCTGAATAGCAAGACTATCCTTTTTGTAAACTTCCGTTTCAGCAAGCATTTGGTTTGCCATCTGTTGTTCCTGAACTGCCATTACTGAATCAACAAAAGATTTAGAATATACTTTGCCCATGCGAACAACCATTTTCACATTGCTTCCTGATTTTATGTGCGCAGGTAATTTTTGGTGAAACGTGTTTGCATATAATGAATCTGCATTCAGTAAAAATACGGCACTATCACCCTCTGTAAGCAACATAAAACCTTCTTCAATGCTAGGTTTGTGCGCAACATCCGGTGTTGGAATTCCTACCGGATTCGGGTCTTTAAATTGAGTATCAAGCGTTGAATCTTTATCGTTTTGAATTTCAAACCAAAATGTAATAAAGCCTCCTTTTTCAGGATAATCTTCACCTGAAGAATCTTTTAAGATTTTGTATTCTAAACCGCTTTCTGTTTTTTCAAACTTGTTGCATGACGTGATGCTTGCTAACATTACTGCTCCCGCTAACAGGGATAAACTTTTCTTTAACATAGAAATTTTTCTTTACGTAGATTTTCGAGTAATTCTTCTTTATAAGTGGATACTATTTCACGGAAGTTGCGCACTGTTTCAGACAAAGATTTAAGCGATCTTCCTCCTGAAGCATTTTTGTGGCCACCTCCTTCAAAATGAGTACGGGCAAATTCATTCACATTAAAATCACCTTTGGAGCGGAAGGATATTTTTACGCCATCTTCTCGCTCGATAATCATGGCTGCAAGCACTACCTTGTCAATGGATAAAGCATAATTTACAAGGCCTTCTGTATCGCCGGTGCGTGCATCAAAACGTTTTAATTCTTCTGCACTTAAATACATAAACGCTGTATAGCAATCTGCCAATACAACTAGTTTTTCTGATAAACAAAAGCCAAGCAATCTCAGACGTTCTTCTGAATTGGTATCAAATATTAATCGATGCACACGCGAGGAATCAAGATTCCAGCTATATAGGTCTGCAATGATCTGGTGAACTTTTTTATCTGTATTTGAATGGCGGAATGATCCTGTATCTGTCATGATACCTGCATAGATACATTCAGCTATGTAGGTATCCATAAGGTCTCTTCCATTCAGGCCAATAATCAATTCATAAATTAAAACCCCTGTAGCTGCTGCTTTTATGTCTGAAATTGAAATGTCAGCAAAATCCTGTGGTTCGAGATGGTGATCTACCAATACTTTTATTGCAGGAGATTTCCCAACGAGTGCGCCCAGTTCATTTATGCGGCCAAGTGCATTAAAATCCAGACAAAAAATAATGTCGGCTGCTTCAATGTACAGCGCTGATTGCTCTTCTTTCCCCTCATTGTAAATCCAGACACTGTCATTCCCTGACATCCAGTCTAAAAAAGACGGATAATCTGAAGGTACTATAACCTGAACCTCGTGCTTTAATTTTTTTAAAAAACGGGCCAATGCCAACGAAGATCCTAATGCATCGGCATCCGGCTTGTGATGGGTGGTTATAACAATTTTCTTAGGAGAATCTAAGAGCGGCTTTAATTCAATCAGCTGTTGCTGCATCTGGTATTTATCCCGGTTAATTGCAGAGATGGGCAAAGGTCAAAAGAAATAGTAGAAAAAACAACCTGTTTGATATTCATTTTAATAATTTAGCGTATGGAATATCAAGTATTTATCTATTTTTGTTCGTATAAATAAATTAGTAGCTGTATGGGAGGTAATAGAACATTTTCAATGATCAAACCCGATGCCGTAAAAGACGGGCATAGTGGTAGTATTTTAAAAATGATTGAAGGCGCAGGGTTTAGAATTGTTGCGATTAAGTTAACGTATTTAAGTGCTGAACGTGCAGGGGAATTTTATGCTGTGCATACAGGTAAACCTTTTTATGACAGCCTGAAATCAATCATGTCTGAAAGCCCGATAATAGCTCTTATTTTAGAGAAAGAAAATGCTGTTGAAGATTTCAGAAAACTTATTGGTGCAACAAATCCTGCCAATGCAGATGCGGGTACTATACGCAAGTTGTTTGCAAAATCTCTGGAACGTAATGCCGTGCACGGTTCTGATTCGGATGAAAATGCGCAGATTGAAGGAAGTTTCTTTTTCAGTGCATTAGAGAAATTTTAATTCAAAAAATTTTATAAAGCCAAGCGCCCGGGTAAATTCTTCTCAGGCGCTTGGCTTTTTATTTTTTCTCAACTTCATACAATAATGCTGAATGTGATAAATCTGAAGGTGCTACCACATCTTCTTCCAGCGGCGGCTTGTTGCCGTATCGCTGTTTCATAATTGCCTTTACCTCGGGGGATGTCAAATCAAATTCTTTCATTTTTTTAAGTGAACACAATTCCACGTTATACCCGCGCTGATATATTTTCCATACAAGTTCAGAACAATACAATTGCTCATCGCTCCAGTTAAAATACAAATCATAATGTGTGCCAAGCATTTTTTTACCCAGTGCCTGAGCAGCCGGTATTTCTGTATCCAGTATTTCTGTGCTTCTGTTCTTTAAACGCATAACCGTATAATGACCGCCTGTGCCGTGTGCTTTCCATGTCTCCAGATCGGTTAGACGAACGGGTTCAACAGCTTCCAGTACATAAGGCTTCTTGTCAACGAAGGTAATCATACCTACATGGCTGTATTCAGAATGTGTTGCAAGCTTTACTGCTTTGCACTGATTGGATTGAGAGGATTGAAATATAATATCCCCTTCCAGGTAATCTGAAACAATATTTTGTGCTTTAATGGAAAAGTGTTGTTGTTTATTCTGTAGATATAGTGCGCTGGCCGTTAAACATACCAACAGCACAAGGATAGGAAAAAGGATTTTTTTCATAAGATAGCTTCTTTTATGTTTCTTAAACGTTAGGAGAAAGCAAATCGTATTTATTTATAAGCATAAAAAAATAAGCCTTCGCCGAATCCTGTTACGAGGCTGGCGAAGGCTTATTGGTTAAAATTCTGTTGCTTATTTTTTCTTTAATACTATTTGGCTTTGGGTAAGTTCATACATCTCATCATAATATTTTACCATCGTTGCAAACTCTTCCACCGTGAAATCAGTTTTCTTGATATTGCGTGTAACGGTTAGAACCACAGTATTATCTACAACTGTCAGCGATGATTCCATATCCATAAATCCGTTAGAAAAAGATCTGTTTGCTTTATCAAGAGAAGAAACTTTGTAGCCATCCGGAATCTGGAAAGTAATTGTTGCCGTTTTTGTTGAAGGCAGATCCAGCGCGCCGCTGTAATTGCGTTTTCTAAAATCTTCTTCTACTTTATCGTAGTCGCCCAGCAGTGCGCCTATACGGACCATATATCCATTACCTGCCTTTTTAACCAAATCATTCAAAGTAAACGATTCTTCAATTAAAAATTCCGGAGAATTTGGTGTCATTGCATAACCGCTTACCTTATATGACTTATATTCATCCATCATATAATATTCATCTTTCACCAATTCAATGTGTGCATCACGAATATTTTTGAAGTATTGCACCTGCTCTTCTTTATGTTTTCTTTTTAATTCTTCTGCCACAGAAGCCTTTAATCCTTTGTATAGTGTGGTCGAATCTGTTGCTTTGTATTTCTTAATATATTTAAGCTGATCATCATTAAAATCGCGCATGTAGTAATCCTGAATGAAGGTTCCGGTAAAACCTTTTTTTGCAGTCATTGTTCGTGTGCAGGCAATTTTATCAAAATCTTCCGTAATTGATATGTTGTATTTTTCTATCAGCTGATTATCCTTATAATCAAGTTTAGGCAATACTTCAGTGTTAAATGAAAATGTTTTAAGTTTTAAATTATAGTTTTTAACGATCATGGCTTCACCTCCCTGATACACATTCTGTAATTCGCCAAACTGCATGTAATACGATGGATACATCAGGTATTTTCCTTTCCAGCGTATGCCCCAGCTGATCTCCATCGGGCTTATCACATTTTTAATGCCTGCATTTTTATTTCCTGTTGTTAAAACAAAATCGAATGATTCTTTTTTCTTTGTAAGGATCTGCATAAAAATACTTGCGATATACAAATCATATTGTCCTCTTGGAACATACATTTCTGAATAATAAATCGGTTCTTCTGTAATTACTTTCCGGCGGATATAATACCACGACAACTCCATTAATTTATTCACGTCGGTTTTAGCTTCCGGGTTAGCGGCAATTACTTCGGATATAACTATTTTGGCAGCTGCTGCTCCAAATCCTTCCACGTTTTTTACAAGATTCGCAGCACGCACAAATTCATCGTTTGTCAATTTGCCATGAATGCGGCTATCCGCTGTTCTTACCGGAATCACCTGGTTATTATCTGCTCCTGTATATCTTGTAAGAATAAACTTAATGTGCGGAACGTATTTTTCACGCGGCAATTTCCAGTCGTTTAAAATTTTATCTCGCAGCGAATCCTGCAAAGAAAACGTGATCAAGCCATTATCTCCACCTTTTCTGTTTAGCAGCGGTGCACCATTCAACGATTCAAGATACATGTACGCATCTTTTGTTGGCACTTCTATTGTAATAAATGTTCTCACTACTGGAAAGTCTGATGCCAGGTAAATACGTGAAAATGGAATGTTTCCTGTTAGTATTCCCATAGGATTTTTTGATACCTGAGTATAATCAATAATATCTCCAGGCTCCAGATCGGGCAGCGCAAATTTGTAATACGTTTGGTTTAGCGTTACGCTGGATCTGTAATGAATAGGAATAGAAGCTGAATTGGTTTCCTTAATCCCATCTTTTAACTCCAGTGTACTTGATGTGCCGTCTGGTTTTATAATCGTTACTTCCGAAGAATTGTTGTCTCCATAACCAGACGTATAATAGGTAGAATATTTTTCTACTGCAGCTTTATCCTTCAGGTATACGCGCGTTTTAACACGTTCAACAAAATAAATAACTTCTCCTCTTTCTATAAAAAAGTTGGCGGAGTGAAATAAAACTACAACCGATTCATTTTCATATTTTTTAGGCACTTCTTTTATTTTTGCCGCTTCCGTGTCAAACCGTTGAGAGAGCTGTTCAAGCTCCTTTGCATTGCGGACAGTAACAGTTGTACGAACCTGTGCCATTGTAATATGGCTCGCGAGTAAAGCAATTGATATTAAAATAGAACGCATAGTATATGTAGAAAAAGTGATCGTTACTTAATAAGTGTTATTTGATTGGTATAATATTTTTTTAAATCCTTTTGGATCTTCACCCATTCTGCAGCCTTATCTTTTGGAATAACTCCCGACGGAAAAACAAATGATTTTTTGTATACTACTTTTGTTCCTGCAACGGTGTATTCCAGGTTTATTTTGCAGTACTCATTATTTATTTTGAATGGCGGAGGAAGCTCGCTTACTTTATATCCTGCAGGTACGGTAAGGCTAACCGTAATATCATAGTTGATGATCATGTCAAAGGTGTAGTCTGTCAGCCTGGATGTATCTTTAGAATTTCTGCCAAATGAATTGTCAAATTCTAAATTTACAAACAATTCATTTTCATCTTTAAATACCTGGTTGCTTAACTCAAATGCATATTTGGAATAAAACGGAATTTCTCTGTTAAATAAATCAGATGTTGTAACCGTTGAAACAGAAATGTTGCTGTTGGCTTTTGTATAATACTGTTTAAAATAATCCGGTTTGTTTTCTGATTTAGCAAAGTGGTATTGACGGATATAATAATTCTTTAAATCTCCTTTTGCCGTGGTTTCTGCTTCACCTGCTAATTTATCGTTTACAATTTTTATCGAAACTTTTTCATCATACTTTGAACTGTTAATATCTTCAAACGGTATTGTTTCGATTTTATATACATCTCCGTCTTCAACCATTACCGGACGTCCTTGAATTCTGTATGCGTTTTCGCCAAACGCTGCATAACTTTCTGTACAATCTAAAAAGTATGTTTTGTTGTTCATGTATAATACACAAATTGCATGGTTAAAGATGCCTAAATAAGGTAACGTACACGTGTATTTGGAATGATTGGTATGGATCCACACAAATTTTGCTGTATAACCCTGCGAACGCAGCATGGTAGCTAACAGATTTGCCACAGCTTTACAGTCTCCGTATTTTTTATCCAGAACTTCTTTTGTTGACATTGGCTTAAAGCCTGCGATCCCATATTCAAAGGCGATGTAGCGTATATTGTCCTGTACCCAATAGTATAAAGCTTTGACTTTTTCTTCATCGGTTGTTTTTCCTTTTACAATTCTATCTGCATAATCCTTTACCATTTCCTCATACGGTTCTACTTCGCTGTTCAGCTTATGTAAAAATTTGTAGAAATCGTTGTAGCTTTCAAAGCAGGTAGTTTTTGTGCCTTTAAAAGAATACGATTTCACTACCATAACAACATGCGGCAGATTCATATCGCTTCCTGTTGAACCTCTCTCACGCTGGTAAGCTTTGATATCATTTAGTTCGTAACTGATTGTTTTAATTTGTGTTTTAGGATCGGTGTCTGTTTTTTTTGTGATCCTGTACGCTTCAAAATTAAATTCAACCAGTTCTATGTCAACATTAGAGGGTGTCTGAATGGATATTACATGTTTCTTTTGCGGATGACTGGTGTGGAAATACAGCGCATCAATAAATTTATAGTCGTTATAACTTTTAACAATTTCCGTTTTCTTATACGACCCTTTATTGCTGAAGTCCAGTTCAAAATATTTGTAGCGCGCATCTGAATGGAAAATACCACCCGACTCTACGGCCTTATCAATTGCCATATTATAATTCAATACATATTTTGAACCTGACTTGCTGTAAGAAAGCATTTTGTCAATGGTTGAAAAACTATTGTATGATTCATCTACTCCGATACCTGTATTGTCTTTTAAAGAAAGGTATTCCGCATTGTTTTCTGTTCCGATTTTAAGCTGCGCACCTTTGGATTTTCCGTCAATGACTGTATAGCTGACTTTTGTTGCATTGTCTTGTATGTAGACATTTGCATCCGGATAAATTTTGCTGATATCCGTTGCTAACTTAATGGATTCAGGAGTGTTGACTTGAGCAATAAGAACATGTACACTACACAGCAGCAGTGCAGACAGAATAGATTTACTAAATTTCATTTTTTGTAAAAAGTAATGGGGTAAAACAGATAAGGGTAACGACAAAACAAGTATAATAAAAATATTATTGAATTCCAGTATAATTGGTATTAGATAAAATAATTAAAAATTTTTCACCTAATACCAATTATTTTTTACAACTATTCTATGTCGTTTGCGTATTCGTTCACCGCAGCGTGCTCTCCGTCGTATTGTGCAATCCAGAAGTTATTAAAGCCTTCTCCCAAATGAAGCTGAATTTTTTGCAATGCGAGTAATTCCAATATGGAAAGGAAGTTATAGATCACAGCCATTTTCACCGGAATGTCGTTGATTATTTCCGTGAATGATATACGTTGGCCGCGGCTCACTTTGTTGATGATGTATTCCTTTTGTAATTCAATAGAATAAGGGTATTGAACAACATGGTGCACAGGTTTTGTCTTTTCTTCTTTCCAGCGGACAATGACCTTTTCAAACACTTTTAATAATTTATATAAATCTATATCCTGCAGTTCTGTCTCAACGTTGCTTACTTCAGACAATAGCTTTAACTCTTTGGCTATATTTCCACGTTTTTCACGCTTCAGCGAAGTTTCTTCCAGTTCAGAAAATTCTGCAATAACCGACTTATATTTCTTGTATTCCAGCAAGTGCGATACCAACTCTTCTCTTGGATCTATTTCATTGCCCTGCGGATCAATATCCGGTCTGGGCAACAACGTTTTTGCTTTAATACGCATCAGTGTAGCCGCAACCAGTATGAATTCGCTGGCAATATCAACATTCATCTTTTCCAGACGATGAATGTATTCTAAAAAGTCGTTGGTGATCTTAGAAATCGGAATGTCATAAATATCCAGTTCATCCCGTTCAATAAAGAACAAGAGCAGGTCAAAGGGACCAGCAAACAGAGGTAACTGTATTTCAAAACTCGCTTCTTTCGACATTGCTTCTTTGGATGAGGTGGCCTGTATAATTCAATCAATTTCTACTTCAAATATACCTATTCATAAAGGGAACAACTATATTGAATATCAGCATCTTTTGCACGTTATGCGTTGATAATTGCGTTAATTAATGTTGATAGTATGTGCATAAACCTTTTCAGGCAGAAAATTGTTTTCCTACAAGAATACCAAAAACATGTATCCTCTTCGTTAAGAGAGGCAATCAACCCTGTTTGTTTGCTATTGGTTAAACAAATATTGTTTATCTTTGTTTTGATATAAAATAAGAAAAGGCTACCTGTGATTCAACCTGGAGAACTATTACGTACGATTCATTCCCCCGAAGAGCTGAGAAAACTCGATGAAACTCAACTCATTCAGGTAAGTGAAGAGTTACGTCAATTTATTGTAGACAATGTCTCAGTATATGGCGGGCATTTTGCCGCGAGCCTAGGTGTGGTTGAACTGACCGTTGCCTTACATTATGTATTTAATACACCTGTAGATCAGCTTGTGTGGGATGTTGGCCACCAGGCATACGGGCATAAAATATTAACCGGCCGTATGGAAAATTTCCATACAAACCGAACCTATAACGGACTTTCGGGTTTTCCGAAACGTTCCGAAAGCCCATATGATACGTTTGGTGTCGGACACTCTTCAACCTCTATATCGGCAGCACTGGGTATGGCTGTAGCCAGTCAGTATCAAAAAGACAACCGCCAGCACATTGCCGTAATCGGTGACGGTGCATTAACAGGCGGAATGGCTTTTGAAGCGATGAATCATGCCGGTGTTACCAATTCAAATTTGCTGATCGTGCTTAACGACAATTGCATGGCAATTGATCCGAATGTGGGTGCGCTGAAAGATTATCTGGTTGACATCACAACTTCCCGCACGTACAACCGTGTGCGGGATGAAGTATGGAACATGCTTGGAAAAATAAGTAAGTTCGGACCCAATGCGCAGGCAATAGCTTCTAAAGTTGAAAGCGGGTTAAAAGCATCGTTGCTTAAGCAAAGCAACTTATTTGAATCGCTGCATATACGTTATTTCGGTCCGGTAGATGGCCATGACCTGAACCACCTGGTACAGGTGCTGAATGATTTAAAAGATATTCCCGGACCAAAGATCTTACACACCCTGACCGTTAAAGGCAAGGGGTATGCGCTTGCCGAAAAAGATCAGGTTAAATGGCACGCGCCGGGAAAATTTGATAAAGTAACGGGACAAATTCACGTTAAGACCTACGATACACCTCAGGCTCCTAAATACCAGGATGTTTTTGGAAATACCATTATTGAACTGGCGGAAAAGAATGATAAGATCATGGGTATTACGCCTGCCATGCCTTCAGGATGTTCGCTGAATTTAATGATGGAAAAAATGCCCGACCGGGCATTTGATGTAGGCATTGCCGAACAGCATGCCGTTACTTTTTCTGCCGGTTTAGCCACACAGGGATTAATTCCTTTCTGTAATATTTATTCAACATTCATGCAGCGCGCATACGATCAGGTAATCCATGATGTGTGTATTCAGAATTTGCATGTTATTTTCTGCCTGGATCGTGCGGGCTTTGCCGGTGTCGACGGACCAACACACCACGGCGCCTATGATCTTGCTTTTTTCCGCTGCATACCAAACTTAGTGGTTTCTGCTCCGATGAATGAACAGGAACTGCGGAACTTAATGTATACAGCTCAACTGCAAAAAAATAAAGGGCCTTTCTCTATCCGTTACCCACGCGGCCAGGGTGTAATGCCCAACTGGAAAACACCTTTTGAAGAAATTACGATTGGCAAGGGCAGAAAAGTAAGTGACGGAGATGATGTTGCCATCCTCAGCATAGGCCATATCGGTAATTATGTTATTGAAGCAAAAGCATTACTGCGCGAAGAAGAATTATCTCCTGCCCATTTTGATATGCGTTTTGTTAAACCAATTGATGAAGAAATGCTTCACCTGGTGTTTAAGAAATTTAAAAAAATAATTACGGTGGAAGATGGCTGCTTAATGGGTGGCTTTGGTTCGGCCGTATTGGAATTTATGGCAGATAACAACTATGCGGCGCAAGTAATCCGGCTGGGTATTCCCGACCGTATTGTTGAACATGGTGAGCAGGCTGAACTGCACAAAGAATGCGGCTTCGACCCGCAAAGCATTGCCAGAACCGTTCGTAACCTTTCCGGTGTTGTATTAAAATAATTCTTTTCAAAACATATACATAACAAGCCGGTGGTCTATTCCCCGGCTTTTTTATTACCTGATTAATCGCTTTAGGCAGATTCGTTTCTGCCTGGCACCTACTAGTATGAGTAAAGCCATTACATTCACAGATAAAGGAAACGGAGCTGCACTGGTTTTTGTTCATGGGTTTTGTGAAAGCAAAGAAATGTGGAATGATTTTATAGAATCCTTAACTGTTTCCAATCGTGTGATATGCCTTGATTTGCCTGGCTTTGGAGAATCACTGCTCGACAAAGAATCTGTGAGTATGGAATGGTTTGCCGAAGAAGTGCGTCGATTGCTGCTTCAATTAAATATTGCATCTTTTACCTACATCGGTCATTCACTGGGCGGGTATGTTGGTTTGGCCTATGCAGAAAAATACGCAGCGACGCTCAGCGGCCTCTGTCTGTTTCATTCTACAGCTTATGCTGATTCTGAAGAACGCAAATCGAACCGTGATAAGACTATTGCCTTCATTCAAAAATACAATGCCGACCTGTTTACCCAATCGTTTATAGAGCCGTTATTTTTATTGCAAAACCGTTTGGCAATGAAAGAAGAAATAGCCATGCTAAAACGGATAGCGAAGCAATCTTCCGGGCATGGCATCATTGCTACAACCCTTGCTATGAGAGATCGCCCGGATCGTACTGCCGTATTAGCTTCTTTATCTGTACCTGTTTTATTGATTGGAGGAAAAAATGATGCAACCATTCCGATCGATAAATTAAAAGAGCAAGCCTCGCTTTCAGGGCACATTCAATGTGCTGAGATTGAAAATTGCGGACACATGGGTATGTTTGAACAAAAAGAAAAAACGCTCGACGTTATAAAAAACTTTATTAAACACTGTTCGATCGGTAAATACTGACCTGAAACAGCAGACGCTCTGACGGAAAAAACCGCAGAGCACCTGTTCAGATAGTACAGTCTGACGTTTTTTTCCTGTCAGAGCGTTGACCTTATACGGAATGAATCAATACCCCTGTCATAGCAATTGAACCGTTCGTTGTAACATCATTAAAAAACGAAATGGTGTCGTTGTTTTTCTTTAATGCCAGCGTGTAAAGCAACGGTAAATAATGCTCTGGTGTTGGTATTGCATATTTATAATTTTCCAGCGATTGGTATTGGATCAGTTTTGAATAATCGCTTCCTGAAATAATGTCTTTCACATTTGCATTGAAGGCGCTTGCCCAGTCATACGCTGTATCGTTCCATTGCATCATGCGCAGGTTGTGTACGATGTTTCCGCTGCCAATGATCAATACACCCCGCTTGCGAAGTTCATACAGATCCTGTGCAAGGGCAAACTGCTCTTCCGGTTTTTTACGCACATCCAGGCTCATCTGATAAACAGGAATAGTTGCTTCCGGATACATCGGCATCAATACAGACCATGTACCGTGATCCAGACCCCAGGCCTGATCTTCATGAACTTCCCATTTTGCCAGTAACTCTTTTGTTATCCGCGCGAACTCGGGGGAACCGGGTGCCGGATATTCTGCTTCATGCAATTCCCTGGGGAAGCCTCCGAAGTCATGTATGGTTGCCGGGTTAGGCATGGCAGTAACTTTTGTACCTACAGTTTCCCAATGTGCCGAAACAACCATGATCGCTTTGGGCGTTGGTAATTTAGCTGCTAACTCTTTCCAGGTTGCATTAAATTTATTCTGTTCAATAGCATTCATTGGACTTCCATGACCAACAAACAATACAGGCATAATCCCATTAACCTTGGGCTCATTGTCCCAGGCTCGGGCAAATTGATGTAAACCAATCATTGCGGTACCGGCAAGCGCGGCGTTTTTAATGAATTTTCTCCGTTGCATAATCTCTATGCGTTCTATTTTTTAACGAACTGTTTCTGATTTTACAGCAAATGTTCTCTTTCGGTTATTTTGTTCCGGCAGCTTTTACATGTTTCTGCAGTTGCTTTTCAATTGATTCATACGTTGCATACCCTTCGGTAAGTGCTGTATATCCATTTTCCTGTTTAAGCAGCAAGGTGGGAAAACCAGTCACACCAAGAGCTGCAGCACGTTTAAATTCTTCATGTGCCTGATTGAAGTAAACCGAATCTTTCATGCGTTTCAAAAATGCTGCGCGATCGATGCCATAAGACGTTGCAAGATCTGCATACAACACATCCTGATTCAGATCTTTTCCTTCTTTGTAAAAAGATGTCTGTATCGCATGGCCATATTCTACCGCACGTTCCGCTGTAAATGATTTATACACACACAATGCAATCGATGGTTTTTCAGAAGATGTCACATAGGAGCCTTCTTTTAATAAAGTAATATAGGGTTGGCCAAACTCAATGCCTGTCATACGCTGTAACCTTGGAATAGCATCCAGAATATATTCCGACATATTTCCTATCGGTGCTATTCTATTTCCCATGACCATTCCTCCGCTGATTATCTCTACGTCAACTGTACCCTTATAATTTTTTTCAATCTTTTCAACTACCGGCCCAAACCCGTAGCACCAACCACATAACGGATCGTATACATAGAGCAGTTTCATTTTTTCTGAGTCCTTTTGTTTCTGAACACACGTACTTCCTGAACCTGTAAAAAGTATTGCCAGCAGAATGATATAGAATTTTATGTTATTCATAGTTTCAACGCTACTTTGCATTTGATGTTATAACATCTAATTGGTTTAATTAATTCAGTATTTAAACTAAAACCCTTTAAATTACTAACAGCGTAGATTTTATTCAAATTTTCGAATTTATAACTAATTATTTTCCAATACGTTTAAAAGAAGGCTGTTGTTTTTATAGGGCTTGTTATATGATTACTGGCATATTTATTGAACATCCGTAAACATAACCGATATCAGAGATAGTATGAAAAAAATCATTTATTCCATTTTACTGGCATCCTTTCCCCTATTGATTTTTAGCTGCAAAAAAACAGAAGAAGAAAAACCTGTTTACCAGCAAAAAACAAAAGCAGATGATGCTTCTGCCAGAAGCGAAATGCAGCGTGCCTATGATGATATAGAGACCGTCTACAATTCAACTGAATATGAGAATGCATCTACCTCTTCTCTCCGAACTTCAGGAACCGTATTGCCTTGCGGTAAAGTAACATTCGACAAGAAAAATTTTACCATTGATTATTCGCAAAGTGGTTCCAATTGCAATCCGTACCGTGTAATAAGCGGTTCTATTGATGTTACACTTATAAGCGGCACTACTTTTTCGGATCAGAATGCAAAACTTAAAGTAGTTTTTACCAATTATAAAGTGTTGTACACAAATTCAAATCAATCTGTAATCTACAACGGTACTGCCTACATCACCAACGCAAGCGGCGGTTCGCTGATCACCCTGTTCACCAATACACCAAATGCCGAGGTGATTCACAAAGTGCGTGGCGATATGACCTTAACCTTTGATACCACAGGTACAAATACAGCAGTTGCATTTACACGTTCGTGGAAAATTTTCCGTAAACGTACTTTCCAGAATACACCTGGTACTGAAACCGGTATTACATTTAAACTTGAGGGTGATACAAGCTTTGCTTCTGCTGATTATTTCAACAATGGCTCAGGCGGTAATTTTACGAACGTAAGTGAGATCGGGCTGAACACTGAAAATGAAAAATTTATCTGTGATGTAACGACTCCGTTCAAATGGTATGATTGCGGACCTGATTATTATGGACCTTATGTGCTGAAACAAGGTAAAGTGGAATATACGTCGTACACGGCAAAACCAGTATATGTAGCATTAGGTTATACAAAGTTTTACTGGAGTGGTGAAGCCGGTTACAGATATGATAATGCTGTTTATACGTATGATGGAAGCTGTAACTCCGCCGGGTATAAAATAGACTTCTCTTTGCGGAAAGCTTCTGATAATTCGGCCATTTATTCAGCCAGTTCTTATATACCTTATTAATTAATTGTGTTGAACCGAATAAAAAAAACCTCCCGGCGAATTTGCCGGGAGGTTTTTTTATATTGCTCTAATCTACTTTTTTAAAGCTCAGTATTGATCCATCGCGATGTTTTAACTTCAAACGTCTTTCTTCAAAACTATAGTAATACCGTTTGTTTGCCAAAGCACCCATAAATAGAGGCTCCAGCGGTACATGCACACAGCTTTTAAGGGTAGAAATTTCGCTGTTTAACTGTATCTGATTTTGAATGGTATAAAATGTAGCGGTAATTTCATTACACCCACTAAAACCATAAATCTTTCCGCCATCTAAATGAAATTCCAGCCTGGGTGCGCCCAGCGGAAAATTTTCAGCAGATACTTTTACATTACTCATACTGTCTAATACCCATATATCATGGATGATTGGATTGACTACATAAAAACCGCCGCCTGCATAAATTACTGTTGTCTTGTTGGTATGGTCTTCTACTTCTATGCGTACACTTAGTGGCACATACGTACCTTGTATTTCATCCAGGTATTTTTCATCCCGTATCATAACGGTGATTGATTTTTTTAATCCTGGTTGAGAAGGATTGGATACAATTGTTTTCGAATGATATTTGACAACCGGGTTATCCTGGGCTTCGGTTGTCTTTGCAGATGAAAAAACCATTTCTTCTCCATCGTATTTAAAGGTAATGGTACTGTCTGTTTTTACCCACAACTCCCATTTGCTGCCGGTATTGTACCCGTAAAACGCAGTTTTGTTTTTTGTTAAATCCAATTGAAAATTAACATGTTGATATGGACTTAACAGACTTTCCTTTGTATGCTGTATCAGTTGAGCTTTAACAATTGTATCCTCTGTATGCATCTTTGCCAATTTCTTTTTCTGGCTGGTACAACTGGCTATCAAAATAATACTGCATAAAAATCCAATGAATACCGATTTTCTCATAACAAGTTTTGTTGATTGTATGACCAATGTAGAAAGGTTTTCGTATCATTACAAATAGAATTAATCGTAATACGTTTATGAAAAAGCCGGACATACTTGTTTCTGTTCCTTCTGATATTGGCGCGCAGCGCATGGGCACTTCACTTGCCGTGGATGCGCTGTTGGTAGCAGATGCAGAAAGAGCTCAACCAGTATTAAAACAATTTTCTAAAAAAACACTTTCAAGTTTTCCTGAAAAAAGAGGCGAAACAGGCCCGTATGTACAGGGAAAATATGCAAAACTCTTGTCTGAATTAAATAACAATACAGCGAAAGAAATTTCTGCGATCGTAAAAAAACAATATCCGTTGGTTATCAGTGGTGACCATAGTAACGCTATTGGTATTATGGCCGGTATCCGTGAAGCAATCGGTGCAGATAAAAAGTTAGGCGTGATTTGGGTAGACGCACATGCCGATCTGCATACACCTTATACTACCCCTTCCGGTAATTTACACGGCATGTCGCTATCAGCATCTATGGGGTATGATAATATTGAACTTTCCAGAAGTACGATTGATGCGGGCTTGAAACCTTTCTGGGAAGAATTGAAACATTGCGGAGCAAGCCGCCTTACACCAAAGATTGGTCCGGAAGATATTTTCTTTATTGGTCTGCGCGATTTCGAAATTCAGGAATATCATTTGATCCGTGATTATAAATTAAATCATTACAGCCCGTATGATGTAAAAGCAAAAGGTTTAACCTATATCCTGGATCAGGCAGTAACCTATTTTGCGGATTACGATGCGGTGTATGTTTCTTTCGATGTTGATGTGCTTGACACAAGTGTTTCTACCGGTACGGGTACACCTGTGTATAACGGGCTGCTCTTGCCTGAAGCGAAGCAGGTTGTCGATACCTTAAAACGTTTGAAGAATATCCGTTTATGGGAATTTACCGAAATAAATCCATTGCTTGATAACAACAACAGCATGAGCAAAGCGGTGATTGAGCTGATTGATGTGCTGATGGAAGACTAGCTGACAAATTCCACAATTCAAAATGCAAATTCCAAACATTCACCCATAGCCTGCGGCACACACACCGGAATCTGCTATTGAAAGTTAAGAATCTCTGTGTGTCACAGCCATGCGAAAATGCTGAAAGCATGCCATAATAAAACCGGGTGCCGTCCCGGGAAAAGTAATAGTTAATATATTACAAGCTCCAATGCCCTCTCCCATCATACACGCACAAAACCTTTCTCTTTCCATCGAATCAGAAAATATCTTAAACAACATTTCCTTTTCTATCAATACGGGGGAATGTATTGTTCTGACAGGTGCTTCCGGAAGCGGCAAAACAAGTCTTGCAAAAATACTTGCCGGGCATTGGAAAGCGTCTTCCGGTGAGATACATTTTTCTTCACCTGACTTAAAAAAAACCATTGTACAGCAGCAGCATGATTTCAGGTATGCATTCGAAACAAAGTCGTATTTTGGTCAGCGTTACGACCGTAATTACAGCGGCAACTTCCCTACGGTAAACGATATTCTGTTAAAAGAAAAATCTGCGGCAACTGATCTGCAAAGAGTTGTTACTCAATTAAACTTATCTGAAAAACTGCAGCAGCCTGTTATTGAGCTGTCAAACGGAGAAGGCAAGCGTCTGCAGCTTGCGCTGGCACTGCTTACAAAACCGGATGTATTAATTCTTGACCAGCCATTTATAGGCCTGGATACTGCAACACGCGGTGAGCTGCATCAGTTGCTGGAAAAGATTAAAGAACAAAAAATTACCGTTATCCTCATTACTACACCGGATGAAATTCCGGCATGTGCCGATCAGATTTTTTTAATGAGAGCCGGAACGCTTTGTGCGCAAACAAAAGATGCGCCTGGCATTATAGAAGAAATGCAACAGCAACAAAACGGATCTGTTAACTGGGAAGATTTAAAAGAAATTTCTGTCTCTGCATTTCCGCCGTTTGAAGTTGCGGTACACATGAATCACGTGAACGTTTCTTTTGGTAATAAAAAAATACTCGATGACATTTCGTGGACAGTAAAACGCGGTGAGCATTGGGCCTTACTTGGGCATAATGGTTCGGGTAAATCAACCTTGCTGAGTCTGATCAATGCAGATAACCCGCAGGTATACCTGAATGATGTATTTCTTTTTGATCAAAAACGCGGAAATGGTGAAAGCATCTGGGAGATCAAAAAAAAGATCGGTTATGTTTCTCCGGAAATGCATAACCACGTGTTGCGTGGCAGCAGCTACATTCAATCGCAGGCATTAGCTAAAAACGATTATTCGCTGGGCGGGTTTTCACAGGATAAAACCACTTGTTTTGAAATTGTTAGTTCAGGTGTAAACGACCAGGTTGGTTCTTCCACGCGCCTAACGGCTATGCAGCAAAAGACGGTTACGTACTGGATGGAAGCGCTGGATGTGATTCACCTGAAACAAAGAGCTTTTTATAAAACATCGTTAGGACAGCAGCGTTTGCTGTTGCTTGCACGTGCTCTGGTAAAAAACCCACCGGTGCTGATTTTAGATGAACCTTGTCAGGGCCTGGATAAAGAACAGACCCAGCGTTTTACTTCATTGGTTGATACAGTCTGCAATCACATTGAAAAAACATTGATCTATGTTTCACACTATGCCAGCGATATGCCGTCGTGTATTGATCATGTCTTAATGCTTGAAAACGGACGGGTGAAAGAAAACTAAGACACCACAACCATATCCATGGCTAAGCCATGAGGTCAATTTTACCACGTTGGCTTCTGGCTCGTGGCTTTTACTGCATATTTGCTCTTCCATTTTTTATACTGCTCATCCCGGATCTGCGACATAACATTTCCGTAAGAGCCTGCCCAATAATTTCTGATACCTGCACCAAAAGGTGCGCCGCGCATGCGTTCCTGAAGCAGCACTTCTTTCGTTTCAATATTGAAAAATACTACATGATAGATGGCTTCTTTCTTCAGCCTATTCATGCTTTCAGCAATAAAAACCAAACCAATACCCGCGCGGTCTTTGGTATCGTACAAAGACACAAAAGACTGTATGTCTGCTAACATGTAATACGGCGTAACGGCTGCTTCTACAGAATCAACCGGTGTGGCTGCATTAGCCTGTTTTATCGGGTTCAGGTCTACAGCAACAGATTTTCTCCGGATCATCGAAGCAACATCATATTTGTCCGGTTCGTCCAGAATAAGGTGATTCCAGGAAGGATAGTATTTGTCCCTCAAATCGGTGGCTGTAATCGGTGTATTGCCGCCAAATGTGCTTACATAACCGATCACTTTTGAATGGGAATAATCGATCCCGAACCAGGTGACGGTATAATCTGAATTTGAGAAAATATCTTCTACCCGTTGCGCATAGGCAGAATACGAGAAAACAAGTATTAACAAAAGAATTGAAAGAAGCCTCTTTTTCATAATTCAAATATACAGAATTCCTGAAATTAATGATATGGCTTTGATTAATAGAATATTATACTTCCATTAAAATATTCATGTGCACCAATTTCATACGTATACATTCACAAACATACATGCTGTTCCCGTGATATTTAAAAGTAATGTCGATTTATTGAATCTTTCCTTTTTATGCTCCCCGAAAAGCCGTAATTTTGAGGCCTAAAATCACCAATCAAACATATGATTACTGCACCTATTCGCACAACAGCAAGAGATACTCAAATTTTTGATTTAATCTCTAAAGAGGCTCACCGTCAGGAAGAAGGCATCGAATTAATTGCTTCAGAAAATTTCACTTCAAAACAAGTGATGGAAGCAATGGGAAGTGTACTTACCAATAAATATGCTGAAGGCCTTCCGGGCAAGCGTTATTACGGAGGTTGCCAGGTTGTTGATCAGGTTGAGCAGATTGCTATTGATCGTTTGAAAAAATTATTCGGTGCTGAATGGGCAAACGTTCAGCCACACTCCGGTGCACAGGCAAACGCTGCGATCATGATTGCGTGTCTGAATCCGGGAGATTCTATTTTAGGTTTTGATCTTTCGCACGGTGGTCACCTTTCACATGGTTCACCGGTAAATATGTCGGGTAAATATTTCAAGGCACATTTCTATGGTGTAGAAAAAGAATCCGGTCTGATTAACATGGATATTGTTGAAGCAACGGCTTTAAAAGTAAAACCTAAAATGATCATCTGCGGAGCTTCAGCCTACTCACGTGACTGGGATTATGCACGCTTCCGCAAAATAGCAGACAGCGTTGGAGCTATCTTATTAGCAGATATTTCTCACCCGGCCGGTTTGATTGCAAAAGGTTTATTGAACGACCCGATCCCGCATTGCCACATTGTTTCTACAACAACGCATAAAACATTGAGAGGTCCGCGTGGTGGTGTGATCATGATGGGTAAAGATTTTGAAAACCCATTCGGTTTAAAAACACCAAAAGGTGAAACACGTATGATGTCTAATGTATTAGACATGGGCGTTTTCCCGGGTACACAAGGCGGTCCGTTAGAGCACGTTATTGCTGCTAAAGCGGTAGCTTTCCAGGAAGCATTATCTACGGATTACTTACAGTATGCAAAACAAATTCAAAAGAATGCACAGATCATGGCTGAAGCATTTTTGAAAAAAGGATACGATATCATTTCCGGTGGTACAGACAATCACTTAATGCTGATCGACCTTAGAAGTAAAAACTTAACCGGTAAAGAAGCTGAAAACGCGCTGATCCGCGCAGATATTACGATCAACAAAAACATGGTTCCGTTTGACGACAAATCTCCGTTTGTTACTTCAGGTATGCGTGTAGGTACAGCTGCTATTACAAGCCGTGGTATGGTTGGTGATGACATGATCCGTATTGTTGAAATGATCGATACCGTTTTAATGAACCAGACTAAAGATTCTGTAATTGAAACTGTACGTAAAGACGTAAACAACTGGATGGCACAATATCCATTATATATTTAATTCCCGAATCCGGTGAGCGATACTACAGAAGAAAAAAAAGAAATGTCCTTCCTGGACCATCTCGAGGAATTAAGGAAACATTTAATAAAAGCAATATTAGCGGTGATGGTTTTAACCATCATCGCTTTTTTTAATATGGATATTATCTTTCATGATATCTTAATGGCTCCGTCAAGACCTGATTTTCCAACCTTTACCATACTTTGCAAATATTTTAATTATTGTATCGGTGAAATGAATTTTACATTAATGAGCCGCACCATGACAGGACAGTTTACCATGCACCTGCTGGCATCCTTAATTACAGGCGCGATCGTAGCATTCCCTTATATTGCCTATCAACTGTGGCAATTCATTGCTCCTGCGTTACACCCAAATGAGCGCAAGAATGTGCGCGGCGTTGTGCTGGGTGTTTCCATATTGTTCTTCATCGGAATTTTATTCGGTTACTACATCATTTCGCCGCTGGCAATTGATTTCCTTGCTAATTATAAATTAGATCCTTCTATCGAAAACAGCTTCGATGTTACGTCATACATTTCCACCTTATGTATGATGGCCTTAGGAGGCGGGGTTATTTTCCAGTTACCGGTAGTTGTTTATTTCCTTTCATTAATGGGTATCATGACGCCTATGTATATGAAACAATACAGAAGACATGCTATTGTTGTGATGGCTGTTATTTCAGCTATCCTTACACCATCACCGGATGTATTAAGCCAGCTATTAATGCTGGTGCCTATGTATATGCTTTATGAGATAAGCATATTTGTAAGCGCTGTTGTTTATAAAAGAAAATTAAAAGAAGCGGAATAAAATTATGGCGTATACAATCGCATTAGGTGGTGACCATGCCGGTTACACCTATAAAAAAGAAATCATTGCATACTTAGAGACTCAGGGTCATAAAACGATCGACTGCGGACCATTCTCTGAAGCGTCTGTAGATTATCCTGATTTCTCTCATCCGGTAGCAGAAGCTGTTGAAACCGGAAAAGCAACGTTTGGAATCCTGATCTGCGGAAGTGGTAACGGCGTTTGCATGACAGCAAACAAACATCAGCACATACGTGCAGGCTTATGCTGGACTCCTGAAATAGCAATGCTTACACGCCAGCATAACAACGCAAACGTATTGTGCCTTCCGGCACGCTTTATTCCCATTGAAGAAGCAATTGCCTGTGTAAAAATGTTTGTAGAAACAGCATTTGAAGGCGGCAGACACGAAGGCCGCGTCAATAAAATTGCCTGCGCATAATACCCGCCCCCAGCGCATAACAAAACAGCCCATGGTTTAAACCATGGGCTGTTTTGTTATGCGCTGGGCCCTTTGCTATTTTACCAGCTTATATGCTTTTTTGTCATACGAAGGCTCGTACATATTTTTCAGTTCGGGAATGCGCTGAATGAGATCCGGCATCATGCTTATGTTGTCAAATATGTATTCCGGCTTGTTCTCAATAATATTTGTATAGATCGCCGAAATGTTTCCGTAATTATTTAAATCGCCGAAATGCCTTAGTGATAAATTCCATTTAGCATACACGGTAACCTGTTTGTTATGGATCAGTGCAGCCGGATTTGCTCCCAGCAGCAGTACTTTCTTCTCCCGTACGGCATCTCCATTAAAGCGTACCTCGGTATCTCTGGCAAGTAAAATAGATGAGTTGTTTGAAAGCGCTTTACTTTTATCCAGAAATTTATTGTTGATGTGAAAGAAAACAAATGCTGCAATGATCGTCCAGAAGATTGTTTCTTTTAACCAGAAACGTTCAATACCTAAAAACAAAAACACGGTGAAGAAAGCAAAGACCGGAACCATGATGTACAAATTGAAATATCCCCATTCATTCATCAATAAAAAAGCAAGCAAGCCGTTCACAAACCACATAGCCATAATTTTCATCGATGAATACTGGTAGTTCAGAAAATTGCTTTTTGAAATGGTATATAAAAATGCTGTGATCGCCAGCAAAGCTGATGGAATACCGACTTTAATGATGGAATAGAAGTCAGCATAATAAATGTGATTTGTGTAAAACGTTCCCTGTATTAAGTTTTCAAATACTTCAGAAAAAGATCCTTGCAGGTAATAGTATGAAAATACCATTAACCAGGGAAACATAACTGCTGAAAGAAGCTGAAAGAATCGACGCACATCAAATGAGCTAAATACGGCAAACGAATAAACGATAAAGATAATGAAACAGGCAAAGGGCAAATAAAACAGCGAGGCAACACCTAAACTAACGCCGGCAAAAAAGTGATTCCGGGATTTCTCTCCCATACGTACATCTTTAAAAAGAAAATACATCACAGGCAACATAAATGTTACGCCTAACTGCACCGGAGATAACGCAAAAAAATCATAATTGATGGAACTGAACAGCACATAGAAAAATGCCGGATAGGACGTTTTCTGATCGTAAATATTTGTCTGAGAAACATAATAATTGAACAGGAGCGCCTGTACAACTGCCAGGATCATAGAGCAGATACGCAGCGTAAGTACAGATTTGCCGAATATATAGTTAATGATATAATAGGTTCCGGCACTGAACGGCTCTAATGTGGTCCAGATATCCTTATAGAGTACTTTCTCATCTGTCATCATATCTCCGATCGAAAGCCATTCGAGCGAAGGTATCAGCAACATATCATCTGTTAGCCAGTATAATCGTACAAGAATGGCTATTAGTGTAATTACTAATAAGCGAAACGGGTCATAACTTTTTAAAAATTCTAACACAGGCGATTAATTTTGAACCAAATTAAGCATTTTTTCTGTTTCAAACGGAGTACAGTAAACATTACCGGCTCTTTTTTGTATTTTTACGTATCCTTTGATAAGGAGCTTGTAATTTAATAGAATATTATGGAAAGTGTAAGACAACAAAAGGTAGCAAGATTAATTCTGAAAGAAATGGCAGACATATTTCTGAAAGAAAGTCGTGTGCTTTTTGGTAACGTATTTATTTCCATTACGGTTGTACGTATGAGCCCGGATCTGAGTGTGGCAAAATTATACCTGAGTATTATGCTTCAGGAAGACAAAAACGCTATTCTGAAAGAAATCAAGGTGCATACAAAAGAATTGCGCAAATTATTAGGCGAGCGTATCCGGAAGCAGGTGCGTATCATTCCTGAAATTATCTTTTATCTGGATGATAACGTTGATTATGCAAATCACATGGATGATGTGCTGTCTAAAATTACGATTCCTAAAAAAGAAGACGAGAATTTCGATCCCAATCAATATCCCGGCTTGAAAGAATAGCTGCAAATCAATCCGCATTTCCTTGAAGGCTATTTTATTCATTGCGCGTCATTATTATTTTTCCGGTAAGAATTTACTTCTTATCAATGTTATATCCATACTTTCTATTTTAGTTGTTGCCATTATTACCATGTCTTTAGTAATCGGCATGTCTGTGTTTAATGGTATGGAAAACCTGATCCGTTCCTTATACAATTCATTTGACCCTGAAATTAAAATCTCTCCCCGAACAGGCAAAACCTTTGAAATGACTGATAGTCTGCATAAGCTGGTGCAGTCTGCCGAAGGTGTTTTTATTTTAACTGAAGTGATCGAAGATAATGCTGTGATCAGTTATAAAAATGAAACCGATGTTATTAAAATAAAAGGTGTTTCTGAAAATTTTACAGCGCAGCACCGTATGGATTCTTTTCTGGTGTCCGGCTCTATGAGCATGTTTAAGCAAGGCAGAGATTTTGCCATCATTGGGCGCGGCATTCAATATAAATTATCCATTCCGATCAATAATCAATTTTCTCCTGTACAGATCTTCTACCCCGATCGCGATAAGATCAAACGTCCGGATGCGCTTGATGCTTTCAGAATAAAAAGCATTCATGCAGGCGGCGTTTTTGCTATTGAAAAACAATACGACGATAATTTTGTTTTTGTACCCTTGGTTTTTGCAAAAGAATTAATGAATTATGAAAACGAACGCACATCGCTTGAAATAAAAGTTTCCAGCGGTTATGAGGTAGAAGACGTGCAGTCTGCGCTTAAAGAACGTTTAGGCGATACATTTTTAGTACTCAACAGCGATGAGCAGCATAAGGGTTTATTGAAAGCGATCAAGGTAGAAAAGTTTGTGGTGAATGTTATGCTTAGCTTTATCCTTGCTATTTCTTCCGTAGGAATCTTTTTTTGTTTAACCATGCTCACATTGAATAAACGTAAAGACATTGCTGTGTTAAAAGCAATGGGAAGTACAAAAGCATTTATCCGTAATTTATTTATGACTGAAGGCATGCTGATCGCGCTTTCCGGGGCCGTTATTGGTATGGGCCTTGGCATCGGCATTTGTTTGCTTCAGCAATATTTTGGATTTGTTACTATAGGCACCGAAACATCCGTTATTGAAGAGTATCCGGTAGAATTACGGTATACTGATTTATTCTGGATTGCCGGTACCGTAATTTGTATTTCATTTTTAGCTTCTATAAGACCTTCTATCATAGCATCCAGAATTGATGTTAAAAAACACCTGTAAGCTTTTACACATTTTTTGTGAATAAAATATCTTCAAACATCGCACAAGGAAAAGGGTTGTTTACTATATTGTAGATTACATTTCTATAGAAAACCCGTATTCCGGGCTTACTTGATTACTGTTTTCTATATTCCTTTAACCCGTTTTACGTGAAAGTATCAACCACTGAACCGTTTCAAATTATATACTCATTATTTGAGCATGAGTATCTGGGGTATCTGTTTGAATCTTTTGTAATTCAACTGGATCACCAACGCAGGCTTACGCTCAAGCATCAAAATATTTCTGCCAAAAATGCGGATGAATTTGCGCGTGAATTAGATGATGTTGATTTTAAACTGATCGATTTAATTGACTCTATTCAGCAGGAAGCTATTGTTAAAAAATTCTATAACAAGAAAATTACACCCGCTGAATTTTTTCTAAAAATTTACCACAAAGAAAAAGGGGATGAACTGATACAGGATGCGATCCGCTCCTATATTGAATTAAAGAAAAACCAGATCTTATGTCTGCTTGAAAATAAAATGTTGTTTGAAATGGGGCATGATGGCGAGCCGACCTGGAAACGCCTGGCGCTTGCTCCGCAAAAAGCAAATATTTTATTTCACTTCATGCGTAACGAAGATAATACGCATTATTTTCCTACGATTAAGTATGACGGGCAAAAGATCGACTTCCAGTATAAAAATGCCATCATTGTCTGCAGCATGCCCGCGTGGCTGCTGGTTGACAATACCGTATACCATTTCAATAAAGATGTTGATGGCAATAAGTTGAAACCTTTTCTGAACAAAAAATTTATATTGGTTCCCCGTAAAATGGAGGAAACCTATTATGAAAAATTTGTTACCCAGATTGTTTCTTCTTTTGATGTACACGCAAAAGGCTTTACCATACATGCTGAAGAGTATGCGCCCAAGCCTGTATTGACACTTACGGAGCTGGCAGTTGCCAAAGCACCGGTTTCGCTATTTGATACCGCCGGACAGGATACGGCGGTTGATACCGTTGAAGAAAATAAAATACTGGTCAGTCTGGATTTCCAATACGGCACCTTTATCTTTTCCTCCGATAAGCTTTCTCCTTCTTTTGTTAAAATGGAGAAAACCGATGATTCGTATATTTTCCATAAAGTAAAACGCGATTCGGATAAAGAAAAAGATTTTCTGGACCTGTTACGCAACTCCGATCTGGAATTTAAAAGCGGAAAAGTAACACTCGACAAATCAAAGATATTTTCGTGGCTCTCGGCAAACCGCGCTGCTCTTGAAGCCCAGGGCCTGGTTGTACGGCAGAATTTAAAAGATGGTAAACGCTACTTTGTAGGTGCCTCTTCTATAAGCCTGGAAGTAAAAGAAAATAACGACTGGTTTGATATCTATGCTGTTGTGCGCTTTGGTGAATTTGAAATTCCATTTTTAAAATTGAAGCAATACATTCTGAAAAAGAAAAAAGAGTTTGTATTGCCAAATGGAGAAATTGCGGTTATACCGGAAGAATGGTTCAGTCAGTATTCAGATCTGTTTGCCTTTATTGAAGATGATTCAGATGATCTGAAGCTGCGCAAACACCATATGGCGCTGGTTAAAGAACTGCAGAATGACCGCTTGGCAGAGGTTTCAATGGACCGCAAATTAGAGCGTCTGCGCGACTTCCAGGAAATTGAAGATTACGATCTGCCCGCTGAGTTTAAAGGTGAATTAAGGCCCTATCAAAAAGCGGGTTACAACTGGATGCGCTTTCTGAACCAATATAATTTTGGCGGCTGCCTGGCAGATGATATGGGTTTGGGTAAAACCGTGCAGACATTGGCACTGCTGCAATCGCTGCAAAAAACTGCAGACGGAAAAGCAAGCTTATTAATTATGCCTACATCACTGGTATACAACTGGGAAATGGAAGCACGGAAGTTTACGCCTGATCTGAAAATCCTGAACTTTACAGGTATCAACCGCGATAAAAATGTTGAACAGTTTCACAATTACGACATCATAATCACATCTTACGGTACGGTGCGTATCGATATTGAATTGTTTAAACAATATCAGTTTTATTATACCATTCTGGATGAATCGCAAGTGATCAAAAATCCGGAATCAATTATTGCAAAAGCCGTTAAAGAACTTAACAGCAAACACCGGCTTATCTTAACGGGTACGCCTGTTGAAAACAGCACGATGGATCTGTGGTCACAAATGACCTTTGTAAACCCGGGCTTATTAGGCAGTCAGCAGTTTTTCAGAAATGAGTTTTTAAATCCGATTGAGAAAAAACACGATGAAGTAAAAACGAAACGTTTATACAGCATCATCAAACCGTTTATACTGCGCAGACAAAAATCGCAGGTTGTAAAAGACCTTCCTGAAAAAATTGAGAACGTACATTATTGTACGATGTCTCCGGAACAGGAACAGGAGTATGAAAAAACAAAATCAAATTACCGGAATTTAATTCTTGAATCAATCGATGAAAAGGGCTTAGCCGGCAGTCAGATTTTATTGCTGCAGGGTTTGACAAAGCTGCGCCAGATCGCGAATCACCCGAGTCTGGTTGAAGATACGTTTGAAGGAACTTCCGGTAAAATGGAAGACGTAAATTACATGCTGGATAATGCGCTGGAGCTTGGTCACAAAATTCTGGTGTTCTCTCAGTTTGTAAAACACCTGCATCTGTATGCAAAGTTGCTGGATAAAGCAGGTATTAAATATGCATACCTGGATGGACAAACACGCGACAGACAGGCAGAGGTAGAACGCTTTCAGAATGAAGAAGGCATTCGTGTATTTTTAATTTCGTTAAAAGCCGGTGGCTTAGGTTTAAATTTAACTGCTGCAGATTATGTGTTCCTGCTTGATCCGTGGTGGAACCCGGCCGTGGAAGCACAGGCGGTTGATAGAGCGTACCGGATCGGACAAAAAAATACGGTGTTCACCTATAAATTTATTACAAAGAATACCGTTGAAGAAAAAATCCTCAACCTGCAAAAAAATAAATTAAAGCTGGCAAACGATCTGATCAGCTCAGAAGAAACATTCTTTAAAGCGCTAAGCAAAGAGGATATTCAGTCGATCTTTGATTAATCATCTTTAAAGCTGAATGCTTAAAAGCTAACTGTTTTGGGTTAGTCACATTCTTCAGACCATTTGATGGCCTGAAGAATGTTAAATTTTTCAACATGCAAAAATTATTTTACTTATAAATTAAAATGCCCGGCAGCTTCCGGCTGGTATGCAATCGATTCGATTTTTATTTTTGTCATTCCGGCCGGTACACACCATTCAATTTCGTCCCCTATCTGATAACCAATCAATGCAGTTGCTATGGGAGAAAAAATTGAGATCTTATTATTTTTCACATCTGCTTTATCCGGATAAACCAATTGAAATTCCACCCGCTTGTTTGAATCCATAAAAACAATTGTTACAATCGAATGCATGGTAACAACATTGTTCGGAATTTCTTCTGGTTCAACCAGTTTTCCTAATTTAAGTTCGTTCATTAAACTGTTTGCTTCAACAACAGAGATCGATTTAAATTGTTTCGCCTCATTAATACATTGTTGAATCCGTGAATAATCCAGTTTGTTAATTATTGTTCTCATGTTAGTTAAGTTAAACAGAACATGCAGAAAATAGCATGCCAATAAGTGCGTCCTAAGTGTTTATTGGTAGTGGCAGGTTGTGAAAATACGTATAAAAAAACGGTCGCTCCATAATATGGAGCGACCGTTATCGGATATTCATTCCGGCGATTATACTGCTGAATGTTTTATTTTATGCAGATATATATTTGACACTACTAAAATTGCCAGCAATATAATCGGCATGGTTATTCCTTTTGTATCATCAATCGCTACGTGTGTGATGGCAGCGGCAATCAAATTAATCCCGAAACCTGCATACGCCCATTCCTTAACGCGTGTTGGTATTTGAGGAATCAGCAATACCAGTGCGCCAAGCAATTTTGCTGTACCAAGCTCTACTCTGAAATAATCCGGGAAACCCATAAATTTAAAGCCTTCCACAATTTTAGGGTCTGTAAAATACATGAATCCGCTCATTAGCATCATGGCACCGAAAATACCTGTTGCTACCCAGTAAATAATTTTATCCTTTTTCATACTCGTTTATTTTTTCATTTGATTGATGCTGCAATTTACGTAAATTTGATTACCAAAAGTAAGCAGTTACCAAAAAGTAAGCACAATAAATTATGGTAGTTAAACACAGTCACAAAGAATGCGGTTCGGCCTTATTGGCTGTCCGGGATGCACTTGATGTCGTAAGCGGAAAATGGAAACTCCAGATCATTATTTCAATCCGTACCGGTAACCATCGTTTCAGAGAAATTGAACGCAGCATTCCTAAAATTTCTTCAAAGGTTTTAGCAAAAGAATTAAAAGACCTGGAAGAACATGAACTGATCAAACGCACGGTGTATGATGATTCGCCTGTGCTGGTAGAGTACACGATTGAGCCCTATGCAGATACGTTGGATGATGTGATCAATGCATTATACGAGTGGGGTATCCAGCACCGTAAGAAAATTTTAAAAAAATAACGTACGTTTTTATGTGGAAACAAACGTTGCGTATACATTTGAAAAATTTCTGTTATTAAGATCCTCTTTATGAATGCCGATGTGAATCCAGGAATCGGTGTGCCCGTGGCTATCCAGAATAGTTGTATACACAAGCTCAAAATCTTTTAAAATCTGCTCCGCTTTATTCGCCGCTTCACCTTCAGATGCTTCAACCCTTTTCCAGTCAAGCACACCATCAGCATCTACATAACCAAGGTGCTGATATGCCCAGCCCCACAATGCCTGCATATCGGGTACACCGCCTATTGTCTGGCTGCCAAACTGCCCGACAATCTCTGCTATCAAACCATATTGCAGATCGATAATCTTGTACACATCTTCTTCGGGAACGTCAATTCCGTCAAAAATATACGATTGGTTTTCATGTATGCTATAGGTTTGAATCGGAATCAGCTTATAGGCATCTTTCTCCGGCAGTGAACCTGCCGTATCAGACAAATCAATCATAGGTATATACAATACTTTAAACTGGCCCCGTTTTTCAGGAAAAGCAGTTGGCTCTTCTTCAACATCCATAAAAACATACAGCATCCCTTCATGCGGAAAATTCTCAAGGGGGCTGAGATCTTTGCAGTTGATCTGAGCAAGCAGTTTCAAGGGACGATTTTCGTATACCGGCACTTTATCGGCAGTAATAAAATGTGGGGAACCACCATATTTTGTGTCACCCAGCGAAGCTTCTATCTTGCCATCTCCGTCAAATTCAATACATACAGCAAGGTTGTTATTTATAAGCTCTGCTACCTTTTTGCTCAACGTAGCTTTCACTTTTGCCTTGATCTTATCTTCTATTGATTTCTTTCCCCAGAACATAATTAAATATGATAAAATGAATTTTGACTGATTTCCCTGTCCGAATCTAATAATTATTTGCTTAAATTTTTTATTCTGAATATCGAAAATACTACCGCTTATAAATATAGTATTTACTATTTTTATAATATTTTATTTTGAATTAATAAGTTTAACAGATTATAATAATCTGTAAAATGTATTTTTTTGATATATGCCAAATAAAATTTTGTTAAATAAATTTGGGTTTTTCAATTCCACCAGATACATTTGTTTCAACATTCGGGTTCAAGGAACGTAAACGAATGGTACTTAAGCTACTTTTTATCTGTTAGCAGAAAAGAAACCAAGTCATTTAAAAAATTCATTCACCCCTAACGCTTACCCATATGATATGAACATTACAAAGCTGTTTCTTAATCTATACTAAATCTATATAGATTATATAAATAATTATTCATCTTAACATCCGGAGTCAAAAAACATTTACATAAACCCTGATTATATTCTGTTGCATACGGGATACGCCTCTCAGTTAAGTAACGTGGCAAAAACCACTGCATGTTTTACAATTTAAATCTTCGTTTTCACTTATGGTAGCTATAAAAAACTTCAGCATTAAAATAAAAGATAAAGAACCGGTATTTACATTAGGAGAAAAACTGACGCAAGAGCAGCTGGACTTCTTTGAAACGCATGGATATATACATTTCAAAAATTTTCTTAACCCTGAAACAGTGCCTGCAGTTATAAAAGCACTCGAAGATGTACAGGAACAGTGGATTGCGGAAAACAGAGAAAAAGTTAATGGTGTACCGATAAAGTACGGCGTTGATCTGGATGGTAAAAAAATTGTTCAGCGCTTTGCTTTTGCTTCACTGTTCAGCAACGTACTGCATGAACTATTAAAAGATCCCAGATTAAAAGCGTTATATCCACTCCTGCAAGCTAAAGACGAACGCATTGGTGAATTTGAAAAAGATGGTCTGGTGGTAAACCATTATATAAACAGCGATGCTAGCAGCTTTACAAAAATGGGCTGGCATACCGATTGTTTACGTGATGTGTTTTACGGTAAAAAAATTATGCCTATGTTGAATGTAGGTATACATCTTGACAACTACGATCCGAAAAATGGCGGTCTGCGTATTATTCCGGGTACACACAAACAGGATCTGCTTAATCTGCTGTTCAGAAAAAAATATTATGTAAGTCATAAGCCTGATCCGGATGAGATCGGTTTTAATATAACAGCTGGTGATTTAACCGTACACGACGGAAGATCGTGGCATCGCGTGGAGCGCTCGCCAATTACTGGTGAAGCCAGCAGAAGACGGGTAATGTATATTCCATTTATCGGCGGTGAATACCAGCCTAAAGATGAGAACAGTTCTACACAACTGTACCAAAGACTTTCAAAATTTGTACGTTAACACATTACCCCATACATGACCTATGCACTCATAACGGGGGCAAGCAAAGGAATAGGGAAATCAATAGCAGAGGAGCTTGCAGCTAAGGGCAAAAATCTGTTATTGGTTTCTCGTTCTGAAGAAACCCTCAACGAATTACGTTTATCACTTATACAGCGCTATAATGTTCATGTAGCGTATTTAGCCATTGATCTGTCTGCAGCCGAGGCGCCACAACTTGTTTCAAACTGGTGCACATCAAATAACTACAGCATTGATGTGCTTGTTAATAATGCCGGTTATGGACTTTGGGGGCCTTTTGAAAAAGTTTCTCTTGAAAGCCACCAGGAAATGCTGCAGCTGAACATGCTTACGGTTGTACAGCTTACTTATGCATTATTACCTGAGTTAAAAAAACATGCTTCTTCCTATATTCTGAATGTTGCAAGTACTGCCGCTTATCAGGCCGTGCCTACACTCAGTTTGTATGCTGCAAGTAAATCGTTTGTCTTGCTGTTTACAAGAGGCATCCGGCTTGAGCTTGAAGGTACAGGCGTCTCCGTAAGTTGTTTATGCCCCGGACCAACATCTACTGATTTTGTTACACGCGCAGGTATGAGTTTGGCAATCCAGAAAAAATCTGATACTTTCAGTATGACTTCCGAAGCCGTGGCACGTATTGGTGTGCGCGGTATGTATAACCATAAGGCAGAAATTATTCCGGGACTGTTAAATAAAATTATTGTTGCTGCTACGGCATGGCTGCCAAAATATGTAACCGAAAAAATTGCAAACGATCTGTACAAAAAATGAGAATACGCTCTTTATTAATTATCCTTACAATAGGTTTATTACTGGTAAATGCAATTTGTGTTTCCGCGCTTGGTCAAACGAGTGAAAGCATTGCCCGCGGAGATGTGTATTTTGGTTTAATGCGCTACCGCGATGCGATTGCCTGGTATAAGCTGGATTCCACAAAGGCTGAGGCCCAATGGAAAATTGCCCGTGCATATGTTTGCTACGGGGACAACGCAGTGCCGGCAGAGAAAGAATATAATTTCAGAAATGCTGTACGTGCGGCAAATAAATGCATCGAACTGGAAGAAACCAATGCCAACGGCCACACCTGGCTTGCTGCGGCACTTGGCAATACAGCTATGTATGAAGGCAGTAAAACAAAAGTTCGTTTATGTACGCAAATAAAAAAAGAGTTGAACCGTGCAATAGCGTTGAACCCTAAAGATGATATTGCGTATTCTATTTTAGGTTCTTTTTACCGCGAGATAGGCAACATAAGCTGGCTTGAGAAACAGCTTGCCATGACATTTATCGGAAAGATTCCCGATGGAACATATGAAGATTCAGAAAAAGCTTTTGCTAAAGCCATTGCATTAAACCCCACGATCATGCGTCATTGGTATGAACAGGGTTTGCTTTACAAATACTGGAATAAAAACGAACAGGCGATTGCATCCTTTAATAAAGCCAAAGCATGCCCGGTATTTGTCTCCAGCGACAATAAAAGACTCGCAGCAATAGAGGTGTATTTAAAAAATCTTCAATAAGCGTGTAGGAGAAAATTCTATACATTTCAAATTATTACACTTATTTTAAAATTACTTGTATAAATCCCACACAACCTGTATTTCATACGGCAATTCCGATGCCCGTCGAACAAATTTGAATAATAAAGCATTAAACCGTACTTTTGAAGTTAGTACCTATTACAATTCGTTCGAATGAATATTCATTATTTTCAACATGTCCCTTTTGAGGGACTGGCTTGCATGGAAGATTGGGTTAGACGACCCAGCAATAAAGTTACTGCCACACGTTTCTATGAAGATGAGCGCATGCCGTTTGTAGAACTTTTTGATACGCTGATTGTGATGGGCGGACCAATGAGTGTGCACGATGAAAAAAAATATCCATGGCTGGTTCAGGAAAAACAATTAATTAAAAAAGCGATTGAACGCGGCAAAAAAGTAATTGGGATCTGCCTCGGTGCCCAGCTGATTGCCGAAGTATTAGGCGCAACAGTTTCTAAAAACACCTACAGAGAAATCGGCTGGATGCCTGTTACAAAAACGACTGCGGCTAAAACAGTTGGTTTGTTTTCAGACCTTCCGGATACAATGAATGTATTTCACTGGCACGGGGAAACATTTAACATGCCTGAAGGCGCTACACACCTTCTTTCTTCTGAAGCGTGTGTGAACCAGGCTTTCTTGTACGGAGACAACGTACTGGCCTTGCAGTTCCATATGGAAATGACACACGATGCCATTAAACTTATCAGCGAATATTGCCAGGATGAATTAATTGAAGGTCCTTATATTCATAAGGAAGACACCTTTTACAACGACGACAATACTGTTAAGGCCAATCAATGGATGTATCAACTATTAAATAAGTTTACTCAATCTTAATTTTCTGCTCATGAAAAAAATTTTACTTCTTGCTTTTGTTGTTTGTTTCTGCACCGCAGCCTCTGCGCAGGTAACCTTGACACAACTTCCTAAAACTCCTTTAGAATATTTTGGCTATGAAGTTACCAGTCCTGCATTAAAAGCAGGTTATACAAAACGCACCCAATACTTCGGGCAAAAACCTTTTGTTCTTGAAATCGGTTCGGTCGTTTTGCGTAAATATGCTGATTTGCCTATTTATGACATGTTCAGCGAAAAGTCTGAGTTCTTCAGTTATGTGGAAAGTAAAACAACCGTATCAAGAAAAACCGGATATGTTGCCTACACGCTTGAAGTGCGATCAAGTGATTCCGGTCCGTATGCAGTCTATGCAAAAGATACCTTCTTCCTTTCAGGTACAACTATTACGTCCATCAGTGAAACTATTTATGATACAGAAGACAATACAGTTGACACGTATGCACAGTATGATGTAACTTATCATTCGAATGGAAAAGTTGAGCGCATCAAATTAAAAGATATATACAGCGGATCTGACTTGTTTTTTGCAGGTGTTTCCGTTGTTTACAATGCAAACAATACCTTAAAAACCGATACCTTATTTAAATTTGGGTATGATGGTCTGGGAAACAGAAAAGTCAACGTTTCCATTTACCAGGATCATTTTTATAAAAGTTCAAACGCGCTTAAAATAGATTCCACTTTTTATAGCCAAATAGGTTCTAATCCGGTTCTGAATACAAAATTTTCTTATACACTGAATACAAACAGTGAAATAACAGAAGCAATAGGCGCCAGCTATAATTCATCTAATGGCAAGTATGAAAATAATTTCTATTATGATTTTGGTCAGGAGCCAAGTTTAGGCATCCTTTCTCAGACAACCGTTTCAACGGTTACATTATATCCTAATCCGGTTCAGGATCTGATTCATATTCCTGCAGATTGTTCTTTCCAATCCTGGTCTATCACTTCTATAACAGGCTTAGCTATTAAGAATGGCACAAATACAGACCTGAACAAAATAACTGTTGCTGATCTTGAAGCCGGCGTTTACGTGTTAACACTGACAGGTAACGGACAAGCCTGGACGGGCAAGTTTATAAAATAGTCTTTTTTACGTTCCTGTTAAAAGCGTCTCTGATAATAATCAGAGACGCTTTTTTATATTTTCATTGTGTATCGTCCTGAAATAAGTTGACACAAAATAGTCAAACTTATGGAAAAGACAGGAAAAAGAGTTTATGTAAAGCGGACTCAAAAAGATTACAGTTTAGCCTTTAAACTACAATTAGTAGATGAAGTAGAAAAAGGGGACTTAACCTACAAGCAGGCACAATTGAAATATGGTATCCAGGGAAGAAGTACCGTATTGACTTGGTTACGAAAACATGGTAGATTGGATTGGAAAGAATCTGACCAGATGAAAAAGAAGGCCCCCAATAAGCAAATCAAAGAACTGGAGCGTAAACTAAAACGCCTGGAAGCCGAGAAAGAAATTCTCAATGCCGCTATTGACATAGCAGATGAGCTGTTTGATACAGAAATCAGAAAAAAGTATTTGCCCCTCTCAGAAGCCGCTTTCAAAGAGAAGGGGAACAAAGAAGATTTATCACAGTAAAAGGTATAGCTTCAACGTTAGGTTATAGTCGTCAGTATTTATACAAAATGCTCAAGCAGGAGTTGATACTCATTGACAGAAGAAAGGCTATCAAACAACTGGTAGATACACAAAGAAAGCAGCTTCCTAGATTAGGAGGAAAAAAGACTTACCATATTATAAAGCCGTTTATTGATCAGGCAGAACTCAAAGTTGGCCGGGATAAACTCTTCTCAATATTAAGGTTTTATGATATGCTTATTAAGCCCAGGCGCAGATATATTCAAACAACGATGTCTAAGCATTGGCTCAGGAAATATCCCAATATAGTGAAAGGGCTCATCATACATAGACCTGAGCAGGTATGGGTTAGTGACATCACATACATAAAAACAGATGAAGGAAACTGCTATTTAAATATGGTCACTGATGCCTACAGCAGAAAAATAATGGGCTACTCTATAGCAGACTCTATGGATACAGAATCCATGATAAAAGCGTTTGAAATGGGATTGAAAAATAGAAAGTATCCTGATTCAAAATTGATTCATCATTCTGACAGAGGGCTTCAGTATTGCAGTAAAGAATATGTAGCATTGTCAAATAGCAATGGAGTAAGCATAAGTATGACCGAACAATCTGACCCTTATGAAAATGCGTTAGCTGAAAGGATGAATAGAACGCTCAAAGAAGAATTTGGATTAGGTCAAAAAATAATAACCAGACAAGTAGCAAAAGAGCTTACTGAGCAAGCAATACAATTATATAATAACGTAAGACCTCATTTATCATTAAAAATGAAAACGCCAGAAATGGTGCATTAAACAAAAATCCCAGTTACTTTTGATAACTGGGATTAGTATTAAAATCTGTCAACCTATTTCAGGACGATTCATTGTTCCTGTTTTTTTCCGGATTTGATAGATACTTTAGAGATACAAACATTGACCGTATGAAAAAGCAACTGTTGAGCCACGTATTCTTTTTATTCTTTATGTGGTTAGCTGCTGCTTTAACAAATAAAAGCGCTGCACAAATAAGCCCGCCGGGCTTAGGCGCATCCAATACCGCCTCGTGGTTTGCTTTTGGCGTGAGACAATCTCTGGATTCCTCAAACAAAATTCAATCGTTCAGTTATGTCGGCATAGGCAGAATAAGCGGTCCGCAATCTGAAAATCCTTTTAAACTACAGGATATCTTTGTTTTGAATCAGGAATTCTATCACAAGTTTCACAAACACTGGCAGTATTCGCTGGCAGTGAGTTACAGAAATCAGGATGAATATGGAGAAGGAAAGTCATTCAACGCAATCTCTCCTGCACACAAGCAGGAAATACGCTTATACGGCCGAGGTATGTATGAATTGAAAATGCACAATTTAAAATTTGTGGCAACGTACAGGCAGGAGTTTCGTTCTTTTTTTGATCCGCACTTTGAACCTGAGGACAGCCGGTATCAATTACGTTCGCGGTTCCGCTTGCAGGCAGCGCTAACGCTGGACGAAGCAAAAGTACACCGCTTAACGGCAAGTATAGAAGCATTGCTGTCAACAACACAATCCACCGTGCCCGAAAATCACTGGTCGCCTTTTACGTACAAAGAAACGCGGCTGTGTTTTTATTATTCCATTGACCCTGAAAATTCTTCCTTTATCTACAGCATTGGCTACATGAACGATCTCATCGGCAAGGAGGATATAAAAAGCGTAAGCTACATTGCCCTGGATGTTATTTGGGAAAACCCTTTCAAAGCATTTAAACGCGAGGTGTTGAAACCAATTGAATAATTTTTTATCTGCTCGTTATTCGTGCAGGCGCATTTTTTCATTTCTCTTATACTATTCGTATTTTGTAGATTACTTACAACGTATTTATGGCTAAAGTAAAATCGTCCTATTTCTGTCAAAGCTGTGGTGCCCAATCACCCAAATGGGTCGGCCGCTGTGCTTCCTGTGGAGAATGGAATACCTATGTAGAAGAAATTATTCAGAAAGAAGATAAAACTTCGTGGAACAGCAGCTCTGCTAAAATTGCTCAGCGCCCGCGTCACCTCAAAGAAATTACATACAGTCAGGAACAGCGGATCATTACACCCGACGGGGAACTGAACCGTGTTTTAGGCGGAGGCATTGTGCCGGGTTCCATTGTTCTGATTGGCGGAGAGCCGGGTATTGGCAAATCAACCCTGATGCTCCAGGTTGCATTAAAACTTTCAACCGTTAAAGTATTATATGTTTCGGGAGAAGAAAGCGAACAGCAGATTAAGATGCGCGCCGAACGTATTGAAGTTCCCTCAGATGCCTGTTATATTTTAACCGAAACATCTACGCAGAATATCTTTAAGCAGATTGAAATGCTGCAGCCTGAAGTATTGATCATCGATTCAATTCAGACACTGCATTCTGCTTTTATAGAATCTGCTGCGGGCAGTATCTCTCAGGTACGTGAATGTACCGCAGAGTTGTTGAAATATGCGAAAGAAAGCGGTACACCTGTTTTCCTCATCGGGCATATTACGAAAGAAGGCACACTGGCCGGACCAAAAGTACTGGAACATATGGTTGATACCGTATTGCAGTTTGAAGGTGATCAGCATCTGTCGTATCGCATCCTTCGTACAACAAAAAACCGTTTTGGTTCTACCTCTGAACTGGGTATCTATCAAATGTCGGGAGAAGGCTTACGTGAAGTAACTAATCCATCAGAAATATTATTATCGCAACGCGACGAAGCGATCAGCGGTATTGCAATTGGTGCAACACTTGAAGGCAACAGGCCGCTGCTGATAGAAATACAGTCGCTGGTAAGTGCTGCAACGTACGGTACACCGCAACGGAGCAGTACAGGTTTTGATTCAAAACGATTGAACATGCTGCTTGCTGTATTGGAGAAACGCGGCGGCATGCGCTTTGGCGCCCAGGATGTATTCCTGAATATTGCCGGTGGTTTAAAGGTAGAAGATCCCGCACTGGACATGGCTGTGTGTGTAAGTCTGGTTTCTTCTTTTCACGATGCCATTATCCCGGCAGATATCTGCTTTGCCGGTGAAGTTGGTTTGGGCGGTGAGATCCGTGCCGTAAACAGGATTGAACAACGTATCTCTGAGGCTGAAAAGCTGGGCTTTAAGCATATCTTTATTTCTAAATACAATATGAAAAGCCTGGACCCAAAACGGTTCACGATACAACTGCATGAGGTAGCACGTCTGGGAGAAGTGTTTGATAATATTCTGCAAAGCTAAATGAAACTCAAAGAGGAATTGCTGAAAGAACACAGTTTAATTCACGCACAGAAAATCAGTATTTGGGCGGTGGAATCAAAATCAAATCTAAAGCAGCTGATGGACGCTTTTTTTAGTAAAGAAAAGCTTGTTGTTCAGCGCGCTTCCTGGTCTGCAAGCAAGGCCTATGAATTAAAGCCTCAATGGTTTGAAGCATATATTCCACACTTGATTGCCTGTTTAGATAAACCAATCCATGGAAGTGTGCGTAGAAACAGTTTACGGATCCTGCAGACCATGGACATTCCGGAATCGTACAGCGGAAAATTAATTGATACGCTGTTTGCTCTTTTAGCAGATTCAAAAACAGAAAGTGCTGTAAAGGCTTTCGGAATGACTGTTGCGTATAACATCATACAGCATTACCCGGAATTGAAAAGCGAACTGAAAATTATTATCGAAGATCAATTGCCGTTTGCTGCACCAAGTTTTAAAAGCAGGGCAAAAAAAATAATTAACAACTTATAAATGGACTTACTTTCGGAAATTATACGTGAACTGCATTCTATAGAAGTGCCTTTAATAAAACTTTGTCTGTCGTTGCTGCTGGGCGCTTTAATCGGAGCTGAGCGCGAATATAAAAGTAAAGTGGCCGGTTTCAGAACAATTATTCTTATCACGCTGGGCTCTACATTATTTACGCTTGTTTCTGTTGCTTTAATGGGCCAGGGCGATCCTACACGTATTGCTTCTACCATTGTTACTGGTATCGGTTTTCTGGGTGCAGGTGTTATTTATCGGGAAACCGGAACAATTAAAGGCATTACAACAGCAGCCGTTATCTGGGCCGCGGCTGCAATCGGCATGATGGTTGGTTTTGGATTATTTGCCATATCCATTATTTCTGTTATCCTGATCTTAATTATTCTTCTCTCTTTCTCCTGGCTGCAACGGTATATTGACCGTACGAACCGGGAAAAAGTTTACCGCATACACCTGGTTAACAATCCGGAGCATATTCAAACTATGAAGCAGAATATTAAGTCTTTCAAGCTTAGTCCGAAGATTATTAATCAAGGGAAGCGCAAAGGTTTGATCTATGTTGTTATTGAAGTAGAAGGCCCCGTAAAGTTTCACAACAATTTCATGAAGTCTTTATATGAATCTGATTTTGTTGAATCATTTGAAGTATAGTTGCACGCTTTAAAAAATCAAGGCGTCGCGTCAAATGAAATGCGACGCCTTGATTTTTTGTTTCAGTGTTCGCCTGATTTATTTCAAATCTATTTTTCCTATTTTATATTCACCCGGCAGATAACCCAAAAGGATAACCTGGTTGTCCGACACCTGCGTTGCAAACTTTGGCCTTGTTGCAATACCTTTTCCCTTATTCGGCGCACGCATTAATACACTCTTTTTAAGCTCGCCGGAAGTACTTATAGAGATTAACGCAAGCTGAGATTTCTGCGGGTTCCTTGTACGCAGCTGCCTGGAAGTAATTGCTGTTCCGTTATCCGGATTGTCGTTATAAAAAATATAAACCATATCATTGTATTGAAACACGCCTATAGATGAATAAAAGCCGCCATCATTTGTTGTGACCTGATATTTAGGAATGTTTGAGGACCAAACCCGATCACCGTCTGAACCAAATTTAGTAACCATTACGTTATTGTAGTAGTAATAATAGGTTGTGCGTGTTATTGTACCTCCGTTTGCCGTTGTTGATGTTGTTGTTACTGCATGCATATAATATTGTTCGCTAACCATAACAAGCTCTTCGTTTTCATTTACAAAAATATCTCTGATGTCGTAACTGTATAAATGTGTGTTTGCATTGGATTTCTTTTTCGACGCTTCCCGGTCATGAATATCGTCAATGGCTTTTCCAAAAACCACGGCCAGAAAAGCATCATCAAACGGCCGCTCCTTCGCATATACAATCTTCTTGTTAAGAAGATCAATTTTAGAAATGATTGTTCCTTTTAATGAATTAACGCTCCTCTCTGCATAAAAACCCGGTACATACATAAAGCGTGATTCTTTGTCAATGATCAGCTTGATCTCTGCAATCAGATAATTACCCACCCGCATGTCATACTCCTGAAAGGTTTTTGTTGCCGGGTAATAGGATAAAATATAATAGTTAAAATCAATCTTGTCGTCATTTCTTTTATTTCCTGTTTCTTCATTCCTCAAATTGACACTATAAACCATGTGAATGTTGCCGGCATTATCAACAATATAATCCATGATATAGGTATTCAAACCTGCATAGGGCAGCTCAACAAAGGATTGGCTTTTTTGTAAAAAATTTTCGTCGATTATTTTATAGTGAAATTTTTCCTTTTCTGTATTTTTTTCTTTGAAATTAGAGAAGATAAGAATTGTTTCTTTATTATCAGATAATGCAAGTCCGTAATCGACCGACCTTCGGGATGCAAGATTTGTAAATGAATTTACTTCATATAGTTTGGGATCAATTTTTCCGTCTTTAGAAATATACGAAGCAAACAATTTTTTTGTATCCGATTTGCTATTATATAGGCTCGTAAATACAATGATTTTATTTTTAGTAACCAAGACAGCTTCAAATACCGTTTTCTCCCTTTTAGTCAAGTATATTTCCATCTCAATGGACCACACCCGATTCATATTGTTGTCGAATTTCTCCAGCCAAACATCACCCATAGATTTAAGGATGTAAAACCCTGTTTCATCTTTACCCAACACATCTGTTGGCGTTGCTCCCCTGATATTTTTAACCGATGTGCCCCACTGCAATGCTACTTCCTGAGCCTTTAAAAATGGGATGTTACACATAAGAGCTGTAACAAATAATAAATGCGTTATGAATTTCATGGCATTTTAAAATTATGGTTAACTTTGACAAATATGAATCAAATTTATGCCTGAATGAAGTATTTCAACGCAATTTTGTTTTTATTGATTTCTCTCTTCGCATCTTCTCAAACTGTTCCTGAAAACAACGGTCAAATTAAAGTATACGACTCGTATCAGCCTTCAAAGGGTTCTTCTTTCGGACAAAAAAATAAAATTTCCATCAATCCTCTTGGCGTATTAATTGGTGATTATCCTGTTTATTATGAACGTATGTTTGGCAGTGCTTTCAGCGTAGAACTGGCGGCAGGTGTTACGTATGAAAATTACCTGGGCAATCTAATGTTTTATGGAATGGTTGATAACAACAGTTCCAATTCCAATTTCGCCCGGTCATATAAAATTGGCAATACATATAGCATTTCACCAAAGGTATATCTGGACGGTGATGAATTTGAAGGAAGTTACCTGGCGCTTTGCTACCGGCACCGGCTGTACAATAATGATGTAACAGGTTATGCAGGCAACAATGCTGCTTCATTCACAGATCCGGTAAAAGAGTCTGTTAAACTGAATAGTTTTACTTTTAATTACGGCTATGTATTTACGCTTGGCAAAGGTTTTATTCTTGATTATTACATAGGCTTAGGCTTACGTGGCTCTGTCGTTAAGCAGGCTGTCGAAACATCCAATATATCCAACACATACCCCTACGCTACCTATTATATCTACGATACAGAAACTACCCGTAAAACAAGCCCTACCGGTATGGTAGGATTTAAAATCGGATATACTTTTTAGCAGCATCTGCCCATAAAACATAAAGCCCGCGACTTATATCGCGGGCTTTATGTTTATGGGCCTGATATAAACTAGTTATTAATTATCGTTGTAATCCTTATTCAGTTTTAAGCGGATAAAATACATCAGTGAATGCTCTTCAACAGAAATGTATTTATCGCTTTTTGCAATTTTATTTAACTCCTGTACAATCAACTCATACACATCAAATGAAATGTCAATTTTACGTGTCAGCTCTTCTATCAGATCCATCTTTTGATCTTCTGAAAGTGCGTGCGTATATGCATTTACTTCTTTCAAAATAGCATCCTTTTGTTCTTCCGTTTTAAAAAACACATTTACCAATGTGTCGTGCAGACTTTCATTTAATATCCCGGCTTCTTCTTTGCTGATGACAAAATCTGATTCTGCCAGAAATATGTATAAAAATGATACTAAGTAGTTAATATCCCAATGCTCTAAAATCTGATCTTTCATAAACGGTTCTTTTAACAAAGGTACAGCAATAAAACACAATATTTTAATGTATTATTCAGGCAAAGGTTACATAGATGATTCACAGCATTCTGATAGTCAGTATGTAATACCTGTTCATGTTGTGTTGGCAAACCGTTGAATAACTCTTGCTGTTAAATATCTGATTTTATTCATTGTATCGTATCTTTGTATCCGTATTCAACTGGTAAATGAAAGGGTTTTTAAAAAAATATTTAGGGTTTATTTATTCAACAAAAGAAACGGATCCCGTTTCTTCTACTGAACGTGCTGCTATAGAAAATACTGTTGAACCGCAGCAGCCTGAAACTCCTTATGTGTTTAAATCTGCCGTTGAAGAAGAGGAAGGATACGAAGCTTTTGCCCGTTACTTATCGCTGAGAATACTTAATAAATCCAGCCTCGAATCATTTCCTGAAGATGCGTTTTTCGTACGCGAAAGTCTGGATGACACCATAACAATAATTGTATTAGACTATCCGGCTTCCATTGAACATCTGGTTCGTGCCAATGCTGCTGATTGGGATAAAACAGAAGAAGAATTATATGAACGCGCATTAAAAAATATTCAGGAAACCTATCACCGTGTTGTTGTTCCTTATGAAGGTCATCCTCAAGCGGGTATGCTCACATTAACCGGCGATGATGCATTTAAAACGTCTGCTGTTTTGTATCTGGAAGAATATCCGGCTTTACAGGGTACGCATGGTGCATTGGTAGCGCTTCCCGACAAAGATACCTTTATCTGCAAAACTATTGAGGATGATATTTCTCTGGAAGTAGGCATGCAGTTTTTAGTGCATTTTACAGATGAAACTTTTTATGCATCTGAGTCAAAAATTTCCAAACAGATATACTGGTATTTAAATGGCGAGTTTACGATCATTCCATACAGCATTGGAATTGAGCGCATGACGTACACGCTTCCATTCGAATTGGAAGACCGTTTATACTAAAACGATTTTACTTACTTGTACAAACCGTTACTCATTTCATTCCGTTTATTATTTATACAACAGCAAAGCTTGGTTTTTGTTGCTTAGTCATTTACTTTGTATTCTATGTGCGGAATTACTGGTTTTATTTCTATTAAATGGGGTTCGGATGAACTTCACAGCATGACTCGCAGGCTTCAGCACCGGGGACCGGATGCGGAAGGTTTTTATATAAATGAATCTGTTCACTTAGGCCACCGCCGTTTAAGTATACTGGATCTGTCTGTTGCGGCTAATCAGCCGTTCTTCTCTAAAGACAAACGCTATGTGATGGTCTTCAACGGAGAAGTATTCAATTACAAAGAACTTGCCGTTAAATATGCTATTCCAACAGATACAACGAGTGATACGGAAGTTATTCTCGAACTGTTTGCCTTGCAAGGCCCTGCAGCCTTTCAGGAATTCAACGGGATGTTTGCCATTGCAATATGGGATACATATGAAAAAAAATTAACGCTGTTACGTGATCGCTTCGGAATTAAACCGGTTTGTTATTACGACGGACCAGACGGCTTTGGTTTTGCATCTGAAATAAAATCGCTGCTTGAATTACCGATTCCGCGACTGATCAACAGCGAAGCGCTTGCTGATTATTTATTCCTTGAATACATTCCCAAACCAAATACCATTTTTCAAAACATTAAAAAGCTAACGAATGGCTGTTACCTGGAAGTTACTGATGGTGTACGTGTCGCGGTAAAAGCTTTTTACGACATTCGTGAAAAATACGATCCGAAACCGTTAAAAGAAAAAGAAGGCCTGGAGGAATTTCATCACCTCCTTTCAGATGCGGTGAAATCCCGTATGATCAGTGATGTGCCTATTGGTGCGTTTTTGAGCGGTGGCGTTGACTCTTCGCTGGTGGTTTCCAAATTTCAGGAAAACAGTACGCTGCCTGTCGAAACATTTACCATTGGTTTTGATGAGAAACAATATGATGAAAGTGCTTACGCAAAAAAGGTTTCTGAACTATTAAAAACAAATCACCACGAATACCGGCTGCCGGCAGAAGATGTTTTTTCTGTTCTGAAAGATGCCATAGAATTTTATGATGAACCCTTTGCGGTTTCTTCTGTATTGCCAAGCCTGCTGATCTCAAAGGTAAGCCGCCAGCATACAACTGTTGCATTGACCGGCGATGGTGCCGATGAATTATTCATGGGTTATAATACCTATTACTGGTATAACCGCATTGAAACCTTAAAACGGATTGGCGGTAAAGCATCTCTCAAACTTGCCGGAAACATATTTAAAATGTTTGGAGGAAAACCTGCAATCAAATCCCGTTTGTTTGAAGGCTGGGCAGATAAACATCCTTATATAAATCTTTGGTCGCAGGAACAGCAAATGTTTACCCAGCAAGAGATCGGAAAATTATTGAATTACAGATATACGCATGAAACAACCATTCCTTATTGGGAATCTCTGGAAAAAATTTCTCTCAATAACGAACAGGCTGTTTCTTTTTTTGACATACAGCATTACCTCGCAGATGATCTGATGTACAAAATGGACATCGCATCTATGCGGCATGGCTTAGAAGTGCGTTGCCCGTTTCTTGATTATAATCTCGTGGAATTTGCGGTTAATCTGCCGCTGGAATTAAAAATCAACAACGGCACACAAAAATACATTCTTAAAAAAGCGCTTGAAAAATATATTCCTCAATCGTTGATCTACCGCACCAAATGGGGCTTTTCTGCACCTTCTGAAGAGTGGCTTAAAAGATCTCATACGTATCTCATCGATCATTATTTAGATCCGGCAAGAATTAGTGCGCAGGGGATTTTTAATGCCCAAGAAATTCAGAAGTTGATTGCGTCATTCCGTTCCGGTCACTATTACCATGGTAAACGTTTATGGTCGCTTGTGATTTTCCAGCTCTGGTATGAACAGTACATGGTAGCAAAATAAAAGGGGTTGAACGCGCATACGTTCAACCCCTTTTATTTTTATTGCTTTACGTAAATCAATAGAAATTGTTTTTCTTTTCATAGATGGATCCTTTCGATCCAAACCAGATCAAAAACCCATACGCAATAAGCAAGATCGGGAATGCCGATATAATGGAGTAATCTGTTAACAGATAAATAAAGATGAACGGTATAACCGCACCACCGAATACCGACATAACTAATAATGCACTGGCATTAATGGAGTATTTGCCCATACCATCAATACCCATGGTAAATACCGTTGGCCAGATAACCGAATTACACAAGCCGATTAAAACAAGTAAGTACAAAGCCGGATCTGTTTCCTGATTCATGTTTACGATATACTTATCATCATTGTTGATGATCATGTAAACCAGCAATAGGAATAACGCTACAGAACCTGAAAATTTCATCATTTTACGCGGGCTTGTTGCAACGAAAAGCAATCCTGCACCAATGAACCTGCCTAACAGCGCGCAACCCCAGTAGTACGGGATTAACGTTTCACTTTTCATAGATATGTAATATGCCAGCGATACTTCAGCGCCTACATATAAAAACAAGGTGATTGCTCCGTTTACTACCTGAGGATACTGCAACAAAAATTTTCTTGGTTCTTTTTCATTGTTGCGTATCAGCGGCGGCTGATCCTGCATATTTATTCTAGGTAATTCTGATAACGTAACAATTAGCATCAATAAAAACCAGATAGAGCCGAATAACAGATACGGCATCTGTACCAGTAATATTTTATGCTGCATCAGTTCTTCCGGAGCCATGGTTGCAAAACTTGTTGGTTTAAGCCCGGCTATCGATAAAAACAAACCGCCTGCCAGTAATGGCGCCAGAAATGTTCCAAAAGAATTGAATGCCTGAATAAATGAAAGTTTAGCAGCTCCTTTGCCGCGCATACCCAGCAAGGCAACATATGGGTTTGCGGCTACCTGTAAAAATGTAAAGCCCGAACCAAGTACAAACAGTGCAAGTAATAATTTTACAAATGAACTGGAAGCGGCTGCCGGATAAAACAAAAAGCAACCGAAACTGGCTAAGCCGGCTCCAATAATAATGCCTTTTCTAAAGCCTACTTTATTTATTACCCAGCCGGCTGGCAGAGCAATAATAAAATACGTGCCGTACAAAGCCAGGTTTATACTTAATGATTCTTCAAAACTTAATTGAAAGACATCTCTTAATTCTTCTATTAAGGAAATATTAAGCACTGTTATTAAACCCCACATGAAGAACAGGGTGGAAAGCACTAAAAAGACTTTCGTGTAATTAATGGTAGTATTGCTATTGCTATACATGTTTTAATAATACTTTTAGATCAGTTGTATCAAATCGTCAAAAATTAGTTACGCAATTGAGCATGCTTTAGTTCGCATTTAATTTACAATTTTAATTTTTGAATAAAATGCCTCTGTAATAATTTTTATTTTTGGCTTGAATGTATTAATTCGCAGGTATGATATTATTCAATACAACTTTCAATTTAGACACTGCCGTTGAAGCTGCCTGGCTCCAATGGGCGCGTGACGTTTATTTCACTCTGGCGCTTGATTCAGGTTATGTTCACAAACATCATTTGATGAAATTGCGCTATGAAGATGAGAATAACGGCAGTACGTATAGCCTGCAGTTGTTTTTTGAAAAAGATACACACCTTGAAAAATTTCTGGTTGAATATGAATTTAAAGCCATGGAAGAACTCTCCATGCGGTTCGGTGCCAACGCAGTATACTTCCAGACCATGCTGGATGTTGTTATATAATCAGAACCTATATAAATAAGGCTTGTGGAGAATTGGTTTTCTTCACAAGCCTTATTCTTTTATGATTACTTGATCATATCAAAGCCGGTATATGCCTGCAATACTTTCGGAATACGGATTCCTTCCGGTGTCTGATTGTTTTCCAGTATAGAAGCAACAATACGCGGAAGCGCTAACGCACTGCCGTTTAAGGTATGCAGCAGCTGTGTTTTTCCGTCTGTTTTATAGCGCAGCTTTAAACGGTTTGCCTGGTAGTTTTCAAAATTACTTACTGAACTTACTTCCAGCCAGCGCTTCTGCGCTGCTGAATATACTTCAAAGTCAAACGTTAAGGCAGATGTAAAGCTCATATCTCCGCCGCATAAATGCAGGATTCGGTAAGGCAGTTCCAGTTTTTCCAGTAAGCCTTGTACATGTTTTTTCATTTCTTCTAAAATTGCATACGATGTTTCCGGTGTTGCAATCTGTACCAATTCAACTTTATCAAACTGATGCAGGCGGTTCAGGCCGCGTACATCTGCTCCCCAGGATCCCGCTTCTCTTCTGAAGCAAGGCGTGTAACCGGTATTTTTAATCGGAAGATCCTCTTCTTTAATAATCATGTCGCGGTACATATTTGTAATAGGCACCTCGGCTGTTGGTATTAAATAAAATTTATCTTCGCTGGCATAATACATCTGTCCGTCTTTATCCGGTAACTGGCCCGTAGCATACGCAGAAGCTTCGTTCACCATAATAGGCGGTTGTACTTCTGTATAGCCGCTTTTGCCTGCTTCATCCAGGAAAAAGTTAATCAACGCGCGCTGTAACCGTGCGCCTTTGTTTTTATAAACAGGAAATCCTGCACCGGTAATTTTATTGCCCAGGTCAAAATCTATGATGTCGTATTTTTTGATCAGTTCCCAATGCGGCTGTGCATCAGCATGCAGTACTGGTATTTCACCACTGGAATAAATGGTAATATTTTCTTCCGGCGTACGCCCAACCGGTACACTTGCGTGCGGAAGGTTTGGCAGCTTTACTAATACATTCTGAAGTTCTTCTTCCTTTTCAGTCAGAAAATCCTGCAGTTCTTTTGTTTTATTTCTCAGGTCTGTTGCAGCAGCCTTTTCTTTTTCAGCTTCTTCTTTTTTGCCCTGCTTCATCAGTTCACCAATTGCTTTAGCCTTTTGGTTTGCTTCTGATTGTAAAAAATCCAACGAATGTTGCGTTTCGCGTCTGCTTTGGTCGATTTTGATGATTTCTTCTACTTTTTGTTCCGCATCAGCAAAATACTTCTTTTTAAGCCCTTCCACTACCAAGGCTTTATTCTCACGGATATAATTGATTTGCAACATGTTTGTTCTAAATTATTGGATTAGGTAACAGAAACGCAAGTTACAAGAAATACCGCTTATTAGGAATCAATTTTTTTCAATAAAGTTTGAAGGTTTTCTTACTTACCCTTGACAATGAGTAGAACTTCCTATATACTTGTAACATCAAAATCGTAAACAGCCACAATTTTCTGCTGCTCACCTAATTTAAATTACCAATACCCAACGTATTATTGTTTGAATATCAGGTTTCGCATGCTAACTGTGTATACTACGAATTTCACAAAACCCACCTTGCTTAAGATTTCAATTACATTAGCACACATTTATGTACAACATTGAAGAATTAGATTTAAAGCTATTATCTGAACTACGAGTTATAGCTGAAAAAATGAATGTTCCCAATTTTAAAAAATTACAAAAGAAAGAACTGGTTTACAAAATACTCGACCAACAAGCTCTAAATCCATCCATTGCAACAGCCGTAAGAAAAGAAGTATCAACCGCTTCTACTTTTTCAACACCAGCAGAAACAACAGAATTTTCAGAAGTTACAGAAGAAGAAAACCACAATCGCAGTCCACGCGCAAAACGTATTAACGTAAAAGCCGCTGAAACTGCAGAAGACAATACATACATATCTTCGCCTGCACCTGAAGCTGCTCCCAGACCTGCAATAGCGGGCAGAAGAGAACGTCAATCCATTGTACCGGCAGAAGAAGTTCCGCTTGAGCGTGCACCAAGATCTTATTCAGAAGAACGGCCTGCACGCAGCAATTTTGAAGAACGTGCACCAAGAACTAATTATGAAGAGCGCCAGCCGCGTTCATATGAAGAACGTCCGTCGCGTGTTTCTGAAGACAGAGAACCAAGATCAGAATCAGCTGAACGTCCGATGAGACAGACAGCAAACCAGCAATATTCTGTAAAAGAATTTGATGGTGTTATTGTTAACTCAGGTGTATTGGAAATCATTTCTGAAGGATATGGTTTTTTACGTTCTCCGGATTACAACTTCATGGCTAGCCCGGATGATATCTATGTTTCACCTTCTCAGATCAAATTATTCGGTTTGAAAACAGGTGATACAATTGTTGGCCAGATCCGCCCTCCAAAAGAAGGTGAAAAATATTTCGCTTTATTAAAAGTTGATACCGTAAACGGAAAAACAACGGAGCAGATCCGTGACCGTATACCGTTTGAGTTCTTAACACCGATTTTTCCTCAGGAACGTTTAAACTTGTCTACTACGCATAATCAATTGTCTACACGTATCCTGGATATGTTCGCACCGATTGGTAAAGGGCAGCGCGGCATGATCGTGGCACAGCCTAAGACAGGTAAAACGGTTTTGTTAAAGGAAATTGCAAATGCTATTGCAGCAAATCATCCTGAAGTTCATTTAATTATTTTATTGATCGACGAACGTCCGGAAGAAGTTACTGATATCGCACGTAGTGTTAAAGCAGAAGTTATTTCGTCTACATTTGATGAACAAGCTGATCGCCACGTAAAGGTTGCCAGCATGGTGCTTGAAAAAGCAAAACGTATGGTTGAATGTGGTCACGATGTAGTTGTTTTGTTAGATTCAATTACGCGTTTAGCCAGAGCCTATAATACCGTAGTTCCTTCATCCGGTAAAATACTTTCAGGTGGTGTAGATGCCAATGCCTTACACAAACCGAAAAAATTCTTCGGTGCAGCACGTAACGTTGAAAACGGCGGCTCTCTAACCATCATCGCTACAGCATTGATCGAAACAGGTTCTAAAATGGACGAAGTTATCTTTGAAGAATTCAAAGGTACAGGTAACATGGAACTTCAATTGGATCGTAAACTGGCAAACAAACGTATTTATCCTGCTATTGATGTACCTGCATCCGGTACACGCAGAGAAGACTTATTGATTGATAAAGATGCGCTTTCCCGTATCTGGATCCTGCGTAAATACATGTCTGATATGAACTCGATCGAAGCGATGGATTTCTTAATCGACAGAATGTCTAAAACGAAAAACAACGATGAGTTTTTGATCTCCATGAATGGGTAATCAAGTCTCTTCTTAAATAATTAAAAATGCCCTGCTGAAGAGTGGGGCATTTTTTGTTTTATAATAACAAGACTAGGTGGTTGGTAGTTTACGAAAATTAAGATACAATCATATAGTTTTGTGTACTTGCTTAAACGTACTTAACCACGGCATATTCTTCGATCGACTGAAAATACGCCGTGGTTCGGTACGTTTAAGTGGCTCAACTATCAAAATGTACACAAATAATTATTTCACTTAAACTACCAACCACTTATTCATTCCCACTATACTTTTTTACTTATACTTATTCACACATAGATTAGACTCTACTCAAACTTTTTATTTTTGTTATAACACAAAATCATTATTAGCCGTTGGCTAAAGCCAACGTCAATGAAGCGCGGCGTTTCTTAATTATATCTTTGCGGCGCTTCATTGCCATCACATTTATGTGACGGACGGTTTAAATTATAAAACCTTTTTATGAAGCTTTGCATTGCCGAAAAACCTAGTGTTGCCAAAGATATCGCTGAAGTACTTGGTGCTAAAAAGCGCAACGATGGCTATTGGGAAGGTAATGGATATCAGGTAACGTGGACATTCGGGCATTTTTGTACCCTGAAAGAACCACATGATTATCTGGACAGGTGGAAGATGTGGCGCCTGGAAGATCTTCCTATGATCCCCCCTAGTTTCGGTATTAAACTGATCGACAATTCAGGCGTTAAAAAACAATTTAACGTAATTCAAAAACTGGTAAATGCCTGCGACGAAGTTATAAATTGTGGTGATGCCGGACAGGAAGGAGAACTGATTCAGCGCTGGGTCTTGCTGAAAGCAAAATGTGCCGTACCGGTAAAGCGATTATGGATCTCGTCGTTAACAACCGAAGCGATTAAAGAAGGTTTTACAAAATTAAAAGAAGCGGACCAATATAATAATTTATATGCCGCAGGCAGTGCCCGTGCCATCGGCGATTGGCTGCTGGGTATGAATGCTACGCGTCTGTTCACTAAAAAATTCGGCCAGGGCAAAATTGTTCTGTCTATAGGCCGTGTGCAGACACCTACGCTGGCAATGATCGTAGCGCGGCAGAAGGAAATAGACGCCTTCGTTTCAGAAGAGTACTGGGAGTTAAAAACCACCTACCGTGAAACGGAATTCACCGCTACCATTGAGCGTTTAAAGTCGCTCGACAAAGCAAACAAAGGACTTGAGTATTTAAAAGGACATCCGTTTGTAGTTACATCCTTCGAAATTAAAGAAGGCAAAGAAGGAAATCCAAAACTTTTTGATCTTACGTTACTTCAGGTTGAAGCAAATAAAAAATTCGGTTATTCGGCTGAAGACACGTTGAAATATGTACAGACCTTATACGAAAAAAAGTTTGTCACCTATCCAAGAGTAGATACCACGTACCTTTCTGAAGATCTGTACCCAAAAGTGAAAGGCATTTTAGAAGACTTAACCATTTACAGTCATTTAACGGCTCCGGTTCTGGCCAAACCAATTCCGAAATCAAAGGCTGTTTTTGACGATAAAAAAGTTACGGATCACCACGCCATTATTCCTACGGGTGTTACCCCGTCTCCGAATTTACAGATTGAGGAAAAACGTATTTATGATTTAATCGCACGCCGTTTTATTGCTGTATTCTATCCGGAATGTAAAGTGTCCAACACAACGGTATTAGGCACTGTGGGGCAGGTAGAGTTTAAAGCTACGGGAAAGCAGATCATTGAAGCAGGCTGGAAAGAAGTCTATGCAAACGATAAAACGGAAAAGAAAGAAGAAGGCGACGAAGAAAAAGTAATGCCCAACTTTACCGTAGGCGAAACCGGACCGCACGAGCCCAAAGTACATCAAGGGAAAACGTCTCCGCCGAAAGCATACACTGAAGCAACGCTGCTGCGTGCTATGGAAACAGCAGGCAAACAGGTTGAAGACGAAGAGATGCGTGAACTGTTAAAGGACAACGGTATCGGCCGCCCGTCAACACGCGCCAATATTATTGAAACACTTTTCAGACGGAAATACATAGAACGTAAAAAGAAAAATATTTTTGCTACGCAAACGGGCATGGATCTGATCGATTGCATCCACTCTGAATTATTGAAGAGCGCTGAACTGACCGGCAACTGGGAACGCAAGCTGCGCCTGATGGAGAAAGGCGAATATCAGCTCGAAACCTTCAAGCAGGAGTTAATTGATATGGTTACCGAGATTACCAAAGAAGTTAAAAGCAATTCCTACAAAGCAATCTACATTGCACCGGAGAAATCCAAAGCACCGGCCAGGTCTGCCCCGAAAGAACCGGCAACCGGCAGCAAAGAAGGTAAGACAAAGGAAGCAAAAGAAAAAAAGATTAAGGAAGAGGTTTCCATTGAAACATTAAAATGCCCTAAGTGTAAAGAATATCTGCTGAAAAAAGGAAATACTGCTTACGGCTGTTCAAATTTTCAGCAATGCGGATTTAAAATTCCGTTTGTAATGCTGGGTAAAAAACTCAGCGATAAAAACATTTTTGATTTGCTGAGCAAAGGCAAGACAGCCAAAATGAAAGGTTTCGTAATGCCCGGCACAGAGAAAGAAGTGGAAGGCAAACTGGTGATGAGCGGTAATTTTAACTTAGAGCTGGAGTAATATTTTTGTAGTTAATGCGATTCTGTTTAATAATCATTTTGCTACCTTCCAGGTATTATATTCAGCTACAACACGTTCAATATTGTCGAAAGTCGTTACGCCATTATTAATTTCGTTCATCAACGTTGTATTATCCCCAAACAAAACAACTGCTGTATCTTTAAAATCTTTTCGTTTTAACCGGTACAGAACATCGTCTTTTTTGATAAAATAAAAGCACTCTATGCCGGTCGACGTCATTCCGGGAAGACCAACACCGGCGCCATAACCGGCACCACCCGCTTTGGTTTCCTGACAATGGCTATATAGTGTTATATAGCCTGTTACAACTATGCGTGCAAAATCTTTATCATATTGTGTCATGCCTGAACGTGCAACCGATTTGATTATTCCAAAGCTATCCTGCCCTACAACAAAGGCGTTTACCTGTTTGGTTGTTAACCGGACTTTCTTTTCTCCGGCGACAGGCCTGAACAAAATGTAATTTGCTCCTGTTTCCCGTAAATAGCCCGAGCATTCCCATTTTATTAAGCCGGAAATTTTTTCCCCTTCCGTTGTGTAATAATAACCAGGCTCGTAAGAGGTCCTATATCCAAAGGGCATATAGGTATATCCTGAATTTTGAGAAAAGACGGATAATGCGGATAGGAATAACGTGTTTATTAAAAGAAAATATTTCATCAGCCGGAGTTGTCTGTAGCGTATAAAAGTATGAAACATTTTTTAATCCATAAGAAAAACGTTAGCGCCTACTTATAAATCCACAACAACGTCGGCTTTGTTTTCTTTTTTAACAACACATCTAAATGCGTCATCAGATCATCGCACACAACCGGACAACCCAGGCTATAACCCATAGGAAGATGGCGGGGATAGATCTCGGTATTTGATACCAGACTATAGGAATGCAGCACAACGATGCGGTTAAAGGCATTTGAATTTGTTGACTCCAGTCCGTGCATTTTATAATGTACATGTATGCCCCACTGGCTGTATGACCGGATACCAATTTTATATTTCCCTAAAGACGTGCAGTAACTTCCGCTCTCATTACTGAATACCGGTGTAGAACCTGTACTCTCCTTTCCCATTCCGTGGCAGCACAATCCTTCATACAATACTTTTTTCTTCGCGAAATCCCATACAAAAAAACGGTTCCTGCCGGAATGTATACTCATGTCTACAAAAAAAGCGGTTGTTGTATCATAGCCATTTTTTTTACAGAATTTGAATGCTTCGGCAATTTTAGCACTGTCAATTTTCTCATAAACGGTATTTTTCTTTTCATTACTCGCACATGTAGCAAGCAATAACATGCAAAAGGGAATAAATAGACGCAGCATGAACAGATGGTTGGTTATTATTAAACGAAAATCGGACTTGTATCTGTTCATAATGCGAAATAAACCAAAAGATACAGGTTCTGAAAAAATTCTTTTCTGCGCTTCTGCTAACCGTTTATGATTTAACATCGGAAATAGTAATAAAAATGAGATTGGGCTTAATTCAGAATGCCGTATCCATAAATTCAGTCTTATTTTTTAAAATAAGGTTTAAAAATGAGCCATATTTTCAATTTTTATGTACATTTTCTTTTTTATCAATGAATATTTTAACAGTTTTGCCCGCGAATATATTTAACCGGTATATTCACTAACCCTTTATTCTTTAATCTAAAAATGAACGAAATTACTGAGCTTGCTGCACAGCAAGCAGAGCTCACCCATGCCGTAGATACGGTTTGGGTAGCCATTTGTGCTGCACTGATCTTTCAGATGGAAGGCGGCTTCGCCCTACTTGAATCCGGATTTGTGCGATCTAAAAATGCCATTAGTATTATTGCCAAAGTAATGATCGACATCATGTTCGGTGGTATTGCGTTTTACGCGGTCGGTTTTGGAATTGCCTACGGCGCATCAAACGGCTGGTGGGCCTTTGGTTTTGGTATTCCGGAAGGCGATATGGGCCTGGGCCTTACCGTGTCAAATAAATTATTCTGGTTCATACAGATGGGTTTTGCTATCGCGGCTATCTCCATTGTATCAGGTGCCGTTGCTGAACGTATAAAGATCTGGGCGTATGCCTTCTTTGTGCTGTTTTTCTGTGCATGTATGTATCCGCTTGCAGCCAACTGGGTATGGAACCCGAATGGCTGGCTGGCTCAGCTGGGCTTTAATGATTTTGCAGGTTCTGCTGCAGTACACGCTATGGGCGGCTTTGCAGGCCTTGCAGCAGCGATCGTGCTTGGTCCGCGGATCGGTAAATACAATGCCGATGGTTCCATCAACCCGATTCCGGGTCACAACTTAACGTTATCTGCCGTTGGTGCATTTATTCTTTGGTTCGGCTGGTTCGGTTTTAATCCGGGCTCAACCTTAGGTGCCGTAGGCAAGTGGGAACTGATCGGCAGCGTTGCAACCAATACATTCCTGTCTTCAGCAATGGGTGGTATCTCCACCATGGTGTATACCTTCCTGCGTTACAAACGCATTGACATTACTATGGTAATCAATGGTGTGCTTGCAGGTCTTGTTGCTATTACAGCCGGCTGTAATGTGGTTAGTGCGAACTCCGCGATTATTATTGGTTTGATTGCAGGTATTTTAATTGACGTAGCCGTTGTTGCGATTGATAAAATGAAAGTGGACGATCCAGTGGGTGCTGTTGCGGTTCACGGTGTGAACGGCTTCTTCGGAACCGTTGCGGTTGGTTTGTTTGCAACAAAAGGTGGTTTATTCACCACAGGTGATGCCCACTTATTAGGTGTGCAGACATTAGGAGTAACAGTAATTGCCGTATGTTCTTTTGCAGTAACGTATCTCGTGTTTATCGTTTTAAAGAAAACAACCGGCATCCGTCTGGGTGAACGCGAAGAGCTTGCCGGCACAGACGCAGTTGAGTTTGGTATTGAAGCATATACAACCATCGAATAAATTTATATAGATGAAAAAAATTGAAGCAATTGTAAAACCTTCAAAACTGAAGGCAATACAGGCAGGTTTAATTAAAATAGGTATTCCGTGTATGACTGTTGTGCCTGTAAAGGGCGTTGGCTTGCAGCAGGGCTTTCCGGAAATATACAGAGGTACAGAAAAGTCGATTGTACTCTTATCAAAAGTCATGATCATTTGTGTGGTGAGTGATGAGAATCTTGAAAAGTGTATCGATGTAATTATTGAAACAGGCTCCGAAGGAAAAGTCGGTGACGGAAAAATATTTGTCTACGATGTACTCGATGCAATTCGCATGCGTACGAGGACAAGAGGTGATGATGCGATAAGGTAAGTTAGTAATCAGTTGTCAGTTGCGCCGCGGCGGACAGTGGTCAGTATGATAGGAAGCCTCCGGAGATTATTCTTTGGAGGCTTTTTATTTCTACTCGTCAACAATCAAACCCATTCCTTGAAAGGAACGGCAATGAAGCGAGTAGAACTTAATATAAAGAAAGGCTGCTGCTTCTCGCACCTGTCTTTGACTGCATATTTTATAATAATTTACATCAAACGCTCAACTTCGCCGTTGTTGGTGTTTCTGCCAGAGCAAATGTACGATAATGTACGAAAGACCACGCAGAGTCACCAACAACTTGTATACTCACCCCAGCCGCTCAATCGCCTCCTCTAACGACTCAACAAAATTAATCTGCTTATTCTTATTGCTTTCAAATACAAAATCATTGAAGCTTTTACTGTTATATTTTACGAAATCACCAACAATAGCCAGACGCATGCGGTAGTTCGAAAACTTCTGCAGAATCTCACCGGCGATTCCTGTTTTCAGATCAAAGAAAGCCGGAGTGATGTTCTTTTCGTGGAGAATGATTGCGTCATAGCCTTGATAGTAAATATCGGCCATTAGATTCAACGCATCTTCAATCGTAGAAATAACAATACTTCCAGAAAGTACTTCTGCTATTTCTGTGGTGGAAGATGGATGGATGTGAATGTTCATTACTACTAACCTGTTAGGATTAAAAATCCTGTTTTATTTTGTCTCCGGTTCGCCGCGGAATACAAATTCCAAAGAACTGTTTAATTTCACGTTACGATTCTAATTCAAGCGTTCTGCCCAGTTTAACTCAACAGGTAATTCCTGATTCGAAAATTCTATATGAATCACACGTCGCTTTTTATTATTGGTGGTTCTTCCTGAACTATGCAGCAATAAAGGCTTCATGATCATAATGCCACCTTTCTTTACATTACAGCTAATTTCTTTTTCTACTGACCAATCAATGGTTTCGGGTCTGTAAATATTTTTTGCATGTGAACCGGGTACAACTTTCAACGCACCATTTTCTTCGTTTGTATCATCCAGATGGATGCGTATCGTAAAAATATTTTTAAGAATTTCTAGCGGAGGCTGAACAGCAAATTGATTTTGCTTAACCGTCCATGGACCAAAACCTGCCAAGTCAATTTTTGTATCTACTGAAATGGTTAAGTCCTGGTGATAGGCTACATACCAGTTTGATGTTTCCGGTTTGTCAAAATAAATGCTTTTTACAGTAAAGAAATCAGTACCAAAAAGCTCAGCACCTACTTTCTTTAAATTTTTATTGTAGATCAATTCTTTTGCTTCAGGAATTTCTTTTAAAAATTGCCGTATTGCAAACAAGTCAGATGATTTTCGAAATGTTTCATTCGACATGTCTGCATTTTCAATAACTGCTAAAATCTGTTGAACTTCTTCATCTGAATAAATATCATCTATAATCGTAAACCCATCAAGCAATAGATTTTCTTTGTGCTTCGCAATTGCATTCATCTAGTTAATATATATAATTTAACTTCAAAAAAAGAACGGCTCTGACCTCTATCAAAACCGTTCTTCTTAAAACTTAGTACTTATAAAGTAGAACTTAAAACCTACCTCGCATACATCTTCTCTATCTGGCCCTGGCAATTCTGCATAATGATCTTACGTTTCAATTTCAATGTCGGTGTCATTTCTCCGCTCTCTATCGTAAATGGCCTTGGCATTAAAATGAATTTCTTTACACGTTCATACTGTGCAAAGTTTTCATTCATTTCGTCAAACTCTTTCTGGAATTTTTCGATCACCTGTGCATTGCAAACCATTTCTTCGTTTGTCGTATACGGAATGCCTTTGATCTCACACCAGCTTTTTACATCTGCAAACGACGGCACCACAATCGCAGAAGGGAATTTCTCCCCTTCACCAATCACCATTATTTGTTCAATGTAGCGCGACTCTTTAAATTTATTTTCAACCAGCTGCGGTGCAATGTACTTACCACCCGAGGTTTTAAACATTTCTTTTTTACGGTCGGTGATCTTTAAATATTTATTTTCTACAAACTGACCGATATCTCCTGTGTGAAACCAGCCTTCACTGTCAATTGCTTCGGCCGTTAAATCCGGCCGTTTGTAGTATCCTTTCATAATATGCGGTCCGCGCGTCAGGATTTCTCCGTCTTCCGCGATCTTCACTTCTACTCCGGGCAACAGCGGACCAACAGTACTGATTCGTGTTTCATCCGGATTGAATCTGTTTACGGCAATCACCGGCGACGTCTCTGTTAAACCGTAACCTTCCATCACCGGAATCTGCGCCGCCCAGAAAACACGCGCCAAACGAGGCTGTAAGGCAGCACCGCCTGAAACAACGGTAATCACATTCCCACCCAATGCTTCTCGCCATTTACTGAAGATTATTTTATTGGCAAGCTTCAGTTGAATGTTATAAAAGAAGCCTTGATTTTTCTGCATATCATATTTTAACCCCAGCTCAAGTGCCCAATAGAAGAGGAATTTTTTAATGCCCGTAAGTTCAGCGCCCTTAGCAACAATTTTATCGTATACTTTTTCAAGCAGCCTTGGCACCGTAACAAACATGTGCGGCTGCACTTCTTTTAAATTTTCGCCAACTGTATCTGTACTTTCTGCATAATAGATAGATACCCCCTGAGACAGGTACAGATAACACAACATGCGTTCATACACGTGGCACAACGGTAAAAAACTAAGTGCTTTATGATTGTGATTAACCGGCATCAGCGGAATCGCTGCCAGTACATTGCTTAATATATTGTTATGTGTAAGCATAACACCCTTGGGCTTACCTGTAGTTCCGGACGTATAAATCAAGGTAAGCAGATCGTCGTTAAATACATTTGCCTTATATGGATCAAGCATCGAAGCCGGTTGGCCGTCTGCCAGTGCCGTGATATCTTTCCAGCTTTTCGCTCCGTTCACATCCTGCAAGGTATATATTACAGGATTTGTTCTGGAACCGTTTACGGCTTCTGTTGCTTTTGCAAATAATTGTTCGTCATACACAAAAACCATTTTAACTTCGGCGTCATCAAAAATATACCGGTAATCTTCCACCGTAAGTGTCGGATAAATCGGTACACTCACCGCTCCTATCTGTTGCAGTCCCAGATCAATAAAATTCCATTCCGGACGGTTTGGTGAAATAATGGCTACTTTATCGTCTTTTTGTAAACCCGATTTTATAAAGCCAATACTTACTTTATCAATAATTTCTTGAACACGCACAGAAGAATAACTAATCCAGGTGCCATTCTCTTTGGTTGCCAGTGCATCTTGTTTGGGATACTTGGCAATCTGCTGCGGAATTAAATCGAAAAGACGTGTAACAGCCATGTAAGTTTTTGGTTAGAATGTTGAACGGTTAATGTATATACGATAATCTGAATTAAAAAGATATACCGGATGTATGATAGAAAAATGTGGTGATATTGTATTTTTGAGTTTCATTCACCTATTTCTTTATGCCTAACATAACTCTTTTCGGAATTAAAAATTGTGATACCATGCAAAAAGCATTTCACTGGTTAGATTCTAAACACATTGCTTATACATTTCATGATTTTAAAAAAGGAAATCTGACGCAGGAAGATGTTTCCTTCTGGCTAAAAGATCTGACCATTGAAGAAGTAATAAATAAAAAAGGAACCACCTGGAAAAAACTCTCTGAAGACGAAAAAAATGCCGTTTCAAACGAAAACGCTGCTATTGAATTAATCTTAAAAAACCCTTCGTTAGTAAAACGTCCGTTGGTACAAATGGGTAAAAAACATGTAGTTGGCTTTAACCCGGAACAATGGGATATTCTTTTTTCTTAAATATGGTTTTCTCCTGCTTGAAATAGTTATATTATTTATTGAAATAGAATAACCTTATTTCCGATTCTGCCGTTTATGTAAGAAATTACACTAAACTAAAACCTATGGAACCCACGATTACAGCAGACGTTATTTATACTCTTGTCCTGAAACTTAAGGGAGATGGTTTGAATGAAGCTGAAATTAAAAAAGCGCTGGTAAACAGCGTGATGGGTGAACAACAGCTACTGCAAACACTTAACAAGGAGGCGATTTTCCTTCATAAAAAAGAGAAAAGCAAGTTCCAAAAAAGATCTGTTTTGTATTCTGTATTTGGTTCAGTAGCCATTTATTTCATATTGTCGCCATTTTTAAGTGAAAAGGCTGCTAATTTTATTTGTTTAACATTGGCATTAGGCGTATCAACCTTCCTGGTAATTAAACTACGCACTCTTTTCGCTTAACGTCTTATTTCGGATAATTTTTTAAAATTTAGCCGAATTTTTATTATGAGTGCATAACAAATTATTGAATTTTTCCGTTAAATAATTATATGAAACCCAAAGAAACCGTTTGCTTCAACATTAAATATTCCTGGCATGCCATTTCCAGAATGTATAATGAGCGTGCATCAAAATATGGTACTACTGCAGCAGTAGGTTTTATTCTGTTGAATATTGATGTTGAAAAAGGCACAGCAGCTACACATATCGGGCCGGCGCTGGGTATGGAAGCAACCAGCCTTTCAAGGGTATTTAATACTATGGAACAGGATGGATTAATTGAGCGTCGCAATGACAGCTCGGATAAACGAAAAGTGACGATTTTCCTTACGGCCCTTGGTAAAGATAAAAGACAAATAGCTAAAGATTTTGTATTGGATTTCAATAATAAAGTTCGTGAACAGGTTTCTGAATCTAAATTAAATACATTCTTCGAAGTGCTGCATGAAATTCAATCCATCATAGACAATAAAAATACATCGCTAACCTAATAACCTTCATTTTAAAATGAGCCATCGAAAAATTCGCAAAGTTGCAGTATTGGGTTCCGGCGTAATGGGGTCTCGAATTGCTTGTCATTTTGCAAACATTGGTTTGGAAGTGTTGCTTCTGGACATTGTTCCGAAAGAGCCTAATGATGCTGAAAAAGCAAAAGGCCTGACGCTTGAAAGTAAAGCTGTTCGTAACCGCATTGTAAATGATGCGCTGATGGCTTCACTTAAATCAAATCCTGCTCCTTTGTATGATGCTGCCTTTGCATCCCGCATCACAACAGGAAATTTTGATGACAACATGAAAGACATCGCTTCGTTCGATTGGATCGTTGAAGCGGTTGTTGAAAATATAGATATTAAAAAGAAAGTCTACGAGCAGGTTGAATCGTTCCGTACACCGGGCACCCTGATCACATCAAACACGTCGGGGATCCCGATGCACCTGATGTCTGAAGCACGCAGCGAAGATTTTCAAAAACATTTCTGTGGTGTACACTTTTTCAACCCGCCACGCTACATGCGTTTATTGGAGATCATTCCCGGACCGAAAACAAGTCCGGAAGTTATTGATTTCTTAATGCTGTATGGTGATCTGTATTTAGGAAAAACTACCGTACTGTGTAAAGATACTCCCGGTTTCATTGCAAACCGCATCGGTATCTACGGAATTATGGAAGCGTTGCATACCATTATTGATCTTGGTTTGTCGGTTGAAGAAGTTGATAAATTAACCGGTCCGGTTATTGGTCGACCAAAGTCAGCAACCTTCCGTACGCTTGATGTGGTAGGGATCGACACGGTGATCAAAGTTGCAAATGGTTTGCTTGCCGGTGCACCGAACGATGAAGCAAAGGACATGTTTGTTCTTCCTGAAATTCTGAAAAAAATTGATGAGAACAAATGGTATGGTGATAAATCACAGCAAGGTTTTTATAAGAAAACTAAAAACGATGCCGGCCAAACGGAGATTCTTTCGTTGAACCTGAATTCGTTGTTATACGGTCAGCAGCAAAAAGTAAAGTTTGCTGCTCTTGAACAAACGAAAGCAATTGAAGATCTGAAACCACGTTTTTCTGTTTTAATAAAATCAGCAGACAAGGCAGGACAATTTTACAGAAGAACATTCTTAGGTCTTTTCAAATACGTTTCAAACCGTATTCCTGAAATCTCCGATGAATTGTATCGCATTGATGATGCCATGCGCACCGGTTTCGGCTGGGAACTTGGTCCGTTTGAAACATGGGATGCTGTTGGCGTAGCGAAGGCTGTGAAGTTGATGGAAGAAGATGGTCGTAAGCCTGCGCAGTGGGTATACGAAATGCTTGAAGCAGGCAACACAAGTTTCTACAAATCAGAAAACGGAAAGCGTTTGTACTATGATATTCCGAGCAAGTCGTACAAAGTAATTCCGGGTACAGAATCATTTATTATTTTAGATACACTTCGTGCAAACAAACCGGTGTTTAAAAATGCTGGCGCAACCTTACACGATATTGGCGATGGAATTGTAAATCTTGAGTTCCATACAAAAATGAATACGCTGGGCGGCGAAGTGGTAGATGCGATCAACCGTTCGATTGGTATCGCAGAAAAAGATTTCCAGGGAATAGTAATCGGTAACGATGGTGCAAACTTCTCTGCCGGTGCAAACCTTGCGCTGGTATTGATGTACGCGATCGAACAGGAATACGATGAAATTGATTTCATGATCCGTGCATTCCAGAATACCATGATGCGTGCGCGTTACTCGTCGATACCGGTTGTTGTAGCACCACACAATCTAACACTTGGCGGTGGTTGTGAAATGACGTTACATGCCGATCACGTTCAAGCATTTGCTGAAACCTATATTGGTTTGGTAGAGTTTGGTGTAGGTTTGATTCCTGCCGGTGGCGGTACAAAAGAATTTACGCTACGTGTAAGTGATTCATTCGAAGATGGTGATATCCAGGTAAACAATCTGAAGAATATGTACATGCACATTGCAACGGCTAAAGTTGCAACCTCTGCGGAAGAAGCAAGAAGCATGGGCATCCTTCGTAAGAGCGATGGAATTACATTAAACAGAAGTCGTTTGATTGCGGATGCAAAAGCAGCAGCGATCAGTTTGGCAGAAGCAGGATATACGCAACCAAAACAACGCAAGGATATTAAAGTTCTTGGTCAGTCGGCATTAGGCATGTTCTATGCAGGTGCAAACTCCATGGTATCCGGTAAATATATGTCAGAGCACGATCGTAAGATCTCTGAGAAGCTGGCGTACATCATGTGCGGCGGCGACTTATCTGCACCTACATTGGTATCGGAGCAATACTTACTGGATCTCGAACGTGAAGCGTTTTTGTCACTTACCGGTGAAAAGAAGACGTTGGAGAGGATACAAAGTATTTTGACGAGCGGACGACCACTTCGTAACTAGTTGCTAGGTGCCGTCACCTCGGTCTGTGGCACACAGACCGGCTACCGAATAAAATAATGTTCTGTGTGCCACAGACCATGGATAGAAAACAGTAAAACTATGAAATCGCAAGAAGTATATATAGTAGCAGCTTATAGAAGTGCCGTAGGTAAAGCACCTCGCGGACTGTTCCGTTTTTATCGTGCAGATGATCTGGGTGCAGATGTTGTTAAGCATCTTGTAGCTTCGGTTCCTGCATTGGATAAAGACCGCATTGATGATGTGATCGTTGGTAATGCTACTCCCGAAGCGGAACAAGGATTGAACATTGGTAGAATGATCTCCTTAATGGGATTGAATACGGTAAAAGTTCCGGGCATGACGGTGAACCGTTATTGCTCATCCGGGTTGGAAACCATCGCGATTGCGGATGCAAAAATTCGTGCGGGCTACGCCGATTGTATCATTGCAGGCGGTGTGGAAACCATGAGTCCGATCCCATTCGGCGGCTGGAAAACGGTTCCGAATTATGAACTGACTAAATCACATGCTGATTACTATTGGGGTATGGGCTTAACCGCTGAAGCTGTAGCTGCACAATACAATGTATCCAGAGAAGATCAGGATTTGTTTTCGTACAACTCGCATCAGAAAGCTGTAGCGGCTATTAAAAACGGCCACTTGCAGGATGGTATTGTTCCGATCACGATCAAAGAAACGTATCTGGATGAAAAAGAAAAAAAGAAAATAAAAGAATATCAAGTATTGGTGGATGAAGGTCCGCGTGCAGATACAAGCATCGCTGCCTTAGCGAAACTTCGTCCGGTATTTGCGAACGGCGGTTCGGTAACAGCCGGTAACTCTTCGCAAACATCCGATGGTGCAGCGTTTGTATTGTTGATGTCTGAGAAAATGGTAAAAGAGTTAAATCTGAAACCAATCGCCCGTTTGGTATCCTACGCTGTTGCTGGTGTCGAACCACGCATCATGGGTATTGGTCCGGTGGAAGCCATTCCGAAGGCATTAAAGCTTGCAGACTTAAAACAGGACGATATCAATCTGATCGAATTGAACGAAGCATTTGCAGCGCAATCATTGGCTGTGATTCGCACGCTGGGGCTAGACGAATCCAAGATCAACGTAAACGGTGGTGCTATTGCATTGGGTCATCCGCTGGGTTGCACCGGCGCGAAGTTGTCTGTACAGATCTTCAATGAGCTGAAACGTACCAACCAGAAATACGGCATGGTTACCATGTGTGTAGGGTCGGGCCAGGGTGCAGCAGGTATCTTTGAGATGCTTTAGAACGTATAGAGTACTAAGTACAGTCCGCCGCGGCGAAACGGAGTACAAAAAAGAAATTTGCAAAGCTTAGCACTTAATTCTGAAGTTCGGATTAGTGTAATAAAAGAAATCAGATTAAAATTATCAATTACTTAGTACTCTGTACTCCGTACTTATCAAAACAAGAATATTATTAACATTAAAAAACACAGTATCCATATGTCCACTTCATCAACATCAACAGACAAGCGCTTTAAAGGAGGCGAGTACATCATTCGCGAACAGGAAGCATCCAGTATCTTCATCCCGGAACAGTTTGACGAAGAACAGAAAATGATGGCTGATATGGCCAGAGATTTTTTAGCTACTGAAGTACACCCGATTCTTGATCGTATTGATGCGCAGGAACCAGGCTTGATGGAAAAATTGCTTGAAAAAGCAGGCGAACTCGGTTTGCTTGCTACGTCTATTCCCGAACAATACGAAGGTTTCGGAAAGGACTTTAACACATCTTTGTTACTAACAGAGATTGTTGGTGCAGGTCACTCGTTTGCTGTTGCACTTGCAGCGCATACAGGTATCGGTACCTTACCGATTCTATATTTTGGTACAGAAGAACAAAAGAAAAAATATTTACCGAAGCTTGCCAGTGGTGAGTGGAAAGCAAGTTATTGCCTGACAGAGCCAGGTTCAGGTTCGGATGCGTTGGCTGCTAAAACAAAAGCAGTACTTTCTGCAGATGGCAGCCATTATATTTTGAACGGACAAAAAATGTGGATCACAAACGCTGGTTTTGCAGACACGTTTATTGTCTTTGCTCAGATTGATGGCGATAAGTTCACAGGTTTTATCGTTGAGAAAGGTGAAGGCGTTACACTTGGTAACGAAGAGCACAAAATGGGTATCAAAGGTTCTTCTACCCGTCAGGTTTTCTTTAACGACTGCAAAGTACCGAAAGAAAATGTGTTAGGAGAAATTGGTAAAGGACACTTGATTGCATTCAACATTTTAAATATCGGACGTATTAAATTGGCCGCTGCCGCCTTAGGTGGTTCAACACGTGTAAGCACACTTTCAATCCAATACGCAAAAGAACGTATTCAATTCAAACAACCGATCGCAAACTTCGGTGCCATTCAATATAAATTAGCAGAACAGGCAATTAAGATCTATACCGTTCAGTCTGCCATGTACCGTGCCGGACAAGGCATTCAGGATGCAGAAGAAGAATTGGTGAAACAAGGTAAGACTTACGAAGAAGCCTTATTAGCTGCTGCGCAGGAATATGCCATCGAATGTGCCATGTTAAAAGTTGCAGGTTCTGAAACATTGGATTATGTAAGTGATGAAGGCGTTCAGATCTTAGGTGGTTATGGTTTCTCTGCCGATTATCCGATGGACCGTTCGTACAGAGATTCCCGTATCAACCGTATTTTCGAAGGGACGAATGAGATCAACCGTATGCTTACGATGGATATGTTCCTGAAGAAAGCAATGAAAGGCGAACTGGATCTAATGGGCCCTGCCATGGCGGTGCAGAAAGAGTTGATGGCGATCCCTGATTTTGGTGCAGAAGACGAAGGTCTGTTTGCAGATGAAAAGAAAGCGATCAAAAACATGAAGAAAGCATTATTAATGCTTGCAGGTGCTGCTGCTCAAAAGTACATGGATAAGCTTGCCACAGAGCAGGAGATCTTAATGAACCTTGCCGATATTGCAATCGACATTTATGTTGCTGAATCTACCTTACTTCGTACAGAAAAATTAATTTCTATTAAAGGCGAAGATGCAGTGAAAGGTCAGATCGATATGACGAAAGTGAATATATTTGATGCTGCAGACCGCATTAACATTGCAGGTAAAAACGCGATCAACTCTATGTCAGATGGCGACATGCAACGTATGATGTTGATGGGCTTGAAGCGTTTTACAAAAGTAGCGCCGTTAAATACGAAAGATGCTAGAAGAAGAATCGCTGCTCAATTGATTGAGGCGAATCAGTATTGTTTCTAAGAGTTTGCCGTGGTTGCGTCCTGCCGCGGCGGAGACACAACCTCCTGATAACTATTTCATACAAACCCGTCAGACTGCTCGTTGTGGTCCGACGGGTTTTTGTTTTTATAAATAAAACTACGCATATTGGATCACCAGCTGATTTTTGAATGTGCAAATTCTTATTAAATAAGAAGATTACGAAATGATTGACAAAAAGATCACCGTACTTATTGGTAAAGCCATACGTGAAGGAAAATACCTGAGCATTACTTACAAAAATAAGAATGGAGAGATTACACCTTTTTGGATAAGCATATTCGACATAAATGAAAAAGATGAATTATTGGTAAACATTTTTAATGTCACAAAAGAAGTCCCCATAAGAGATGGCAAAATATATATTTCACGTATTCAGACTGCTGAAATACTGAAATTCTCACACTATGATGTTCCGGAAAAACTGAATAAAAAGTTAAATGAAGATGAACGTTTACAGGTATATGAATTTGATCGATACGACAATAATATATTGAACTACTTCCTGGAATGTTATAAAGCCAATAAAGATCCGTTTTTGTACAAAGCAATTTTAATTCAGGGGATAGACTTAACGGAATTAGCAAAGAAGAATCCATATCAGTTAACAGAGGAACAGCAAAAACAGATTATAAAAGATCTCTATCATAACGATTACAAAAAGTATTATGATTACGATCTCGCCTTAAGTGAATTTTCAATTGACGTAAGGTCGAAGGGTAAATTTGTAATTGCATACAGAAACCTCACCTTTGATCCGGTACAGAAGATATTATATTTAGGCAGTAAAGTCCACTTCAATTCAAATTTTTATATACAGGATAAAAAGCATTCTTTGTCATACTACACCGATCTGAGTGCTGAAGATTTTGAATCGATATACATCAAGGATAAATCCCAGGCTGTTGAATTATTGCGGGCCAATTTCGTAACCGGCGAATTGCCAAATACAAGGCCTGAAGTAGTGGTTTTGGGATATGCGCAGATAGATATATCCGGCATTTATGACCATATTCATCTGGAATATGAACATAAAAAAATGGAGGCTCCATTGCGGGCATTCTTTCAAAACTTATCCTTGCTCGACAGACAAAACCGAAAAGAACCTCACATTGCATTGTATGACCGCAATATTAATATTGATCAGATTCAAACCATTTACAATGCGTTAAAATACCCCGTTACGTATGTACAAGGTCCGCCCGGAACTGGCAAAACACAAACAATATTAAATATTATTGTGAATTGCATTACCAATGGAAAAACAGTATTGATTTCATCAAATAACAATGTACCCATTGATGGAATCAAAGATAAATTATACTTAGGGAAATACAGAAACAAAGAAATTCTGTTTCCTATACTCAGGCTCGGAAACAACGAATGTATAGTACAGGCACTTCGTGTAATTAAAGAACGCTATGCTTTTGAAACAAGAGATGTGCCGAAGGAAGAGCTATTGTTTAATCTTAAAGAAAAGTCGAAAGAGAAAAACAGAGAATTGCTTGAGAAAATTAAAAATTATGAAACCAGAATTGAACTGTCACAAAACTTATTTTTTGTTGACAGTCTGTTATCAAAAGATGGGAATCACTTACTTGAAAAAGAAAGGCAAACCATTGAAGGAAAACTAAAACAGATAGCAGAGACCAACAATGATGATCTCGACAATTTATATGAAGTGATAAAAGACAATCCACAGCTGTTGCAATTTTTTTACTTCGAATCATTAAAGTACGCAAAACGGCTGAAAACCAAGGATTATATTTCGTTGATAGAAATTCTGGATATTGAAGAATCTGAAAAACAGGTAAAAGAATTTAATAAGTGGCTTGCAGACGAGGACAACATGGAGAAACTTACAAAAGTGTTTCCCATAATCCTTACTACCAATATATCAAGTCGAAAGCTGGGACGTACATACAAATTTGATTTACTGGTAATGGATGAAGCCGGACAGTGCGATATATCCACCAGTCTGATTCCAATTTCAAAATGCAAAAACATGGTTTTGATTGGCGACACAAACCAGCTAAAACCAATTGTTGTTTTTGAAGAAAGCAGAAATCAATATTTGATGAACCAGTTTGGAATAGAGAAGATATACGATTACTACAATAATTCTATTCTCTCCGCATATAAAAGGATTGATAACATTTCGAGAGATATTTTACTGAGCTATCATTATCGTTGTGGAAGGAAAATTATTAATTATTCAAACATGCGGTTTTATGAGAACAGATTAAACCTTTCAAAGATTAAAACGAATGGTGCGCTGAAGCTGATAGATGTAAACAATGTAAACCAACAGGACAGAAATGCAACTATTGATGAAGCAAATGAAATAGTAAAATACATCGCCGACAATAAATTAACGGATGTTTTCATCATCACACCATTCCGTAACCAAGAGAAAGTTTTGAATCATTGTTTGGAACAGGCGAAGGCCAATGAAGAAATTGATTCTTCTGTAAGTTGCGGTACGATTCACAAAATACAAGGACAAGAGAATAAAACCATCATCATATCCACTTCTCTATCAAGAAATACAACGTCCAGCACATACGACTGGATAAAAAATAACAGCCAGTTAATTAATGTCGGTGTTACACGGGCACAGGAAAATCTGGTTGTGGTAGTCGATAAAAAAGCAATTGATATGTTGTCAAGGAAAAATGACGACTTGTATGCACTGATTGATTATGTGCAAAAAAATGGCACTACACAAATCCAGGAAAGTACAGCAAATAAGTTTACCATTGGATTTTCGAATGATTCCAAATTTGAAGATGAATTTTATAAAACAATGAGCCATTATTGCACCATTCAGCGCGCCAGTTTTGAAAGAAATGTAAAAGTTATTACTGTTTTTCCGGAAGAAATAAACAATCCTGGTGTAAATAAAAAAGAATTTGATGGAGTAATTTTTGAAGGCAGGATTCCCAAAGTGGTATTTGAAATTAATGGCGTTGAACATTATAAAAATAAAAAAAGAATTGACTCCGATACGATTAAGATGCAATTACTGATGTCTAAAAACATAGAAAGAATTGTTATACCCAATCAGTATGTTAAACATTATGAATTTATACGGGAATTAATGAATAAAATCAAAGGCGGCAGTTATCAAAAGACATTGTTTGATGGCTATGATCCACTATCTGTTGACGATTAAAACTTCTAACCCTAACCACACTCCAACTATTCATGAAAAAATACTGTAATAAGTATGCTATACAAAATAATAATTTTTTTATTGTGCATCATTTTAGTATTTTACCATAATATTAAACTTATTATTTTATTTCTATGAAAAAAATTTTACAGCTTCTTGGATTAACAATCATTTCGTCATCTGCATTTGCTCAGACTCAAGTGCCGAATGCTGATTTTGAAAACTGGACATTATATAAGCCCGCATATAATTATTATGCTGCAAACGATTGGAGTGATGGGGCCGCTTGCGTTTCAGTAAATGGCGGTACAGAATCCTGTCAATTTGTAAACAGACGCACAACCAATGCACAATCCGGTACATATGCACTGCAGCATTTTGATGTAGCATTCGCTTCGCAGGGAGGAGGGTCAAGTGTAAATGCGCTTCCTTTCTGGAACCTTGATGAAAACTTTGATGGTGTTGCTTTTACTGGTCGTCCTACATCTGTATCGTTTTACTATAAGTATGCAACAGATGACAACCAACCTATGTCTATTGAATTTATGTTATATTCCGGTAACCTTTTGGGTGACCCTACTATGATTGGTGTCGCTACGTTTGATTTTTCAACTGTACAGAGTACATATAAAAAAGTGGATCTGGATTTTACTTATACCAGCACAGATGTACCAACAAACATTTTTATCAAAAGTGATTTTTCAGGAGATGGTAATCCTAAAACAGCGCTTGATACGTTAACGTGGGACAATATTGTGTTCAATTATACAGCTACTGATGTAACCGACAAGTCAAGTCCTGATTATTTTACAGTTTCTACTTCTAATAAGGTATTGTCAACGTCAAGAGATATTCATGCCGTTACGATATTAGACTACACAGGAAGAACCGTTGCTTCTTTTGAGAATACATCCAGTAATTTTGATGTTGCTCAGTTGAAAACTGGTATCTATATCTTAACCGGAACAATTAATACCACTCCGTTTTCAAGGAAAATAATTATTGAATAAATGCTTTTGTTTGCCTGTTAACGCGCTGCGTTAACAGGCATTTTTTATTTTTTTAAATCAAATTTCCTTCAGTATTCCTACCGATTTTCTACAACTTTCTTTTGTTCATTTGTATCAAATAAAAACACAAAAGAATATGAAAACGAACAGATTTATAAAAAAAGCAACTTCAGCTATAGTAGCAGTAAGTATGCTGTTTGGTGTTTTTGCTTCACAGGCAAACAGCTTGTATACTCAGGAGCGTAAGAATAATCACACATCCGAATTTCATAAAGTGCTTGAAGAAAAAGGGTATGCACATATCTCTCAATTCAGTGTAAGTAAAAGCGATATACATCAATCAAAATACTTTGTGAATTTTATCAATGACGGAAAAATTTATGATGCTTACTTTACAAAAAAAGGCGAGCTGATTGAAATTTATGAAGTTGCTGAAATAACCAATTAAGATAAAAAAGGTGTTCACTTGAACACCTTTTTTATCTTAATTGGTTAAAGTGCCAGTAACAGAAGTACAAGTGCGCAAAGTAAAATCCCTGTTATTGCAGCACCTTTGCCTCGTAATTCCCCTCTTCTTCTTGCAATTTTAGCAAGACTTATAATGCCTAATATAATTCCTGCAAGAACAAGCGGAATAAATACAATACCAACCAAAAGCGCTATACCTATTGAGGATAGTCCAAAAATCAACGACAGTGTTGCCAGTTTATCCTTGGGAGGTTTAACGTACGCATTTATCGGAGCCGTTTTCTCCGCTATAATAATTTCTTCCCTTCCGTTTGCATACCGTATTTTTTGAACCGTTGATTTGTTTACAATAATTGTTGGGCCGTCTACATAATCACACATTTTATAGGATATCGTTGTAGGGCTTGTTTCTATTATTTTACAATATTCCAGTTTGCCGGATTTGAAAAAAATAATATCACACGGCGGTAAGATTGTATCCTCAACCGCTTGAAACTCATCCACCACTAAACCCGTTTGGCTGGCTGCACATGGAATTGAATCAGGAACATCTAAAACAAAAGGTGCTGTCTTTGTTTCTGACAGATCATCTTTATTTTCTGCTGCAGCTGTTTCAATGCCGTATACATTGAAAGCGAACGAAACAAGGATTATATATAGGTATTTCATATTTTGTTTAAATCGGCTGACTGATTTCTTACTAAAGATATTAAAAATAGACCGGTAATTTGTTGTCGAACGTAGTCATAATCTTGAATAAGGGTTTTCGTAGTCTTGAGTATTGGTCCATTTTGGATGTGCGTTCATAAAACGCATATCTGAGTGTATTTCCTTCATACGCATAACTTATAGATCTGTGTGTAACAAAATACGTGCAGAAAGAAACGCAGCATACATATATTAAAACACTCATCCGTACATAATCCTTTTGGAAAATGTTTCCTTCTATCAACGTCAGTATAACGAGTAGTATTGTGGCTGTTAAAAGGCTTAAAAACACATCGTAATTGTTCCACCACCACGTTGTTCCGAAGCCGCCGATATAGACCTCGAATGGGAAAAACAGCCGCACCCCTCCCCATGCAGCAGCAGGTGTGGGCAGATCACCTATTAAGTGAGACACATATGAGCAGAAAAATAAAAGCAGGATCCATTTTGTTTGTGGCATGCTAATATATTTTTTCCAGCTTTCTTCTTTAAAAAATAATTTCCGCAGACAAATAAAAACAGCCGCCAGCAATGCAGCTGCCAGTAAGGAATGAAAAAAACCATGGTGTGAATACCAGAATTTTCCAAAATAAATTTCCATTCCTGTATGTTTTAAATGCAGCCATTTACCGATTGTGGAATCAAATCCGGACCATAAACTTATGGCATCTATATCCGGCAATGCACCTGCAAACCCGCCCAGGAGAATCAGCGAAAGTTTGGTTTTTGTTTTCGCTTTTGTAAAAGTGCTTATTAAAGCCGCTGTAGCTGTTCCTGATAAGGTGTGAATAAGAATATCCATTGGGTATGCTTTATTGAGGGACGTAAATTATGTATATTTAAGTATTAAAATAGAATTATTATAATGGAAATTAGCGGAAAAATAATTGCCTTGCTTCCGGAACAAAGCGGACAAGGTAAAAATGGCACCTGGAAAAAACAGGAGTATATTCTTGAAACAACAGGGCAATACCCTAAAAAAGTATGTTTCTCTGTTTGGGGTGATAAAATAGATCAGTTCAATGTTAAATCGGGAGACGCTGTTGAAGTGTCTTTTGATGTTGAAAGCAGAGAATACAATCAGCGTTGGTATACAGAGTTGAGAGCATGGAAAGTTGCTAAACAAGGCAGTGCCGGAAATGACGGCCCGCCGAACTTCCCTCCTCCATCCGACGATTTTATGGAAAAAGCAGACGATGGCGATTTGCCATTCTAATACAAAACCAATTCTTTATAAAAGGTTCAGCACATATACTGCTGAACCTTTTTTGTTCGTTCATTTTTAGATTTGGTATCATTATTGAATTCCAGTATTTATATAACTACTAACCTCTCATTCTATGAAGCATCTAATTACTTCAATCGTTTTTATCTGTACAATCGGCGCAGCGTTTGCGCAGGTACCGGGTCCTGTTCAAAAGAGAATTTCCGTAACCGGTACTGCCGAAATGGAAGTCGTTCCCGACGAAATTTATTTCAGGGTGGTGATTAAAGAGTATTTAAAAGACAAAAATAAAGTTGTGATTGAAAAGCTTGAAAAAGAATTAAACCAGGCTGTAACTGCTGCCGGCATTACAAAAGAAGACTTTATGGTTGAGCAGGTGAATGGCTTAAGCTGGAGCAGAAAAAAGAAAGATGGTGCTGAATTGTACAATTCTAAAAGCTATATCATTAAAGTATCAACCCCTGGAAAGATGGACGAAATACTGGATAAAGTAAATGCAGAATCCATCTACTCGGTTGAAATCCGGAATTATTCGCATTCTAAAATTACAGAATACAAAAAACAATTAAAAATCGAAGCCATCAAAGCGGCTAAAGCAAAAGCAACATATCTGCTTGAAGCGATCGATGAGAAAATCGGTGGTGCTGTTGAAATAAGTGAATACGATAATATCTCCTATAATCAACCTGTTTATTCGAACCAGGTGAATGTTCGCAACTCCATGAGCTACCAAGAAAGCTACGCGGATTCAGATATAGGTTTTCAGAAAATCAAATTACAGTTTCAGGTGAATGCAACGTTTGCCATTCAATAATTTAACAAGGATATATATAACAAAGAAGTCCCGCCCCCGGTAGTAATCGGTGGCGGGACTTCTTTGTTTATTCAGGACATATTAATTACTGTTACGGATCTTACTATGGTGTCTGCTGTATAAAAAGTAAATAGCGATACCAATTGCCATCCATACAATCAAACGGATCCAGGTGTCTATTGGAAGCGCGTACATCAGGTACAGGCACACAACAATACCCATGATTGGCACAAACGGTACCCATGGTGTACGGAACGCTCTTGGTGCATCCGGCTGCTTTTTGCGCAGCACCAATACACCTATACATACCAGTACAAAAGCGAACAAGGTGCCAATGCTTGTCATCTCTCCTACTACTGAAACAGGCACCAGGCCTGCAAACAAACTCACCAATATGGCAAACAGAATATTTGATTTCCATGGTGTCTGGTATTTCGGATGTACTTCTGAAAAGATTGCCGGTACAAGACCATCTTTAGACATGCTAAAGAACACACGGGACTGACCCATTAATAATACCATGATCACAGATGTGTAACCTGCAAGAATTGCTATGATAATCAGTTCCTGGAAAAAGGCATATGGCGTAGCCGCGATCGCTAAGGCAACCGGTGCTGCTTCACCTTTAAAGTTCTGATAATTTTCAAGGCCAGTCATTACATAGGAAAACAATACATATAAGATCGTGCAGATAACCAGGGAGCCCAGTATGCCGATAGGCATATCGCGCTGTGGATTTTTAGCTTCCTGTGCAGCGGTGGAAACGGCATCAAAACCAATAAAAGAGAAAAATACAACTGCAGCGCCGGTCATTACGCCTGTCCAGCCAAAGTGCTCAAAAACACCTGTATTGTCCGGTACATAATCAGCATGGTTGATTGGGTCCATGTAGCTCCAGCCTAAAATAATGAATGCAATTACAACGGTTATTTTTAATGCTACAATAACATTGTTCAATTTTGCAGATTCTTTCATTCCCCGGATCAGGACTAATGACATCAGGCACGTGATAAAAATTGCGGGAATGTTAACGATGCCATGCAATTCTGTTCCGTTTACCCTATGTGTTTCAAACGGTGACATCATCCATTGATAAGGAATGTGATCTACACCAAGTTTTTCAAGCAGCTTAATTAAGTAACGTGACCAGCTTATGGCAACGGTAGCTGCGCCTACGGCATATTCAAGAACCAGATCCCAGCCTATGATCCAGGCGATAAATTCGCCAAGAGTAGCGTATGAATAGGTGTATGCGCTTCCGGCAATCGGTAACATAGAAGCAAATTCCGCATAACATAATCCGGCAAACGCACAGCCTAATCCGGCAACAACAAAGGAAATGGTTACAGCCGGACCAGCATTTTCAGCTGCGGCGATACCTGTAAGGGAAAAAATTCCGGCACCGATAATTGCACCGATTCCTAGTAATACAAGGCTTGTTGCGGTAAGGGTTTTTTTGAGCTCTCCTTTTTCTTCTTTAAGAATGGATTGAATGCTTTTCGTTTTAAAAAGGGATGAGAACATATTTCGTTTTTCGTTTTAAAAAACCTAAAGTACAAGATTTTATGCGAAACTAAAAAAGCCCACAAAAAAGCCCGCGATTTAAATCGGGGGCTTTTTTGTGGGCTTTTTTAGTTAGCTCAGCAGTTATTCTTTTTTAGCAGTGGCAATCACCGAGCGGAGTTTGTATAAATTGATCACGTCTACTGCATTGATGAGTTCTTCTACCGGAACACTCTGGTCGATGCGCAATGCAATCGTAATGTTTGTAGATGTCATGCTCTTTTGCTTTAGTATTTGTTCGTATTCGCTAAAAGAAATCTGTTTGCCGTCTATATAATATTCTCTTTTTGCATTGATCGAAACATTCAATAGTTCCTGATGCATTGTTTTTCCTGTTCTTGATTCAGGAAGCAAAATGCCTAATGCATTCTGGCTGGCTAATGTTGAAACCATCAGGAAGAATAACATCAGGAAGAATAATATATCTGCCAAAGAAGATGCCTCCATAGCGGCATGGCCTCTTTTTCTTCTTTTTATTTTCATGAACGTGAAGGCTTATAGAGTGTGTCCAGAAAGTCAACGCTGTTATCTTCAAGTTTTGCTATAACGCTGTCTATTCTGTGATTCAAATACGTATACATCATATAGGCAATTACACCAACTACGAGACCTGATGCCGATGTGATCATTTTTTCATAAATACCACCCGCAATGATCCCGATACTGATGTCGTTAGCGATTGAAATGTTATAAAATGATTTAATCATACCTACAACTGTTCCAAGGAAACCAAACATTGGCGCAATAGCGGCTATTGCGGCAAGCAAGCCAAGGTTTTTTTCCATGCGGTTCACTTCAATGTTTGAAACGCTTTCCATAATACTTTCAATATCACGTACCGGTGAACCCAAACGATTTAATGCCTTTTCAAATACTCTGGCTGTAACACCTGTAGAGCGTGCACAAATACTTTTAGCATCATCCAGTTTCCCTTCTTTGATTTTATCTTTTATCGTTTCCAGCATATGCTCATCTGTTTTACCGGCATTTTTAATGTATAAAAAACGTTCGATAAAAATAGCAAGTGCGGCTACAGACAAAATCAGGATCGGGATCATCAGGTATCCACCTTTCATCAGGATAGATAATAATGAAAGTGATTCAGCAGCAGGTGCTCCTGAAGCTACTCCTGTTGAATCTGATACTGCAACTGTTTGAATTTGTAATAAGATGGATTGTAACATAGTATCTTGTTGATTAAATCATATAAATATAACAGGTATAACTATAAAACAGTAATTTAAACCCTTTTTATATCCCGGTGGCATATATACGGTTCTTTAAAAAAGAACGTTCTGCCATATAAATCAATCGATTATATAACAGAACGTTTCTTTTGGATATTGGTTTATACAACGGAATTATTCCTTTGTAATTGTATATGCCATAACAGAATTCCCGTAAAATGTCGGTACAACCAATAAATTTTCACCGTCAATATACCAGGCATCTGCAGCATTTAGTTTCGCCGCTTTTGTATCTAATATTTTCTTAACGGCTGCTTCATTTACATAATATACTTCGCCCGGCCAGCAGGATATAATGTATTCGTTTTTTGAAATTTGCATTACACCATCTCCACCCGGTATGGTATCTGCAACACCCGTTAGTTTTTTTGTTGAATAGTCTGCATCATAAAATAATCCCGTGCCCATATCAATAATACGCAGAGAATTTTCAAGGGCAAGAATGCCATTCGGCATAATCAATAATGGATCTTTTGTCCATAATGTAACTGTGCCATCTTTATATAAATGAATTCTTTTCGCACCTGAATCTGTAAAATATACATCTCCTTTTGCATCTATTGTTACGTCGTTCAAAAACTCCGCGCTATCAATCACAATGGATTTTTCGATTGATGCTGTTGCGATATCAATAATTACCAGCTTATGGATATCCGTTACATATAGTTTGCCTTTGTAAATACCCATTCCTTTGGGTGCATCCAGACCTTTTACCCATTCTAATTCTGAAATTTTTCCATCCAGATTTAATCGGGAAATAAATCCGTTCCCGTCAGTGCTGTCTGCTTTCCCGTTGATGTTTGATACATAAATAAATTTATCTTCCGGATTATAAATAACTGATTCGGGAACTTTTAAAACCGTATCAGTCTGCCATTTTAATGTTGCTGTAACATCTACATTTTTTTTCTGTTGTTGTGTCTGCGTACAGCCGAATATCAATACTATAGACAATACACTTAGATACTTTTTCATAATAATACTTGTACTTGTTTTATTTATAATAAATAGTTGTTTTTTGTTTTTGAATGCTGATTTCAAATGCGCCTTGTTCTGTAACTGTCTTTAAATCCTGGCCTACAAATGCAAGATCTGCTTTTGTTAAAACGAAATCAACCGTTTTAGATTCGCCTGCGTGCAATGCAATTTTCTCAAACCTTCTAAGCCTTTTTACACTTGGTGTTATGGAAGCAACCAAATCTCTTGAATAGAGTTCAACCACTTCCTGCCCATCCAGTTTGCCTGTGTTTGTTACAGTGATGGAAACCGTTAAGCTGTCGTTGGCAACCAATGTGTCGGAGCTAATTTTAAGTGCACTGTAACTAAAGGTTGTATACGATAAACCATAACCGAACGCATATTGAGGATTAAATTCGTAAAAATATTGATAGGGTTCAACAATTTCTACCGCTTCATCAAGTAATTTATGATCGTATGTAAGTAACGTGCCGCTGTAGCGCGGATAGGTAAATGGTAGTTTTCCGCTTGGGTTGTAACGGCCATATAATACGTCATATATGGCCTGCGCGCCCTGTGCGCCGGGCCAGTAAGCCAGTACAACCGCATTGCAATAGGGTTCTATCTCGCGGATAATCCGCGGACGACCTTCCAGTAAAACAAGTACAATTGGTTTGCCGGTTTTTGAAAGTTCTTTTATCACTTCAACCTGAACAGAGTCAAACGCTAAGTCAGGTATGTTGCCGGGTGTTTCTGCATACGCCGCTTCACCTGCACAAACTACAAGTACATCAGCAGCACGTGCAGCTTTTATAAGCGCACCTTTATTCCATCCGTTTGATTTCGTCCATGCAGAAAGATCGAATATACTTGTTGCTGGTGTTTCTTTTTTAAATACTTCCGCAATGGTATTCAGTGTGTCCGGGTATAAGCGTTCTATGTTCCCCTGCCACGAGTACGACCAGGCTCCGTGTAGTTCTGAAAGTGTGTTTGCGAACGGGCCGGTAACTAAAATTTTCTGTTTGTCCGTTAATGGCAATATCCCGTTTTCATTTTTCAAAAGGGTTACAGATTCTCTTGCCAGCTGCAGCGCGGTGTTGCTGTATGCCTGATCTGAAAAGGCTTTCACAGCTTGCTCTTCCAGATATGGATGTTCAAATAAGCCAAGGTCTTTTTTCAATTGTAAGATTCTTCTTACCGATTCATTTATGCGCTCTTCTGAAATCCTTCCTTCTTTTACCAAAGCAATCAGATCATCTGTAAAGCTGAAGTCAAATGGCACGATACACATGTCAATCCCAGCGGTTACAGCCAGATATACGGCATCTTTATGCGTTTCTGCTACCTGATGTCTTTCTTTTAATTTTAAAATATCCAGCCAGTCTGTTATTACTACTCCTTTAAATCCAAGCTCTGTGCGCAATACATCGGTTAATAAATATTTGCTGGCGTGTACCGGTGTGCCATTAATTTCACCGGAGTTTACCATTAACGTATGTGTGCCCTCATTTACCGCTGCTTTGAATGAAGGCAGAAAATGTTCTCTCAATATAATTTCAGGAATATATGCCGGGGCGCGGTCTTTGCCATTTTGCGGAACCGAATAGCCGATAAAATGTTTCATACAGGCTGCTACATGCAAGGGACTTGAAACATCTCCGCCTTCAAAACCACGAATGGATGCAAGCCCCATTTCAGTTGCGATGTAGGTGTCTTCCCCGAATGTTTCGCCAAAGCGTGACCATAACTGATTGCGACCGACATCCAGCACTGGCGCAAAATTATAACGGATCCCTGCAGCTCTTGTCTGCACGGCTGTGATTGCGCCCGCTTCTTTTACAAGCGTGCGGTTGCGTGTTGCCGCAAGGCCAATGTTGTGCGGAAAAATAGTTGCGCCATATACATAATTTGCGCCGTGTACCGCATCAATGCAATATAAAAAGGGAATTTTATGGCGCGTTTTTTCAAGCGTTAATTTCTGTATCGGTTCAATGATCGAATGCCATTCATTTAATGTATACGCATGTGTAAGTACATTCTGAATAGAGCCGACATGATGTTTTAAAATCACATCATTTAGTTTTGCTGTATCTACAACCACTGTGCTGTCCACTTCATTGGCAATGGTTGCAAGGGTAAGGTTGGTCATTTGTCCGACCTTTTCCTCCAGCGACATTTCAGAGATTATTTTTTCAATGGCATCTGCTGCAGGTTTTTCTGTTTTTGTACACGAAATACCGCAAACAATTGTACCTATAGATAGTATCCAGAGGAGCTGTTTTTTATTCATGGGGTTGTTTAAAAATAATTACTACGTGTTGCTTCTGAATCTGCCGGCCTGCACAATAGGTGCAGATTCAGAAGTTATAATGAAGATGTTGATGTTGTTATTGAGACCAGGAAGTCGGTTCTCTATCCCAACGGTGTTTTTTTAATTCGTTGTATAGATCCAGACTTAATTTTTTTCCATCGCTGACACCTGTGTTTGCAAGCACGTTTCGTTCTTTACGCATGCCCGGTATGGTTGTCGCAATATCATCGTTCATCAGAATAAAGCGAAGCGCCATTTCAGCCATCGTCATACCGGACGGCAAAATCGGTCTCAGGCGGTCTGCATGTTCAGCACTTGAGATCAGGTTTTCCGGCACAAAATAACTTGCCCGCCAATCCCCTTCTTCAAAGGTTGTATCTTTAGTAATGGTACCGGTTAACGTTCCTTCATCAAACGGAACGCGCGCGATAACAGCAATATCCAGTTTTTTACACAACGGCAGCAACGCATCTTCCGGTGCCTGATCAAATATATTGTAGATCACCTGTACAGAATCGATCAAGCCTGTTTTTAACGTTTCCAGGCAATTTTCAGGTTCCCATCTGTTTACGCTGATACCAAATGCATCTACTTTGCCTTCCTTCTGCAAATCTTCCACGGCCCGCTGCCAACTTTCATCAGTAGCCCACGCATCTTCCCAAACATGAAACTGCATCAGGTCAATTTTTTCAACGCCTAAGTTTTTTAAGCTTGTTTCCGTGTATTCTTTAATATGCGAAACAGGAAAACATTCGCCAATTGTGTAGGATTTTTTAGATGGCCATTTAAAATTCATTGGTGGAATTTTGGTAGCTACATATATTTTTTTGCTTTGATGGCGCTTAACAAGTTTACCCAGCAATTGTTCGCTGTGTCCTTCTCCATATCCCCAGGCTGTATCAAAAAAATTAACGCCTTTGGAAACTGCCAGATCCAATGATTGCTCTGATTGTGAATCATCTGAGCCTTTCCAGCCGCTGGCGCCCCACATCCCATATCCAATTTCACTTACGTTCCAGTTTGTTCTTCCAAATCTTCTTACCTGCATAATTTTGTTAATTATATTAATATAACAAGATAAGATATTTTATCAGAATTCTAAAAAAGTTGTATCCTACAATGAAAATCGGGGGTATTCAGTTATGATAAATTACTTATTCAAATAAAATAAAAAATATAATAGCTTGTTTATCTGCATACTAATTTCTCCGGAACTTTTTCCTGCTTCAGTATTTTCAAAACACATTCTGCTCGCCTTAAAGTGCCATAAATAAGTCTAACTTTTTAAATGCTGCATCCGGATGCATCCGGTTATTGTTCTTCTTTATTTACCATAAACATCGCTGTAGGTGGAAAGCGGGCAAATAATTCATCTTTTAATGCTTCAGAAACCGGTAATGAGCCGATTGCCTGAGACATACAATGCAACCATGCAATCGCATCTGTTTCGGTTATCGGATGCGGCATATGCCGTGCGCGCATCTGTGGATGTCCGAATTTTTCAGAATACAATGCCGGACCACCAAGAAATTGAGTTAAAAACAAGCGTTGCTTACCCTTTATTTCTTCCTTGTCATTTTTAAACAAATGCGCAATCTGATCATTTACAAAAACCAGGTCATAAAAACGATCAACTAACAGGTCCAGATTTTCTTTTCCTAATCGATAATAAAGTGCTTCCTTTTCCATAGTCTTTTCCTCCGATATGCCGGACAAAAATACTAAAAGTTCACCTCTGTTAAGATGATTGTTCTCATAAAGAACATCTTTGATTATTTTAAGGCTTATGAATTTCTTGAAAACCTTTTTTTCAAGTATTTTTTCAATTGATCGTCTGTAACATTCACTCCTACCAGGTTGCCTTTTTCATCTACAATGTTTATACAGGGCGTGCCGGGAGCTTCATAATCCATCATTGTTTTAGCAGACCCATCAAACGGATCATATCCATGAATGGCAAAGTTCAGTTTGTCTTCTTCAATTACAGGCCTTAAAGTGAGAGTGTCCATATCAATAGCTATCATAATATAAGCAAGGTTTGCTTTCTTACTATACGGACCAATAATTCCAGGTAAAACTTTGTTGGTTTCGCGGCAATGCGGACACGTAGGACTCCAAAGATGTACGATAACAATTTTCCCTTTGTAATCACTTAAAGAAATGCTATCTACCCCATTGAGTGCTGCTACTGTAAAGGCGGGAGCCTTCTCGCCCACTTTGATTGTTTCCCTTTCTATCGATGCAATAAATAATATGCTTACAGCAAAAAGCAGCAATACGCAAAGAGTGATTTTTTTTAATTGTTTCATAGCGGTAAGAATTTAAACCGAAGCATAAAGCTCCTTTTCAAACCTACTAAAGATCCCTGTTGCGATTGTTATATAAAAATGGATATAGTTTATAGATTAGCTATGCCTGAATGTTGTTTGACCGTTATCTGCACCATATGAAAATTCAGCATAACTTAAATGGTATTCTTCTGAAGAAACGAGCGGCTGGATAAACTCAATCAGTTTTTCACGAATCACATCGCTATCATCCGATGCGTCATATCCTTCTTTACTACCATCCGGAATGATAAAAAATGAGCAGTAGTGATTCACAATACTTTCTTTTATTTCTGAAACAAGCTGTGAACCATTGGATGCCTCCATATGCAGTTTATATAGCTCCAGCGCTTTTACACGGATAGCGTCGATTACTTTTCTATCGTTGCATGTTACTATAAATGCATGGTGGCGTATGTTTCTCATTGGAAATGTATCGTTCCCTCTAGGCTGGGCTGTAAATATCGTTTACTCTTTTCGAAATAAAAAATAAAAGAATAATCTAATTAAGAATTATGTATCAAAAGTTGAATTTTTTTAATATTAAATAGTTAAAAAATCATAAAAACGCTAATTCATTTAAATTTTTTTGCTTTGACAAATAAGTTTTTCTATTATTAAAATATAGATATAATTATATCTGCAGAAAGGAGCGACTCTATGATGGTTGAAATAAGTGCCGTTATACGTGCGGGTAAATTTGATGAAGTACGCGATGCATTACATGCAATCGGTGTAGAGTTCTTTACTTTTTATGATGTAAAGGGTGTAACCTTTACCAAGGAACAGAAAGGTTCTTATAGAGGAACAACCATTTACGATGCCAGTTCTATTTCCCGAAGAAAAATAGATATAGTAGTACCTGAGATTGACGCCGCAGAGGTGGTTGATTGTATAAAAAAAGCTGCCACTACAGGTGTGGCCGGAGATGGAAAAATCTTTGTTAAAGAAGTGAAAACATCTGTACGGATCAGCATCTGATCTGTATACTCTCATTGCAGAAGTAGTAGTAGCGGGATGCCCACCATTCCGCACGAATAAACATATTGTATAAATACGTTGGAATTTCTTTTGAAAATTCCCGGAGCATACCGCAGTCTTTCCCGGACTGTGAACGATACCCTTTTGTTCTTTTATTTATTTAATTCAAAATTAGTATGCCAAACGTAACCCCCGAACTGTATGACTCTGTTATGCTTATCAAGCAGCAGATGTTGGTTGACAGCCTGAATCATGCTCAGGCAGCCTTAAACGATTCTCTTCATGCGACAAACGACCTCATGTTTAAAACACGGACAGAATTACAGCTTACCCAAAATTCCCTGGCCAATTCATCTTTTAAAGCGAACAATATATGGATGATGGTTGCTACTGCTTTTGTCTTTATCATGCACCTTGGTTTTGCCACACTAGAGTCGGGACTGACTCAGGCAAAAAATACAACAAACGTTTTATTTAAAAATTCGATTGTGCCAGCCATCGGCATTATGACTCATGCCTTGTGTGGTTTTAATTTAATGTATCCCGGTTTTGAATTTGGTGTGTCCATGGATTTTATTGGATTTAAAGGCTGGGGCGTAGAGTTGCCGGAAGGTGGTGAAACGTTTGTCTATAATCCGGGGATGACTTACTGGACCGATTTTTTATTTCAGGCAATGTTTGCTGCAACCGCTGCAACCATTGTGTCCGGTGCAGTTGCAGAACGGATCAAGCTTTTTAGCTTTATGGTTTTCTCTTTCTTTTTCACGGCATTTATTTACCCGATTATCGGCAGCTGGAAATGGGGCGGCGGCTGGCTTAATACCATTGGTTTCAGCGATTTTGCAGGTTCCACGCTTGTACATTCGGTTGGCGGCTGGGCAGCACTCGCCGGAGTAATATTGCTCGGACCAAGGCTTGGTAAGTTTAATAAAGGGGTCATTAATCCGATACAGGGTCATAGCATGACATCCGCGGTAATAGGCACCTTCCTGTTGTGGCTGGGCTGGTTTGGCTTTAATGGCGGCTCCGTGCTTTCCGCTGAACCGGGCATGGTTTCCCGTGTATTGGTAATGACCTGTATTTCCGGATCCTCCGGAGCTATTGCTGCAGCATTCAGCATTTTCGCTATCAATAAACACTTTGACCTTTCTATGGTACTGAATGGAATTCTTGCCGGGCTGGTGGGCATTACAGCGGGCGCTGACCAGATGGGTATTATAGATGCCACACTTATTGGCTTGATCAGTGGCTGCCTGGTTGTATTTGCAATTATCACGTTTGAAAAAATCCGACTGGATGACCCGGTTGGTGCTTTATCTGTGCATTTGGTATGCGGCATATGGGGAACCCTTGCAGTAGCCCTGTTTGGTGCAAAGGCTGGCGCTGCACAATTTGTAACACAACTGATCGGTATTGGATCAGTCGCTGTAGCTGCCTTTGGAAGTTCCTTCCTGATTTTACTGGCAATTAAATACACGATTGGCTTACGTGTAGGAAAAGAAGAAGAGATCTATGGCCTCGATGCTTCCGAACATTATATGGAAGCCTATCCAAACTTCATGTCTAAATAATATACGCCATCACTTCTCTGTATTACGCATTTGCTATGTATAACCTCTTATTGCATTACCCTTTATGATTGCACAGGAAGAGTTAATCTTCGAGTCAGAAGAGCTCGAATCAGAATCAAAAAAAGGCTGGACCTTATCCGGCATTTTAAATCCATCAGCAACAAGTGCTGTTCTTAAAACCTCGTTACAAAAAGATTTATTAGCGGCATTTGTTGTATCTCTGATCGCGCTGCCGTTATGCATGGGAATTGCTATCGCCAGTGGCTTTCCGGCTGTTTCAGGTATTTATACGGCACTTATCGGCGGACTCATCATTACCTTCATTTCCGGTACACACGTAGATATTAAAGGGCCGGCAAGTGGCTTGTGTATCATTATTCTTGGTGCTGTGCATGCTTTTGGTGAAAACGGGCAAAATCCGTTTCCTTATGTACTTGCCTGTTTTTTCGTTGCCGGTATCGTACAGATGATCTTTGCCTTGCTGCGTTTTGGTGCGCTGGGTGATTCTTTTCCAGCATCAGCCGTGCTTGGTATGATGGCAAGCTTTGGCATTATGATCGCCATTAAACAGTTTTCTGTTCTGATCGGTGCACATCCGCATGGTAAAACAGCACTGAGCTTACTGACAGAAATTCCTGAATCTGTTGCGCACATGCATATCCCGGTTGCTATAATAGGCATCATAAGTTTAGCGATTATGATCGGAATGGGTTTTCTGAAGGGTGCCTGGACCGCTTACGTGCCGGCTCCGCTGGTTGTTATTATCGTTGCTGTTCCATTAGGTTTATTGTTTGATATCGGCGCACTGACAAATACTGAAACAGGTGTTAATGAATACCTGGTATCGCTGCCAAACAACTTGTTTGAAGGGATCATGTTTCCTGATTTTACTCAACTTATTTCCCTCACTTCCCTGCAATATATTATTATGATTGCTTTGGCGGGCAGCCTTGAGTCACTGCTGAGTTCAAAAGCCATTGAAATGGCTGATACGAAAAGCCGCAAGTCGCGCCTCAATAAAGATCTGTTTGCAATTGGAATGGGCAACTCTCTGCTTGCACTTATAGGAGGTTTACCCATGATCTCGGATGCAAAAAGAAGTTTGATAAACGTAAGTTATGGTGCACAATCTGCCTGGTCTAATTTCTTTCATGCAGGTTTTTTATTGCTGATTGTTGTTGTAGGAGGGCCGCTCATCCGTCTGGTTCCGCAGGCAGCGCTGGCAGGTATCTTAATGTATATTGCCTATAAACTTGCTTCCCCGAAACAATTGTCCGCTGCCTATAAGATCGGCCCGGAGCAATTGATTGTATTTCTTACAACCATGATCATCTGTTTGTTTACAAATTTATTGTGGGGCATTCTTGCAGGCATTATCCTGGAATTAATTATTCACATGTATTTTGGCGTGCCGCTTAAAAGTCTGTTTGGCACAAAGGCTGATCTGAAACAGGATGCCGAACAGAATTACACCCTGCACATTTATGATGCTGCCGTTTTTTCAAACTACATGGGAATAAAAAAATATCTCCTTACGTTGCCTGAATATTCCAACGTTACATTCGATTTTTCAGAAGCAAAAGTTGTAGATCATACTTTTCTGGAACACTTGTATTACTACGAAGAAAACATTCGTAAAAAAGGCGGACAAATTGTGTTGGCGGGCCTGGACCATCACAAACATTTAAGCGATCACCCGCTCGCATCCAGACGCATTGTCGATTCAGACATGCTTACAGAACGGCAGGAACAAATGCAGCTCTTTGCAGCTAAAAACGGATATGCGTTTGATCACCGCATTGTTTCTAATTTGTCTAAGCTGGAAGGCTTTTTAGAAACAAAACATATTCAGATAAAACTGCAGCGAAACGTGCTCAGCGGTAACTACTATTCCATTAACTTTGAATTGTCTGATTTAATGCTGACACACAATGCAGGCGGCAGAAGCCATAGCATTAATATGACCAATGCATTGTTTTCCATTCCCGGTATGAACATCCCTGAATTCATTTTAGAGCCGGATGGCTTCACCGATGATTTTAAAGACAATTCAGATTTCAAGGATATTGATTTTACACAACATGCTGTTTTCTCTTATTACTACTTGTTAAAAGGACCAAACCAGAATGCGATCAGTGATTTTTTTACCGCATCACTCATCCGGTTCTTTGAGAAGAACAAAGGCTTTCGTTTGGAGTCAAAACACAATATGATTTTCGTATACAAAAAAGCACGACGTATTAAGCCTGAAAATTTAACTATGCTGATTGATTTTACAAAGGCGCTCCTATACGAATTGTATGTGCAAAAAAATCTAAGTATAAGAACTCCTTAATAAAAAAGGTGGCCTTTATCAGGGCCACCTTTTTTATTAAGGAGTTTCCTTTTTATTTTTCTCCGCCTACCATAATGGGCACTTCCCCGTTGGTAATAATTACTTTCGCGTTTGGCGAGGTTGAAAGATGCTTCATCATATCAATGTATTTGTATTTTAACCCTGCTTCCGTCATAGCTGAATTGATAATTTCCTGTGATTTTTTAATCCCTTCCGCTTCAACAATCATACGCTCTGCTTCACGTTGTTGCTTCTGAATAATATATTCCATTTGCAACGCTTCCTGCTGGGCCTGTACTTTATTCTGAATGGCTTTGGTAATCTGATCGGGAAGAACGATGTCTTTTAACAATACAGCATCTATAACAAATCCATATTTGTTTACTGCAAGAATCATTTGTTCTTTAATGGCCGATTCTATTTTCTCACGCTCGGTGGAATATAATTCTGTAGCATAGTACCTGGCCGTTATCTCTCTTGTTGTTGCTCTGAAATTTGTCATGATCGCAACTTCTTCAAAATTTTGTCCGAAACGTACATATACCGCTTTTGCACTATCCGGATTGATGTGATACAGCAAACTTATTTCAGCATCAATACTTAACCCTTCTTTTGTCGGTACAATCAATTTGCTGAATACTTCTGTAACACGAACATTCACTTTAATTATTTTCGTTACAAACGGATTGTATGCCTTTGCCCCTCCAAGTATCGGCTGTGGTTTGATAACACCTACTTTCTGGATCATGCCAACTTCACCCGGACGAACAATGGTACAGCTTGCAAATGCGGCAAGTGCAATCAGTAGTACTATTTTTACTTTTCTCATAACATCAATGTTGACAGGGTTACATACTGTCTGTAAACTATTGAGAAATTATGTTGAGAATCTGTAGGTATGAGCTAATTATTGAAATTGGTGTTGGGTTAAAAAAAGACTGATGAGCGGTTCCGTTGAATAAGACAGATCTGTTTTATTTCTAAAATTTATATATATATAATCAAGTTACATTCCTCTCACCTGCTTTCAACCATGCCGGAACCACTCACCTCCTTTTTTACAGAAGCCGGATTCCCGGAATAACGTATCGATCCGGAACCGCTTAATGATGCATGCAGACTTTCTGTTGCATACAAGCCTATGCTGCCGGAGCCGGAAAGGCTGGCGGTTGTGTTTTCGGTTGTAAAGCCGGAAGCATTGACATTACCGGAGCCGCTTACAGATGCGGTTTGATTCTTTGCTTTTCCTGTCAAGGTAATATTACCTGAACCGTTTAATTGAACAATAGCTGTTTCACATGCATCTTCTGCAACCATTTTTCCGGAGCCATTCAATACAAGTACGAGGTTATTTGAATGCAACCTGTTTGTTGTTTGAATGTTCCCCGAACCTTCAAGATTTATTTTTTCAATTACAGGCCCGCTGACATAAATATCCAAACGTGTGGAGTTTTTAATATGCACTTTATCTTTGAATGTAACGGTAAGTATACCATCACGAACGTTCGTTTCTATGTATTGTAAAACATTATCATCGGCAATGATTTTTACTTCCTGCACCGCTGATTGTGTGAGATACATATTAAAGCTGCCGCTTGAAATTATTCCTGAAAATTCCTGTACAGGCCGAATGGAAGTAACAACATTGCCTGACCCCTTAATGGAATTGCAGGATGTAACTGCAGATGAAATAAAAATTCCGAATAAAATATGTTTGGTTTTCATGTTGAATGGTTTTAATGCAAAAGCAATACCATGCCGGTCAGCATTGATTTGCTGATGGGGATTGTAATCTGAATGTGTTAAATTTTTAAATAAAAGAATTGATATCTGAGCGATTAAAAACGCAGCCCGGCGTTAAAGCCTATCCAGTATGGATTGTAAATATTTTTTCCGTCGCTGTCTTTAATCGTTTGTTCATACACGACTGATTTTTGAGGGATCATCTGTGAGCCGATTGTAGCGTCTTCATTTTTATATTGAGAGAACATGGTATTAAATGTTGGACCTGCAAACAGGGAAACTCTTTTTGAAAGATTTACCCCAAGCATGATGCGTAGTTGACCCTGTTCGTTAAGTTTACTTGTAAATGCTTCGTTCTCATTAACGTGCATTGCAAGCACATCAAAGGAAAGTGTACTTCGTTTGCTCATATGTATGGTTGAACCTAAGCCATACCCGAATGTCCAGCGGTAGCTGTCTGAATTAAAATTGCCGCCGAATTGAAATATATTATAAAAACTTTTAACTCCTGTTTTGATAAGTAAATTTCCCTGAGTTGTTTCTGAATAATACGTTTCAATTCTTCCGTATCCATTTTTTGAAATAGATAGCAAACCAATTGGAATTCCCTGAATGGTATCACTGATATTTATAAAACCCAGTTGAAAACCTTTTACTTTGTGCGCATGATTAATCAAACCGATCTGTCCGCCATTAATTATTCCGTTATGTTCATTTACAACACCAGATATCTGCACACCATCCATTTGTTCCGTGCCAACATTCACCACACCTGCAATCTGCCCACCGGATGTAGCACCGTTCGCAATATTTAAAATACCTGAAACCTGTCCGCCGATCACTTCCTGATTACAAATATTTACAATACCTGCAACCTGCGTCCCACGTACGTAACCACCTACCGTATTTACAACACCGGCAAATTGAAAACCCTGCATTTCTTTCCGGACAATATTTCCAATACCACCAAATTCAAACGCAGATACTGCTCCATTATACCCTACTAATAAATTCAACGAAAAATCATTTCTATACAGGCCGCTTGTTGTCAAGTGTGTTCCCAACGGATAAATTCCTGTAAACTGAAAATTATCGTGTATTAATAAATCATCGTCAGATAAAGCTGCCGTTGTGTCGATCGTTTTATTTTTAAATTTTTTGGAATACATGATACTATCTTTTAATTGATTGTATTCACGCACCAACGTGTTTTTAGCCTGCTTTAAGCTTTGTTTTAATTTCATTTTATTAGAAAAGGCAACCGTTGAGATACTGTCTTTTTTATGCAGATAGGATTCGTTCAGATCTGACATTTCTTTTGTGTATGATTGGTCAAGCTCTTTTGTTGCCTGCAAACTATCTGTTGATTTTATTTCCAATGGTTTTGCCTGCAGGGTAAGCTCATTTTTCATAGTGTCTTTGATGGCCACCTTTTTTGTAGTTGTATCACTTTTTATTACTGGTTTAGCAGAAATAGATTGTATGCCGGATGTCGATACACGGCTTGGCAGTTTGCCTTTCTTCAATACAATCTGATTCCCGACAGATTTGTAGGTGATCGTTGTAGGAATAAACAATTCATTTAATGCGTGTCCCAGTGAAACACTTTTAACATTCAACGATACCTTCTGATTCAAGTTGATCTGGTCGGGCGAATATGTAAAGTTTACGCCGTAGGTAGTTTTCATTTTTTTAATCGCTTCATCAAGTGTTATGTTTTTGAATTGCATGGTTACATGTTTTTCCAATATTTGTGCATTTGAAATGTGAATGGAAAAAGCCAGACATAGTATTACCAGGTGAAGTTTTTTAATGAGCTTCATTGTGTGTATTTATTAAAATGAGGAATGATTTTATTTATTACTTTCAGATCTGCACCAGGTAAAATAATCCTGTGAAATGTATGTGCGACATTCCGTTGCTATGTTTAATCGAACTGATTTTTCTGTTATAAAACAGAAAAGAAAATCACTGTTGCATAGTTGTATAATTTACTGCCAGATTGTTCTTTGTACTGGTTAGACAATCAAATTAACGCCTACCCCTACGAAGCTGGCAAACATTTTGCAATACATACAAAACTATTTATTCAAAAAAATATGAAACGTTCAACCGTTACCACCTACTACCGTTCTAATAAAAAACCCATACATACTGCTGCGGGAAGCTTCGCGGTTTGTTTTATTATTGGCGCATGGTTTTTATTTTGGATAGCGGCCTGGGGAGGACAAAACTATTTTGAAAAATTAGATCAATCATCGAGATCTGAACTCAGTTTGTTGCTGTTAAAAATTTTCGGTTTTTTGACTGCAGGTATGTTATTTATATTTGTTGCCAACTCTGTGCTGGGAAGTTTCATTTCTTCGGTAAAATCCAAACTGTTTGGATTGTGGGCCGCTAAAAATCCGGTTGAAAACACAAGCACACCTTTTTCAGTTGTGCAAGGCTGTGTTTCCATACTTATAGGCGCGCACGCAGCTTATTTAGTTTTACTTCCTGTAATCTATTGGAAATAAATTCTTTTTTAACGCGCAAGCCTTATGGCTTCTCCATTCTAAAAGATGTTGGTTATGCCATGCAATAATTATTTGCCCCAGAACAGCGATCAGATTATTAATAGAAAAAACGAAACACATTAAAATCTCAAGCCAACATTAAAGCCCAGCCAGTACGGGTTGTAGATGCTTAAACCATCTTTGCCGTTAATGGTGTGATCGTAAATAATACCTTTTTTGGGAATCATTTTTGAGCCCAGTGTTCCATCCGGATTTTTATATTTTGAAAAGGATGTGTTTATTGAAGGGCCAGCAAAAATAGAAACGCGTTTTGTAATATTTAATCCAAGCATGATACGAAATTGTATTTCTTCATTTAAATTATCGGTGAACGCCTGATTTTCGTTGATGTGCATTAATATTGCATCAAAGGAAATGGTTGCGTTTTTACTCATTTGAACAGTTGAGCCCAATCCATAGCCCAGCGTCCATCGGTAGTAGCTCGAATTGAAATTTATTCCGAACTGAAAAATATTGTATAAACTTTTAACGCCGCTTTTGATCAATACATTGGCGCGGGTTGTTTCTGAATAGTACGCTTCAATTCTTCCATATCCATTTTTACAAATCGATAATAAACCAAATGGTATACCGTGCATAGAATCGCATATATTAATCAGGCCAAATTGAAAACCATTTACCTTGTGTGCATTATTAACCAAACCAATCTGCCCGCCATTCACGGTGCCGCTGTGTTGATTTACTAATCCTGCTACTTGCACGCCATCTAATTGTTCTGTTCCAACATTCACAACACCTGACCCTTGTACTCCGTACATGGCACCATTTGCTACATTTACAATGCCGGCAAACTGTCCGCCGATTACTTCCTGACTTGTGATGTTTGCAACACCCGCAAACTGGCATCCCCGTACATATTCGCCAACAATATTTGCAACGCCGGCAAATTGCACTCCCTGTACTTCTCTTCGGATAATATTTCCAACAATCCCGAATTCTAATTTGGAAACCGCACCATTATAGCCGCCAATAAGGTTTAACGAATATTTATTTCTATATAAACCGCTTGTCAAAAGATGTGACCCTAACGGATATATACCTGTAAATTGAAAATCGTCCTGAATTAATAAATCTTCATCGTATTTAATGGTTGAAGAGTCTGCCTCTTTATACTTTTTTGCAAACATAATACTGTCACGCAATTGTTTGTATTCGCGTTCCAGTTCCATTTTTGCTGCTTTCCAGCTTTGCTTTAACTGTGTTTTATTTAAATACGATTGTACAGCAACACTATCTTTCTTCTGTCCATAAATCGAATTAAGATCTATTAGTCCTTTTGAATAAGAATTGTCTAGTTCTTTTATTGCCTGTGTACTGTCTTTAGCAGCAACTTCAAGCGGCTTAACCGGAATGACGTATTGATTGAGTGTGTCTGTTTTGTTAACGGTAGTGTTTTCAAGCGAATCTTTTGTTTGTATTACGGGAGGCTGCAACGGCCTTGTTCCTGCGGTGTGTTTAGGCACACTTTTTCCGCTCTTTAAAACAATTTGATTTCCAACAGCTCTGTATGTAATTGGAGTCGATCTGAATAATTGGTTTAGAACCTGTCCCAAACTTTCGTTTCTTACCTGAAATGAAACATGCTTGCTTAAATCAACCTGATCTGGAGAATAAGAAAAATTAACACCGTAACTTGATTTTATTTTTTTTAATGCCTGTTCCAGACTAATATTCTGAAATTGCATTGTTACTTTTTTATCCAATACTTGAGCAAGACTCGCTTGCATGGAAATGAACAAAAAAAGTAATGTTAGATGAATTTTTTGCCTCATCTTCATTCTTTTTTTCTTACTATTTAAGTATTTAGATGGTTATTTGCAACCTTCGCCTTTAAGAATAAAAGTGTCGCCTTCTTTTACGACTTGTAAATTGAGTGAAAGTGCGATGATCTCAACGATATCCTTTGCAGGTGTGTTTTCAAACTCACCGGTAAATCTGCAGCTTGCAGCTTGTTTGTTGTCAAGAACAACTACCGTATTTCTTTTCGATTTTAATTCTTTTAAAACATCTGCCAGTGGAGCGCCCACAAAAATAAGCGGCTTATTTCTCCATGCTGCTGTATTTGAAATTGTTTCTGTGCTTTGATGTAAACCACCATACACATCCACACACGCTTTCATACCTTTTGTAAGCATAAGCTCTTTACCTGAACGGCTGTATTTTTCAAGTACAGCAACTTTTCCTTCTTCTACTTCAACAACATCTATAGAATCTTTTGACCGGCTGCATACCATAAAAGATGTACCCTTAACGATCACGCGGGAACGGTAAGACAATACTGTAAAAGGTTTTGCAGCGTCTTTCCTAACTTCAAAAAATGCTTCTCCATCAAGAAATACCATGCGTTCCTCTTCTCCGTAAGTGGATGAATATCTAAGTGTTGTTGTGTCGTGTAAATAAACTTTGCTGCTATCCGGCAGGTAAAATTCTTTCATGCCTTTGAAAGACTGCAGATCTGTGAATGTGGGTTTGGTAACCATTATTTTACTCATTGCCCACGTAAGTGTCACTAATACTAATACTGCCGCTGCCGCTCTGAAGAATGGCATGGCAGACACTTTATTCCATAATGAACGCTCGATTGGTTGGGTTGCGTCTATTGTTTGGGCTTTTACCTTCGCCCAGGCTTTTGAAATATCGAAATCCGGGAAAGCCGTCTTTTCTCTGGATGCCTCCCAGGCCTGAACCGTTTGCTCAAAAAATACAGCATGTTCTGAACGCTCCTCCTTCCAGCGAAACAATTCCATTGTTTCCTGTTCGGAAAGTTCTCCCTGCTTGTAGGCAGTTATCGTTTCGTACCAGTATTCTATATTTTGTATATCAGCGTTTTTCATGACTAGTAAGTATATGACAAGGATTGTTACGGTTACCCCTATCCGATAAATAAAATTTCTGCAATTGTTTCATATAAAAACACCAGCATGCATGCGGTAAAAAGATGTTCCCTCATGATTTTTAATGCTTTACCCATTTGGTTTTCAACTGTTTTTATTGAAATTTCCAGCATTTCGGCGATTTCTTTATATGACAGCTGTTCTTCGCGACTCAGCAAAAAAATGGTTCTGCAGCCTTCCGGCATGGATCCGATGGCATAAGCAATTTTCTGCTCCAGTTCCAGCGCCTGCAATTGCAGCAGCGGATCATCTGACCTGGAGCTGCTTTCTTCTTCTAATACAGATAATTCCTGATGGCTGGTCTTTTTAGATTGATTGTATTCATTGATGCTTCTGTTATATACTGCCCTGAATAAATAAGACTTAAAGGAAGCGTGCAGGGTTAACTGATCTCTCTTTTGCCAAAAATTTATAAAGCAGGATTGAACAACATCTTCGGCTTTTTCTTTGTCGTGTACAATGCGAAAAGAAAAACGGCAAAGTGTTTTGTAATAGGTGTGAAACAACGATTCAAAAAAGGCCTCCTTGTTTTCAGAAGGCCATTCTTTTTCGTTGTCTTTAATTAATCTGCGTACTGTGCTCATTTAGCTAGTTTCAAGCGTAACAAATACATGTTTGCCGTAATGTATAAATAAGATTCTGTATCATCTAATGCGACATTAGAAGCGTGTTCTTTAATCTTTATCGTTGCAATATGTTTTCCGGAAGGATTAAATACCCAGACACCGCAAGGGCCTGTAGCATAAATGTAGCCCGCCTTGTTCATTTTTAAACCGTCCGGCAAGCCTTTACCTTTAGGTACATACGCAGTGGCATCCATCAATATTTTTCCATTGGACAATTTACCTGCTGCATCAATATCGTATACTGCCCAGATAGCCCGCGCCGGATCAGAGTTCGCTACGTATAATTTACTGCCGTCATTTGAAACAATTACACCGTTGGGGCGCGTTAATGAATCAATAAGCTGCTCTACCGATCCATCTGCATTGATTCTATATACGCCTTCTTTTGGCTGTTCTTTTGCCGGATCATTTTCCTGTTTTTCTAGTCCGTACGGAGGATCTGTAAAATAATAATTTCCTTTGCTGTCTGCACACACATCGTTCGGGCTGCTGAAACGTTTACCGTTAAATGTGCCGGCAAGTGTTTTAAAATCTGCCTTCGGCGCATTTAATGGTGCCTGCATTTCAGCAATACGTCTGTCTCCGTGTTGTGCTAAAATTAATTTTCCGTCTTTGCTTAAACACAAACCATTTGATCCTGTTTCGCCGCCACGTTTAATGGTGTCTGTATAGCCAGACGGTTCAAGATAAAGCTGTAAGCTGTCTTTTTCAGACCAGCTGTTGATTCTGTTTCTTGGCACATCAGAAAAAATTAATTTTTGTTCGTCTTTTAACCATAGCGGTCCTTCCGACCATAAAAAGCCTGATGCAATAACTTCAGCTTTTGTTTCTTTAGAAAATAATTTTTCTGCTTCAGGATCTAAGATCTCTATTTCACTAAGCGTATCCATAAGCGTTACCTGTGTAGCTGGTTTTTCATGTGTGCATGCTGCAAAGGCAGCAGCGAAAAGTACGGAAATTAAAATATATTTTTTCATTGGGCTAAAGTACAAATTATATTTTGATGTGAAAAGTTTCAATCCTGTCGATTATAGCTCTTTACTTGTTTTCTGCTTTTTAATCATTGCTATTCTTTCTATATGTTTGGATGCGAACAATTTTGTTACTTTAACCAGCAAGTACGTAACAGTCAGTGCAAAAAGCATTCTGAAAATAAAGATCATGCTCCAGTGCGCACCCATTGAAATCATAAGCAATGAATCTTCAATCAAACTGTGACAAAGACCCATTAATACAAATGAATAAAAGATATCTGTTTTAGGAATGTTTTTTTCTTCGGTCTCTTTTATAATCAGCGCTCCTCCATATAAAATTCCAAGACTCAAACCAATTACGGTCATTGGTATTACTTCCTTGTTAATACCCATTATACCTAAGACAGGTTTCAATGCTTCGCTGAACCAATCCAGCGCGCCAGATTTTTTTAATATCCGCATAACAAACAACAATGCCATTACAACAAAAAATACAATGATGTATTTTTTCAATTCACCTGACAGCCATGCCAGCAGCGTAGGATTTTCAATTGTTTCCGGCTGCCATTGCACTACGTTTTGTTCCTGCAACAAACCGGTCAATTGCAGCAACTGAAACATCAGTATTCCGGTTACGATACCAAAACCAAATCGGATTAAAAACATAATAGCCAGGCGGCATCCGGCTTTTCTGGCAACCTGCAATTCAATCGGGAGTGCATGTGCCATTAACATAAGGCTGCATAAAACAGAAACCTGGGCGGTGCTTAGTGTTGATAAAACGGGCAATGAGTAGAAGGTCATCATGCCGCCATAAATATTGGTAACCATAGTTGTAGCCCAAACAATGCCGCATGCGCCGGGTAAACCAACCAATTTCATTACAGGTGCAAGTACTTCTCCCAAAATGGCAATGAAGCCAAAATATTGCAGCAATTTTACAATAATCGAAATGGGTATCATTATTTTATATAAACCTACTGCAGACTTTATGGTGTCTTTCAGCAGGCTTTTAAATTCGTTGCGCATACATGAAGTATTGAAGGGAACAAAAATAACCAGATAAACCGACACGTCTAAAAATATTCGGTTTTTAATGCATCCGGTAGCTAACAAAGAAGCCGGGAACTGTTATCGGTTCCCGGCTTCTGTAAGGTCTTTATAAATTGCTTATTTCAACTGGCTGACCAATTGTTTTTTTGTTTTATAGCCGATGTCTTCCCAAACCAGTTTTTTATTTTTATAGATCTGAACGGTCGGCAAGGATTCAACTTCAAAATGTTTAGAGAGTTCTTCATTTTTATCTACATCAATCCGCACAACGATAACTTTGTCAGACATTGTTGCAGCAATATCTTCTAACGCAGGCTCCATCATTTTACATGGGCCGCACCACGTAGCATAGAAGTCTATCAGTACATATTTATCCGTTACCAACAGTGCTTCGAATTGCTGCAGCGTCATTCCTGAATCCTGAGCGGCAGTTACGGTATCTGCAACCACTTCAAAATTTGAAGCCTGCCATTTTAATAACCCGCCTTGCAGTTCATATACCTGTGTGTAGCCATTTTTTCTCAGGTAGTCTGAAGCGGAAGCACTTCTTCCCCCGCTTAAACAATACACCAACACCGGTTGATTTTTATTTACTTCCGTTATGCCGGATGCAAAATTATCTTTCCAGTTTACATTTGTTGCATTGGCAATATGTGCTTCAGAAAATTCTTCCGGAGTTCGTACATCCAGAATCAGCGCATTGGGTTCTTTTTTTATTTTTTGAGAAAATTCTTCTGCTGATAACAAGGTTGTATCAGATACTGTGATTGCTTTTGTCTGTGTCTGTTGATTTGAGCACGATACCAATAAGGTGGTAGCTGCAAATACAAATCCTAAAAAGTACTGTACCATTTTATTTTATGTTTAGATCAACCTGAACTGTTAATTTATAGACTTCATTCTGGTCAATCGTTATCTGTATTTTCTTCAGGCAATATAGCGATATAAACCGGATTCCGCGTATTGTATTGCGAGATAAAAGGATATGATTTTCTATGGTTTGAATCACCTTTTATTTTTTTGAAACTTTCGTAGAGTATCGCATCCCGGTATATAAATGGTTCAAGATTTTCTCTTGATACTTTTTCAATGATGCCCGTTTCATAATCCAGAAAATAAATATTTGTCTCTACATGGCTTGTAGTAATGGGCATTGAGGGGCCCATACCATATCCCGGATATCCATAGCCTGGATACCCATAACCACCAGCATTGTTTTGCGGGTATTGGGTTGTTGTAACAACTTCTTCTAAAATAAAAGTAGACAGAGCACCTTTTAAAAAAATTATATTCAGTTTTGTTTTATAAAATATTGATAATCGCCCATCTGCAACTACTGCATATAAAGGTGCTTCATATTTTAACCGCGTTTTTCTGCTGTTTATATAATACAGATCTTCTGTATATATTTTTTCGTTTTTTTTATCAAGATCTAATTCGCAATTCAAAAATCGCGGAGCATTCTCTTTTAATTCTTCAAGCGAAGTGTAAATGCCATTGTTGAATACAAAGCTATTATTGAATACACTGCTATCCGGATTTGCCTGGGCAAATACAGTTACATGAAAGAATACTAACAGGACTGCACTAATAAGTTTCATATAACTTTAAACGGATTAAACCTCAGGTTTATTTTTATTATAATACATTCCGTTATAAACAAAAAGTTCCCTCTGGTTAAATTATGCACTTTAACCGGAGGGAACAATACATTTTTAGTTTTTTAATTTAGCTTCTGATAACTCTTAGTAATACGGCGATGATAGCAATTACTAATAAAATATGTATAATACCGCCGGCATGATATCCTAAGAAACCGATTGCCCAAAAAAGAACCAAAATAACTGCGATGAAGTAAAGTAAATTTCCCATAATGTAATAGTTAAGTTGTATGTATTGTTTATTTATTAAATTCTAAATCCTAATGTACCTTGAATCCACACATTTTTATATTGCGGTGTTTCAAATGTTTCGTCGTCTTTATTATTTATAAGATCCCAGCCTGCTCTTAATCCCAACACCGTATTATTTAAATTGAAATCTAATCCGCCAGTTAGGCAGAAAATGCCTTTTCTTATTTTATCATTTTTAAAGTCATCTTCCTGAGCCACCGTCAAAACGGAGTTTGTAAATGAGTCATGCTGATTCAGTAAATAGGAATATTGAGGACCAAACAATATACTCAAACCTGAAACCGGATTAAATGAAGCCAATAGCGGCACATCTATATAATTTAATGTTCTGTTCAGTTCATATTCGCTTCCCCAGTAGTTTCCGGTGGCTTTGAATCCTCTTTGTGAAAAAAGCAATTCCGGTTGCAGGCCTATATATTTGCAAATTGGAATTGATACAAATATCCCACCTGCAAATCCTGCTTTCCCTTGGGTATTAAAATCTTTTGTACTGCATTGATATATATTCGTATAATTAATGCCTGCTTTAATTCCAAATGAGGCTGCTTCTTTTGTTTCTTCTATATATTCATCCTGAGCCAGGCAGATGTTTGCCTTTAGTAAAACAACCAACAAATAGATGAACGATCTCATAAACTATACGTAAATGATCTCAGTCCTTTTTGTTTTTTGTTTGCCGATATTGAAACGATTTTTTCTGAAGTGTGTGTCTCCGTTTTTGCGGCATTATATTCTGTATTAAATTTTTCTTTTGCAGACTTCATCGTATGGGTTACATCTGTAACCTTTTTGCTTGATTCCATGCAGCTCGTAACTAGTGTTCCTGAGCAGAAGATTACTATAAGCAATGTGATGAGCGATTGTATGTATTTCATAGCTGTATCAGTTTAGTGTTTATAATAGAGTTGTAATCATCTTTAAAACAAATTGTCTTTGCATGCCAAGCTTTTCCCCTATTTTTCTCAGCATTTCATCTTGATTTTCTGTATGCAAATACAAATCTTCATCTGTAAGGATTGAAAATTTTTCCTGAAGCCTTTTTTTGACCCGGTTCCAATTACTTAATAAACGCGTTCTGTTTTCCATAGCTGTTTCAATGATATATGTAAAAATATAACCGGCCAAGGTATATTGTTTTACATGAAAACACTTTTTTATTGCAACAATTCAGGAAGGTTTTAAAACACAAATCCCCCTGCATTGCATATGCAGGGGGATTTGTGTTAAATTTTCCGCCGGAGCGTGTATATGTTTATGAGTTATGTTACTTGAATAGCTGTCAATAAATTAATTCCAACCTTATTTATAAGAAATAAGCAGGCCGGAAAATAATACCGTTGTTAAGCCAATAGTGATTAATACCATTTTTATAATTTTTATTTGCCATGTTAATAAAAAAAGGTATTTCTTCTTTATACAGAACTTATCTATAAAGCGTTTCTAATTCGTCTTCAGGCTTCTTTTTGAAAATGCTCTGGAGTATTTTTTTCCCGAACACTTTTATAGTATCTGAATTGCTGATGGTTAAGTTCTGGATACCCATTTGAAGCAACATCCCCAATCCGTTTTTAAATAGGTTATGTGAGCCGCCAACGAATGTTTTTTTAGATATATAACCCGTTGCCAGACCCATTAGCGTATCTATAATTGAAGAGCTGCCGCCTAATTCATTAAATGATTTTTGAGTAAATAAACCCTTAATCAGATTTATTGGTTTTATCGATTCGAGTGTATCCTGAAAATTTTCATTTAACAGATTACGCTCAATGCGTCTTTTCTTTTTCAAGAGCAAAATTGCTTCTCTCAAATTATCATATTCATTCTTCATTTGCGTCTTTTTTTAACATTTCAACCACTACTGCATTTCTTGTTGGTGATACAATGAATTGTGCTCTGAATATATATAATAGAATAAAGAGCAATAAATAGAATGCTGTTACTATAAAAAATCCGTAGTATGATTTTCCAAGCATTTCTCCTATCCACAATGAAGCGCCTAAACTTAACATAAGTAAGAAAAATGCCATCACCAATAGCAATAATAGCTTAGATACAATTCCTGATACAATGTCTGCCGATTTTTGAACCATTGTAAGTTTATACAAGGTTAAAGTTGTTTTGGCATAATCCTCAGCTCGTTGAATAAGCTTTGATATTGGTGATGCATTTTCCATAGTTGTATGTATAATTTTAATTAATCAAAATCTTATAATTCAGCCATTGAATTTTTAAATTCATTCTTAGCTTCGTTGAATTTAGTTTTGCCTTTTCCGTAAGCCTCTTGTGCTTCTTCAGATTTCTCTTCGAATTTATTTTTCAAAGAACCAAGCAATTCATTGAACTGATCTTTGATCTCATCAAGATAATCATCCCCTTTGCTCAATAATTTTTTTCTTGTGTCTGAACCTTTTTCCGGCGCTAATAATGTTCCTACTAATGCACCTGCAGCGATACCTGCTAATACTCCTAATAATACTTTTCCTGAACTCATAGTGGTAATTGTTTAGATGTTGAATTGATTTGTTTGTTTTGGTTGTTGTTGTTGTTTTATTCTTATCAGACAACTTTGTCGCCTTGAATTACACGGATCAGAATAGCAATAATTGCTAATACTAACAATACGTGTATGATGCCACCTGCTGTGTAAGCAAAGAATCCTACTGCCCAAAAGATGACCAAGATTACTGCGATGATGTATAATATATTTCCCATGTTTGTATTTGTTTAGATGTAGTTTGATAATTTTTTATAGCTGGTTGAAAGATGCAATGTGTTTCAATTACTTTTTGTCAACTTTGTTTTGAACAGTTACAGCATGATCTAAATGCGTTCTCAATTCAGGTAACATAGATGTAGCCCAGGCTCTGATATCTGCATCACTTGATTCCGTTGATTGTTTTTCAAACAAGTCTACTGCATCTTTGTGACCGCTAACCATTTTATCTGTATATGCTTTGTTAAAGTCTTTTTGATCCGTTTTGTCATTTAACTTAGTCCATGCATTTTTTATATCTTCTGTATTTTCAGTAGGAATTGAAATACCTTTTTTAGAAGCAAGTCCTTTAAGATCTTCGAATGCTTTTGTATGTGCCTTCTCCATCATTTTACCAAGTTCTTTTACATCCGCATTTGTGCTTTTTTCCTGTGCCAGTTTACCAAGAGCAATTTCTTCTAAATTAATCTCAGCCGCTTTTACTAAAAATTTAGCATTCTTTTCATCGTCATTGTCATTGAATTTAGCATCGTTTTGATCTTTTGCTACTTCTTCTGTTTTTGATTCAGAATGTTTCTCTTCTGCGTGTGTTTCTGTTTTATTTTCGCATGAAGTAAATCCTACAAGAGCTGTTGAAATAAAAAGACTGATTATTGATGCTTTGATTGTAGTAGTTTTCATAATGTTAAAAGTTTTAATGGTGTTTGTTGTTTTTTGTTTTATATAGCTTGTTGTTAATTAACATTACAAATGTGCAACCGATCTGTGCGTTATTTATTACAGGAAAATATATAAGTGTTATATCATTCCCATTTTGAATTTTTTTATTTTTTATAACATGATTTTTTATCAATCTCTGTGAACTGCCGTAAATAAAGAGCTCTAAACAAGATGGGCTTTCCTGTTTATAACAGGAAAGCCCATCTTGTTTACTTGAGTTAATCTGTGTTATAACATATTTTATACTTTTAACACTTCTTCCTTTTCCTCTTTAGAAAGCTGATCGGTTTTAACCGGAAAATATTTTTTTGTAAACGTATGTGTAAATTCTGCTCCGAAAAATAAAATCATCGAAGAGTAAGAAACCCACAATAACAGCAGTACAATTGAGCCGCCGGCTCCATAAGCCGATTCAGGTGTTGCCTTGCCAAAATAAAAACCAATGGCTGTTTTACCTATTGTAAACAATATGCCTGTAAGAATTGCGCCTAGCCATACCTGTTTCCAGGTTATATGTACATCCGGCAGTATTCTGAAAATTAATGCGAACAGAAATGAAATAATTATTAAAGAAACAGTAAAATTAATAATGTTAAAGAATGCAATAAATATTTCAGACATGTCTGATTGTATCCATTCTCCAACTGCGGAAAGTGCTGTAGATACTACAAGTGAGATCAGCAATAAAAATGCAATGGCTAATATTAACCCAAAAGAAAAAAGCCTGTTTTTAAGCATCGGCAGTATTCCCTTTTTATTTGTGATTTCTACTTCCCATATTTCATTTAATGTTTTTTGAAGTGCAACAAATACTCCCGTTGCACCAACAAGTAAGGTAGCGACTCCAATGATAGAGCCTAAAATGGTTTCTTTTGTTTTACCTGCGTTAAGTAACATTAACTCTGTCTGCTTAGCTACTTCAGCTCCAAAGGTGCTTGCAATCTGATGTATGATGTTTTGACTCACTACATCTCTGCTGAAAAAATAACCCATAATCGTTACTATTAATACCAGCAAGCCCGGCATACTGAAAATTGCATAGTAAGCAATCACGGCGCTTTGTCTGAATGGGTCTCTTTTATTCCATTCTTTAAATGTTGTTTTTAATAAACCGGGGAAATCTTTCAAGTAGATAAGCATATTGAAAATTGTTAAATATAAAATAAATAAGAGCTTTATGGAATTCAGTAAATAGCAGCATTTAATATTCGAAGAACATACTCTTAATCATCTATCACAATAAAGCCGCCTGCAAGGAACTTCAAGGACTGTCTGCCATTCAACGTGCTAAACAATTTTATTTAGTTGCACTTCTCTGACAAAGCACTGCATACGATAATTGCTTGTCCAGATCCGGAATCATATTTTTAGCCCAGGCGTTTATATATTCATCACTGGTTTCCGAATAAACGGCTTCAAAAAAATTAATCGTTTGCTTATGATTGTATATCATCTCGTCACAATAATATTCATCAAACGATGCTTCTGATTTATTCTCAAGCTCCGTAAAAATTTTTTCGCCTTCTGTGCTAAGCGATGTTGGAATCGAGATGGATTTTATTTTTGCCAGCTTAATAACAGATAATAATTTTTGTGTATAAAACTCTTCATTCATTTTGCCCAATTCTTTAACATCTGCTGTTTTCGCTCTCTTCTGAGCTAACTGTGCGAGTTTAATTTCCCTCAAACAAATCTCTGCTGTTGAAACTAAAATCAGCGCATTTTTTCGGTCTGCATCTGAACTGAATTTTGAATCATTGACCTGATTTACTATGGAAGCCGATTTGGCTGCTGATTTATTGCAGAAGGAACTTGAAAATAATACGGATACCCCCAGCATTAATCCTAAAAAGCAACTTATCTGAAGAAAGATTGTTTTAATACTTGATATGTCTTTCATGATTGCATGCATTTAATTTACAACAGCAATTTATTACTATTATAAAATCAATGTTTTACACTGCTTTCTGAAAGTATTGTATTATTACTACCCTAAATTAATGATACAGCGGCAGGAAAAAACTAAAGACAGATCCTTTGCCTGGAACGCTTTCTGCTCTGATGTAACCTTTATGATTTTCAACAATTTTTTTACAGATAGCCAGGCCTATTCCTGTTCCCGGATAGTCTGAATTGTTATGCAAACGATAAAATAATGTAAAAATCGCCTCTTCGTATTCCTGATCAAAACCCAGTCCGTTATCCATAATGGATATTTTATAAAACTCTTTATTCTTTTCTTTAATAATTGCTTCATAATCATTGGAATTGATAATAGAGCTTTCAATTTTAATTGCCGGCGGCACATCTGGCTTGCTGTATTTTAAAGAATTTGCAATCAGATTTATAAATAACTGTTGAATCTGGAACGGTATTATAATAAGTTGCGGCAAAGGATCTGAAGAAATCGTTGCTCCCGTCTCTTCTATTTGCTGCGTCAGTTCCTGTATTGCCTCATCCAGCAACAGATTGAGGTCTGTGTGTTCAAATATTTTTTCAACTTTATTTGTTCGTGAAAATAATAGCAGATCATCTATCAATACACGCATGCGTTTTGCTGCAATCTGTATCCTTTCCAGGTAATCTTTTCCTTGCTGTGATAGATTGCTGCTTTCTTTCTCATATATCCGCGAAATAAATGTTTGAATTTTTCTAAGCGGCTCCTGAAGGTCATGGCTGGCAACGTGGTTGAAGGATGCCAGTTCTTTATTGCTTTTTTCTAATTCACTGTTTCGGTCTTCCAGCGATTTGCTCACCAGATGTTCTTCTGTGATATCATTGTTTATACCAATGAGAATTTTATTGCCTGAAGAATCGGTAAGAAGCTTGCCAATAGATTTAAAGTACCTCATTTGGCCATCTTTCCGGATCACTCTGAAGAATGCGACACTGGATTGCTGTTCATCCAATACCATTCGCTCTCCATTTTTTATAACATGCCTGTCTTCCGGATGCACAAAATTAATAAATGCATCATTGCTTGATTCAAATGAATCCCGTTCAACTCCAAGTAAACGGTGCTGATTGTCGGAATAGATAAATTTATTCGTGGCCAGATCCCATTGCCAACTACTGAAACCGCCGATCTCTTCGGCATGTTTCATCGTTTCGGTAGCAATTTTCAGAACAAGGTTTGACTTTTTAAGCGATTCTAAATCGCGGCTTATTTTATAATATGAAAAAATAAATACGATTAAAGAAAACAATAACAGCATTAAGGAATAGAATGGAGTAAGAAACGATTCGTTCTCATACTTTTCCTGCCGTTCTACTAAATAAATATTTTCCAGCTCGATCATCTGGTTAATCTGACTGCGGATTGTGCGCATTACAGCCTTCCCGTCTATCAAACTCTTGTTAAAGCGCTTTGCATTTACGGGCACAGAGTCATTTAGATTAATGGAGTTCTCAAAAAGAATATTGTATCGAACCTTTATGAGTTTTACAAGAGAATCTAAATTGTTCTGTTGTTTTAAATTATCCTGTGTCAAACCCTGCAGTCTGTTTATAGATTGGCTTATGCGGGTTCTTGAATTATTAAATGCAGAAAGGAAAGTGGTGTCTCTTGAAATGAAATAAGCCGTTTGATTAATTTCAACATCTTTAAGCAGCGAGTTTAATTGCTCCAGCTCCAGATTTACTTTATGCGAATGAATTAAGCGTTTGGATGAATGAATGAGGCCTGTAGAGTGCTTATACGTAAATGTTGAAATGAATATTAATATAAACAATGATGCAACAAAAATGCATTTTAGCAAAATTGATTTATTAAATACTGACTTAATGTTCATTCCTTATATGCTTATACCTTTAGATGTTATATGCTTAATAAAAAATTATCTCTGTTTAACCCGCTTGTATGATATTGCCAGTTAAGTGTTATTACATCTGAAAGGATATTTTTTAAGGTAGAAAATTCATGCGGCTTTTTGATGTATACATTAGCTCCCTGTACAAATGTTTCTTCAATATCTTCGTCCGAAGCTGAAGTAGAATAAATAGCGATTGCTATATTCTTTAACCGGTCTATCTGCTTTATTTCTTTTAAACAATCAATCCCTGTTTTTCCGGGCATATTCAAATCCAGAAACAACACGTGCGGCAGAACTGCGTCTGGTTTGGTCAGATAGTTCATTAATTCAATACCGTTATTTAATGTTGTTACAGACGTTTTTATCTTAATTTCATCAAATGCTTCTTTGAAAAAGAGTCTGTCGTCTTCATCATCATCTGCCAGCATTACTCTAATCAGTTCGTTCTGCATCTTATGTAGTGTTTATTGTTTATTAAAAATTTTAATTATTTGTTTTGAAGCGCACTTTTACGCTTGTCAATGATCCGTTGGAATGCGCTTGGCGTAAGTCCTGTAGCACTTTTAAACTGGTTACTGAAATGCGCAACACTGCTGTAGTTCAGCTTCCAGGCAATTTCAGTAATGGTTAACTCATTTGTCAATATCAATTGCTTGGCACGTTCAATCTTTTGCAGAATAATGAAATTGGCAATAGATGTATACGTCACATCAGAAAAAAGATTTGAAATGTATCCATAGCTTTGGCCAATCTTGTCTGCCAGATATGCTGACGTTTTTGAATTGGACAATTTCTCTTCTGAATATACCATTTCAACAATGGCGTCTTTGATCTTTTGTACCAAAACACTCTTATGGCTTTCTACAACAGAAATACCATAATCATTTAAGTTTTGATTTAATTTTTTTATGGTTTCTGCAGAAGGGTCATTGTTGATTTCAACTTCACCAAAACCAAGTACTGAATAGTTTAGATTTAATGTCTCCAGTTGTTCCTGTAATACCTTTTTACAAATGGTATTTATGTCAAATTTTAAATAGAGCTTCATTATTCTTCTTTTAATAAATATAAATATTTTTGGGGTATAAATAATAAACCTTGTCTCAAAATTAACTGTGACAAGGCATATTATAAAGAATATCGTATGTTTATTATTTTTTATTCATTGCAACCATAGCGATTCCGCCAATTACTAAAATTACGCCAACAATTGGTGACCATTGTACGGGATGTTTTTCTTCTTTGTTGATTTCAATCGGACCAACATCTACTACTTTTTCCTTTGTGATAATATTAAAGCCTGTATATGCGATCATAAGAGCTCCGATAATGATCACTAAAATTCCTGCATTTCTCATATATAAAATTAGTTGTTAATAGAAAGATTTTTCTTAGATAGACATGAATTTATTCCATTCAAGCCATTCTGCAGAACGTTTTATTTTAACCAGATACTCATCATCTTTAAAAACTTTGTGGAAGGTATTTAAAGCAAAAATCAAGGTGTTTACTTCCGTTGATTTTTTACCTTCAAACATTTTTTCTTCCTGTAAAAAAGATGCGGAATCATCGTTTTTGAAAACTTTTGACAAAAGGAAATCAAATGATGTTTTTGATATTTGTTTGTAAGCAGGCTCACCTGTTGACAGCCATGCGCAAAGCAATGCTTCTGATATCTGGCTGCTTGATAAGGATATAGTACTTTGAAACCATTTCCAGTTATTGTTTTCTACATCTTTATACAAGTTCACCAATATATTTGCGTATTGTTTGATTAACCAAACGCCTTCAATTGTTTCGTTGCGCGTATTGCGGTAGTGCAAACCTTTAATAATATACGCAATAGCATTAACGGAATGTATTTTTTTAATGCCGGCTAATGCTTCTACAAACATTGCTTCGGCTTTCTCTACTGTTTCTGCAGGAAGCATTTTCTTCTTAGATATTAAGTATCCAAGAGCCCAGATAGCACAACCTGTTGTATCTGCTAAATTTACACCGTTGTTTTCGTCTGTAAATTTCTTTTCTATATCTACATATTTGAAAAAATAGCCATTAGGCTGCAGGCAATATTGAATGAAATTCAAGTAAATGTCTATCAGTTCAAGATCTGTTTTTTCTCTTGTTAATTCATAATGTTCACACATGATAACCAATGCGGTAGCATTATCATCCAATGCGTAAATATTTAAATCTGTATCGTTGATATTCTGCTTGAACCCGAAATCGGTAGTCAGCGTTTTGATCTGGTTGAAGCTATACTCTGCAAAAGATTGATTTGTGTAATCAGCCGACTGCTTATTATATGCCGGTATTGTTTTATATGTTAATACAGCATTTGATGTGTGCAATGCTGCCGCTTTTTGCGGGGCGGCATTTATAACATCTGTAGCTTGGGTTGTTGAAAATGTTTTTATAACATCCTGCTCGCTTTTAGCGTTGCTTTTATTTCTCAACTTTCTCATAACACAATTCTTTTATTAGTAGTATGGTCTACAGGAATTAATCTTCCATTAGAGTGTTGTAAAAGTGCGGAGTTTGAGCGGCTAATACATTACAGGATTTTAGGCTATTGTTACAAAAATTACATGTTGTGTATATAGGTTAACATACCACTTGCTATTATTTCATTTAATTTCAGTCAGTTATATTAAATTAATTCAAATATTATAAATAAGGTATCTTTAAAATTCATGTCTGCGCATTCCAATTTTTTTTCTTACTACTTGAGAAACCGTATCCGGCGAGATTCACGTTGAGTAAAAAACCAATCGGTTTTATGCTCTTTACTAAAAATGGGTTGGCATTTTAAGAGCCTGCAGGAAAAATAAGTACAAACGTACAGCCTTTGCCCAAATTGGATTTAACCTTTATTTCTGAATTGTTTGCATCCATCAGCTGTTTGCACAACATCAAACCAATACCTGCCCCTTTTTCATTTTGTGTGCCAAATCTGTTTTTAGAGAAATTATTTACAAAAAGCTTTTCCATAATTTCCTTTGGAATACCAATCCCATCATCACTTATTGATAAGGCAATTTTATTGTCTGCTTTTTCTGTGTTAATTCTAATACGGCCTTCTGCCTGAGAAAATTTTATTGCGTTGCTCACAATGTTTCTAAATACGATCTGAAACATTACTTTATCAAATTGAATGTGGTCAGCATCGTTCACGTTTAATTCAATATGGATTTTCTTTTGATCTATTAAATACGAGAGGTTCTTCAGTTCCTTTTCAATATCCTCTTTCAGAATCAGTTTTATAGGCTCAGGATGTAAGCCATTCATTTGAGAATAGGACCAGGTAAGGAGATTGTCCAGCATTTGATATACATAAATAGATGTTTCCTTTAACCGTAACCCAAGCAGCTGAATTTCTTCTTCTGATATTTTTGCCTGAAGCATAATTTCTGAAAGACTCAACAGATTGTTTACCGGCTGGCGCACATCATGCGAAATGATGGATAACAATTTATTTTTTAACGTATTCAGGTCTTCCTGCTCTTGTGCTGTCTTATTTAATTGAATGGTAGATTCATAGAGTGCATTACGCTCCTGCTGCAAGCGTTCATTTTTTTTTGCCAAACCCTTTAGCAGCAGTTCTGAAGAAAAAATAAATACATAACAAACGAATAATGTACCAAACAACGACACTCCGCTGAATATCGTATTAATAATAAAAATCTCTGTTTCTTCTAAAACCATTAAAGAACTCACGGTAAAATTATTCATCACAAAGCCCAGTATACACATAGCTATTACAACAATGATTGAAACAAAAAATGCAGCTCTGTGTTCTTTGTCAAATAGCAAAAACAAAATTACCACTAACGGAATATAAAAAACAGTCATATTTATTCTGCTTCCGAAGATTACCGATAAGGCAAAGATGTTTATGGCTATTGTTGAAAATAAAAATGATTTGGCAACACTATACAAACCCCGTGCATTAAAATTAAAGCTGATTACATAACCGGCAGAAAAAATCACGCACACTCCGGCAAGCACGTGCAGGTTAAGTATTATGTAAGGAATGACAATTGCTATGGATGTAAACAAACATAACAAAGACAAAACATTTACAAAGTAAATACGTTTTGCATCGATGGATTCGATTTTTGAATTAATGCCTTTTAAAAACAGTTCTAGTAGCAAATTTTTACGTTTTAATGATTAATTCATTGGGAGCTTAATGGTAAATATCGTTTGCTGTTTGGGGATACTTTTAGCTTCGATTTTTCCGCCGCAGTTTTCAAGGAGATTTTTGCACAGCAGCAAGCCAATCCCTGATCCTTTTTCGTTATACGTGCCTGCCCTGCTTACAGATTTATCATTTGTAAAAAGTTTGTCCAGTATTTCTTTCGGCATACCAATACCTGAATCTTTAACCTGAATAACTAAATCTCTATCAGCAATTTCCGCATGCACATGAATAACCTGTTCCTGATAGCTGAATTTTATAGCATTTGAAATAATATTCCGGATAACGATTTCAAGCATGCTTGAGTCTGCCTGAATAAAAATAGTGTGATCTATTTTTTCAATAATCGAAATATTTTTTTGCGTAAGCTTTACATCAAGCTGCTTAAAGATGTCGTTGATGAGTTCTTTAATGTTAACCTCTACAATGTTAGGCTTCGAGGCATTATTAATCTGAAATGCAGACCAGCTTAGTAAATTGTCCAGCAACTGATTGGTGCTGTCGGTAGATTTTTTTAATTGTTCCGTTATAACGGTTTCTTCTTCTCTTGATAATTTTTTACTGATCAATAATTCTGTTAACCCATGGATTGTGTTTATCGGGCTTCTCAGATCGTGAGAGATGATGCGGAACAAATGATCTTTCATAAGATTCATTCGCTCCTGGTCTTCCTTTGCCCGTTTTAATAAAAAATTATTTTGAAGTTCTACTTCCTTTTGTTTTGACAGAGCTTTATTCGCATCTATTAATTCTATCTCTCCGGCTTCAGTCAGTTGAAGGAATAAAAAGGCAAGGATAACCATACAAAGCATCGATGTTATGTCGAATGCATTATTTATATTTCTGTATGTTTCAAATGAATAAATCTGTTCCGGACCATAAATCCGGTGAACAAATGTATTGATCATAACAATATTGACTGCTGTGAGGATCAGCAGTGCGTACATTGGCACTTTCTCTTTTTTTGAAAAAATCAATAAGGGCACAATTGCGATTGGTATAAAGAACACTTTAATCTCAACGAAAACACCTAACACAATTGCCATAAAAAAAACCTGCGCCAGCATTGCACTATATAGCATAACCTTTGCGGCCAGCGGGTTTTTAAGCTCGTACATGGACCATGCAATCACATATACAATAGAGAAAAATGCAAAAATAATATTTAAAGGATAAATCTTTTGTATAAAAAATACAATCGAAAAGCCAACACTTAATACAAAGCAAAGCGCAATTGTCACTTTAGCAATGAAATTGCGCTTTGCGTCTATGCTGTTTTCCGTAAGTATTTTTGGTGAAAAAATTTTATTCATACATACATGAAGCTGCAGTGCTTCTGATAAGCATATTACCTTTTCACTACGCTACGTGTAATTTTCAACAATTCAGAATTGCCTGCTATAAGCGCTAATTCCAACGGTATTTTTACAAGTTTATATCTAACAACGTATGTTAATGTTTCTCCGGCTTTTAATTGAACATACGTACCTTGCTGTTCAATTTCAATGTAGCTGTGATCCGGGTTCGCATATAATTCAATTTCACCTTCTTCCGGTGCATATTTCCCTGTTGCTACATCTTCAAATGTTTTTACTAATAATAGCGCACCTTTTGCCTGTGCAAGCCAGCCTTCTTTTCCGTCTGCCAATAATTTAGGCACACCGGACGGAATTGTTGCGGCTTTATATTCAAACCAGGTAACACCTAATGTATCTTTGGTTAACGGTGCCAGCTGTCCGCGTTTAGCCTCGTCGCCGGATGGATAGAATGTTAAGCCGCCCGGTGCTACTCTTGAAATTTCCCAGCCAGCAACTTTTTGTGCAACTGTTGTATCGTTTAAAATTGTATAGGTTATAATTAACGATGTGTCTTTTGTGTCAATGCTGTATGCCTTTGTAAATACAAATCCCTGTTTCGGATCTTTTTGACTTTTTAATACCACCGCTCCGGAATCCTGTAAAACGGTATACGCCAGATTGTCTAATTGTTGTGAAGGCGGCCATCCCCATGCGCGTTGCGGACTAGGCCACATAGATGTTCCCCAGTTTCCGGCATTAACTGTTTTGCCGGATAAAATATTTGTTCCGCTTAACGAAAACGCTTCTAATCTTCCGCCGTTTTTATAATCAATCAATGCCTGTATATCACCAAAAGCAAGTGTGTACGCGCTGTCACCAATAGCTGCGATTTGAACCGTTGCATTTTTTATTGTGTCTTTTGTTTCCGCATTTTCTACCGTTTTAGTTTCTGTACAGGAAAAGAATACTGTTCCAAAAATTATAACAGATGGGAATAGGTACTTTATTTTCATAAGAAATTTCTTAATTTATTGATTAATAACTCTTTCAAATGGAAATTTACATGAAAAAACACCAAAAGGAAACCTTACGCAAGACTATTTGTGTATAAAGAAGGTACATACCGACCTGCATTTTATTGGGTTACTACCTGATCTACGGTAGCAGCAGCGCTGGTTGTAGCTGTTATTGGTATTGTTTTTTTACAATCAGCCTTCCAATAATTTCTTTCACATCTGCCGCCTGATTAATTTTATACATCCATCTGTTTTCCTCATAACTATTGCATAAATTGGAATAGCTTAGAGCATAAAACATAACGTGCTTTATTGATATGTTATATGTGTTTATCATCTCATCGTAATTAATTTATATCATGACTAAAGTAACATTAAAAGGAAACGCAACAACCATCAAAGGTGATCTGCCAAGCATTGGAAATACTGCACCTGACTTCACATTCGTAAAAACAGATTTGTCTGAAGGTACATTATATGGTGAAGGCAAAGTTGTAAAAGTTATTATTGCCGTTCCAAGTTTAGATACAAGTGTGTGTGCTCTTGAAACAAGACAGTTCAACCAGAAGCTTGCTGCTTCCACAGGTGTTAAAGGGTTGGTTATTTCCAAAGATCTGCCTTTTGCCATGAAACGTTTTTGTGAAACAGAAGGTATTGCAAATGTAACAAGCGGATCTGATTTCAGAGGATCTGAGTTTGTTCAAAAATACAATACTGAAATTTTGGAAGGACCGTTAAAAGGCCTTTCCGCACGTGCTATTATTGTTGTGGATCAAGACAATGTGGTTCGCTATACCGAATTGGTTCCTGAAATTGCTTCTGAACCTGATTATGAGCACGTATTAAAAGCAATCGAATCATTAAAATAGATTCTGACCGCTTATCTTATTATATTGTAAAGAGTCGCAAATGCGACTCTTTTTTTTTATTTTACAGCAAACATTCGATTCATGATACGCAAGCAAATAGGTTTTCTTTTTATATTTCTTTTATCCGTTTCATTTGGTCATGCGAATAAAATTAATGCCCTGGCGTTAAAAAACGGTTGCAGCATTATACAAAAACCTTCTACATTTTTTACACCTACACCATATGCTGCTAAAATAAATGATTGGTCGGTTTTTGGTTTACTGGATCAAAACGCTGCTACTGGCTGGTGTTCGGGCGCAACATCCAAAGTGCCGTATGTATTTGTCTTTGAATTATCGGAAGATTTTCTGATCAGCAATTTTGCATTCAATACATTTTGCCAGAAAGAATATAAAAACATCAGTGCCAAAGATATTAAAGTTGAATATTCAATGACCTCGGCCAAGTCTGGCTTTCTGCCTGCAGCAACGTATCTGCTGGAAGAAAATAAATACAATTCCTTTGATATTGCGCCCGTAAAAGCCCGCTGGATTAAACTTACCATTTTATCAAACTACGGAAACCTGCAATGGACGGAGTTAATGGAGTTTGAAGCATGGGGCACATTTGTTACACCTGGTGTTACTGCTGCTTCTATCACAGGTGTTTGGAATACCAACTTTGATTGGGTAAGTATTAATAAAGTTGCAAACGGAACCATATATGGCTGCTACAAATGGAAAAACGGAGAAATATATCTGACACAGGTTAGCCGGAAAACATACACATTCGCCTGGAAGCAAAACGACGATGAGAAACTTTCTGGTTGGTGTTTACTTGTATTGAATAAAGAAGGAACAAAGATGAACGGCATCTGGGGGTATGGCACTGATACAACAAAGTTTGGTTACTGGGAATTTTCTAAACTGCAAAGTACGCCGTATGCATGCAGCAACGATGCAATTGCCGCGGCAGGTATTGTTAAAAAAGAACCGGTAAAAACAGAGCCCAAGCTTAATGTAATGATCGAAATCATTGATAAAAGTTCTACAAAACCTATTGATGGGCATATTGATATTTATTCGCAGGCAACATCTGTAAGTGTGATTTCAAAAGAAGGATTATATAGTACCGATATTTCTGTAGCACCTTATGTTATTGTCAAAACATTTCTGCCTTCCTACTATCCAACACTTGATACATTTGTGATTACTGCTGCCGAACAAAAGGCGCTGTATGCCACACGTATCATTGAGTTATCAAAACTATCTTCAGGTACAAACATTTTGCTGCACAATGTGCTTTTTGAACGTACCAGCTATGAGCTGCTATCTTCTTCGCTACCAGCGCTTGATCAATTAGTTACAGTAATGAATCAGTATCCGGGTATGATCATCGAGCTTTCAGGACATACGGATAATGTGGGCAGTGCGAAAAAAAATATGGAGTTGTCAAAAAATCGTGTTGAATCTGCAAAAAAATATCTGGTAAGCAAAGGCATCAGCGCCGACCGCATTAAAAGTGTTGGTTACGGAAGCAAATATCCTGTGGCCAGCAATGATGGTGAACAAACCAGAAAATACAACAGACGTGTTGAACTCCGCATTATAACCATGTAGGGGCAACGGTTACGCTTACGCATCTTTACGGTTACTACCCTTTACAATTACAGAGCTTTACGGTTGCCAAAATATCGGCAACCGTAAAAAGTTGCCCCTACTTGAACCGATCGTGCAGGCTATTCATATACGTTGTTAATTCTTTGGTGAAAGAATCCAGTGATTCAACGGACTGTTTCATGTAATCGGTAATCTGTAACAGGTCTTCGCGTGTACTTTTTGTTGTATTTAATAGTGAAGACATTCCCATGATTTGTGTAATTGGCTGACGTACCCGGTGCGATGTCATGAACAGCATTTTTTCCAGGCCGTTAATATATTCAATTCTGTTTTCTTCAATTTTTTTACGTTCTGTGATATCAATGGATAGTATAAACAACCCTTCTGAAACTGGCTGTATCCGCAATTCAAACCAGCCTTTAGAATTGTCGGGATATGTAAATTCATTTTCAAAATAATCTGCTTTGCGTTCGCGCATACAAACTTTTAACAGATCAAACATCGGCGTTTTTTCAATACCCGGATATTTTTCCATCATCGTATAGCCAAGTAATTCTTCTTTGGAATACTTACTATGCTTTATGACAGCGTCATTCACATACAAGTACTTCCAATCAAAACTTATTAGTTGAAACCCCTCTATAAGATTATCAAGTGTTGTTTCCTGATTTCTGCTTTCAGATAATTCTCCTGTCATACGTTCTTTTCCATTTAGCGTGATTGCATGCCAGCCGTGCTGTTACAATAAATACAATGCTTATCGTGATTATTTCATTGTAACGTATGTGACCTGAATAAGATCAAAAAATAGCTGGTTTATAGATTGAAATTAAAAATAATTCTGCGAAATTTTTACTTTCAAATACTATTTCTATTTGACAGGTATTATGTAAATTCAGCTTGTTGAATAAAATATATAAAATGTGCTTTTGTGAAGTTTTTTTCAATAAAATTAAAAATGATGTGAATTAACCTTTGTTAATTGCTTTAATTCCCAATTCTTTACAGAATTAAACTGTTAATTGAATCATGAAAATTTTAGTGATCGAAGATGAAGTTTCCATGCAGGAAATAGTTCAGGAAACACTCGAAAAGGAATTGTATGTTGTAGAATCAGCAACCACGTATCAGAGCGCTTTGGACAAAATTATTTCGTTTGATTACGATTGTATTTTACTTGATATTATGCTGCCCGATGGAAGTGGTTTTGATATTTTAAAAGAATTGAAACGGCTTGACAAAGCAAGTAACGTCATTATTATTTCAGCAAAAAATTCTATTGAAGATAAAGTTGCAGGACTTAATCTTGGTGCGGATGATTATTTAATCAAGCCCTTTCATATTGCGGAACTAACAGCACGCGTTAAATCTGTGCTTAGGAGAAAAACATTGAAGGGGAAAAATGAACTCGAGATCAACAATGTTAAGATTCAGTTTGAAGACCGCGTTGCGTTTATAAACAATGAACCTATTGCACTGAACAGAAAAGAGTTTGACGTGCTGGCTTATTTTATGGTAAACAAAAACAGGCTCATAAATAAAACTTCTTTAGCCGAACATGTATGGGGCGACTTTACCGATGAATCAGATGATTTTGAATTCATTTATTCGCAAATAAAAAATCTGCGTAAAAAATTAAAGGATCAACAAGCTGCAATCGAAATTCAGGCAGTTTACGGCATTGGTTATAAGCTTATCGCTTTATGAGGTTACACAACTATACATTACTCTACATATCTGTTGCACTTTTTTTCATCATTAGTGTTTGGGCGGCCACGTTTTATTTCCAGATGCTCGATGAAGTGTACGATAGTATCGATGATAACCTTGAAAATTACAAACTGCTCATTATTCAAAAGGCACATAAAGATTCTTCTATTCTTCAAAAAACATCTTTTGATGAAAGCAATTATGCCATCCGTAAAATTACCGATCTGGAAATACATAAAAGAAAAGATGTGTTTAAAGATACAAGCATGTATATGCTTAACGAAGACGATCTGGAAACCGTGCGTTTACTAAAAACTGTTTTTACAATAAACCATTCCGATTATTATGAATTACGCATCATTTCATCTATGGTTGAGGAAGATGATCTTATCGAAGATCTTTTTTATTCACTCATCTGGCTCTATATCATTTTACTGATCAGTATTTTTATTGTTAATACTGTTTTATTAAAAAAAATCTGGAAACCATTTTATGGTTTATTGAAGCAGCTGGAAAGCTTCAGTTTACATTCCAGCAACTTCAATACTCCGCAAACAAATGTACATGAGTTTAAACTGTTGAATACTGCCATTTCTGATCTTCTAAAAAAGAATATAGAACTCTATAACAGTCAAAAACAATTTATAGAAAATGCTTCGCATGAATTACAGACACCTCTTGCTATAAGTATTAACAAGCTGGAGCTGCTGGCAGAAAAAAATGATCTTTCAGAATCTGATCTGTCCATGGTAGCTTCTGCAATCGAAAATCTGCATCGCCTGACGCGTTTAAATAAATCCTTACTATTACTATCTAAAATTGAAAACAAACAATTTACCGATGAAGCACAGATTTCGATTGCTGAAATTTGTGAGCGCTTAACAACTGATTTTTCAGATCTGGCTTCCTTTAAAAATATTTCTCTTAAATATGTTAACCAAGCGGATGTTTCTGTAAAAATGAATAAAGATCTGGCAGATGTTTTATTAAGCAATTTAATTAAAAATGCCATTGTGCATACGCCGGCAAATGGTTCTGTACAAATTATTACTGAAGCGCATGCGGTAACCATTCAAAACTCCGGGGATACCGCGCTTGATGAAAAAAATATTTTTATGCGCTTTTATAAAAATTCCGCTGAAAAAAACACTACCGGTCTCGGGCTCGCTATTGTAAAAACAATTGCCGACAAATATAAATTCAAGATCTTTTATTCCTATCAGGGAATGCATAAAATTAAAATCGGGTTTTAATATTTTATTTCCCAATTCTTTCCTGATTCAGTTTTTAATTTGACTGAAAATTCAGGAATCATGAAACAACTCCTATCTTTTATTATCTGTATTATAAGCATGTATTCTGTACTGGCGCAGAATCCTGTTTTACCTAAAGTAAGCCATGCCGAACCGTTATACATGGACCTGATCCGTGACCTTGGTGCAAGGCGCGGCGAACAGGAATTAAATGTTGGCGGCAGTATTCAAAAAAACAATCAATATATTTCGTACGGCAGTTTTATAGAATACGAATTTGCTTTGTTCAATCGCTTCGACATGGAAGTTGAAGTGCCGCTTGCATTTTATCAGGTGCTGCCGTTTGAAAATACAAATCCTGCGCTCAATCCTAAAAACAGAATGGAAGGAATAAAAGTATCTGCGCAATACACCTTTTTAGTTTCTCCTGAAAAGAAGTTATCCATGGCTGTAGCATATACCAATCAATTTCTGTTTCATTCTTTTAAAACACTAAGCAATGAAAATAAATTAGCCAAAGGAAATTTATACAGTCCGTTTTTAATTACAGCAAAAAAATGGGGGGCAAATATGCATACCATGCTTATCGCCGGACCACTTTATGAGCAGATGTTTTCTTCAACTGCAAATTCCCTGGGATATCAGGTACATGCAAGCATGTTTTATGCATTCTTAAAAAAGAATTTTGCCGGTGCGGAATTAAATCATGTGTATTTGAATGACAGCTATTCAACAATTCTGCATCCCCAGATAAAATATAACGTTTCTTCTTCAATCGCTGTTGGCCTTGTAACAGCCATACCAATCAACCAGGCTTATGAACCATCTGTATTTTTCAGATTTATTTATGAACCCAAAAGAAAATAATACAATAAATTTCTGTTCCCAATTGTTTCCTGTTTTAATGTATTTATTTGTAATATAACCAAACCAAAAAAAATTTATGAAAAAGCTATCTATATTGTTTTTAGTTATGAGCACAGGCTGTGTTTCGTATGCACAGGATATTGCTCAGAAAGATGTACCGGCTGTTGTTGTAAATGCCTTTCAGCAAAAATTTCCGCAGCAATCTGTTGTTGAGTGGGAATTAAAAAGAGGATTGTACGAAGCAGAATTCGAAATTAAAAATATGGACCACAGTGTTTATTTAGACAGTACCGGAAAAATTGTTAAACACAAACAGGAAATAGCTGTAAGCGATCTTCCATCGGCTGTTACCGCTTCCATTCAGAAAAACTTCAGCGGTTATAAAGTGGATGATGCTAAAAAAATTGAAGTGGGAAATACAGTACGTTATAAAGTTGATGTTGAAAAAGGCGCAGAAGAACGTAAAGTAACTTTCAGTGCCGATGGAAAAATTGAAGAAAACAAAATGGACTAATAAAAAAGCGCGCGGTTCGTACAACATACACGAACCGTGCGCACTGTAATTTGTTTTTGAAATTTGGATTTTTTACAACGTATTAAATTCTTGCCTGGTATGTATGCAGTTCATAATACCGTCCTTCTTTTGCAATCAATTCTGCATGGCTTCCCTGTTCGGCAATTTTTCCGTTTTCAATTACCAGAATCTGGTTAGCCTGCCTGATCGTGCTTAACCTGTGTGCAATCACAAATGTTGTCCTGCCTTTCATTAACTCAGCTAAGCTCTGCTGGATCAGCGATTCGCTTTGCGTATCAAGATTTGAGGTTGCTTCATCCAGAATAATAATTTTAGGATCTGCCAGTATCGCACGTGCTATTGCAATCCGCTGACGCTGCCCGCCTGATAATTTAACGCCACGCTCTCCAATTAATGTGTCCAGCCCTTTTTCAAAACGGTCTGTAAATTCATTTACATACCCTGCTTTCACGGCATTGAGCAGTTGTTCTTCGGTTGCATTTGGCCGTGGAAATAAAATGTTTTCTCTGATCGTTCCTTCAAACAGAAAATCATCCTGTAAGACCACTCCTAAATTTTTGCGATAGCTGCTCAACGTAACTTCGGATAAATCTACTCCATCAATCGTGATTTTTCCTGATTCAGGATTCAGGAACGTAGCAACCAAACCGGCAATGGTTGATTTACCTGAACCTGACGTGCCAACAAGCGCCGTAACCGTTCCCGCAGGAGCATCAAAGCTTACATCGTGTAATACTTCTTTTCCTTCCTGATACGCAAACGAAACACCATCAAAGGTAACGTCTCCTTTAATTTCCTTCAATACCGTTTTCCGTTTTTCAGTATCCTCTTCCGGGTCCATATTCATGATTTCTTCCGTACGATCCAAGCCGGCAAAGGCCTCTGTCAGCTGGCTTCCGATATTACTCATCTGAACGATCGGCGCAATCATAAAACCAAGATATAACGTGAACGAAAGAAAATCACCGCTGGTCATTTCACCTTTAATCATTAAGTAACCGCCGATGCCCATGATACCTAATGTTGCCATACCCAGGAGAAATAACGAAGCGCTGGTTATTAGTGACGTAGAGGTTAAACTTTTTTTCACATTATCAAACAAGCGTTCCACACCTGCTTCAAACGTTTTGTTTTCCTGCTCTTCTGCGTTAAACCCTTTAATGATGCGGACACCGTTTAAAGTTTCCGTTAACCGGCCGGTTACATCTGCATTTATTATACCCCGCTCTTTAAAGATCGGGCGGATGTATCCGAATGCTTTCATCGCAATGAACGCAAAAATAGCTACCGGCAGCAAAACATATACCGTCATAACGGGACTGATTTTTATCAGCAGTATAAGCGCGATTACCGACGTAATTGTTCCTCCGATCAGCTGAACCAAACCCGTACCGATCAGGTTTCGTACCCCTTCTACATCCGTCATGATCCGGGATACCAAAGCGCCTGATTTATTATTATCGAAATAACTGATGGGTAAACCCAGAATTTTACGCTGCACCTGCACACGTAATTTTGAAATCAGCAATTGTGCTTCCACACTTAATAGTTTTGTCAGTAAAAAAGACATGGCAGCATTTACCGCAATCGATAAACCAACAACCCAAAGCAGCGTATAAAGCATATCGATGTCTTTATTGGCCACAACATCATCCAGTAAATATTTGCTGGCTCCCGGTAAAACAAGGCTGGCCAACCGGCTTATAATAATCATGATTAAACCGATCAACAGGATTGTTCTTCGTGGCCAAATAAATGTTTTGAAAACCTGCGCAAGTGTTACTTTATTTTTCTTTTTTTCCATTATAGATATAGAATGTATATTCAGAGACAAAGGTACAACACAAAATGTGCTTTAATGTTGTAGTCGTATGGAGAAGGATTTTATTGTATAGGCTGAATAGAATAAAAACAGTTTAATATGTGTTCTACACAAACTGTTCTAAAAGTGCTATGCGTTTCTCAATGGGCGGGTGTGTGGAAAACAGTGAGCCAAAAATATTCCTTTCGCGGAATTGCGGATTATGCATAAACAACTGGGCTACATCCCTTCTCGTAACAGATTCTATGTATGGGTCTTCGGAAATCTTTCGAAGGGCGGAAGCCAGCGCATAGGGTTTCTTTGTAATTTCTGCCGCACCGGCGTCTGCCAGGTATTCACGTTTACGCGAAATAGCAAAATGCAACAGCCGCGCAATTAAAAATGCCACAACGGAAGCAAGTATTACAAGTAATATAACCGGCAGGTTGCTTTTTCCATCGTTGTCGCGTCTTCCTGCAAAAAATCTGCCGCGCAGTGCCATTTCAGATATAAAAGAAAATATACCGACAAACACAATCGAAATAATCAGCAAGCGTACATCCCTGTTTATGATGTGTGAAAGTTCGTGTGCAATTACACCTTCCAGTTCTTCGTCATTTAATTTTTCAATAATTCCTTTTGAAAGTGTTATGGTAAATGTTTTTTGATTGATTCCGCTCGCAAAAGCATTTAATGAATCATCATCAATAATATTCAGTTGCGGCATCTGCATTCCCTGCGAAATACACATATTTTCCAGCAAATTATACACCCGTGTATTTTCTTTTCGCGGCATCGTATAAGATGCCGTTGCCCCTTCAATCATTTTGTTGTGAAAAAAATAAGCAATCACAAACCATACAGCTGAAAGACACAAAAATAAAAACGAGAGCTCAAGCGAACCCAAAATAATAACAGATAATACAATCAATATCATTGGAAACAAAAAAAGCAACAACAGCGTTTTTCTGTTGTTGCGTCGAATTTGTTTTTGAATACCGATATATTTCACCTGTTTATTTTTCCTTAATTAAAACTTAATTACCGGCGGTTCTTCCATCGTTTTTCTTTTCTCTGTACCCAGGTCGTACATAGATTCTTTTTTAAAATTATACCTGCCCGCAATAATATTATTCGGAAATGATTCAACCGAAGTATTATATTCTTTGGTTGCTGCATTAAAGAAACGGCGCGCTGCTGCAAGTTTATTTTCGATATCGCTTATCTCCTGCTGCAGATGTAAAAAATTCTGATTTGCTTTCAAATCAGGATAGGCTTCTACAGTCAGACGCAGGCCTTGCAATGCCGAGGTAAGCTGGCTGTCTGATTTTATTTTTTCATCAATCGATTGGGCGCTCAATACACTGTTACGTGCAGCAATAACATCTGTAAGTGTTTTACTTTCATGGCCGGCATAGCCTTTTACGGTTTCAACCAGTTGAGGAATAAGATCGCTGCGTTGTCTCAGCTGTACATCAATATCAGAAAATGCCTGCTCCCTGCGGTTACGAAGTCCGATCAATGAATTATAAATTCCGATGAACCAGAAAATAATTAAGGCGATGGGTACGAGCAATAAAATTAAACCTAGCATTGCAATACGTTTTAAGTGATTTGATTTCAAAAAATTACGTATTTAAGAAATAGAAACAAAGCATAAATTATTAAATGCTGTTTTTAATTATTCTCTAGTACTTTCTTGACTTTTTATCCGTGCATTTCATGCTTTGTATTCATTGAATATTTCTGAAGCCGCTGAATTATTTTATTGTATATAAAAATTTTATGCAGATTTTTTCATACACGAAGCATACTTAACAAACGTTAGTTTTTATTAAATCTATTTTGAAGCATCGATATAATTTGTAGGTTTACGCGTTAACCAAATTTTAAATTATGAATCAAAAACCATCAAGTGCTTTTATTGGTGCATCCTGGGTAGCGCTCGGAGCAGGATTGATCGGATATTTGATCGGCTTATGGCGGTCAGATATGATGTTGAGTGAAAAAGGGTATTACTTTACTGTACTTATGTACGGTTTGTTCTCCGTAGTATCTTTACAAAAAGCGGTACGCGACCGGCTGGAAGGTGTTCCGGTAACCGATATCTATTTTGGTTTGGCCTGGTTTTCAAGTCTGCTTTCCATACTGCTGCTTGGGGTTGGTTTATGGAACGCCGCGCTCCTGCCCAGTGAAAAGGGCTTTTACGCCTTCTCTTTTTTGCTGGCACTTTTTGCTGTTATTACCGTGCAAAAAAACACCCGCGACAATCAGTCTTTTAAAAAGTCAGATACAGCGGAATAGATTAAATCTCTGCGAGTCGACTTAATTAAAAACACCTCCAGGGTTTTGAAAAGCCTGGAGATGTTTTTTCTTACCGATAAATTTTGCTGGAGTCCTGTCTTAAGCTTATTAATTGCTTCTATACTACTCTAAATGATCCACCGCGGCAAGTTCTATCACAAGCAGTAACTATAGGTTGATTATTCTTCAAATAATATTTTTGCCGGAATGGAATTCGTTTTACGAAAAGCAATACATTTTTCTCTGCTTCCAAATGTTTCATTCATAAACTCGCGGTTTAGATGTGTTGATTTTTCTGATCTATATGCCTGGAAAGATGAGAAAGGTCTTATAAAACATTTCGGTTTAAAAAAAATCATGGAAATATTTTTCTAACTCACACCCGATGCACTTCCTCTTCGGTCATTACAAAGATCTCAGCATCATCCGCTGGCGGCATGTGCACCAGACCAGTTAACCGGCCGAAGGCAGGCATGATCAGCGTATTTTTCTTTTTATAAAAGCACGGCAGTGTTATGCTTTGTCTTCCTTTCCCATGCAATACAAAACCCGGATGAATGTGGCCCGTGATGGAGAATTCCTGCTCTTGCAGGGTTACAAAATCGTGCGCAAAAATAAAGCTACTTTCACTAAGTGTTTTTTTATGAAGTTCAATATCATATTTTTCATAATGTGGCTGTTGTAAGATATCGTGATTTCCCCGTACCAACTGAAAGGTGATGTTTGCATATTTTCTACGCAGCGCACCGAAAAATTCCCACTCCTGATTATAATCGCTGTGAAACAAATCACCTAAAATCAATAAACGTTTTGGCCGGTAACTGCTCAGCAATGCATCCAGTTGCTGCAGATCATCCGTACCCGATTCCATCGGAATCGGTAATCCGTGTTTGCGAAAGTGTGAAGCCTTTCCTAAATGTATATCCGCTACAATAAGCGTTTGCGTATCGTGCCAGTAAATAGCTTTTTGTGGAAGCAATTCCAATACATTGTTGTTAATATTCAGTAGCTGTCCGGTCATTATTCTTTTTCCAGTTGTGTTTTCATTTTAAATAAACGGTCCTCCAGTTTTTCATTGCTGAACTTCCCGCGCATGCGGTCGACCATGATCGGGTATGCAAACGGTGTTGGTTTGTCAGGCCTTACCAGTACAAGCTTCTGCTCATTAATACGGTTATAGGCTTTACGCATCCGGCGGATCTCTAACTGAAAATCCAGCACTTCATCATATGCCTGCCGCAATAACAGATTATTGCTGTCATATTGTTCAAATACTTTGAAAAACAATTCGGCATTGGCCTGCAGGTGCCGTGTCTTCGCAGATTTTCCGGGATAGCCCTGAAATACCAGTCCGGCGATAGAAGCAATTTCGCGGAAGCGGCGGCGCGCCATCTCAGTTGCATTTACACTTAACTGAATTTCTTTTTCCAGATTGTCAATATTAAACAGATCAAGCTCCAATGCTTCTTCAATCGGAATTTCCTGATCGGATAATAATTCAAACCCATAATCATTCATCGCCACCGAAAACGTTATAGGCTGGATTTCCGAAATTTTATGCGATACAATCGCCGCCATTCCTTCGTGTACAAACCTGCCTTCAAACGGATACATAAATACATGATATCCTTCGCGGCTCTGTACATACTCGATCAGAAATTCTTTATTGGTCGGTAAGTGCGAACGTTTCGCCTGCAGGTCAAACAGTTCTTTTAGTTTATTAAGTTCTTCTTCTTCAATTGCACCGGCATCAAAAAAATGATCGATCTTATAGCGGATCATTTCGGCAAGCTGAGAAGACAAAGGCATACGCCCGCCCTGCCAGCTCGGGATCATTCCTTTTTTTGCTTTACTTTTCCGTACCAGCACATCCATGTGGTGAATGTGTACGATCTCCAGGTTATTTCCGGAGAACCAGAATACGTCTCCGGGTTTTAATTTTGAAATGAAACTTTCTTCAATACTGCCCAGCCGTTTCCCGCTCATGTATTTCACCTGCATGGCAGAATCGCTTACGATGGTACCCATGGAAAGCCGGTGCCTGGTGGCAATGGCGCGGCTCGTTACTTTATAAATACCTTCTTCAATAATTACTTTATGAAACTCGTCGTATGCATCAAGTGAGTTGCCCCCGTTGGTAATGAATTGCAGAGCCCAGGCAAATTCTTCCGGGGTTACACTGGCATAACAAAATGTTTTTTTAATTTCTTCGTAAATAATTTCCGGCCGGAAACCATCCGATACGGCCAGCGTTACCAGGTATTGTACCAGCACATCAAAGCTTCTGACATAGGGAACACGGCTCTCTACCACATTGCGTTTGATGGCTTCGCGCATAGCAGCGCCTTCAATGATCTCAAGTGAATTGGTCGGCACAAAATAGATCTTACTCAACGCACCCGGACTGTGGCCGCTCCTGCCCGCCCGTTGCATAAACCGCGCAACTCCTTTGGGACTTCCTACCTGAACTACCGTATCAACTGCACTGAAATCTACACCTAAGTCTAAACTGGATGTACAGATCACCGCTTTTAATTTTCCTGCATGCAGGTTATCTTCTACCCAGGTACGTGTCTTCTGATCCAGGGAACCGTGGTGCAGTGCAATTAGCCCGGCAAATTCCGGCGCCACGTCCAGCAGCTGCCGGTACCAGATCTCAGATTGTGAACGGGTATTGGTAAAAATTAAAACAGAATGACTATTATGTATGATCGGTATTACTTTGGGTACCAGCTTCGTTCCTACAAAACCCGACCAGGGAAAGTTTTCGATTTTATCGGGAAATACGGTTTCGATCTCAACCCGCTTCGGCAATTCTGCACGGATCATCTTTGTCGGGTTTCCATACTTACCAAGCAGCACATCCTTGGCTTCTTCCAGGTTGCCTATGGTTGCAGAGATTCCCCAGATCTTCAGCATCGGATTTAATCCTTTCAGCCGAGATAAGGCAAGTTCCATCTGAACACCGCGTTTAGACCCGATCAGTTCATGCCATTCATCTACCACTACGGTCGACAGATTTTTAAATACATCCGCATAGCCTTTTTGTGAAAGCAACAGGTGCAAACTTTCCGGTGTGGTTACCAGCAGCTGCGGCATGTTTTTTTTCTGTTTTGTTTTTTGTGCGGAAGTCGTATCCCCGCTGCGTATGGCTACTTCAAAGGGAATATCCAGATCTATGCAGGAACGTTTTGTTGAATATTCAATCTCTTTGGCCAGCGCCCGGATCGGCGTGATCCAGATCGCTTGCAGGCCTTGCTTTGTTTTTGTTTTATAATCGGGATGTTTTTGCAGGTATTCCAACAAAATCCCAAACCATACAGAATACGTTTTACCGCTTCCCGTTGGTGCATTAACCAGTCCGGAATAGCCTTCCAGCATGGCCTTCCAGGTATCCTGCTGAAACAGGTGCGGTTTCCATTTTTGATTTTTAAACCAGGCAAGTATTTCTTTTTGTGTCATGCCGTACGGTTTAATTGCTGAATCAAATGCAAAAGATCTTCTTTACTGTTTGCATCTTTTATGCCCTTGTCTTTCCGCCAGCGCAGAATCCGCGGGAACCGCAGCGCCACGCCGGATTTATGCCGCGGCGATGGATTAATTCCTTCAAAGGCAATTTCAAATACCAGCTCCGGTGTAACGCTTCGTACCGGACCAAATTTTTCCTTGGTATTCTTTTTTACCCAGTTATCTACTTCTACTAATTCTTTATCCGTTAACCCGGAATAGGCTTTGGCAAACGGAACAAGTTCTTCTCCGCTCCAAACCGCAAACGTATAATCGGTATACAGATCTGCTCTTCGTCCATGGCCGCGCTGTGCATAAAGCAGTACACCATCAACCGTTAGCGGATCAATTTTCCATTTCCACCACTTGCCTCTTCTTCTGCCTGCTTCATACAAACTGTCTTTGTGTTTCAGCATTAAGCCTTCGCACATCCGGTCGCGTGATGCAAGCCGTAACAAAACCATTTCTTCAACTGTTTTGCACACAAACACCGGCGATAATTTTAATACCGCTGCCGCGGCTGAATTTTTTTCTGCCAGTTCTTTCAGTAAATTTTCCAGCAGGGCCCTGCGTTCACTCATCGGCAGCAGACGTACATCATTGCCTTTATATTCCAGCAGGTCATAACACATCATGGCAAGCGGTGCATCTGCTAAACTTTTTTTCGAAAGATTTTTCCTGCCGATGCGTGTCTGCATAATATGAAACGGCATCGGTTCATTTCCATTAAACGGAAGAATCTCGCCGTCAATCACTGTGCCGTCGGGTAAGGCTTCTTTTAACCGTTCAAACTCCGGAAATTTATCCGTCATCAGTTCTTCTCCTCTGGACCATACAAATAGTTCACCGCGACGCACAATAATCTGTCCGCGGATGCCGTCGTATTTATATTCGATCTGCCACGCTGTAATATCTCCCAGCGTTTCCGCCGGTACATCCAGCTGATAAGCCAGATAAAACGGATACGGTTTTGAAAGATCTTCTTGTATATCTGTATTGAATAATAAATTATCTAACGTTGAAGTATCCGGAAGCCAGTTACCCATAAGGCGGTGTGCTACGTTGCTTTCAACAAGCTTGTAATTTTTTGCCAGTGCCTTAATCACCAGTTGCTGAGAAACGCCCACGCGAAAACTTCCGGTAATAAGTTTGTTGAACACGAACCGTTCGGCTGTGCTGAGCTGCATCCAGATTTCCTGAATAATATTCTTCCGCTGTTCTTCTGTTTTTGTATCAAGCGTTTTCAATAAGGCCATCATGCCACTTAATGAATAATCGGCTTGTGTTTCAGCAGCGGGCAGCAATAAGGTAATTGTTTCTGCCAGATCACCGACTACATGATAGGATTCTTCGAACAGCCATTCGTTTACACCGGAAAGTTCCATGGACCAGAGCTTCAATTCGGAAGTCTTCACGGTACGCTTTGGTTTTTTCCCTGTTAATAAAGCTACAGCCCATAAAGCATCTGCTGCATCAGACACCGCAAAGTAGTCGGCCAGGGCATCTATTTTTGCATTTGTCCTGGTGGTCTGATCCAGCTCCGTAAACAATTCAGCGAACTTCTTCATGCTCCTCTTCGGTTTCGTTGCTGCCTTCTTTTACTTCGCCTTCATTCAATGATTCACCTTCGTATAAAGTATCTACTTCTACTGCATTCAGTTTTGATTCTTCGCGCAGCCATTTTGCAAACACTGATTTATAACCATGTGTTACATATACATTTTCTGCACCGGTTTCTTTTACAGCAGTATTCAAGCCTTCCCAATCGGCATGGTCGGATAGTACAAATCCCCGATCGGCACTTTTACGGCGGCGTGTTCCGCGGAGCTGCATCCAGCCGCTGCAGATAGCTACAGAGAAGGGATCAAAACGTTTGAGCCAGGGCGTTCCGATTGCTGACGGCGGCGCAACAATTATATTTCCTTTGAATAAAGATTTATTCGTTTCCCCTTCAACCCGAATGGTGGGCGGCAATTCCAATCCGCATTGAGTTAACACACGGTTCAGATTATCTACTGCGCCGTGCGTGTAAATTGTTCCGATGGCTGGGTCCAGGTGTTTGATGATGCGCTGCGCTTTACCCAACGCATAACCGATAATAACACTGGCCTTTCCTTCTTCTTTATTTTTCTGCCACCAGGTATTAATATCTGCGTGTGTATCTTCTGCCTGAGGAAACCGGTATACGGGTAAGCCAAAGGTCGACTCTGTTACAAAATGCTGACAACGCACGGGCTCAAAAGCGGCGGATACCTGATCCTGCTGCAATTTATAATCTCCGGACGCAACCCATATTTCTCCTTTATATTCCAGGCGGATCTGTGCTGAACCCGGAATATGTCCTGCGGGATGCAGACTGATCTTAACACCGTTCATGAGAATTTCTTCGCCGTATTCTACGCCGCGTACGTGTATGTTTTCTCCTAACCGGAATTTCAATACCGGAACGCTTAGATGATGAGAAAGATACTTTTCATTTCCCCATTTCGCATGATCCGAATGTGCATGCGTAATAATGGCATTTTTTACCGGCCGCCAGGGGTCGATATATACATCGGCCTGCGGACAATAAATTCCGTACGGATCAAATTTTAATAACATAGCTGAGAGAATTTTGGGCTGCCTTCTGTATATAGCCTTCTATTAATTTCGGAAATAATTTGTCATTATGCTACTGTTTTAGGTATGCATGAAAAAGATTTTTTGTCCGGGTAAATGTTTTAACCTGTGTTAAAACCAAAAAAAGAGTGATGCCTAACGCACCACTCTCCTCTCAAAATAATTGCTACCTTGAACAACGAAACAATTATGGGAATTTGACACCGGAATATTTCGTCGCATCAATCAATGGAAGCGTTGACCCGTATGTCATATTAATGGATTTAATAAACTCATTTGCTAACATCGCGTTGCCTATAGGTGTTAAATGTACACCATCCAATGAAAAGGCGCCGCCGCTCACAAACGTTGTATTCAGATTTATACCATTGTAAGTGATTCCCGTTTCAGCCATCATTAAGAAGCTGTTTACATCTACAAATGCTAAACCATGTGCAGCAGCCAGGTTTTTAATTTTTGAATTATAGTTTGTTATGGCAGTACGTATATTTGAAATTTCAGAAGCTGTTAAAATATACTGATTCGGAATTGGTTTTGCAGAACCCCATTGGTTGCATTTCAATGAATCCTGCGGTACAGACAACAGCACGTATTCTGATGAAGTAATTTGTCTTCTGCCCCCCGGAGCTGCTGCATCTGCAATAATAAATGGATTCTGCCCCAGGTGGAACGTAATACCAAACGGTGTATATGCTGTATTCAACGCATCTACCTGAGCCTGGCTTGTTAATACCAAACCATTGTATGGTACGGTTGTAAAATAAGGCAATGAAGTAATATCCGGTACATTTCCGATCGCTCCTTTTGCACCACCTGAAACAAGTGTATTGACAATAGCATCCATACTTGCATCAAACCCTACGCCCGGGCCGCCGGCGACCGGTGTAATACTATCATTTGCAGCACCTGCTAATGCATATAACAACACATCATTACTTCCGATAAATAAGGTAAAGAAGGTAGGGTTCTGTGCCATGGCATCCTGCAGAATCGATGCTGTTGCCGGATTCGAAGCCATACGTGTAAAGAACGGATTAAACTTTCCCAAACCGTTTCCAGGATTACCATAACCATGATAGATCGTTGTTACTGATTTCGCTCCCGGTACACCCATGTTATTAAACGGACCGGCAGAACTGTAAATATTTCCAAAGATACTTAAATCTCCAGATGCTGCTACAGGTACGGGCGACAAAGATGTGTTACCCAGACAATCTGTCTTCAGCGCCAGTTTCAATCTTGCGCCGCCAGTTGATCCTACACCTACAGAGGTTTGACTAACCAGCGGTTGTTTAAACTCACCGCCGCCTATTTTAGAAAACTGGCCGGATAAGAGATTCGCAAATGAAACCTGCTGCCCATCATAATACAATGCATTATCTGCATAACCGGAAGTAATGGAATTGCCAACGGCAACATATTTGGTTACATCTAAACTTCCTTTATCAATGGAAGGTTCTTCTATGTGTGGTTTACAGGCAGCCATAGTTCCGCATAATGCCAGTACATATAAGCTGTTTTTATATTTTTTCATGACTAGTTGAAGTTATAGGTTAATGAAATACCTGGCACTAAAATGCGTGTTTTGTATGTACCGGACATGTGTGTTTCTATGTTGGTGTCCGTACGTTTCATAAAGTTGATATAACTGAATGAAGCATCTATTACAAAACGGTCGCTGGGCTTGTACCCGATACCTCCTGTAAAATTCAACCTGTCTGCATCCGGAACTTCCGGTGTTACATATCCATCTTTGATTGGTGTTTTTTCATAGTTTGTACCTGCACGCACTAAAAACTTTTCACTCACTTTATATTGTGCACCTAAACGCAATGCATACGTGTTTTTATAATTACGGGGCGACTCTGTGTCTTTTAACGAAGAAGTATTCTGTTCGTAATCAAACGCCAGTGATTTGTAACTTCCCCAGCCGATGTAGTTCACATCAAAAGTAAGTAATAACCGTTCGCTCGCATTGTAGCCGATCCCTAATGTTAACACTTGAGGAAGTGGAAGGGACGCACTGAAATTACCTGATGGAAAGCTGCTGGCAAGGGATGGAGGTACATTAAACGTTGCCGTGCCCTTGTTTACTTTCATCTTTACTTCCGAGCGGTAACTCAGACCAAACGAAAGTTTGTCACTGGGTTTGTAATAGATACCAAGATTATAACCCATGCCGCCGGCTGTACCTTTTAAGTTAGCTGTAGCATAATCTCCGTTTGAATTGCTAATCGGCAGGTCTCTGCTTAAATCTATATTTCCATAGCCATATACAAAACCTGCACCTATGCCAAACTTGTCGTTGATTTTATAACTTACTGTCGGCTGAAAAAATACGGAAAGCAATTTCATTTGTGTTAAGCTAAATCGTCCGGACCAGCCATCTTCGTATGTAATGGTACTTCCGAATGGTGTATATACACCCATACCAAATTTAAATTTGCTTTCTTTCGGTCCCCAAACGCCATAGCCCGTAAATGGTGTGCTGACCGGAGAATTTGTATTAAACTCCTGCTGGCTGTTCCCGTCGCGGAAGGCGGTACTTTCAGCGGTTAAACTCACCCCTGCACTCACACTGTTTTGCTCTAAGTGCGCAACACTGCCGGGGTTGAAGAAAACACTGGCGGCATCTAAGTTTGTTGCAACGCCTGCTCCACCCATAGCTTGCTGCTTTTGCCCCTGCAAATTTACCTGAAAGCCCTGGGCAAACAGTAATGCCGGCGATAGAATACAAACGATAATTAGTAATTGTTTCATAGCATTTTGATTACGGTTTATAACGATTAAAAAAATTGTACTGAATTTCCCTGAAAAAAAGCAGGATCTATGTCGAATGTCTTCTTTCAGAAAAGAAGCATGCCAGCATTGTCTTTTATACGACCAACAGAATAAAAAAGGTTTTGTTTTTAATCTGTTTCAACTAAATATATTCTCCTGATCCTTTTTTAGGAAGAATACGGTCTGGTTAGATAACAATTGTTAATGCGCTCTTTCCGTTTAATCCGTTGCTATATATAAGTTACACTTTTTTTGACTATTTCAATAGGCGTTTGTGCAACCATACATATATTACTTTTTAGAGGTTTGTTTTTTTTAGATGTGTGCGTAATGAAATTGCAGGCAGAGAATAAAAATTGATGCAAAAAAAACCGGGGCTGATCAGCCCCGGTTTAAAACATCAGGAACGGTTCCCATGAAGTTGTTTTTCCGAAATGATTAATGTGGACGGTATATCTGATAACCATACACTTTTTGTTTCTACTAATTTTTTCCAGCTGGCCAAACTTATAATCATCATGTCCTGTTGCTGTAAAAATGTTTTTTCAATTATACGTTGATTTTGCAGCGTAATGTGGTTTGGTGCATTTTGCTCAATGGCACGTATTTTTTCTTTGGTTTCAGAATTGTTTTTTATTTCACCGGCTGCATCCAGCACCACTACCTGCGCGCCGCTGTTATGAATAAGCTTCTGTGCATAATTAACCAGGTATGCATCTTTGACATCAAAGATCGGAATGAAAATGCGATCAACTTTTGTCAGGTTCTTATCAATTAAAATTCCTACTGGTACATGTGTTCTTGATAAGATAAGTTTTGTACTTTCATCAAACGGCGAATTATCAAACAATTTTTCTTTTCCTGTTACGGTATTTAATAATTTTTCAGGATTAATAATGCGGGTTGTAAAGCCAAGTACTTTCCCTAACAAGCTTCCCTGAAAAATAGATTCGCTTAAGCCTACTAAAAGCAGATCGTAATCTCCTTTGTTTGCTGTATCTGCAACCTCATAATTAATATCGTTAGACGCTTTGAATATGGTTGTTACTTTCTGGTTCAGCTGCTGTGATTCTTCGATAATCGGATCGAAGATTTCTTTTTCATATTCTTCGATATTATAATGATGTAATTCATTGGTTGGCGAAAGGTGCAGCGCCGTTAAGGATGCATTGCTGTTTAGTTTTTTTGTTAAACCGTTTGCAAGTTTTAATAACGTCTTTCCCGATTCCGGATTACTGAACGATACTAAAATTTTGTATTTGCTGATGTCTTTAATTTCCTGTGGTACAATCTGCACTTTACTTCTGAACAGAAAATTAATTGCGTCAAGCGCGGGCCCTGTCATAACAGTTGTGAGTAATGCCATGATCACCATCATGGTAAATATTTCCGGAGTTAAAACACCTAAGTCATAGCCAATGTTTAATACAACCAGCTCCATCAAACCTCTTGTATTCATAAGTGCTCCGATGGTTAAACTGTTTTTCCAGTTCTGTCCTACAAATTTTGCTGCCAGTGCACTGCCAATAAATTTTCCGGCTACCGCAACAAGGATAATCAATCCGGTAATCTTCCATAGATACGGATCATTCAGTAATCCGATCTGTGTTCTTAATCCTGTAAAAACAAAAAACAAGGGCAGCAATAAAACCAATGCTACGTCTTCTACTTTTTCAATGAAAATATTTCTGAACCGAATGTTTTCAGGCATGATAGCACCTGCCATAAATGCGCCGAATAATGCGTGAATACCAATCACTTCGGTAGCATAAGAAGAAATCAATAATATAAGTAAGAATATGGCTACAATTGGTTTACTTAAATTTTCTCTTGTTGCATGCAGTTCACCCACACGTTTTAAAAATGGCTTGATCACATAGATCATAATAACAACATAACCCAAGGCAAGTCCCATGATGTAAAAGGCACTTATAAAAGAACCGGCTTTTACAATTGCAATTACAGCTGCAAGAATGCACCATGCCGTAATATCATCTGCTGCTGCACACGTAATAACAACTGTTCCTAATTTTGTTTTATGGATGCCGCGCTCCTGAACAATACGCGCCAGTACCGGAAAGGCTGTTATACTCATGGCAATACCGAGAAAAAGAGCAAACGATAAAAACTGTACGCCTTCTGGTGCAAAAGACTGATAAATAAAAAACGCGAGCCCCATGCCTAAAGCAAACGGAATAATAATACTTGCGTGACTTATAACAACTGCTTCATGTGCCTTGTTTCTCAAAACTTTCAGATCCAGCTCCATGCCTACGATGAACATAAAAAGTATCAAGCCGATCTGGCTTAGAAACTGAAGGTTACCCAATGATTTTACAGGAAACAAGGCGGCTGAAAATTCCGGAAAATACATGCCGATTAATGATGGCCCCAAGATGATGCCGGCTATAATTTCACCGACTACGGAAGGCTGCCCGATCTTTTTGCACACCCAGCCCAATAAGCGTGCAATAATAATAATTGTTACGATCTGTGCCAGCATAATTGCAAGCGGATGCTGCAGGTTATGTTGCATTGCTACCAAAAATTCCTGCCACTGACTTTTACCGGATTGCGGTATTACAATATTTCTGCCTTTCTCCAGCGATGCCCCTGTCAATACGATCCAATACATCAGTACCGAAAACACACTGATTATACCAATATAAAAAAAGCCGTTTTTAAATTTTTTCATTCTGATTTACTTTTACGATTATGCTGAGGTTAAAATGTTTTTAAGACTGCCCGGATACAAAAATGGCTGGATTTTTAAGGAAAAAATAACCCTTGATTTAAAATATCCCACAAATGTAGTAAGATGGAATTTTTTTGTAATAAAATCAGGGTTTGATTAATTCTATAAACGTATTTCTATAAACATCACTTAAGGTCAGCTTCAATAAACCACCGGATTTGTCGGTAAGGTTTGTGGTGATCTCATCAAATGAAAATAGCTGTACCGATTTCAGCGCAATTAATTCTTTTTTATTAATGCGGCAAAACTGGTCTGCGGGCAATATTTCCTGCAGTTTTTCAAATGAAATATTTTTTAGTGTTAAGGTTGCCCCATCAACAAACTGTGCAAATTTATCCCGGCTATCAGATTCAGAACTTTTTATGTAACACAGCTGATCGAAAAAGATCAATGCTTTTCCTTTATCTGTATTTAGCTGAACAAAAGATTTTGTATTTGGTTTGATATTGATTTTCTGCAGCAGTTTCTGCACAGCTTGCTGAAGGCGTTCTTTCTTTACCGGTTTACGTACATAATCAACAGCATTCAGATCAAACGCTTCCGCGGCATATTCTTTATAAGCCGTTGTAAAAATTACCGGTTTGCCGTTTAATAAATTAGCCACCTGCAAGCCATTCATCCCCGGCATTTCAATATCTAAAATACACAGGTCGAAATCCAGATCAGCCTGTTCAGCAAGAAAAACTTCCGGTTTGTTAAACGCTTTTACAACTTCCAGTTCCGGAATTTGCTCGCATAACATTTTCAAATACGTTAATCCCGGCAGCTCATCATCAAGCAGTATGCACTTTAGTTTTATATTCAAGTAAATTTATTTTTAAATGTGTGGTATAAATATCGTCTTCAATAAACCGGTCTAATGTATAGTTGCCATTATACAATATTTTAAGGCGCTGTTCAAACGTTTCGCTGCCTATGCCGCTGCGGTCTTTTTGCATAGCGGCTTTACCAGACGTTTTATTTGAAACGGTTAGATACAGGCTGCTGTTTTTAAATTCAAAAACAATCGATATAAATGACTCTGCACTTTGCAGATCAGCATGCTTAAAGGCATTTTCAATCAGATCAATAGAAATCAACGGTGCCAGGATCTGTTGGTTATAGAGCGGATCCGAGTCATCTATTTTTGTTTTAACGTTTAATTCAAACAACGGACTGATCTTGATTTTATTTATTTCTATCAGGTCAAGTGCAAATTCAATTTCTTCTTTGGGAGAAACAAGTTTGTTGCGGCTTTCATATAAAATATAATCCAGTACATTCGCTAATTTATCAAGCGCATAATAGGTTTGATAGGCATGCGACTGAATGGAGTTAAGAATGTTTTTAAACAAATGCGGATTTAATCTGGACTCAAGTGTTTGAAGTTGAAGTCCGTTTATTTTTTCTTCCAGCACATTAAACTTTAATTCTGCTTCCTGCTGAATCTGCTTCGATTTTTTAAGTTTAGCATACAGATTCACTGTTACGATTGTTAGCACACTAACCACAATGGTTGCCAGATAAAGAAGTACGAGTGCCGTTATATTCATTCCTGTTGTTTGTTTTTTATTATGCTGCAGGAGCAATGCTTTAAATTTATGTAAAATTCAATGAAATATTTTATTCGCTGCGCTTTCTTGTCTGACAAAAAAATCAGAATTATATTGCTTACGTACAATACCCTTGCTATTGTATAAATCTCAACCCGAGTTATCTTATGGAAAACGACACATTAGACCTGGACCAGCTTCCTGAAAAAGAGCAGAAATACAACAAAATCGGCGGATGGATGATTATCCCTGTTATTGGATTATTTATTACACCGCTGCGCCTGACCGTTTCCTTATTTAAGGATTTGATTCCGGCTGTTACCGGCCCTGATATTGCCTTGTATGAAGATCCGGCATCTGAATTGTATACGCCGGCTTTACGGTATCTTCTTTATGGAGAAATCTTTGTTAATGTAGGATTTTCAATTTTTGCGATCGTGATCCTTGTACATTTATTTAAGTTTAAATCGATAACACCTCTTTTATACATTACGTTTGTTGTTTCAAATCTGGTGTTTGTTGTTGCAGATTCTTTGATCGTGCTGCAACTTGGATTAGGGACCACCGGCGATTTTTTTGATAAAGAATTATTCCAGGCTATTGTTTCGTGCAGCATCTGGATTCCTTTCTTTTTATTATCGGAGCGGGTTAAAGGAACCTTTGTAAAATAAAAATCGCGGCGGCTTATAACAAAACGCGTAGCGGAAATTTTTTTGAATAAAAAGGCGTTATACAAAAATCCGTACAACGCCTTTTTATTGTCAATTCTGATAAGCCTTATTCCGTTTCAGCCATATTATGGAACACCGCCTGCACATCATCATCGTCTTCAAATTTTTCCAGAAGCTTATATATTTCTTCCTGCTGCTCTGTAGTTAACGTTGTAGTTGTATTCGGAATACGTTCTGTTTCTGCATTGATAACAGTAATATTTCTTTGCTCCAATTCTTTCAGCATCGTTCCGAAATCAACAAACGCCGTATAAATGAAAATTTCATTTCCATCTTTTACAATTTCTTCTGCACCAAAATCAATCAGTTCCAGTTCCAGTTCTTCCGGATCTAAACCGGTGCCATCAATTTTGATCACGCCTTTACGTTCAAATAAAAATTCCAACGAACCCGTTTTTCCTAATGCTCCGCCTGAACGTGTAAAGTATGATCGCACATTGGCAACCGTTCGTGTATTGTTATCTGTTGCACATTCAACAAGAATGGCAATACCATAAGGGCCGTATCCTTCAAACACTACTTCCTCGTAATCCGATTCGTCTTTACCTGAAGCTCTTTTTATTGCTGCATCAATTCTGTCCTTCGGCATGTTTACACTTTTGGCATTGTTTACTGCCGTACGCAAACGAGAATTGGTTTCTATATTTCCGCCGCCTTGTTTGGCAGCCATAACGATCTCTTTACCTAAACGTGTAAAGGCTTTGGCCATTCGATCGAAACGTTTTGCTCTTCTTCCTTTTCGAAGTTCGTATGCTCTTCCCATAATAGTTGTATTTGCAATCTTGCGCCAAAGTTACGTAGATTTCAAGAGGTTATATAATGAAATGTTACTTTTTTCGTTAGAAAATGCACCATTATTTACGTCCTTTATATAGTAGAGATGTGCTGTTTTCATCTCTTTTTTAAAATAGGATCATTAAAACCCATTATAAACCATTCAATTGTAACGTATAAATTGTTTGTATTGCAAAACAATCTAAAAACACGAACCGTATTCATATGATGGCAATGCTGTTGCTGGTATCTGAGCATGCATTGTCTATAAGCTTTTACAGCATTTTATTGTTGTTAAACGTGTCAAAAATATTTTGGGATTTGCTACTAAAAATGATAAAATGATAGTGCGTAAAGAACGGTTTGAAACCATCAGTGGTATTTTCGTTTTTATTATTGCAATTTTCATTTTCACGTATGTGGAACAACTGATTGAAAATTATTTAAAAGAACGGGATGAACCGAATGTTGATTAATTGCAGTGTGCTTTATTAATCTATGCTGCTGAATGTTAAACTTAATTTGAACAGAATTTATAAAATGAATTTTTTTTGTAGATTCGGGAAAAACCTTCTCAACTATGAAAAATCTATACATACTTATATTTGCCTGCCTGGCTATATCTGCACAGGGTCAGCAATTATTAAACAGTGATTTTGAAAACTGGACGAATCATCCGGGCAGCGGAGGATACAGCAGTTACGATGAAGCAGACAATTGGGCTTCGGGAAATGCCGCCGTAAATATTGCACCCGGCTTAACTCCTCCAACCACTAAAACAACAGATGCCCAGCACGGAAACGCTGCTGTAAAACTTACAACCCAGTCTATCTTTGGACAAATTGCCGCAGGCAATCTTTTTACAGGAAAATTTCAGTTAAACTTATCGAACCCTGTAAAAAGTGTGCAAATGGGAATACCTTATGTATCCAGACCTTCAGCATTTAATGTTTATTATAAATATGCTCCGGTAAATGGTGATTCCTGCGCCATTTATGTTCTGTTAACCAAATACAATACTTCTACTAAAAAAACAGATACCATTGGCAGAGGTCATTTTTCTTCTACGGCCAACGTTTCTGTATACACGCTATTACACATTCCGGTTACCTATACATCAACTGCAGCTCCCGATTCAATTGCAATGGTATTTACGTCAAGTGCCGATGGCGGAAATTTTCGCGGGCAGGTTGGAAGCTCGTTAACCGTTGATAATTTCTCGCTGGAGTTTGAAGAGCTAAGTATTGCAACTTCCCTTGCTGCGGTATCGGCTGTGTTATATCCAAACCCGGCACAATCACGGGTGGCTCTTTCAAATGCACCTTCAGAATCTGGAACGGTTTATTTCTATAATGTTGCAGGCAAACTGGTTTCCTCACAAAAATGGACGGGTACCGTTTCGCCTGAATTTGCACTCGATAATATGCCGGCCGGATTTTATACCTGTAAATTCATTACTTCTGATACAGCTGTTTTCTCCGGTAAATTATTAATTACGGAATAATCTGATGCGCAGGTATTTTGTCACAACAGCTTGGTTGCTCCTTATTTCTTCTGTGTCGTTTGCACAACATGCACACTGGAATGTGTATGCTAAAACAGGCATACAGGTTGGCGGACCGTTATATCACAGCTCAACGATTGTGAGCAAATCCGGTTCGCCGGGTTTTAACCCAATCATTGGTACAGGAATATCTTATAAGCTTTCAAAAAAATGGTCGCTAGCTGCCGAAGCTTTTTATAGCCGCAGAAAAGTTACATATACATCTGAAGTAAAAGACCAGAATTATATTGACCGCAACACGATTATTATAAACAATAATCCCGTTACGTTTGAAGTTTCCACAACATTTACCGGAACCACAAAAGGTGAATTTGATATACATTACCTGGAATTTCCGTTACTGGCACAATATGCTATCGGAAACAACTGGCAGATTCATGCAGGGATGTATTATTCGTGGGCGTTCAGTAAAACAAATAAAGGCACGGCAACCGGTATTATTGGCCGGACAGATATTTCAAATCCGAACACCGTAACAGATAAAGAATATAATTACAGCAAAGAAGTTAACTCCAGATACTACGGCTTTGTTGCCGGCGCACAGTATCAGCTTTCTCCGGCAGTTGCGCTGGATCTTCGTGCAACCTATTCCTGCAAAAGTTTATACAAAGAAGATTGGGAAGGCGTTCCGTATACGTTAAAAGATTTGTACGTACAGTTTACGGTAAAATATTTCTTTATAAGAGCCAAGGACTGATGCATGCTGTTTATTCCCTGGTAAAATAAAAACGGAAGCTTTTAATTACAACGATACATGTATATTCCAAAGTTTTTCAAACTGGATGATCCTGAAAAGGCGCGCGTTTTTATTGAAAAAAACAGTTTTGGTATTTTAATAAATCAGTTGGATGGCAAACATTTGGCTACGCATATTCCGCTGCTTATTGAAACAAACAGTAACAATGAAACTATTTTGTCCGGACACATAGCAAAAGCAAATAATCAATGGAAAGCTTTTCGCGAAGATCAGGAAGTACTTGTTATTTTTCAGGGACCTCATGCCTACATATCTTCTTCCTGGTATGATCATGAAAATGTCCCAACCTGGAATTACACAGCCGTACATGTATATGGAAAAATTAAAATTTCAGATAATAAAACCGTATTTAATCAGTTGAGCAAACTTGTTGATACATATGAAACTGGAAATAAAAATCCCGTAAGTATTTCAAAAATGTCTGCCGGTATGGTTGAAAACCAAATGAAAGCGATTGTTGGTTTTGAAATCCTCATCACGGAGATACAGGCTGCAGAAAAACTTTCTCAAAACAGAGATGAAAAAAATTACAACAACATTATAGCTGAACTGGAAAAGAAAGGTGATGTGGATTCTCTGCAAGTGGCGGCGGCAATGAAAAATTTAAAACGCTAATCTGAACTCCTTTTCGAAGCAGATACGTACATAGGAATTCCCTTTTTTAGTATTAATTTTGGATCATGGCAATCCAGATTTACAATCCTTTTGAAGAAATGCATTTTGATATGCACACCTGTTTTCTAACCGGAGAAACATTGCAGGCAGATACTGAACCGGTTTCTATTTTTCCGGAGTGGGTATTGAAAAGATATAATCTAAGCGATCAAACATTTAAAATGCTGGATGAAGGCACACGCATTCAATATAAAAATCTGAAAGTACCGTATTCAAAAGCTGTTATTGAACAAGCTATGAATCCGCTGGAAGCAGAAATAGAAAAAGCCTTTTGTGCCGGTTATGATGAAGTTGTAAAAATTCCGGAGGAACGATTGTTTCAATGGATGGCTAAACTTATGATTGGTGTGTTATTTGAAGACTTACGGATTGCACAAAAAAAATTAGCTGCGCAGAATGATATCTTGCATGTATCTTCTTTTTTAAAAGCGCGTTTTCAAAAACTGCATTGGATGCTTCAATCTCTGGTTTTACCGATGGAATTTAAAGGATTAAAACCCTGGTCAATCCGGGTATTTCGTGTAAAATATTCGAAAGATGTTTTTCATTACAAAGATGAAACCAACAATCTTAATTTCTCTTTAGGCATGAATGATTTTGGTATTGTTGCCTGTCTGCAGGACAATGGTGAAGTTGGTAAAAAGCTGAATGAACTTACAGACAGAATTGGCGATAAAACATTGCATCCGATTCAGTTTGAAGAATTGTGCGCACGGTTTATTTATTCAAATTATTTACTTACCAGTTATGCTACGTACAACGTTTTGTTAACAGACGAAAAAGTAACGGTTGAATCAATACCGTTGAGCGCAAAAAACAACACGCCGTTGTTTGATCACTGGGATGATAATATGTACGGACAAGTGCTGGCGAATTACTGGAAACCCTGGGGTCTAACGATGAAAGAAATTATCATGTTCCCAAATCCGCCGATCAGTTTTATCGAAAATGATTACAACGATGAAATCACAGATCTGGAAAAAATTAATCAGCCGTATTAAAAATAAATTTGTATAGCCTGCTGTTTTTTAATTACGACTTCAGTTAAACCGTTGAAATAATGAAATAATATGAATTTCATTATTAAAATTTTCTTCACCTTTTTATCGATAAATATATTCCAATTCCAGTTTTTTAATTCGTGAGCCAATGGCTCCGCGTGTACGTCCAAAATGCTTGGCCATATCACCCAGGCTGATTCCTTGCAGATACATCTGCGCCAGTTCCTGATCCAGCGCATGTGTCCAGGGTTGGTACGCGTCTTTATTTTTATCACGCGTCTCTTCCGAAGAAACAGATTTTTCTTTTGAATAACCGATGGGTTCTTTCTGGTTTTTACTTTTTGATTTTGCGGCAGACTGTGCTGCTCTCCGTTCCTCTTCTTCGGGCTGTACACGTAAGACTTGTATCTGCGCGGAGCGCAGCGCGTTTTTAGGCAGCAGGGTTTCCGGAATATGAATGAGATTTTTTGTACGCGTTACCGCAACATACAGCAGATTGATCTCTTCATTCAGTTTAGAAATATTTATTTGTTCATCGGTGCGTGTACCTTTGGTTTGCTTCTCGATTTTTTCCTGGGTAATAAAATCATTTACAATCTGTATCGAATCATATTCCATACCTTTGCAGCGGTGTACCGTTGAAAAGATCATTTCCGCTTTATGCTTTTCTTCGTTACCAACATGTTTTTCTTTTATGAGTTTTAAAATGTTGGGAATGTCGTTTCCGTATTCATGTATGATTTCGATCATCATGCCGAGCTGCACATCTTCTGTTTTTTCGATATACTCTTCCAGCTCGTCCATGTTCTTCATCTGCGCAATCAGCTTATCGCGGATCAGCGCAGGTTTTTTATTATACAGATTCAACACATCGTACAATGATGTACCTTCGTCTGCATACGTATAGGAATGTATGTTACCTTCAAAATAAATATGCTTAACATTTTTCTTTTCGGTAACATATTCAATGGCTTTCAGCAATAAACCTAAATTGGTACGGGCAATAATGGCTTTTACGGTGGTCTCTTTTCCGGAGCCTTTTCCTTCGATGAAAAACTGCTGTTCTTCTGCAACAAAATTTTTCCAGTTCAGTACATCGATCGCAAGCTTTGCAATATCCGCACTGAAACGGAAGCTGGAGGATAAGTGATGTGTTTTAAAATTTGCCTTCTCCAGTGAGTTTACAGCAAACCGCCAGCCATAGATCTGCTGGTGGGTATCTCCTACTATAACTTTTGTAGCAGACTGTTTGAAAAAAATATCCAGCATAGCCGGTGAAGCATCCTGTCCTTCATCAAACAGTATATAATCGAAATACAAACGCGGATTGGAAAGCTGAAATTTTTTCAGGTAAAAATCATGTGTGATTTCGATTTCCCCTTTATCCATTTTGGCCAAAAACAGGCGTGTATTCTTTTCTATGTATTCATATGCAGCTGAAACAAATGCTTTCGCTTCGGCATCAAAAACTACATCCCGGTAATTGAGTTCCTGCACTTTTTGTTTGTCGCTGTTGCAGAAGTACGCAACAAATTTATTGATGTGATTAGCCGCAACATATTCGGCGTGTTTGTCGCCGTTATTTTTTAAACCTAAAATATCAACGATCTCGTGTGTCTTATATCCGTTTGCTTTTACGCGGTAGTTGTATCTGAAAACAATCTCGCGGTACGCGAGCGAATGTGCCGTTTCAACTTTGACATTATGCAAACCCTGATCTGTAAATTTTTTCTGGGCTTCCAGCTTCACCGATTTATTAAATGCCAGGTAAAGCACTTTGCTTGAAGCCGGACGAGCCTTTGCATATGCAATAATGGTTGTGGTTTTTCCTGAACCGGCAACGGCGTTGATCTTAATATCTCCGGTGGAGTTAATAATTTCAATCTGTTCTTTGGTAAATTCCATCAACCTGCTTTTTACTTTCAATTTAAGAAATTAATCGTGCTATACGATATAAGGTTGAAAGCTTTATAAATGTATTCTGTGGAGCGGTGATCAAAAAGACTTCCACCTGGAAATGGAAGTCTTTTTTTAATTAACAAATTTATTGATCTGATTATACTTAAAATACATTATATCATGAGGGAACTCCTACATATCCTATTTTATCGTTTAACATATTTACAAAAGATTCATATTCTTCTGTAAATATGTATACTCGCAGATAAAGATTTTCCCGGTTCGTAATAATGTGAATAAACGATTTCTTTTTGAATCCAAAATACAAAAATATTCCAGCGATCATCGTTATTGCCATAGATATCTGATTATTGCTCTCGTTCCATTCCATCGCTGCTTTTCTAAACTCTTCGTCCAATAATAATTCATTAAGACTTTCTGATTGTGCGGGAAACAAGCCTAATACATGATTGGCAAAAGCAAACAATAAAACTGCAATACCGATACCTATTAATTTCCAGTTTATTTTTTTTGAATATTCTATACTTGAAATATCTTGTAAGCTGATACTTTTAACATTCTCTCCTCTTGCGATGTAGAGTTTCGTTGGAGTAAGGGTACAGATATTATTTTTTGATGTATTGTTTTTATCGTATCGTAATGTACAAACGGATAAAACTTTTTCATTTGTGGTAATAGCCATAAAACATGTTGTTTAAAAATTAAAAAGAAAATAATGTATAAATGTACTTAGCTGATTAATGCATTCAAAGAATTGCCGGCAATTTTTGAAACTTAGTAGGTTCATCCCGGCTTTTGCATTTCCTTCCGTTTCGCCTTTATTTCCGACCATTCAAATAAAAACTTAATAGTCAAAAAAGGGACGATCGCTAAGATGGTGCTGTAGCTTTGTAATTCAAATGGCAGCGAGGCCAATTTTTTTGTTGCAACTGTCCACAATAAAATTCCTAATATGATGGAAAGGTGCAGGGTTATAACTCCTTTCGACATGACCGTGCGGGCAAGATTATTTTTTACAAGCTTTTTATTGCTGTATACATAGATCTCCCGTGCAGCAAAGGAAAGCAGGCTGATATTGAAATAAACATTTTTGAATAACAGAATTTCTATATTTCTGTAAAGCCCTTCTTGCGTATTCCATTCGATCATGAAACAAAAACAGATGATGATAAAAACGAAATACAGAAACAACATAAAAAACCGGGTTTTGATATCGTTTTTGAATTGTTCCCGGTCTTCAATTTCGTGTTTGCGCAGAATCAGACGCGACAGATCCGAAACCGTTTTAATAATTTCATCCCACCAGAAAACATAGATCAGATAAAAAATAGTAATCTCATGCATAGCCACTGCAACAATGGTTAAGCCTGAAAAAAACAGTAACGTCAGAATATCTATTACGTAAGCTGTGTGATTTTTATTCAGCATAGATTTTCAAAACAATTAAGATAAGTGTCATATTATTGGACAATTATTAAATCATCTTTCCCCAATTTCAACTCTGGTTTATTAATTTTGTTCAATGAAATCCTTAATCTTTCTTTTTCTTTTTGAGTAATAAACGTTGGAATTAAATATTCTAATTTAATATGAAAGAGCCTATGAATAATAATTAAGTCTTTATTACTAAAAGGGCTTATGCCATTCATTAATTCTGACATATAAGATTTTCCATGACCTAATATTTTGCCCAAATCCTGTTGTGTTAGATCAAATTTCTTAAGTTGCTCTTTTATTACATCTTTTCTTTTTTCTAAAAAATATCTTTCATGTTCAGCAATAAATTCAGCATTATCGCTTTCTTTTATTTGCCTATCAGTAATTTTTGTATCATCCGACCAATTCAAATTTTCGTAGGCTTTAATAATTGATCGTAATTGCTTTCTGGATTCGACAAGCTCTGGATTTTCCTTTACCATCAAGCGAAGTTTTCTATCCATAATTAATGCTCTTTCTAATTCTAATTCATCTGAAAGAATCCCCTTTTTCAAGATAATTCTTAAATCTGCTTGCTCTTTCATCTTATGTTTAATTAGTGTATCCTTTACTTTTTAACCAGTTTGCTATGGTTTTTTTATTATTTTTAAATGTTAACTCATATTCATCATGAGTTCCGCACCATACAATCGTTGCTTGTCCATCATCACAAAACTCAATCAAAATCATCGTTCGATGAATATTTATATTAAAGAAATAAAATCCATCATTATGAACAAGATCTGCATCTGGTCTATCTTGTTTTAATTGTTTACCGTTTTTCCAATTTTTAACTTCTAGTTCTTGTAATAACTCATCAATAGCATTAGCAAGACGGCCATTTCCTAAATTTTTATTTTTAAGCTTTTGAAGTTTCTTTATGCCAATAATTTCCATAAACAACAAAATAAATGTATAAAAAGTTCTTATAATTTCCGAACTTTTAAAAAGTGTAAAATATAATTATTTAAAAATCAACTATTTATATTTATGTTCCAGTCAACATCGTTGACAACATTTGTGGATATCGCGGTGCTTTTCAAAATCCGGAATGTATGCTTCCTTGCCCAACTAGAGTCGTGGGCTGATGTTATGATGCACAGATTAGATCTTATCTCCTCTCAATATCCGGAAACGCTTACGTGCTTCGGTAACATAAACACTGTTTGTATACTGAATCAAAAAATCCTGATATAGCTGCATGGCTTTTTCTGTATTTTTCAGATCATAATCGAAGATCTGTGCGGATGTAAATAAGGCATCGTCACCCAATAAATCATCGGCGTAGCCGGTCGATATTTTTTTAAGCATTTCCAGTGCTTCGGTTGGTTTACCTGTCTGTCTTAAGATTGTAGCTTGCAGCCAATATACATCATCCGTTAATTCATGATGCGGATACTGTTTCAACAGCGCATTGGCTGCCTGCAAAGCTTCATCGTATTTTCGCTGGAAAAGCAATAATTGTATTGCACTGTAATCTTTCAAAGCATCTGTTGTGGAATCGAGCCCGGAATTTTCTGTTATAAACACACTCAGCTGAATGGCATCGTTTGAAATTTCGCGGGTGGTTGCCAGTTTCAATACATCTAGCTGCTCCTGTGCCAGCACAAATTCTCCTTTATAATAATACAATTCTGCATTACGTAGTTTTGCTTCGTGGCCAAGCTGGTCTTCTTTAAAATCTTTTTCCACCTGGCTGTATAATAATGTCGATTCCCATGGTTCGCCGGTCAGCAGATAAATATCGCCCAGGTCAATTTTGGCTTTGCCGCGTAAGCGGTTATCGGTATATGGATTTTCGATCAGCGATTTTAAAATTACGACAGCTGTATCTCTTTTGTCCAGATAGAAAGCATTCAGCAGTGCCATGTTCCGTAAACTCTCCAGTGTATAGGCTGTACGCCCGTTCTCTTTCAACAATTGATTATAATCGCTGATAAGTCCCACAATTTTCTGTTTATCCACGGGAAACGTATTTTTAATCTGTTCTTCACGTGTCTGTATCAACAGTCTTCTGGCAATACTGTAATTAAAGCTTTCTTTAAAATTATCAGACACATATTGAAAACAGGCTCCGGCTGCATCGTAATCTTTATTTTCCAGTGCAATATTCCCCACTTCCAGCACCGTTGTTCCCGTTTGACGGTTTCTTTTGTCAATTGCCTTTGCCTGTATAAATGCTTTTGTAAAGTTTTTGCGCTGCAAGTTGAGCCACAGTAAAAGCTGATTGTAAACAATATCGTTCGGGTCTTTATTTATGCGGTCGTAAACTTTTGTTTCGAACAGCGCAAATTTTTCATCTGTATCCAATTCATTTTGAAACGTATTTTGTACCTCTTCCAGTGAGGCCGGATTTACGCTTAAATAATTTAGAAGTTCGTCAAACATATTCTCAGTCTGACCAAGCCTGTTGTAAATGGAGGATAATTCAAAACAATACGCGTAGCGGTCGAAATTTTTTCTGGCCTGCAGGTATAATTGTTTTGCCCAGGTATACTCTCCCAGCTTTTGCAGATATGCACCTGATATATCCACAGCTGTTGAATTCTTTTGTATATCTGAAACAAAAGCCGAAAATTCTTTTTCAGCTTTATCCGTTAAATTCTGTTGCTTATAAAATAGTGCATAATCGATCCGGTACGTATAATTTTCCGGTGAACCCACTTTTACCATTTTTTTAATGATCTTCTCTGCTTCGGTATAGTTTTTCAACTTATATAAAGTAGACAAGTATGTTTCGTATACTTTCGGGAGATTTTCTTCCTTTTTTATAACTTCGGAATAAGTGGCAGCAGCTTTTTCATATTCCCCGTTGTTATAATATTCTTTCCCCAGTTTAAAATAATCGGTCTGCCCAAATCCGGAAAAAGAAATCATAAAAATTGAAATCACTATAAGAATTCTATATATCATTTCTTCTATTATAATTTTTATAAAATAAAATTTTTAAATTTTTTGTCTTTATTATTAAGGCTGTGGATTCGTTTATAAGTTTTTGAATTCACACTTGATTATATGATTTGCACAGTAATAATAATCGATATACACATTAATAACACGTTATCCATATAATAAGTATCAGTAAATTAGAATTTTATATTTTAGATAACAACTATAAAAACTACTTAAATACATATATACACCTATATCAACATAGCACTACTTGTTTATTCTGTATGTGGATATACACACTCATCAACACTTATTCTTATGCTTGTATTTTATACACGATTCAATTTTCTACTACACCATATAATACCATGAATTGTGTTTAATTATAGGCTTATTAACAGGTTGATTATGGATAATTATTTTAAATAATTATGGTAAATGTGCTTATCTACAGTTTGTTAATAAATGCTGTTTAAAATATCATTTGTATATCTTCTAAATCCCAGTTTGCCCGTATTACCAGTTTTTCTTTAAAATAATAGATCGGTTCAGCTGGTGTATTGCTGATTGGATCGTATGCATTCCAATATCCGTCTTTGTTTGTATCAATATGTACAAATAATATATACTCGCCTGGTTCTAAGTTTTTTATTTGATTTTTATGTTTGTCTGTTGAAGTATAAACAATTTCATCTTTGCTATTTTTAAAATACGTGGTAAACCCTGTCTGATTTGTTTTTAATTCGAATTGAATATTTCCGTAATTCTTTTCATTATCTGTACCAAACTTTTCTTTATAGTTTCTGTTATATTCCCCATATATTGAAGTTGCACTTTCACGTGGAATAACTACTTCTACAGTATCCTTTTCCTTTTGACCTTTTAAAACAAGAACAAAATTATTATAATTATTTGTCAATGTATAAGTTACATTTTTTGGTGCTATAACCTCTACATCAATTTTAGTAATCAATTTGTCTGTACTAAATTGAATTGAATCAATAACCTGCTTCAAACTTTTCTTTTTGTTGATAGTTGAAATGTTTATAATACTGTCTTTATCTTTTTGTAAATCAATTTGTTTGAATTTTACTTTCTTTACATATTCACTTTTTATCCCCACAGAATCAATATATTCAATTTGTATTTTAGTAGTATCTGTTAAATTGTATTGATTTTCGATGCTGTATTTTCTGCTTGAGAGTTTTGTATATATATATTCACCTTCTTCACCTTTTATTTTTAAATACTGTAAACCTTTACTAAAGAATATGTTAATAGTTTTATTTACTGAATTTGCCGAAAGTACTTTAGCTGTATCAAGTATTGTTTCCTGAATCTGAAAAGATTCTGTTATCTTATCTTTTACGATGATATTTTTTACAGATAAAGGTTCATTTTTATCCCATTTATTATTTTTATTATTATCTGCCACTGCTACAGCTGTGTACTCTTTTTCTTTTATATATCCTATTTCGACTTTTCCTGAATCTGTAGCTATTCCTATGTACTCTGGTTTTTTACTTAATATATTCGTAATTGAATCTGTTTTTTCAAAGAGCAATAATTTTAAATTTGGATTGAGTGCAGCACCTGGTATATTTTTTATAATTGAATTCACTGTGTTGGAATCGATGTCATTACCGGTTGAAAAAGTAATGCTGTAATTCTTTAATAAATTTCCTTCTGTATTATCTTTAATACCGTCAATGATATTAAAACTGTACGTTGTATTTTCTTTTAGGGTATCTCTCCAGATTACTTTAGCAGTATTTTTTTTGATCTTAACAGTATAGTAACCTTCAATTGTAGGGCTCACAAGAATCTTTGAGCTTAATTGATTGTCTACAATAGCTTCATCAAAGGTCATGGTTATAAAGTTTTCTTTATAATTAGTCTGTCCGTTTTTAGGATAAGCAGAAATAATTTTTGGTGCCTCTGTATCTCTTGGCCCACCGGTTGGTGGTACAATATTGGCACATTGTGTAAAAAGCAAACAGGAAAAAAGAAGTATCAGTATCCGGATCATTATTTTCTTTCTATAATATAAATCAAACTAGAGGTGTTGTGTTTACCTGCTTTAATATTTGAGCGCAAGCCATTCCAGATTGCCTTCAGAATATTTCCTCCTTTGTATTTTTCACTAAGCATGCTGATATAATAACTATCCATTTTCATGGGTAAAATAGAATGTACTTTTAAATCATATCTATTAGCAATCTGTTTAATGACTGTTTTTTTATAATGATACACATGTCTGGGTACATCATAAGCTGCCCAGTTTTCTTTGTATAATTTTGCATCCGGAGATTCCGGATTTGGTACTGCCAATACTAATACTCCATCTGTATCAAGAAGTGATTCTATTTTTTCAAACGTTTTATTAATATCAAGTACATGTTCAAAAACGTGCCACATGGTTATGGTTTTATACGTTCCCTGAACAGCTTCCAGTGTTGTATATGGATCAACATTCAGTTTCTGTTTTGCCTGTTCGGCTGCCCCCGGATCCGGTTCCATAACAGAAACAGTATATCCTCTACGTTGCATATGTGCTGCGAAATATCCTGTACCGCAACCAATATCCAGAAGGGATGTTTTTTTATGAAAATCAGATATGATCGATGCTTTTCTGTTTAATGCAATCTTTCGGGCAATGTGATAAATCTTATTGATTAAGCCTTCCTTTGTATCTGAATGAGAAACGTAATTATCCGATTGATAGTATTTCCCTATTTCAGTTTCAGAGGGCTGAGGGCTGGTATGGATTAAGCCACAGCAAAAGCATTCCAGTAATTCAAATTTTTCATTGGTAATGCTATGATCGGTTACCTGTAAGATTGGAGTCAGATCATCACATTCACAATAATTGCACGTAGTAATTTGATTCATAATTATCTTCCCATGTATATCATTAATATTGAAATATCAGCTGGGTTAACACCGCTGATTCTTGAGGCCTGGCCTAATGTTGCCGGTTTTAGCTTGCTTAATTTTTCCCTTGCTTCCAGTGATAATGCCTGTATTTTTTTATAATCAAAATCAGGATTCAAAGCCATGTTTTCAAGCTGTGTCATTTTAAGAGCCATCTGCTCCTCTTTATCAATATAATCTCTGTATTTTACTTCAATCATTGCCTGTTCAATTTCTTCCTGTGTGTATGGTTCGATCAGGGTTTTTATTTCCTCTACTTTTTCTGCAAACAGGCTAACTTCCATGTTTGGACGTTTAAGCAGGTTGTAAAGAACTACTTTTTCCTTAATCGGAGCAGAACCATTTTCTTCGAGAATTTCATTTGCTGTTTCAGGCTTGATCTTTGTGTTTTTAATTTCTTCAACCAGTTTTTCACTGTTGTGTTTCTTAAGAAGCATATCCTGGTAGCGTTCTTCTGTTGCCAGACCAATTTCATATCCTATTGGAGTAAGTCTTAGATCAGCATTATCCTGTCTGAGAAGAATCCGGTATTCGGCCCGCGACGTAAACATTCTATAAGGCTCTTCTGTGCCCTTATTCACCAAGTCGTCTATCAATACCCCTATATAGGCTTCAGATCTCTTTAGAATAAGTGCCTCGTGGTCTTTAGCTGCTTTATGTGCATTGATACCTGCCATCAAACCTTGACAAGCTGCTTCTTCATAGCCTGTAGTACCATTTATCTGTCCTGCAAAGAACAGGTTCTTTACCAATCTAGTCTCTAAGCTTAATTGCAACTGTGTCGGCGGGAAGAAATCATATTCAATGGCATAACCCGGTCTGAACATTTTTGCATTTTCAAATCCGGCTATTTTACGAATGGCTTTGTATTGTACATCTTCTGGTAAAGAAGTAGAGAAACCATTTACATATACTTCAACCGTATTCCAGCCTTCAGGTTCTACAAAGATCTGATGTCTTTCTTTCTCAGCAAAGCGGTTGATCTTATCTTCAACAGAAGGACAGTATCTAGGCCCTAATCCTTTTATTCTTCCTGTAAACATCGGAGAACGGTCAAAACCTTCTTTTAATGTATCGTGTACAGCTTGATTGGTGTAGGTAATATGACATGAGCGTTGTTTCGTAAGAGAAGTTGTCTGTTTAGAGTAAGAAAACTTGGAAGGGTTTTCATCTCCCTCCTGTTCCTGCATAACACTGTAGTCTAAACTTCTTCCATCTACACGGGGTGGTGTACCAGTCTTCATTCTGCCGCTTTCGAAGCCCAATTCAACCAATTGTTCTGTAATACCTGTTGCTGCTTTCTCTCCCGTTCTTCCACCCCCTAGTTTCTTTTCACCTATATGTATGATACCGTTTAAGAATGTCCCATTGGTTAGTACAACAGACTTGCAAGGTATCTCTATTCCTAAACCCGTGCGTACGCCACACACCTTCCCGTTTTTAACAATCAGGCCAGAGATCATCTCCTGCCAGAAGTCTACGTTAGGCAGTGCTTCTAATTGCATACGCCATTCCCAGGCAAACATATGTCTGTCGTTTTGCGAACGCGGACTCCACATAGCAGGACCCTTTGAACGGTTTAACATTCTGAATTGGATCATAGATTTATCAGATACAATACCTGATAAACCTCCAAGCGCATCTATTTCACGCACAATTTGTCCTTTTGCTACCCCACCCATTGCAGGGTTGCAGCTCATCTGTGCTATGGTCTGCATATTCATGGTAGCAAGCAGTACTTTAGAACCCATATTAGCCGCAGCCGCAGCCGCTTCACAACCAGCGTGACCGGCACCCACCACAATCACATCGTATTCAGGAAACATATTCTTTTAATTTTATTACTTATTTCAGTTTTGTTCCACGTGAAACAATCTGTTTTAATTTTTTTATATTAATATCTGTATACATATCAAATATCAGTGTGTATTATGTTCCACGTGAAACATTGTATGCTATGTATTTCCTTGTCCTGTCCAGTTATGTTTGTATACAAAAGGACATGCCAATATTATTACTTATTCTTTTTTAAACTTTATGTTCCACGTGAAACATATTTTATTTTTTATAAGTATTAACAATGCATTTAACAGATAACGTTTTAAAAGCAAAGTACGCTTCAATAATCCGAAACCTAACCATCAGCAGGATGTCTATTTCTTCGCAATTATAATCCTCTCTAATCCTCCTATTTCTTAAAGCCCCTTACAGATAAATCAAATCAATTAGAGACTTTATGTTCCACGTGAAACATATAAAGAAAAACATTTTATTATTCATGCATTCATGAAACGGTAATGCTAATATTGATTCAACGCTTTTGTTTGTTAACATCATTCAGAGTGCTTCATTATGCTAAAGAAACAAGTTTAGATTGTTTCTGTTGATAGAGTTGTAAAGATGGTTATTCAGAGAAGATTGATTCGTATGAAACAGGATCAGGAAAGATCGCTGATTTCCGGCAGGTTTATATACTGTGATTAATAGCTTCGATGTTTAATGAATCTACATGCACTTCATATAAGGTTTGCTTTACTATCTATTTGCCCTGTATAAACATACACGTTTCAGCTACTAGCTGAACATATTATTTAACCTAATAGATTCATTATTGAATAAGTATGTTTGAATCTATCAGTAAATGCATTAATCAGAATTTACGCAAAGATAAGGATGCGTCTTCTTTTGCCCGCATCATTTCCTTTTCCTTTGTTGTTTTGTCTTTATATCCGGTTAAATGGAGCAGACCATGTGCCAATACCCGGTGCAACTCATCTTTAACTGTTGAATGCTGGAGCTGTGCATTGTCTTTAACCCGATCAATGCTGATAAAAATATCCCCTTCTATTTTACCTTTAACTTCGCTATTATCAAACGTGATAATATCGGTATAATAATCGTGGTCTAAAAAATCTCTGTTCATTTGAAGAAGGTATTCATCCGAACAAAAAATATAGTTGAGTTCTAAGATGGAATACTTTTCCTTTTTAGCAATTGTATTCAGCCAGGTACGTATTTCTGCACGTTGCCTTAATTGGTACTGAGTATCTTCTTTAAAGAAGAAGATTGTTTCTTCTTTCAATTCTAATTATTAAAAAAGGTTAACTCTACTTTACGTCCTTCATTTGAAAACTTAACTTCATCGGCTAGATGCTTCATCAAAAAGATTCCTCTTCCGCCTACTTTTTCAATGTTTTCTGGAGCAGTCGGATCAGGAAGTGTATCAGGATTGAAACCCGGGCCTTCGTCTTCAACAGTAAATACCAATACATTCTCTGTACAGGAAGCCGTTAATGTAACGTTCTTTTTATTGTCTTCTTTATTACCGTGTCGGATAGCATTGTTTACTGACTCAGTAATAGCAACCATTATGTTGCCATAGATATCATCATCTATTTCAAACGTGTCTTTAACATTATCAATAAAACTTTCAACGATGCGAATGTTTTCTACTAATGAAGGGATCTGTATGCGCAAGGATTCCATGTGTTTTCTTAATTGTATTGCAAGTTATTTCATTGATAATTAATAACAAAATAAGTCTACAGTCATTTCAAAGTTTGTTCTGCAGACATCAGATGTTTTATTCTTTTTAATCGAGATTCTTAAAATAATCGTCTATTTCTTCTTTGTAATAGGGCGTATATGATGGCGGAATCGTCTTAATCAGTTCTAATTGCTTTTCTTTCGCTTTTAAATATTTCTCTAAGGACGGAGGATATTCGTTTGGCTTCTGATCAGCAGTTTTAGATTCGCGCGTGTTATCCCACTCACGTTCCCGAACAGATTTTTCTGCTTCTAATAAACGTGTCTGGATTTCGCGCTGACGCATGATGGTCTCGTTGGTAATGTTTTTGTTTACCAAATCGCGTTCCGTTTGTTCCATCATATCACTCAACTGCTTCAACTCATTGCCCGGCTTCCCACCCTGCTCTTTCATCATCTTTTCCATTTCCTGTAAAGACTTTCTAAGCATCTCCTGTTCTGCCGCCAGTTTAGCCAATTCTTCTGAATAGCTTTTTCCGCTTAATCCGCTTTTCTTCAGCTGTTCAATTTTTTCACTCAGGCTCTTCTGCATCTGGCTCATATTACCCGGCTTTGGTTTTCCTGAAGCACCGGGCTTAGGCTTATTGCATTGTGCACTACCCATTTTAGGCTGTGAGCTTGCCATCTCCTGCTGCATTTGTTTTAACACTTCATTCAGCATCAGTGCCAGGTTATTCATAGAAGTCATCGCATACTGCTCATCCGCAGCAGCCAGATCCGGCCGGCGTTCTTTAATGTGTTGTACGGCTGCATCCATATGTTGGTTCATGGCTAAAACCTCTTTTGTAACAAATGCTTCAATCTGGGGAACACGTTTCGCTAAGGCATATAAGCTGTCCTTAATGATTTTTGTTGCGTCTTTTAATTTAACCTGCTGCTGCCCCAGGGTGATGTATCTTGGATCTGTCTGCTGTACCTTGCGGAACTCTTTCATCAGTGCTTCCTGATCAAAAGAAACGTGAAGCAGGTTATCCAGTATCTGCCGCAGATCTTTCATATTTTCAGCCGCTTCTTCAGCCTGCATGTCCTGCTGCATCTGCTGCATTTTTTCAGACATCTTTTTCATTTTGTCTGCCGCACCTTTCTGAGAAGCTCCTGCCTTTTTACTCTGGTTATTTTTTAATTCCTCGCTGCTTTTCTGCATTTCCTGATCAATATCCTGCTGCTCCTGATCAAGATCTTCTAACGGTTTTTTGTTTTCTAATTCTTTATTCAACTCTTCAAGGTTTTTCATTTCCTCTTTTAATTGATCAAACTCCTTGTTGAGCTCTTCCTGCTCCTTAACAAGTTCTTCTTTTGGTATTTTCTGATCCAGTGTTTTCTCCGCCAGTTCCTCTTCTTTTTTAGCCAGTTCCTCGAGTTTTTGAATATTGTTTTCCAGCTCGCGGTCAAACTGCATCTGCTTGAAAAGTTCAAGATTACGTTCCAGTTCTTTCTCCAGGTACTTATCTTTATTTGTAAGGTTTTTTAACGCCTTGTCTAAATCTTCTTTTTTGGCATTCTCCTGAAGCAATTTTTCAAGTTCGGCCATTAATTTCTTCGTCTCTTCATCCAGCAGTTGATTCATCAATTTTTCCAGCTGCTTCATTTTTTCGGCTAATTCCTGAGAAGCAGGATCAAATTTATCTTGTTTTTCCTGAAGCTTTTTAAGGTTTTCCTGAAGTTTTTCCAGCTCTTTTTCCAGCGCCTGATTCTTTTTAACCATCTCTTCCATCGCTTTTTTATCCTGCCAGCTCAATTGCTTTTTAGACTTAAGGCGTTCTTCCAGCTGCTGCATTTCTTTTTGCAGTTGCTTAGCTTGTTCTGCCACTTCCTGGAATTGATTGGATGCAGACGTTGAAGCAGTTTTTAATTCTTCTGATAACTCTTCTTTACTTGGTATTTTCCAGGAGAATACGGAAGACTTTGTACTTTTTGAACCATTTACGCCATCATTATCAAATACTTCTAAATAATACTCCAGCTCCTGTCCCGGATTTATTTGAACGGAATCAATGTTCCATGTGAAATAAAAAGTCTGATTGGACTTACCGGTTTCGATCGGAATAGTTTTGCTTCCTTTTTTTACCGGTTTCTTAGAAGCATCTTTTAATACGTAATGCAATTGCAGTCGATTAATTCCATAATCATCTGATAATGAACCTCCAAATTGAATTGCTTCCATCAAGGTAGAGTCTCTGAACTCTTCCACCAATAGTGCCGGATACTGATCTTTAATAACGTGCAGACTATATTGTATCGGTGCCGGTTGGTTTAGTTTGGATTGATTAACGAGCAAGGAGTATTTATCATCGTTTCGAATGGTTTTTTTGAAACGGAATGTTTCTCCATCTTTTTCTCCTTTGACTTCTTTCCCTTTTTCACTTTCAAAAGAAATGAATAAGGTTTCCGTGTGAACGGTTTCTATGTTCCACGTGGCGGTCGTTCCCTCAGGTATGGTCAGGTTTCCGCCATTTTTAATGGATTCAGCTGGTTTCTTAAGATATGCCGGATAATTTAAAACAATATCCAGGCCTTTGATATCAGGTTTAACCTGCACATCAAGATTGTATTCAGCAGATCTGAAACCGGCAGCTTCGAAAGCAAATGTTTCTTCCCGCTGAACATTTTTAAAATCGTAGGTAAAAACACCGTTGGTTTTACGCTTCAATTTAAAACGCTGATCGTGAATCAGAATATAACATTGATCCGGAATTTCATTTCCGATCAATTCCAGCTCTACCTCAACATCTTCATTTTTGTAGGCAGACAAATTTTTATTCAAAAGATTGAACTGAAACGGTGCCGGTTCTAAAAATTGCTTATCAAATTTAATTATACGGTTTGCACTATCTGTTAATAAACTTGGTATAACAATTAATAATATGATTATTAGAAATATAGGTGGTAGAACAAATCTGAAATATTTACGGTTTTCTGATAGATCAATCGCACCAGAAAATGTAAAGGTATTTAGCTCTTTTGTCTTTTGTTTGATACTGGCCAGAATGAGATCGTTGCTGGATCGGTTTGTACTGGCATGAAGCTGTAGCGTATTGGTAAGCTTGTCTTTTATCTCCGGAAAAAATTGTCCGATTTGTCTGGATGCTTCTTCATTGGATAATGCCTTATCAAGCTGTAGCAGCTTAATGATCGGATTTCCTACCCAGCTGATTAATGTATAGCCAACACTGGCCATAAGCAATAAAAGAAAAGATAAACGGACGATACTATTAAACCTGCCATAATGCTCAGATAGAGCAAGAGCTAAAAATACAGCAGACAATAATCCAATAGTGATTAATGAACCACGCACCAATCTGTTTAGATAATACTTCTTTTTGTATTGTCTGAGATTGGATAATAACTCATCGTATGTTGTGTCATGCACCATGTATACAATAGATTGAAATACTATAGTATGTTATGAGAAAAAACCCGTAATATATTTCTTGTGAAATTATTACGGGTTTTAAATGATTAATATAGTTCTTCTACAACGAAGATTCTCTCAGTGTTATTTTGCTTCGCTCTTAGAAGGAGTTAAATAAACAGCTGTGAAATCTCTGTATTGCATTGCGTTGTTCGGGAAGTTTTTAACAGTTGGCTGCATTAATCTGTATGCTTCATCGTACCATAATACTACGATTGGAGCTTCATACATCGCAACTTTTTCAGCTTCTAAGAAATATTTATAGGCATCAGCATCAGTTTGAGCTTTTAAACCTTTTTCATATAACTCATCAAATTTGCTGTTTTTGTAACGTGCCATGTTCGGGTAAGAAGAACTTGAAGGACCTGCAGGTACGTTTTTACCATACAAATACCAAAGGAAGTTTTCAGGACTCGGATAATCAGCAATCCAACCTACACGGAACAGATCTGATTTACCTCCGATCATGTTATCGATCAATGTTGCAGTAGTAACTACATTTGTTTCGATTGTGATGTTCAGGTTGTTTTTTAATTGTGTTCTTACTTCCGATGCTACAGCTTCATTTCTTCCGCCGTCTGAGTTAAGCTCAAGAACAATTTTAGGAACATCTGCACCGCTTTTGAAACCGGCCTTTTTAAGGTAATAGTTTGCAGAATCTAAGTTTAAGGTATATCCGGTAATTGATTTTGCATCATATTGAGGGAAAACGTTTACCGGTGTAATTCCCCAGAAGCCAGGAGCATCGCCTTCACCATCCAATACTTTATCCAAAATCATTTTTCTATCGATACCAAAAGAAATTGCTTTACGAAGATTAATGTTGCTGAACATTTTTCCCTGGTTTGCAAAAGAAAGGAAGTGCACAGCCATTTCAGGATTTTTCTGTAATTCATACATTCCGTATTCGCCGGTTTTCTTTACAGATTGTTCTTCAATATCAATAATGAAGTCAGTTGGTAAACGGTACATCATGTGGAAATTGCCTTTCTTAAATTCGATCAATTCAATTTTACGATCTTTTAAGAATTTAACAGCAATACCATTCAAATAAGGAAGTTGGTTACCTGCTTCATCTTTCAGGTAATAGTTCGGATTTTTTAATAAGTTAACGGAAGTTCCTTCGTCAATGCTTGAAATAACAAATGGACCTGTCCCTACCGCTTTAACACGCATTTCCTGGCCATATTTTTCATATGCTTCTTTAGCAAAGATAAATGTGAATGGTCTTGCAAGATTGTATGGGAAAATAGAGTTTGGCTCCAGTAATGTAAATTCAATTGTATACGGATCAATAACTTTGATACCTTCTACTTCAAATTCAGGTTTTTTTCCGCCGGTACTTGCTTCATAGTAAGCATCTGCACCTTTAAGAATTCCCTGGAACATGCTGAAACCTTGATTTTGCTGAGGATTAGATGTACACAGTAAGCTGAAGCAATATTTCACATCTTCTGCAGTAAACTCACGGCCTTTTCCTTCTGGGAAACAAGCGTTATCATGAAACTTAACACCTTTACGAAGTTTAAATGTGTAAATCGTTTGTGTTTCATCAACGGTATAGCTTTCAGCCAAGCCATTTGTAAGCTGCAACGAATCCTGTGAGAATTTTAACAAGCCTTCATAAACCTGAGATGCAATTCTGTATGAAGTAGCATCAGTAATGTTATGCGGGAATAAATTTTTAAGAAACTCGGATTCATTGTACTTAAAAATTCCACCAGAATATTTACCGCCTTTGGCTTCTATTAATGCTTCAGCATTTTCAGATTTTCCGTCTTTGTCATTGGAACAAGATCCCATTACAAAAACTGCAAGTAAAAGTGGTAGTAACGATTTTTTCATTGTATCGTGAGAAATTATAATGTACTTATATTAACAATTTTTTCTTATACGCAGCATGCGAATAAACGTTAATTATTTTAGTATAGCAATATACCAAATTCTGAATAGAAACAAATTTATTAGGGAATAATTTCTAATAAAACAGGACAATGGTCAGAATGTATGGCATCCGGTAAAATTACGGAACGCTTTAATTTCCCAACCATTTCCTGTGTTACTGAATGATAATCAATTCGCCAACCCAGATTTTTACCTCTTGATCCGGCCCGGTAACTCCACCAGGTATAGTGGTGCGGCTCTTCATTAAAATGCCTGAATGCATCAACAAAACCGGAGTCAAAGAATTTACTCATCCATTCGCGCTCTTCAGGTAAAAAACCCGACGTCTTGGCGTTTGATTTTGGATTATGAATATCAATCGCTTTATGGCAGATGTTATAATCTCCGCACACAATTAAGTTAGGAATTTTTTTTCTTACTTCTGAAATATAAAGCAGGAAATCATCCATCCATCCAAACTTAAATGCCTGACGGTCATCGCCGCTGGAGCCTGACGGCATATACACATTCATTACCGAAAATGTTGGATAATCAGCACGGATCACACGGCCTTCGAAGTCGTATTTTTCAATGCCGCAGCCATATTCAACATGCACAGGAATTTCTTTTGTACAGATTGCCACACCGCTGTAGCCTTTTTTCTGTGCCGGAAACGCGTAGGTAGTGTAACCCAGGGCTTTAAAACTTTCTACATCAAATTGATCTACAGATGCTTTGATTTCCTGAAAACACAGTACGTCTGCATTGGTTGCTTTAACCCAGGTTAATAAGCCTTTTGTAATTGCAGCACGAATACCATTTACATTATAGGTGATAATTTTCATTCGGAAAGAGAATTTTGTCCATCGGTTTCAGATGAAGGTTTAGGCTTTATAATGGGTTTTAAATGACTGACATTTTTGGCCGTCTTTTCCCGCTCCCGTTCATCGTGAATATGCTCTTCAAAATATTCGATCATGTGAAGCTTCAACAGATCTTCCTGTTCTTCAAGGCTTAATTTCGGAACAGGCTTAACAGCTTTATAATGCGGCCAGCCGTCTGAATCAAGGCCTTCCCATTCGTAATACCCGGATAAACTTAACAGCTTGCAGGTAGCAATATGCATTAAGTCCTGTTTTTCTTCTTTGGAAAATGTTTTTTTCCCTTTTCCTAGTTCATTTACGCCGATAAGAAAAAGGAGTGTATTGGTTGTAGGTTTTTTTCCCGTAGTGCGGATAAAAAAGTACATCAATCGCTTCCAGTCTTTATTTAGATCAAGATCTTCAAATTCCATATACTTTTTATCAAAAGGAAATACTAATTTAACACGCAATTAGCTAAGGAATCATTTTTTATGAAAAAAATTTTTAAAAGCATCGCAAATAGCGCGAATTGCCTGGCGGATGTATTGTTCCCGCCGCATTGCCTGGTGTGCGATTCAGGATTAGTACTTGGCGAAACAGATGTCTGTTCAACCTGCCTTTCAACATTGCCAACGGTAAATGATGATTATTCTCCCGATTCGTTGTATCTCCGTTTGTCGATTGAATTGCGGCCGTCTTTTGTGTGGGCGTATTTGCTTTTTGATTCAAAAAACAAAACACAGAAAATTTTACATGCTATTAAATATGGCGATGCACCGGATATAGCCGTTCGGCTGGCAATGATCTGGACTGACCGGATCAGAGAGTCATTGGTAGAAGCTGATGTAGATCTGATTATGCCCATCCCGCTTCATAAATCAAAATTACGGAAAAGAGGTTATAACCAAGCTACAAAAATTGCTGAAGGCATACAAAAAATTGTTCCCATACCAATTGAAGAAAGCGTATTGATCCGCAAACGCAATTTATTTATTCAGGCAAAAAGCAAACGTGCAAAACGATTTGAAAATGTAAAGCAGGTATATGCCATTCAACATATAGAGAAAGTTGCGGGCAAACATATATTACTTGTTGATGATGTATTAACGACAGGCGCAACGCTGGAAGCCTGCGGACTGTTATTAAAAAATGCAGGAGCTGCAAAAGTGAGTGTTGCTTTGCTTGCAATGGTAGCAGATTGAACAGGACTTATATTATATAAAATAAAAAACCCCGTCACGCTAGTAGTGTGACGGGGTTTTGAAATGAAAGTCTATCTATTAATAGTTTGTTCCGGCTTGAATCATTGCGCAACGGAAACCGATAGTAGCTGTACAAGAATCTTCAGCTAAATATCTTCTTGTTCCAGGAGACATCCAGTAAGCAACGTCTTTCCAGGAACCACCTTTGTATACACGCACGTGATCATCAACCAACGATTGGAAACCTGCTTTATCGTATCCTTTTTCTTCATCTAAGAAACCGTTACGACGTAATGGGTTTAAGTCATCAAATGTTTGGAAAGATAATGGACGGTAAACATCGTAAACCCATTCGTTTACGTTACCTGCCATACAATATAAACCGAAATCATTTGGCGGGAATTCGTAGATGTAAGTAGTAATCATTGCACCATCGTTCAACTTACCGGCGATACCAGCGTAGTCACCACGACCTCTTTTAAAGTTTGCAAGGAACATACCCATTTGTTTTCCATACGGGTTACGTAATGCGTGACCATCCCATGGATATAAACGTTTGTGTGTTTGGTTTTCATCTAACCATTGGTTACCGATAAGTGCCTGAGCAGCATATTCCCACTCAGCTTCAGATGGTAAACGGTAGTTTGGAAGAACGACACCAGATTCCAATGGAATACGGCCGCCACCTTCAGGAACATCGATACCTGCATTTTGTGCAAGTTGATTGTTCACTACTGTTGTTCTCCAGATACAGTAATCGTTTGCCTGAATCCAGTTAACACCAACAACCGGGAAATAACGGAAACCAGGATAACGGAAATAGTGATCTACGTATGGATCGTTGTATGCAAGTTCAGATGCCCATACTGTTGTATCAGGCAATGCAGACTCATAAAATTCCTGAGATGAGTCACGCTGAACATAAAATAAATATTCTAACCAGTGGATGTTCGCTATTTCAGTTTCATCCATATAGAATGAAGCTACAGTAACCGTTCTTTCAACGTTATCACCGTTTTTCATCAAATCTTCTTCAAATGAACCAAGAACTGTACGTCCACCTTCGATGTATACCAAGTTTGGACCTTCTGGCTGACCAGCATAGTCTGACACTTGAAATCCATTTTCTTCATTGAAGGCCATACCAGTTGTTGTGCTGGAACCTCCCGGATTAATGCTAGTAGGGTTCCCTTTGCTACACGAAAAAAGAAGTGAAGCACCCGCTACTAAGACAACCGCATGTTTGATAACACGATTCATTTTCTTCATAAACTGTTTAATTAATAGATAGTCTTTTCCAATTCAGTGTGCTAATTTATCCACATTATATCTAAAATCCAACAAATCAAAGGAAATTTGATACTTGAATTTAAACACAGTTAATAAACAGCTATATACACACTCAAAATTTATCCTTTCAAAAGGCCCCAGGGAGACTTTTATGGAAAACTTATTATGCAAATACCGATAAAGCTAATATTTTAAAGAGATAAATCCAACAATTTTATCAAATCGGCCTCTTTAATTTCATTTAATGGAATAATAGAAGACTCCCGATCTCCTACCCGGGTTTTTTTAGAACCATAATATAGGTGCGTATCTGTTTTTTGAATGGAGATACACGTGACAGCAGCACCTATTGGTAAATTCGGACAAACCCATTGTCCGGAAAGGTCATTTTCCAATGGAATTATACTCATCAACGAATCAAATACAATATAGTTATGTACCTGGACTACTTTTTTTTCAGAAACAGGTAACCTGAATGTTGCAATGAAGTCTGTTTTCGTTCTCATATCATCATAAAAACGGTCGCAGTTGATCCAGCCGAACTTTTGGATAGAAAAAAAATATGTATGTAAGACGGCCTCTGTCTGAGAAATTTCTATGGGTTCATCTTCTTCTGCAACAAAATCATATCCGGTTTCCTCATAAATGGGTGCTATTGATCCGTCCACTTCCCAATTCATATTACCCTTGTCATTTCTCTTCCCCTGAAAATAAATCATGTTTTCCTGAACTTCCCTGGGTAAGCGGATACGGAGGGCATTTTCACAGGTTATTTCTATCGCTTCTCCATTTTCAGCATATGCGTGTACATAAATAGATCCATCGCTCTCTAACATCCTGCCATTTGAAATGGTATAGGCACGCTCTTTCAGCAAGGCTGCTTTTGTATACAATTCTTTCAGTTCAACCGTGATTTTTTTCTGCGGCACACCGGATGAAAAATTTAAACATACCGGATTAATAAAAAGTATGGTTCCTTCTATACCATATAATATAGTATCTGAATGTGTATCAACAGTAAATGACTGAAGCGGTACAGATAAAATTTTTGTTAAATCAGGAAGCAACGGTTTCGTGTTGTTTTTTATTTCCGGATACTGATATACCTGGCGCATACCAATTGTACGATTCATCGGGGCACAGCTGAAAAAGAACAGCAGCGTAAGCATAACATACCAGACAGCATTTTTCATATACATCGGGGTTTATGAAAACATAATGCTATGCAAGTATTTAGTTACAAAAAAGTTGTTTAAAAATTTTCCTGCACCGTATATAAAAATTTTTTCACATGGACTGTATCTTTTTTCTTTCAGCACATTATTCAATCAAAGAATAAACTATTCACGTAACCGATTTGAATTATGTCAACAGGAAAAGAAACACCCAGACAACGCATGATTGGTATGATGTACCTTGTGCTTACTGCCTTGCTTGCCTTACAGGTAAGTTCTGCAATTATTGAAAAATTTTATGCCTTGAATCAAAGCATGGAAACCACGGTCAATAATGGTATTCAATATAATACAGATCGATTAGCCATCATTAAAAAAGCAGTTGCAAACAGAGGAAATTCTGCAGCTGATCAACAGACACAAACACAGGCAGAAGAACTGAGAACCAAAACGGAATCGGTTGTTTCATTTATGAATAAGTTGAAAACAGAAATGATTGTGAAAACCGGTGGCTACGATGAAGACGGGAATCTTAAAGGAGCGAAGGAAGAAACAGAAGTTGAAGTATATATGCTGGGTACAAATAAATTGAATGGCAAAGCATATGAATTACAGAATAAATTAAACGAGTACATTGTATTTGTTAATAAAAGCTCAGGTATGAATTTTTCAAAACTTGCATTAGATGCAAAAGATGATCCGATGTATCAGAACAATGCGGATCAGAAAAATAAAGATTTTGCGCAGTTGAATTTTGCTCAGACGCCCCTGGTTGCAGCCATGGCTGTTGTAAGTGATTTGCAGACAAAAGTTACCAACATTGAAAGCACATTAATGAATCAGTATTTAGCAACTCTTGGTCAGGATGATTTTATGGTAGATAACATGATTCCGATTGTACGTGCTAAAAGTAAATATGTGCCGGCGGGTACAACGTATGAAGCAGAAGTTTTAATGGCGGCATCCTCCAGCTCGCTTGCACCAACCATGCAGGTAGGTACACAGGTATTAACTGTAAATAAAGAAGGAATCGGTTCATATAATTTTAAGGCCGGGGGCGGAGCATATTCTGCAGATGGTTTGTTAAAGAAAACGTGGACAGCACAAATAAAAATTAAAAAACCAAATGGCAAGGATACATTATATACAGTAAGCGAAGATTACTTTGTTGTGAAACCGGTGATACAAATACAGTCTGCAGCACAAACGGGTTTATATTTTAATTGCGGAAACAAAGTAGATATTATGGTACCTGCCTTAGGTGCTGAATACAATCCGGAATTTAAAGCAACAGGCGCAACCGTTAAATCTACCGGCACAAAAGGGCGTGTATATATTATTCCAAATGCTGCTTCAACAAAAATTGCTGTGTATAACAAAGGACAATTTATAGGAGATGAAAATTTCAACGTAAAAGCAATTCCAAAACCAACCATTGAAGTCCGGGTAAATGGCCAGCTGATAAATGCACGTACAGGTATTTCACACATGGCGTTAAAAAATATTTCGATCAAAGCAATTCCGGATGCGGACTTTGCAGCCAGCCAGCCGGAAGATGCAATGTATAAAGTGACGGAATGGGAAATTGATTTTGGACGCGGAAGAAGACCTGTTCCCGGTCTTCCGAAAATGACACCATCAGACCAGCTGGTAAGCATGAGTGGAAAGGCACAGAATCTTCAGGACAAGGACATGATTTTTGTAACACCTAAAAAAATAATGCGGAAAAATTATTTAGGAACGTGGGAAGAAGTTAAGGTCGCATCCACACCGATACTGATTCCGATACTGGAAAATTAAAATAAAAACCCCTCACGAAAGTCTGGGGTTTTTTTATTCCTTAAATAAAATCACATATCTTTAAAAAAGATCTATTAAGTGTTAAATAATTTATGAAGCACATTCCGTTTTTTACATTGGTGCATCAAAACGCTTTCCTTGAAAAGGAAATAGAGTTTTTTTATAAAGAACTGCATGCCGAGGCCTGGTATATTTTAGGAAAACGCGTTGCTCAATTTGAAAAAGCATATGCTGCCTATAATAATGTGCGGCATTGTATTGGCGTAGGAAATGGATTGGATGCATTAACACTTTCGCTGCGTGCATTAAATATTGGAAAAGGTGATGAAGTGGTTGTTCCGGCAAATAGTTTTATTGCAACGCTGCTGGCGGTTACACAGGTAGGTGCAACACCCATTTTAGCTGAGCCCGACAAACACACATTTAATATAACAGCAGAAGAAATTAAAAAAAAAATTACGTCAAAAACCAAAGTAATTATTCCCGTTCATTTATATGGTTTGCCTTGCGCAATGGAAGATTTAATTTCTTTAGCAGAAACAAATAATATATTCATTGTTGAAGACAATGCACAGGCACATGGTGCGACCTACAAAAATCAAAAAACGGGAAGTTTTGGAATTGCTAACGCAACAAGCTTTTATCCGGTGAAACCACTTGGTGCTTATGGCGATGGCGGTGCTGTTACAACGAATGATGCCGGGCTGGCAAGACAGATCCGCTTGTTGAGCAATTATGGATCAGAAGAAAAATATTATTATGAAACGACCGGGATAAATTCCCGGCTGGATGAAATACAGGCCGGCGTATTGTCGATCAAACTCAATTATCTTGACCGATGGAACGAAGAACGGATTCAGCTTGCAAACCTTTATTCAGAAATATTAAAAGATACAGAAGGAATTGTACTTCCGGTTTCTTCACCAGACTGCAAACATATTTACCATCAGTATGTGATTCAATCAGACAAAAGAGATCTGTTGAAAGAGCACTTAAAAAAACAAGGTATTGAAACAGGTATCCATTATCCGGTGCCGCCACATCTGCAAAAAGCATATGACTTTTTAAATCTGCAAAAAGGCAGTCTGCCGGTTACAGAAAAGCTGTCAGAAACGATTTTAAGTTTACCTATCTATAACGGAATGAAAAACGAAGATGTGGAATATGTGTGTGAAGTGATAAGAAATTTTATAAATAAAAAAGTTAAACCAACAGTGCAATGATGGTTGAAGTTAATTGAAGGAATACAAATTGCATCAGAAAAATACAAAGGTCGCAAAAACAATCTCATTACAAATTGTTTTGCGACCTTTGCGTTTAGTATGTTTAAAGATCAACTCTTACTCACTACCATATCCTTCAAACATTCCACCCAGGTAGGGTTTGTATTTAAACTTTCAACCAGTTGCCAGTCTTTACCGCCGTGTTCTTCAAATAGTAATTTATATTCTTCTCCGCCTTCAACCGTTGTTTCTAAGCAATCTGCAATAAACGATGGTGAGAAAAATAAAATACTTTTCTTTCCTGCTTTGCCCAGTTCTTCAATGTTATGATCTGTGTATGGTTTGATCCACGGTGTTTTTCCCAAACGCGACTGGAACGAAACAGAATACGATCCTTCGGCCAAACCCAATTCTTTAACCAGCAAACGGGTTGTTTCATAACACTGTGCACGGTAGCAATATTCATTTCTTGAACCATAAACCTGACAGCAGGTACCTAATTTGCACTGGTCGCCGATGGAAGCTTTTTTAATCTGTCTTTCCGGAATACCGTGATACGAGAAAATGATATGATCCCAGTTTCTTTCAGCCAGGTATTTGCGGCCAATTTCAGCAAAGGCTTTTATGAATAACGGATGATCAAAAAATTTCGAGATTACTTCTATGTGCGGTGTGATTTCCCACTTACCTAATACACGCAGTGCTTCTTCAACGGCAGATCCGGTAGAAGCAGAAGCATATTGCGGAAACAGGGGAACTACAATTACTTTGTTATAGCCTTTTGCTTCCAGTTCTTTTGCTGCTGATTCTATAGACGGGTTCTGATAACGCATACCCAGCACAACTTTATATTCATCGCCCAACGCCTGTTGCAGTAATTCCTTCACAGCAACCCCATGAAACATGAGCGGAGAACCCTGTTCCGTCCAGAGTTTTTTATATTCATGAGCCGATTTAGGTGCACGGAAAGGTGCTATGATCATGTTAATCAGCAGCCAACGGTTAAGCCAGGGAATGTCAATAACACGTCTGTCCATTAAAAACTGGCGCAGGTATTTGCGTACGTCAGGTGTATTTGGACTGTCTGGTGTACCCAGATTAATGAGAAAGACAGCTGTTTTGGATTTTTTATTAGGCAATGCCATAGAAACATATTTAATTTGCAAACTTAACAAATAACTGTTTTAAATTTGTGATTTTAATCAGGAGATGCATTTATATTTCTCATTATCTGATTTCGGTCAAAAAGTTAAAATAGCTGGTAAATACGTATAAAAGAGAATCATGGAAAATAAAGTAGTTGCCCCAGCCGAAAACGGCCTGATGAAAAAAATCGTTTCGCACGCGAAAGAATATGGTTTTGTTTTTCCTTCATCAGAAATCTATGACGGGTTGCAGGCAGTATACGATTACGGACAAATGGGTGTTGAATTGAAAAACAACATCAAAATAGTTTGGTATAAAGCAATGACGCAATTGAACGACAACATCGTTGGTATCGACGCGTCTATCTTTATGCATCCGTTAACCTGGAAAGCTTCGGGCCACATTGATGGTTTCAGCGATCCGATGATCGATAACAAAGATTCGAAAAAAAGATACAGAGCCGATGTGCTTGTTGAAGAACGCGCGGCACAAATGGAAGCTGCCGGTAAAAAAGACGAAGCCGATGCACTGGTAAAAAAACTTGCACGTCTGCTTGAAGCTGATGATTTGAAAGGTGTTCAGGATCTGATCACCAATGAAAAAATTACGTGTCCGGTTAGCGGAACATCAAACTGGACAGAAGTACGTCAGTTCAATCTGATGTTCTCTACACAAGTAGGTTCGGTTGCTGAAGATTCAAGCACCATTTATTTAAGACCGGAAACAGCACAAGGTATTTTTGTAAACTTCCTGAACGTACAGAAATCAGGCCGTATGAAAATACCGTTTGGTATTGCGCAGATCGGTAAAGCATTCCGTAACGAAATTGTTGCGCGCCAGTTTACCTTTCGTATGCGTGAGTTTGAACAAATGGAAATGCAGTTCTTCATCCGTCCCGGAACGGAAATGGAATGGTACAACAAATGGAAAGAGTCACGGTTGAACTGGCACAAAGCAATTGGTTTGCCGGCAGAAAAATTGAAATTCCACGATCACGAAAAGCTTGCACACTACGCAAATGCTGCGGTAGATATTGAATTTGAATTCCCGTTTGGTTTCAAAGAAATGGAAGGCATCCACTCACGTACGGATTTCGATTTGGCGAACCACCAGGAATTATCGAAAAAGAAACAGCAGTATTTTGATAACGATATTGATCCTGTAACAGGAAAAGCATTTGGTAACTATGTTCCGTTTGTGGTTGAAACGTCGGTTGGTGCAGACAGATGTTTCCTTGCCGTCTTGTGCAATGCATATACCGAAGAAACAACGGTAGAACAAACAGAAGAAGGTGAAAAAGTGAAAGAACGTGTGTACTTAAAATTACACCCGACTTTGGCTCCTATCAAAGCAGCAATTCTTCCGATCACAAAGAAAGACGGCTTGCCTGAAAAAGCAATGGAAATTTACAACGAATTGAAATACGATATCAAGGTAACGTATGAAGATAAAGATTCGATCGGTAAACGGTACACAAGAAATGATTTAATCGGTACGCCATTCTGTATCGCGGTTGATCACCAGACATTAGAAGATAATACAGTTACGATCCGTCACAGAGATACAACCCTGCAGGAAAGAGTTCCGATCAGCGAATTACGTCTGAAGATCCGCAAAGAGACGAGCTGGAGAACGATTTTGGAGAAGGTGTAATTTTCATCTATATAATTTTAAAGAAGGCTTGTCGGAAGACAGGCCTTTTTTTTATTCTGCAGTGAAAACATTCCCTTATTTAAAAAGAACATTAGAAGTTATAGAGTCTGTTGAAATGTAATAACAAATTTTTTTACTTGTTGTTTTTTCCAACTCAATTTCAACTTCATCGTCATTGAACCATTTTTACTTTTTCACGCCATGCAAAATGCTATCATGGCAATGAATTATTTCCTTTTGGATTTTATATCCGTTAAGATGATAATAAAATAAATTACAGACAAAATCATATTCGATGAAAATCCCCATTATCGGGAGTTTATATTTTTTAGCATTTGAAAATAAATGTTATATCATCCGGTTTTTCATGATTGAAATATTGAATCGTAAACTATACGAACACAGGGTAATAGTGATTTTACTAAATATTGCTGTTTTCTCACCACTGGTTCATACCTTTTTCAGAATTTTTATTAACTTAAAAATCCGTACTGTTTTAACCTTAAATAAACTTTTTATGAAAACACTTTTAAGTCTTTTTGCATTATGTATGCTAGGTATATGTGTGCATGCACAGAATGTTCGTCTTCGGGATTATACCGTTGGCGAAGAGATTAACGATACCATTTTTTCCTATTATGGCAATCTTCCTTTCAGCGGCAATGGTGATATTTATTTTGGAGGAAATGTTACTGCTGAATTAATGCCGGGAGTATCTTTTAAAATTGTTATTGACAGCATCAACAAGGGCGAATCTTCAGTAAACACAGCATTCCGCGTAGAAGGAGATGAAAATATTGCAATTAAAAAAGGCGATACGGTATCCATGCCGGTACGTTTGAGATTGTTTGCAGGAAAAATTGGTTTTCATATACTTGTACATGGCACACCTTTAACAGCAAACGAGGAATATTTATGTGATCTTGTTTTTGCGCAGACAACAAGTGAGGATTGGGGATTAGTGCTTGTCGACAATAGCAATACGTTATGTACCGTTGATTTGACAACGGGTATAAAAAAGAAGTTATACACTAAAAATATTTCTGTTTATCCGAATCCGGCAACTGGTGACATTACGCTAAATGTTGCTGTGGACATGGTTGGCTTTTCTTACAACATTTCTAACGCCATGGGAAGAGTTGTAACTTCAGGAAATATAAGTGATGCGTTTTCAGTTGTTTCTGTAAACGATTTATTGCCGGGTGTATATTATGTGATTGTTGAAAATGCAGCACCGGTAAAAATTATTAAGCAATAAATTAACAACTAATTCTATAAAAACAGGAAAGGCTCATCACACGATGAGCCTTCTTTTGTTTATAAGGTATGTGAATGAATTAACCACCAAACACCGGATAATCCGTGTATCCTTTTTCATCTGCTGAATAGAATGCATCTGTATTCAGTTTATCAGACAATGGCTGATTATTTTTTAAACGTTCAACCAGATCGGGATTGTTTATAAACGGTCGTCCAAAAGCCACGGCATTTGTAAGTCCGGTGTCTATTGCTCTTTCAGCAGCAGCCTGATCAAAGCCGCCGCAAAGAATAATGGTATTGCTAAACCCGGCACGGATTTTTTCTTTGATACTTAACGGCACTGCAGGCGCACCTATCGCGGAATGATCTACCACGTGGATATAGTCAATACCTAAATCGTTTAATGCTAGGGCCAGGTATTCATATGTTACTTCAATATCCGGATACGGAGGCATATCACTGGCAACGCCATATGGAGAAAGCCGGATACCTGTTTTGTCTTTGCCGATTGCTGCTGCAACCGCTTCAACAACATCCAGCACAAATTTACACCGTCTGTCAATACCGCCGCCGTACTCATCGCCGCGCATGTTGGTATGCGGAGAGATAAACTGTTCCAGTAAATAACCGTTCGCACCGTGCAATTCAACACCATCAAAACCTGCTTCGATCGCGTTTTTAGCAGCCGTTACAAATTCTTCTTTGGTCTGTAAAATTTCTTCTACCGTCATGGTTTTTGGAATCGGATAATCCTGCATCTGTAACGAGTCAGTCCACATTTGTCCGCCAGGCTTTACCGAAGATGCCGATAAAATGCTTGCGCCTTCAGGCATATTAGCCGGGTGACTGATACGGCCGGTATGCATCAGCTGTATTACAATTTTACCGCCTTTATCATGTACCGCCGTAGTTATTTTTTTCCAGCCTTCAACCTGCTCTTTGTTGAAAATACCCGGTATGCGCGCATAACCCAAACCGTTTGGTGAAGGAGACGCTCCTTCGGTAATAATAAGCCCTGCGGTTGCACGCTGACCATAATAGGTTGCCATCAAGTCGTTGGGAATATTGCCTATAGCTCTGCAACGCGTCATCGGCGCCATTACAATGCTGTTCTTTAAAGAGATAGAACCAATTTTCAAGGGTTCAAATAGGTTAGATGTTTTCATTTGGATAAATGTATACGTTGAATAAAAGTGTATTGAAAGATATAAGAGTTAACAGATGTGATTGGTTCATCTTAATAAGTTACCAAAAGGTAAGCACTCCGTTTACAGAAGGTATAAAAAATAGGCGAATAAAAAAACAACGGTTAAAATAGAAACGCCATCAAGGTTTAAAACTTTATCCCTCGGTGTGTGGCACACAGAACGAAATCAGTGTCGTTCTGTGTGCCACACACCGGGGAGAGATATTATTCATCTGTTGAAACTACTTCTTCAATCTCTTCCAGCTTTTTAGCTGTATATGGCCCAGATGTTATATACGAGATAATTCCTTTTTCATCGAGTACAAAAAAATACGGTTCATCGTTTTCTGTAATGTTCAAAGATTTCTTATAAGAAACGAACTCACCGATATAGGTTAAGATATACGGTTGCAATTCTTTTTGTGTCTGCGCCTGAATGGTTTTAACAATATCTCCGCCGGCAACTTTATTGGTACCGGTAACAACTGCCACAAAGTAGGTATTCACATTATATACTTCTGTGGCAAACATGGTTTTCTTTTTTTGAATGAATGTTTGATACGCAGGCTGGTACCAGGTCTTCAGACTTTCTTCCGCTTTTTTTGAAAAGGCGATCCCAATGATGGTATATTTTCCTTTTACACTATCTGGTAAAGAAAAAAGCTGTCCGTTTAATTTTTTACTGTCCAGGTGCGGAAATGGTTTTCCCATCTGTGCGAAAGATGTTGTGATCGCGGCTGCGCTTATAAAAAGGAATACGATTAATTTTTTCATAGTAGTTTACGGTTACTTGATACTTTTTACTAACGTTTTGATGCAGTAATCTATTTCTTCTTTTGTATTATTTCTTCCAAAAGAAAAACGCACATAGCCCCAATCGTCTTTAGCGCCAATAGCTTCTAATACATGAGAACCAATATTTGTGCCACTTGTACAGGCACTGCCGGCAGAGGCTGAAATTTTCGCAATGTCTAAATTCATCACCAGCATTTCATTATTTTCTGATGGAGGCAAACTGACGTTCAATACATGCATCAGGCTTTTATCTATATCAGCAGATTCGCCATTAAATAATAAGCCGGGAATTTTATTGAGTTCTTCAATCATGTGTTTTTTCAACCCGGTAATGTGGTTGCGGTCAGCTTCCATACGTTGATAGGCAAGTTCCAACGCTTTCGCCATACCTACAATGGCTGGAGTATTTTCAGTACCGCCACGCATGTTACGTTCCTGTGCACCGCCGTGCATATAAGGATAAATAGCAGAACCGGACTTCAGATATAACAGGCCAATTCCCTTGGGTCCGTGGAATTTGTGTGCGGAGCCTGCAATGAAATCAACCGGTAAAGAATATAAATGCAAAGGATAATGACCAATGGTCTGCACCGTATCACTGTGAAAGAGTGCTTTATACTGGTGACAAAGATCGCCGGCTTTTTTCAGATCCAGGATATTTCCGATCTCATTATTACCATGCATTAAACTTACCAATGCATTCGGGTATTGCTGCAGCAGTGATTCCAGATGTGCCAGATCAATAACACCTTTTTCATTTACGTCTACATAATACACAGAGACCCGATGCAGCTTTTCCAGATACTGGGCTGTATGCAGTACGGCATGGTGTTCCAGCCGGCTGGTGATAATGTGTTTGATGTTGTGTTTTTCAACCGCGCCAATGATTGCCGTATTATCTGCTTCGGTACCGCCGGAAGTAAAAAAGATTTCAGCAGCGGTAGTGTTCAGCAGATCGGCAATTTTTTTACGCGCGATCTCAATAGCCGACCGCGTTTCGCGGCCGTGCCCGTGGATAGAAGATGCGTTTCCAAAGTGGTCCGTTAAATAAGGCATCATGGCTTCCAGAACCAAAGGATCTAAAGCCGTGGTTGCAGCATTATCTAAGTAAACACGCATTGGTATCAAGTACTTCTTTAATGTCAGCGATTATTTTATGTGCCAGATTATCGGCAGTTGCATGTGTATCTGCTTCTGCATAAATACGGATGATCGGTTCGGTATTTGATTTGCGTAAGTGCACCCAGCCGGCATCAAAATCAAAACGTACACCATCAACCGTAATCATAGGTGTTTTAGCGTAGTGTTCCTTAATCTTTTCAATCACGCAGTCTACATCAATTTCCGGGGTCAGTTCAATTTTATTTTTTGAAATAACATAGTTGGGATAACTGGCGCGCATCATGGAAATCGATTTTCCATATTTTGCCAAATGAGAAAGGAACAAAGCAATACCCACTAACGCATCGCGGCCGTAGTGCAGTTCCGGATAGATCACGCCGCCATTGCCTTCGCCGCCGATCACGGCTTTATTTTTTTTCATGGCCGTAACTACATTCACTTCGCCGACAGCAGAAGCAATGTATTGTTTGCCATGTTTTTCGGTAACATCTTTTAATGCTTTTGTAGAAGATAAATTGGAAACCGTATTGCCTGGCGTATGTTTTAAGACATAATCCGCAATAGCTACCAGCGTATATTCTTCACCAAACATTTCACCGTCTTCGTTCACAAAGCATAAACGGTCAACATCCGGATCCACAACAATACCTAAGTCATAATGCCCTTTTGCAATTTCATTGGATATGAAAGAAAGGTTTTCCGCCAGTGGTTCCGGGTTGTGCGGGAAATGTCCATCGGGTTCGCAGTAGAATTCTGCAACCTTTTTAACACCCAGCGCTTTTAACAATAACGGAAGTGCAATACCACCTGTAGAGTTCACACAGTCGATGGCAACGTTAAAGTCTTTTGCTTTTATAGCTTCAATATCAACTAACGGCAATTTTAAAATTGCATCGATGTGTTTTTGAATATATGTATTGTCTTGTCTGTAAGAACCAAAATGTTTTACATCAACAAATTCAATGTTTTCTTTTTTAGCCAGTACAAGAATTTTTTTACCGTCGCGCTCGGAAACAAATTCACCGTTTGCGTTTAATAGTTTCAATGCGTTCCATTGACCGGGATTGTGACTGGCAGTGATGATGATACCACCTGCCGCTTTTTCCCAAACAACAGCCATTTCAACGGTTGGTGTTGTTGACAAGCCTAAATCGACAATATTAAAACCTAAGCAACGCAGCGTTTCAGAAACGATGGAAGAAATCCATGGTCCGGATAAACGCGCATCACGGCCAATTACTATTGTATTGCTTTCAGAGTTCGTTTTTGCCCAGGTGCCATATGCTGCTGCAAATTTTGCTACGTCGATGGGCGTTAATGAATCTCCTGGTTTTCCACCGATTGTTCCGCGAATACCTGAAATAGATTTAATTAAAGTCACAGTCAAAAAGATTTTGTTTCATACCAAATTTACAAAAAGAAACCATTACAATCTTTTCTTTTAAAAATTATACAAACAAATATTTTATCAACAACTAATAAAAAATTATACCTCAAAAGAAGTATAAGTGGCTATAATATGGTTATTTGTTATATAAACGTCCTATTCGTATGAATTCAAGAGAAGAACAGTTAAAAGCCTTTGACAGATTGTTAACCATCATGGATGAATTGCGCGAACAATGTCCATGGGATAAGAAGCAAACCATTGAGAGCCTGCGCTATTTAACAATTGAGGAAACGTTTGAACTTTCGGATGCCATCGTTGAAAAGAACATGGATGAAATCAAAAAGGAACTTGGCGATATCATGCTGCACCTGGTTTTCTATGCACGTATTGCTTCTGAAACAAAGGAATTTGATATTGGAGATGTTTTGAATGCGCTTTCGGAAAAGATGATCCGCCGCCATCCGCATATTTACGGAGATGTAGAAGCAGAAGACGAAGCAGCTGTAAAAAGGAACTGGGAGCAGATCAAGATGACGGAAAAACCCAAAGAAGAATCTATTCTCAGCGGTGTTCCCAAATCATTACCGGCAATGATAAAAGCAACACGTATACAGGAAAAGGCAAGAGGTGCAGGATTCGATTGGGAAGAAAAAAAGCAGGTTTGGGAAAAGGTTGAAGAAGAACTGGCAGAATTCAAACAGGAATTTAATATTGAAGACGATAAAAAAATTGATGCATTTAAAGCCGAAGGAGAACTAGGCGATTTATTTTTCTCCCTGATCAATTACGCGCGTTTCCTGAATATCAATCCCGAAGATGCATTGGAACGTACGAACAAAAAATTTATCAAACGGTTTCAGTATTTAGAAACCGAATCCAAAAAAGACGGCAAGCAATTAAATACCATGAGCCTGGCAGAGATGGATGAATATTGGAATGCTGCAAAGAAAGCGTAGGGGCGACCTTTACGGTCGGCCTCTATAAAAAACCAACGGGTAGCCGCGAGGGCTACCCCAACATATTCAATACCATTCCCAAAATCACCAACCCCACACCAACGGAGGATTTGACACTGATGAACTCTCCGAAAAAAGAAACTCCATAGACAAAGGAAAGTATGATGCCCAGATAGTATACATACGAAATATTTTTAACTTCTTCGTGTTTATAGGCTTTTGTCAGAAAGAGTTGGCCAACGTGTGTAGTGATTCCGATCAAAACTAAAAACAACCATTCCCGTGCATCTGGTGTTTCCCATTGCAGAATTGCAAAAGGCAACATGAATGGAATAGTAATGAATGGAAAGTAAAACATGATCACCGATGTGTCGTCGGTGTCGCGCAGTTTGCGGACTACAAAGTGCGCGGTTGCTGTAAAGAAAGCTGCGCATAAACCTAATATAATTCCCAATGCCGGGAGTTCATCATCAAGGCCTTTCATCAGCAAAACACCCACAAAGGAAACAGCGAAGAACAGCCATTTTATGTGCGGTATTTTTTCTTTCAGAAAAACGAAGGCCAGAAATAACGTAAAGAAAGGAACCAGATTGCCGATGGTTACAGCTGTTCCCAAGGGAAGCATTTGTATGGAATAGAAAAAACAGATGAGGGAAAGCATGCCGACCAAACCACGCAAGACGAGAAATGTTTTATTATTTCCCCAAACAGAAACCTTAGCTTGTTTAATCGCGATACAACAAAATACGATTGAGAAAACGGATCTTAGAAAAATCGTTTGTACAACAGGAATGTCCGGGATCGCTTTCACGCATAAATGCATGAGAGAAAACGATACGATCGAGAGAAGCATGTAACGGATACCTGTTGACATAACGGGTAAAGAGTTTTTGTATTAAGTACTTAGTACAAAAATCATTTGATTTTACAGATCTGTTCAATACTTAAAGCGATTTTGTACCTAATGCTCTGTACTCCGTACCCAATACTACTTTTCTTCGCCCACATAACGTTCCCACTTATCCAGTACCGCCTGCATGTCTGCCGGAAGTTCGCTATCAAACTGCATTTTTTCTTTCGTTGTAGGATGTATGAAGCCCAGTGTTTTTGCATGCAGTGCCTGACGAGGCAATAACTTAAAGCAATTTTCAACAAACTGTTTGTATTTACCTGTTACAGTGCCTTTGACAACTGAATTACCGCCATAACTCATGTCATTAAAAAGCGAATGACCGATGGATTTCATGTGCGCACGGATCTGATGTGTTCTTCCCGTTTCCAGGTTACACTGGATCAAGGCTACATAATGATAGGCAGCCAGTGTTTTGTAATGCGTAATGGCAAGCTTGCCGTCTTCTTCGTTTTCGTAAGTAGTTACGAGTTTGCGGTCTTTTGTACTTCTGCCTAAATAATTTTTAATGGTACCGCTTTTAGGATCCGGCACGCCCCAGCAAATGGCATAATAGGTACGTTCTATGCTGTGGTCCGCAAATTGTTTTGCCATAAAGGTCATGGCGTAATCTGTTTTTGCAATTACCAATAAACCCGAAGTATCTTTATCAATACGGTGGATCAAACCCGGACGGATTTTTCCGTTCACGTGTGTAGGCAGGTTTTCAAAGTGATATGCCAATGCATTTACCAACGTACCTGTCCAGTTACCATGCGCAGGATGTACAACCATCCCTGGTTTTTTATTTACGATCAGGATCTGATCATCTTCATAGACAATATCAAGCGGAATATCTTCCGGGATCAATACATCTTCGCGTGGCGGATGCGGCAGAGAAATGGTAATGACGTCGCCGGGTCTGACTTTATAGCTTGCTTTAGTTGATTTATCGTTTACTTTAACAGAGTCTATTTCAATACCATATTGTATACGCGAACGGGTAGCGTACTGAATACGCGACATTAAAAACTTATCGATGCGCATAAGAGACTGACCCGGGTCGCAAACAACCCGATGGTGCTCAAATAATTCGTCTTCACTAAAGCCGTCTTCTAATTCTTCCGGTATTTCATTTTCTGCCATAGGTGCAAAGATACGGAAAATACAGAGAAGTATAAGTGGTTGGCATTCGCCGCGGCGAATACGCAAACAATTACTCATTATAATATAATCCGAATTTGCGTAAACGTGCCAAACCACGGCATATTTTGCATCGATGAGTGCCGTGGTTTGGCACGTTTAAGTCAAATAATCTCAAAAAGAAAACGCTAAATTGTTCACTTAAACTGCCAACCACCAGTATCTTTGCCACATGCATCAAAGTCCACTTCAACCTATCATTTTACCACAAACAGAAAAGGCTGGTGTACAATTGTATCTGAAGCGCGACGATCTCATTCATCCCTTATATGGCGGTAATAAGATCCGGAAGTTAAAGTACAATGTGCAGCAATGTTTGCGTGAAGGTAAAATAGGTTTGCTCACCTGCGGCGGCGCCTACTCCAACCACATTATTGCAACGGCAGCGTATGGAAAAGAGCATGGTTTGAAAACCAAGGCAATCATTCGCGGAGAAGAGCTGCTGATTGATAACCCTACGCTTAAAGATGCGGCAGCACTTGGGATGGAATTTGTTTTTGTTTCAAGAGAAACATACCGAAGCATTCGTGAACAAAATGCGTTGGCTTTTGATTTAAGTAAATCGAATTATAACGAATGGTATTTTATTCCCGAAGGCGGCACCAATGCTTTTGCTGTTGAAGGTATTGCAGAACTGGTAGCTGAAATTGAAATCCCGTTTGATTATATCGCTACACCCTGCGGTACGGGTGGTACTTTTGCCGGTTTGATGAAAGGCATTAAAGTTTATTCGCCGTGGCGAACGAAACTGCTTGTTTTTTCGGCGTTGAAAAACGGTAATTATATTATTGATGAAGTGGCTGAATTGCTGAAAGCAGATTTTGACAGAACAACGTTAGAGTTGTTTACTTCAGAGTACGTGTTTGGCGGCTATGGAAAGGTGAAACCTGAACTGATTGCTTTTGTAAAATCGTTTGAGCATCAGACAGGAATTTTATTAGATCCTATTTATAACGGGAAAATGATGTTTGGTCTGTTGGGTAAAATTGAAAGTGGCTATTTTAAAAAGGGTTCAGTGATTGTTGCTATTCACACTGGAGGAATCCAAGCCTGGAGAGGGTTTAACAATAATTTTACTTAAGCTATCAATTCTATTATTTAATAATTGAATTCTTAAACTATCAGATGTATGCGCTCTTTTCAAATTAACTATATTAATAGAATCAATTTTGTTTGATTCTATTTCCTTCATTAAATTAGGCTCCTTAAAATAGTAACTCTCAAGCCCTAGTATAATTGTAATAAGAATAAATGCCGCTAAAAATGATTTATGTAATATTGGGAAATCCAGCTTCCTTATTTCTGATTCTCTAGTTATCAGCCATATGACAAGTACAAAAGAGCATAAAGAAAAACTGAAAACAAGCATGAATTGCAGTGCACCTGAAGTACTTTTTATAAATGGAAATAATTGAGTGGTAGCAGTAGCAAAAACAACTATTGCTGAAAAAATACTCAAAATTTCAATGTTTCTTTTATCACTTTGATCCAGTTTGTTTTTTGTTTCTTTTACTTCATCTTTTGTTTCTTTAATCTCCTTTTTTTCTTTAGAAATACTAATATGTAATTTGTGTATAGTTTTTAATAAAATTAAATCTTCGTTAATAGATTTAATTTCATTTCTATCTTCTGCATAATTGGTAGGCAGAACAAAAGATGATTGAAGAAAAACATTAACAGATTCACCATTTATTGAAAAAGGAAAAGTACATTCTTTAAATGGATGCTGATATATTAGAAACTTATTTTCTTCGCACCAAGCATAATTAATTTCTAATTCTGTAATTATTTTTTCTAATTTATCTAATAATTTATTTGCGATTTCAATTTCTGAATCAGATGAATTTTTTTCATAAATTGAATTCAACTGCTTTACTAAGCATTTTGCTAATCTTTCATAAGGGAAATAATTAAATACATGGGTATCTTTCTGAATAGAAATAATTATTTTGAAATAAGAATCAATATCTTCTAAATTGTCTTCACAATCTCTTAATAAATATGAGAAATAATTATTATGAAGGTAACTAAGAGAGATATTGTAAGCTCTTTTATCAAATTTATTTACTGCACTAATATCGATTTGTTCAAAGGATTTAATTAGTTCTTTTATTTTTAATTCGTTTTGATTTATATCCTTATAATATCTAACTAAAGTATGATAATCTTCATAGCTTAATACTTCTTTTTTCAAGAATTTACCTTTAGCTGTTTCAATATATTCTTTATGATGGTCTGAATTATAACTAGATTCAATTTCAGGATTATTATTATCATGAGCTGTAATCCAGTTATCAAAATAACTGAAAGGTCCCGGATCAAAATTGTCAGGTTTTAATTTTCCAGATTTAAAATTAATTTTATATGAAAGATTACTTTTTTTATATCTAAGTAATATTTTTTTAATTAAAAAAGAACATTTAAAATAAAGTAAGTTGTAAATCTCTGAAGATTTCAACTTTTCCAACTCGTCATGAATTAACAATAAATCTCTTAAAGATTGTTCACTAGTAATTATTGCATGATCTATTCTTGCTAATTTAAGAGTGTAATTAATGAAGTTACTAATTTCTTTTAGGAGCTCAGACTCTGGATTGTCAATTTTAAACTCTTCAGAGTCTAATGTAAAAACGTCCATTATGATACCCTTAGAATTTCCATCAACAATTCTATTGTAAAAAGAAATTAATCCTTTGTAATAATTAATTGCTATTTTATATGGTAAATAAAACTCCTTTATTAAAATATTACTTAAAGATTCTATTTCAGCAAAGGGAATCTGAGAATCTGGAATAGAAGGGATACCTTCAATCAAAAATTTAAATTCTTCTAGTCTTTCTTCAAACTTAAGGTCTTCTATATATTCTCCTGAAATTACTGATAAATGTAAATTATATATTAAATCATTATGAGTATTATTCACAAGACTTAATAAGTTTAATAAGTATTCAGGATTTGAAGAATTAAAAGTAGGATGATTAATCCAATCAGTGGGAAACGCTATAAAAATTATATCGAAGCATTTATCTAAATATTTGCCCATCAGTTATTATAAAATAAAAAACTTCTTCTCAGTTTTAATCATTTCAACAGGAATCGGCATACTTAATTTGTTTTGCTGTTTTGCTAGATTGAAGGATGCTCTCCAAGAAAAATACGTATGACTCAATTCAACTAAATCCATAGCTGAATATTTTATTAAATTATTATTTTCTTTTTTTAAAGATTCTATTGCAAAATTAATTTCTGAACGAGTCTCTTGCTTTAATTTTTCAAAATCAGGATTATTATTAATAGTCGTTTTATTTGAACTAACGCTAAAAAAATTCAGATTATTCAAATTTTCATAAACTTCACTTTCCACATGTCCATATGGCATGGCGTGAAATTTATCAAATATATTTAATAGGCCATTATTTTCTTTGTTTGCATTAACTGCAGCAGCAAAAAAATTTAACTTAAGCACTTTTAATTTACTGAAGTCATTATTATTGAAATTTGAATTTGGTATTTCAGTATACCAATCTTTCAATTTGTCGAGAAGATACTCGAATGCTAAAATTTTTTCAGAATTGTTCATAGTTTCCTACAATATAAAAAATGTAAGAGTTATTTTTACAAATGTATTACATTTAAACGTATAGTTGTATGCTTTGTTGTATTTAATATCTATTGTAAAGGCTATATTGCCTTTAATTTAAAAATAAGCACTTTTTCATCTCCATTCAAAAATATATCTTTACTAGATATAACTACCAAATCCTATGTCTCAACTTACTGCTGCTTCTGTTTCTACTTATGTAGAACAACATAAAGATCGTTTTATTGGTGAATTATGTGACTGGCTGAAAATACCATCTGTGAGTGCAGATAAGAAATTCAAAGCAGATGTATTGCGGGCTGCAGAATTTGCGAAAGAGCAATTTTTAAAAGCAGGTGCAGATAAAGCAGAGCTGTGTGAAACAGGCGGTAATCCGGTTGTGTATGCAGAGAAATTTGTTGATGCATCCAAACCCACGATTCTGGTTTACGGACATTACGATGTGCAGCCTGCCGATCCGTACGAGCTATGGACTTCGCCACCCTTTGCACCTGTAATTAAAGACGGAAACATTTATGCCCGTGGTGCCTGTGATGACAAAGGCCAGGTGTACATGCACATCAAAGCACTGGAGATTTTAACGGCAATGAACGATGTTCCCTGTAACATCAAATTCATGATCGAAGGCGAAGAAGAAGTTGGTTCCGATAACCTTGGTCCGTTTTTAGAAAAAAATAAGGAGAAGCTGAAAGCAGATGTGATCCTGGTTTCAGATACAGCAATCTTTTCGGTGGATACACCTTCTATTACAATCGGTTTGCGTGGTTTAAGTTATTTAGAAGTGAAAGTTACCGGCCCCAATAGAGATCTGCACTCGGGTGTATACGGCGGTGCTGTTGCTAACCCGATCAACATTCTCTGTGAGATGATCGCCGGAATGAAAGATGAGAATAACCACATTGTGATTCCGGGTTTTTATGGAGATGTACTTGAATTGAGTGAAGCAGACCGCAAAGCATTGAATAGTGCGCCATTCAATTTAGATAACTATAAAAAGGCATTGGATATCGCCGATGTGGAAGGTGAAAAAGGATTCACTACGCTGGAAAGAACTTCTATCCGTCCGACCTTGGATGTAAACGGAATCTGGGGCGGATACACAGGCGAAGGAGCAAAAACTGTTTTGCCTTCCGTTGCGCAGGCAAAGATCTCCATGCGTCTGGTACCAAATCAAACGCCGGATAAAATCACGCAGCTGTTTACAGATTATTTCAAACGTATTGCGCCGGCTTCGGTAAAGGTTGAAGTAACACCGCATCATGGCGGAGAGCCCGCAATCACACCTACCGACAGTGCCGGTTACAGAGCTGCCGAAGCAGCATTTGCAGAAGCCTGGAACAAAAAACCAATCCCGATGCGTGAAGGCGGAAGTATTCCGATTGTAGCATTATTTGAACGCGTATTGGGTTTAAAGACCGTATTGATGGGATTTGGTCTGGATTCAGATGCGATTCATTCGCCAAACGAACATTACCGCGTATTTAATTACCTGAAAGGAATTGAAACGATTGTGTTGTTTCACAAATATTTCGGACAGAAATAAGCTTAATCCGGAGCAACCCACCCAGGTTTCTAAAACCTTATAGGGTTTGCATAAGATATCAACTAATTGGTCGTTAGAAACTTTATAACCGTAGATTTTGTATTGTATTGAATATGAAACGAATTATACTTCTTGCTTTTTGTTTGGTATCCGTGTTTGCGCATGCGCAAAAAGGTGAAACAATAAAATGGTCCTTTGCTTTATCGTCCAAGGAAATACATATTGGTGATACCGTTGAAATTGTTGCTACGGCTGAAATTATACCCGACTGGTATCTGTATTCCAATGACTTTGATCCTACGCTGGGTCCCACGGTAACCACGTTTGATTTTGTTTCAGACAAAGGATATTCCTTATTAGGAAAAACGAAAGCGATCAAACCTAAGAAAAAGTTTGATCCTATTTGGGAAGGAGAAGTTACCTATTTCACAGGTCATGCAGAGTTCAGACAAAAAATTGTCGTTCAGAATAACGCACCCAAAATTGTGTTAATGGTTGAATATCAAACCTGCAGTGATGCGGCGGGCCGCTGTATTCCCGGTGAAGCAGAATTTGAATTTATGGGGCTGACCGTGCTGCCTGCAAAAAAAGTAACAAAGACTTCTGCCGTTGAACCAACAACAGAACCTTCTTCAGCAAAAAATCCGGAACAGGTTAATACCAATACCAATAAACCGGAAACCATTCAACGTTTAGAAGCTGAAAAAGCCAGGTTAACACAACGGGACGGGGCAGGGAATGATGTAAGTGTTGACTATTTGAAAAGTTTCGTTAAAAAGTACAGTAAATAATGAAAGTATCTATTGTTTTTCTTTTTGCCTTTTTGTTTCTAACCGTTCAGGTACAGGCAGGTAAAAATGTTTCTATTCCTGAGACTGAATTACAAAAGCTGGCGCAGCATGTTGACAATCTTGTTAAAAGAGATAGTGTGAACGAAGCGATTATTAAACTGCTAAAAGATAGTTTAGACGGGAAAGGCCACACAGTTGCAAAAGCGCAGACACCAAAAGTGTCTACTGTAAAAATCACTGTTAAAGAACGTGGCGGAATTACACAGGATACTTCTTTATTCTTATTTGCGATCTTTGCTTTTGCTGCAGGTTTTGTGTCCATCATTACACCTTGTGTATTTCCCATGGTACCGATGACCGTTTCATTTTTTACAAATACATCAAGTTCCAAAAAAGAATCTGTCCGCAAAGCAATCATTTATGGCTTGTCTATTGTAACAATCTACACGCTGATCGGTGTTGTAATTGCGAAGATCAATGGTCCGGAGTTTGCAAACTTCTTAAGCACACACTGGTTCCCGAATGTTTTGTTCACGTTGATCTTCCTTGTTTTTGCGCTTTCATTCTTTGGCTTATTTGAAATTACGCTTCCGAATAATTTTATCAATAAGGTTGACAAACAATCCGATAAAGGCGGCTATGTTGGAATTTTCTTTATGGCATTTACGATCGTACTGGTTTCATTTTCATGCACCGGCCCGATTGTGAGTACGATCTTATTATCGGCAGCTGGTGGTGAAATTGTAAAACCAATCATCGGGATGGTTGCCTATTCATCGGCTTTTGCCTTACCGTTTACATTATTTGCCTTATTTCCCAACTGGTTAAAATCATTGCCTAAATCAGGCGGCTGGTTAAACACCGTTAAAGTAAGTTTAGGATTTATTGAACTCGCGTTGGCATTAAAGTTCCTAAGTATTGCAGATCAGGTGATGCACTGGAATATTCTGAACAGAAACACATTTTTGCTGATCTGGATTCTGATTTTCTTCTCATTAGGTTTATACCTGCTTGGTGTTATTAAGTTCAGTGAACACGATAAAGGCAGCATCGGCTGGCCAAGAAGAAGCCTTGCGATATTAAGCATTTTGTTTGCCGGATATTTAGGAACCGGTATTGCCGGTAGCCCACTGAAAAAACTTTCGGGCTATTTGCCACCGCTGGAAGATTATACTACCGCAACCGACAGGATTTGCGGTACACCAAAGTATGCTGATTTTCTGCATTTACCGCTCGGCCTTCAGGGGTATTTTGATTACAAAGAGGCCCTTGCGTGTGCGAAGCAGCAGGGAAAACCCTTATTCATTGATTTCACCGGACATGGTTGTGTAAACTGCAGAGAAATGGAACGCAATGTTTGGGCAGATCCTGCGGTGCTAAAGCACTTGAATGAAGACTTTGTTATGGTAGCGTTGTATGTAGATGACCGCACAGAACTACCTGAAAACGAATGGTACACGTCTAAAAAGGATGGGAAAGTAAAAAAATCCATCGGTAAACAGAATCACGATTTCCAGAATACCCGGTTTAATTTTCTTGCCCAGCCCTTTTATGTAATCCTGGATCCGAATACAGAAATGGAACTGGCGCAGCCAATTACATACGAACCAAGCATTGAAGCGTACATTGATTTTCTGGAAGAAGGAAAAGCAAATTATAAAAAGCTATATAAATAAGGACTTTAATCTTACCCTTAATTAAGCCCATGACAGAAGTCATGGGCTAGATGAAAAACTGGGCAATTTTACCACAATAAGTTTTTTATCTCTAAAATAACTTTTTACGTTTTCCAACAAATCGATATATTGCATTATAATCTGATTATTAAATCATTTAATAGGTTATAATTACTATGTCCAGGGTTAAGTCTAAAAGTCTGTTTGATTTGATACATTCGTTGAGTCCGAATGAAAAAAGGCACTTTAAAATCAATCATACAGGCAGCGGTGATCCAGACGACAAAAAAATGCTGTTGCTTTTTGATTATCTGAACAAACAAAAAGTGTTTAATGAAGAGCGGGTATCGGAAGTAATACCGGCTATTAAATCAACCCAGCTCTCTAACCTCAAGGCATATTTATACGAAAAGATTATGTTGTCACTCCGGCAGTATAATCTTCCTAAAATTCTGGATCTGCAGATACGTGAGCAAATTGATTTTGCCCAGCTGTTATTTGAACGCCGTTTATATCAACAGGGAAAAACCTGTCTAAAAAAAGCCCGCCGCCTTTCCCAGGTACACGAAAATCTGGAGCTTACCCTGGAGATTATCAAACTGGAAAAAAGCATTCTGATGTTGACCATTGACGAAGACATTGAAGAAACCGTTGATACAATTATTGACGATGTACGGAAAATCAATTCCCAGATTCATAACATCAATATGTTTTCGAACCTGAGTATAAAACTGAACTCCTATTATACACGTATCGGTTTTATCCGCGATGAAGAAGATTCTATCCGTGTAAAAGAATATTTTAATAGTAATTTACCTGATTATAAGGAAGAAGCACTTTCTCTTGGAGAAAAGACAACGCTTTACTTATTATATATCGGTTATTATTACTTTTTACAGGATTTTTCTAATGGATACCTGTACGCCAATAGGTTAGTACATTTATACGAAGAAAATATCGATCGAATCAAATTTTCTCCCGAAAATTATGTTAAAGCACTGAACAACTTAATGATAGCTCAGTTTAAGCTGAATTATTTTGAAGAATTTGTATTGAATAAACATAAGCTTATTAACTTCACAAATGATAGTACCGTTTATTTTAATGAACGACTGAAAACCAGTTTACTAAAATATTATTTTATTCATGAATTAAACCTTTTTTTCCTTACAGGAGAGTTCAATGCGGGGGTTAAGAAGCTTTTTGTCGATAGAAAAGAAGACATTGACGACTTGCTTAAAAAACTTGATCCGCATTCTGCGCTGATCTTAATGTATAAAATTTCCTGTCTGTATTTTGGAGCCGGTTTATACAACCATTGTTTGAGGTGGCTGAACCGGATTATCAATATTCCGAATGTAGATATCCGGGAAGATATCCATTGTTTTGCCCGGATCATTAACCTGATTTGTCACTATGAATTAGGTAATTTTGATGTAATCAAGTACTACATTATTTCAACGTATCGCTTTTTATGGAAACGGGACGATTTACGTATGTTTCAGAAATACATTCTGAAGTTCTTAAAGGATCTGAATAATGACGTGGATGTGGCAGAATTGGTTGGGAGATTCCGGAATCTGAAAAATCAACTGGTGCCAATTGAAAACAGTGATTATGAAAAAAGGGCATTCATTTATTTTGACATTATTTCCTGGCTGGAAAGTAAAATCGAAGGAAAAACTGTGCAGGAGGTTATAATGAATAAAGCAAAAGCTAAAGGATTCTATTTGGAAGAATAAACCTACAGCATATCAAAAAATGATTCCTGATCTTCGCTTAACGGCAAAGGTATTTCTTGCGAAAGCACTTTTTTATATGGGGGTTTGTTTTGAACTAAATTTCTTCCAAAAGATTCTAAAGCAGTAAGTGCCGGAAGTAAACCTTGTGATTTTTCTGTTAATTTATAATCAATTTTGGGAGGATTTCCCTCTAAAACAATACGTTCAACAAAACCTTCTTCTTCCAGCTCTTTTAACTGCAAGCTCAACATACGGTCTGTGATAGAAGGAATATTTTTTCGTAAGTCAGAGAATCTTAATGGCTTATCTGTTAAATTCCAAATAATAATAAATTTCCATTTTCCATACAGAACTTCATTCAATAGTTCCAGTCCAGATTTAAACCATTTGTTATTATATTTTATATCACTCATACTAACAGATTATTAATTGAATTATAACAAATATAAAAAGAATAGTAATTATTAAAAAATTGGATGTGTATTAAATAAAAAAACCTGTACAGGAAATGCACAGGTTTAAAATTTATATGAGGAGCTTTACGATTAATAGCTGTTTGGAGCAACTACAATGTATTGACCTGCAAGAATCATGATTGCAGAAATGGCAATAACTGCTGCGAATAGAACTTCTTTTGATTTGATAACTTTTCCGTTTGAATCTTTCATGCTTGCTGTATTAGAAAGCATATATCCACTGATGTTTCCAACAATGAAACCAACTACGATAAGTATTGTACCAATTGCACCCATAGTATTAGAACTGTTTGTGAGAATAAAATCTGAAAAGATGCAGATTGAAATACATTTACCTGCATACAGTGAACAAAAATAACAGATACAAATCAATTACACCACAAATTTTTAAAATATAAATTCCAAATGCATATTGATCATTAAATTTTTACTCATAAACTATAGTATTTTGACTGTGCAATCCACATTTATTAAGTAAATTTGAAGATAAACTTTAAAAAAATACTTGTGAGAAAGCTAATTACTGTACTTTCATTATTCTTTTTAACCTTTGTTATCTCATTTGGCCAGTTCAAAAGACAACGGGAATATTCAGGTTTTTTTGACACATATTACTACAGAGGCCCCATAACATTTACACTTGGTGCCGGAATGACAAATTATAGAGGTGATTTAACAAAGGGGCTGGGTTTAAATGGACTAAGTTATGGATTATCTGCAGGGGCTAATTACAAAATTTGGCCTCATATTGTGTTAGGTGCAGAGTTTTCGTATCTGAATTTACAATCTACAGATTATAATAAAAGCCGTAACGGATCTTTCAATGCAACGGCAATGGAACTTCAGGTATATGGCCGTTTATACATTATAGATGAAATTATCCGTGTGGCCCCGGACAGAAGAAAAGAATCACATTATACATTTTGCAAACCATATTTGCAGGCAGGGCTTGGTGGTATGTTGTTTACCTCAACATACAAGTATAATTCAGGTAAAGAATATACCGTAGAAACAGAATTTGCACCTATACTTCCGGTGGGGTTTGGTCTGCAATTTACAATTACTCAAAGAAGTTCGTTATGTGCAGAATATATATATCGTTTCACACTAACAGACCTGATTGATTATACGACATATAATGGATCTGGGAATGACGGATACGGGTTCATGCAATTAAAGTTCCAGTATGCACCGACAGCACCTAAGCGTAAAAAGAAAATGTCATTGCCTCCTCCGACTCAATATGATGGTCCAAAAGGTACTGAAACCTGGAAAACAAAAAAACAAGAAGAGCAGAAAAACAGACCTGCTCCGCAAGAATATGAAATCCCGGAAAATAACACAGATGAAGAAACTGTTCCGGAAGATGAAGTAATAGAAGAAGTAGCACCGGAAGAAGAAACTCCTGCTGAATAAGCGCATCCTTTATTATCGGAAATACGTTGGATAAATTAGATATGAAAGAAGTAGTAGAAGTGATCGGTAGCATTCCCTGGTGGGCATACATTTTTTTGTTTATTGGAGTTATTGCCATCAAAGATATATTCTTCAACAGGCGGCATACGATAAAACACAACTTCCCGATTGTTGGCCATTTCAGGTATCTGCTTGAAAAGATTGGTCCGGAATTGAGACAATATATTGTTGCTAATAACAGAGAAGAGCTTCCTTTTAACCGCAGACAACGGTCGTGGATTTATGCGTCTTCCAAACAGGAAAATAACTATCAGGGTTTTGGTACGGATCAGGATCAGAACAGCCCGGGTTTTGTTTTTATAAAACCATCTATGTTTTCATATGCAGTTAAAGAAGGGCATCCGAATAAAAAGAAACCGGATTTTGTACCGTGTGCAAAAATCATGGGCGCATATAATAAACGCAGACGTCCCTACAGACCGTATTCGATTATCAATATTTCAGGAATGAGCTACGGCTCACTTTCTGCACGGGCGGTAGAGTCATTAAATAAAGGTGCATTAAAAGCAGGTTGTTATCAGAATACCGGAGAAGGTTCGTTAGCTCCGCATCATAAACATGGTGCTGATATCATGTTCCACTTTGGTACAGGATACTTTGGTGTGCGCGATGAACATGGTAATTTTTCCATGTCAAAACTGAAGGCATTGGTTGAAGCCAATCCATGTATCCGTGCAATAGATTTAAAATTATCCCAGGGAGCAAAACCCGGCAAAGGGGGTGTATTGCCTGCTTCAAAAATCACGCAGGAGATTGCGGATATCAGAGGTTTGCCAATGGGTAAAGATGTAATTTCACCGGCCTACCACAGCGTGTTTTCAAATGTGCCGGAAATGATGGATTTTATTGAAAACATTGCACAGGAAACCGGCTTACCCGTAGGATTTAAATCTGCGGTTGGTAAGATGGAAATGTGGGTGGAACTGGCAGACCGTATGTTAGAGAAAGGGTATGGTCCGGATTTTATCACGATTGATGGTGGTGAAGGCGGTACCGGTGCCGCGCCGCCAGCTTTTGCTGATCACGTTTCTTTACCGTTTGTATATGCGTTCAGTAATGTATACAAAATATTTGCGGAAAGAGGTTTAACGGATCGTATTGTGTTTGCTGCATCCGGCAAGCTGGGTTTCCCGGAAAGTTCGCTGATGGCATTCGCGTTAGGCGCTGATGTAATCCATGTGGCACGTGAGGCAATGATGTCGATCGGGTGCATTCAGGCACAGGTTTGTCATAACAATACCTGTCCGTCTGGAGTTGCTACGCAGAATAAATGGCTGCAATCGGGTATTGATGTACCGTTAAAAGCAGATCGTTTGTATAATTACATTAAGAATTTACGTAAAGAAGTACTGGAAATTACGCATGCCTGCGGATATGAACATCCGTCGCAAATGACCATGACGGATATTGATATCAGTATGGGAGATAATAACCTAACCATGCCGCTGGTTGATGCGTATAAGTACAACAAAATTCCGGTAAATTTTGAGTCTATGCAGAAATTGGCAGACTGCAAGTATTTAGGCAAAGCAAATCCGGAAATTATTTTTAAATAAATACTACTAAGTACGTTTTCTGCATACTTAGTAGAAGCTATGGAAAAACGTACTTAAAATGAAAAAGGGGGTAATTTTTATATTACTTGGGCTTTATTGCGCGATTGTTCATGCTCAGACCAGACCATTGATCTTAAACGATACAGCGGAAAAGTTTGAATGGCGCAAAGGAAATTATGCCATCTATCGGGATACTGTACGGAACCTTCCGCTAAGCCGTATTTTAGAACTTCAACGGGAAGGTATATTTAAAAAAACAACATCAGACGCACCACGCCTGCAATCTTCCAGACAGGACATGTGGGCAAAGGTTATTGTTTACAACGGCAGCCTGAATCAAACAGAATGGCTGATTGAGTTATATGATTTTCATATTGATGAATACGATATCTACATACTTCAAAAAGATTCACTTTATGCGCATTTTACAGGCGGTGATTTACAACCTTTTCACAAGCGGAAAATAGAACATAAAAATTTTATTCATGAGATCGTATTTGAACCCCATCAGTTATATACGTTATTTATACGCATTCATAGCAGACAATCTGTTGCCGTTAATGGTGTAGTACGTACATTTCCAAGTTTTTTAGAATATTCTAATAGAGAATATCTATTTCTGGCCATTTTTTACGGCGTTATTTTATTGATGGCGGTATATTGTGTTTGTATCTATGTATTTACAAAAGAGAAAACGTATATATATTTTGCTGCAAATGTTTTGTCTGTTGCTCTTTACAGCTTAACAAATGATGGCCTGGGTTTTCAATACATTTGGCCCAATCATATAAATTTTAATGCAGAAGCGCAAAGCTTAGCGATTGCGCTGTTTTCAACAACAGCGCTCATGTACACAACAGCCTTTCTGAATGTTAAAATAGAATCAACAAAATATTGCCTCGTGATCCGGGTAACAGCCGCTGTAAGGTTCCTGTTATTTCTAATTGGCTTGTTATTTTACAGGCCACTGCTTTACTTTTATCAGCTCGATCTGTTAATCCTGATTTTTATATTTTATACGTCTATAGTATTTTATAAGAAAGATTTTAAAGCAGCGCGGTTTTTTATACTTGCTTACACAGCACTATTTATAGGCTTTTCGCTGAATTTGTCTATTGTCTTAGGTGTTGGCTTTATACATCCGGTTACGGTATACGGTTTGAATATTGGTATTGTCATACAGCTGTTTCTGTTTTCATTTGCACTTGCAGATAGGATAAGGCTTGCCAATAAAGATAACCGGAACACACAATTACAGATCATTCATCAGCTGAAAGAAAATGAAATACTGAAAGATAAACTCACAAAAGAGCTTGAAGATAAGGTTAAAGAACGAACGCAGGAACTGGAGTTTAAGAATCAACAGCTGGACGCCTTCGTTTACAAGGCTTCACACGATATTAAAGGACCTTTAAAATCCATTATCGGTTTGGCCAAATTGGGTTTGCTGGATGTACAGGATCCCAATGCCCGGGAATATTTTAAGCATATTGAAACAAGCTCTACACGTTTGGATAATCTGCTTCAGGATTTATTGCAGGTAGCAAAAATAAAAAACACCGTTATTGAATCTACCGTTATTGATTTCAAAAAAATCATTGATACAATAAAAGATGGGTTCAGTAATATTGAATCGTTTGGTGAGTTTTATATTGATGTACAAATCAAACAGGACCGCGATTTTTATTCGGATGAAAAAATGGTCTATTCCATTTTTCAGAATTTAATTGAAAATGCGTTTACCTACCGGGATATTAAAAAACAAAAATCAAGTTTATATATCCGCATTGAAGTTGATAAACAAAAATCCGTTATAGAGTTTACCGACAATGGAATCGGGATCAATAAAGACTTAAAAGATAAAGTGTTCGATATGTTTTTCAGGGCCAGTGAAATTTCAGGCGGAACAGGTCTGGGTCTCTATTTAGTAAAAATGGCTGTAAATAAAATAGGTGGAAGAATACAGGTAAACACAGAAGTAAGCAAAGGCACAACTTTTACAGTAGTAATCTGAGATTTACTTTTTTCTTTATTAAATAATCACGAATATTGACAGTAAAATAAAAATTACTACTGTGAATCAACGCATTTCCCTAATTATAAACGGCATACTAGCCGTAGCCGTAATCGGCTTATATGTGCTTCATTTTAAAGGTTCAAAAACGGAAGCAGAAACAACAACTTCAAAATCAGATACAACAAACATAGAAGCAGCAGTTAAGTTAGACAGCCTGCCGGATCTGGGTTCAAGCAATGGCGCCATAGCGTTTATAGATTTTGAAGAACTGACAGGTAAATATCAATTCTATAAAGATGGTGTAGCAAATCTTGAAAATGATTTTAAAAAGAAAGAAGCTGAACTGATGAAAAAGCAGCAAACGCTGGAAGAAAATTTTGCAAGATATCAGCAATTAGCAGCCAGCCTTACTCCGGAAGTTAGAGAAAAAAGAGAAAAAGACCTGATGGAAGAAGAGCAGCGCTTACTGCAATTGAGAGATCGTTTAGGAAAAGACCTGACAGATAAAGAAGCAAACTTCAATAAAGAGTTTTTAAAGAAAATAGATAGTTATCTGAAGGCATTGAGCCAGGAAAAAAATTATTCGTATGTGTTCACGTACGTTAAAGGTGGCCCCGCTACAATTGTTTATGCAAAAGATACCTTGAATATTTCAACACAAGTGATCAATGCATTGAACGATCAGTATAAAAAGAAATAACAAAACCAGCAATTACATAAAAGAGCCCATGATTTTAATCACGGGCTCTTTTTTTGTGTTATAAAATAAAATTATTTATTCGGCTGCGGCGTTGTTCTTAAGTAAGGCTTAACGCGTGTGTATCCTTTAGGGAATTTAGCTGCAATGTCTTCGTCTTTAACAGCCGGTGTAATGACAACGTCTTCGCCATCTTTCCAGTTAGCAGGTGTTGCAACACTGTAGTTTGCCGTTAATTGAAGCGAATCAATTACACGAAGAATTTCAGTGAAGTTTCTTCCTGTAGATGCCGGATATGTAATGATCAATTTTATTTTTTTATCGTTGCCAATAATAAATAAAGAACGTACAGTGAATTTTTCACTTGCGTTCGGGTGTATCATATCATACAATTCAGCAACTTTTCTATCTTCATCCGCAATGATCGGGAAGTTAACCGTTGTGTTTTGTGTTTCATTGATATCCTTGATCCAGCCTTTGTGAGACTCTAAACCATCAACACTTAACGCAGCAACTTTAACATTGCGCTTTTCAAACTCAGATTTAAGTTTTGCTGTTGCACCAAGTTCTGTTGTACAAACAGGCGTATAATCTGCTGGGTGCGAAAATAATACGCCCCATTTATCGCCCAACCATTCGTGAAATGAAATTGGTCCCTCTGTAGTATCTGCTTTAAAATCCGGTGCAATATCGCCTAATCGTAAACTCATAATAGTAGCTATTTAGTGGTTAATTTTTTGTAAATATAAAATAATATTCTGAATGTCTAATAAAAATTTATCAATTCAAAATAATATTCTGTTTATTAAACCGAAGGTTGAAACAATAAGTTCCTTCATCCGGATACTATTTCTGCTTCTTTTTTGCCAGAAAGTGTTTATAGCATGCATATCCTACATAAACCAGACTTAAAAACAGGATCACATTAATCAAAAAGGAAAAACTTCGCTGAAAACCAGCATATGCTGCGTTATTGATTATCTGTAATTTTATAAAAAACAGGGTAAAAATAAACAGCGTAATAAGACCGATATTATTGAAGAAATCCTTTTTCATGAGAGAGCAATCGGTTATTTTTTAGCTTTAATAAGCGCGTTAATTTCTTCCGATTGTTTTTTTGTAAATCCGGTTACTGAAACAGCAGTACTGTTTGTAAAGAAGGTTAACGTACTGTACCCAATCAACGGGTTATCTATACTAACAGATACAATATCAACAAAACTGATAAAGGTAGATTTACTTTTGAAAACGCCCGGCTCTTTTATTGAAATGCCAGAAGGTTCAATATGAATTTCGGTTGGGAAAACGTTATTCCCGGAAGAAAGTCTTGACGATACATATTTCATAGATTTAGCGCAGGTAGATGATATCGTTTACACAACCATTCTCATCACAGGATTTGCAGCTTAGCATACCTTTAAAGAATTCAGGTTTTAATACAGACTTTCCAAGCAACATACGGATACATTCCTGAATACCTTCAATGATAGATGGATGCGGGTGAATCATATCCGCGAGCTCTTCCACACCTTTATCCATAGATATGAGAAGCGCTACAGCCTGTATGGCACTTGATGCATGAACACCAACGGCACGCATACCAATGATCTTCATATCTGCATCATTGGTTACAAGAATTTTAAAGAAACCATCGTTGTTGCGCATGGCAATGGCACGCGGAATCATATCGTATCGAATCTTTACAACTTTATACGACATCTTATTCTGCAATGCTTTTTTCTCATTCATACCAACCCCGGCAACCTCGGGCTGTACAAACATGATGGTAGAAACGTTATTATAGGTAATAACAGAATCGCTTAAGCCGAACATTTTTTCAATGACATGGCGGCCTTCCAGTTCAGCAACATTTACTAAGGCTACATCTGAAGAAATATCACCGGCAACATAAATGTTTGGAATATTTGTTTGTCCGTCTGTATTTTCTATTTGTCCGTTAGCCAGAATATTAACGCCAACCCGTTCCAGTCCTAAGTTCTGTGTATTTGGAATACGGCCTACAGAAACCAATACTTTTTCAACGCGGTGCATTTCTTTTCTGCCATCCGTATATTCCAGGATGTATTCAACTTCACCATCTACAATGCGCATGCTTAACAGGTTCGATTTTTTATGAACCGTGATGCCCTGTTTCTTCATGTTTGCTTCAACCACATCTGTAACATCATCGTCTTCGAACGGAAGAATGCGTTCAGCTTTATCAATGATGTTTACAGAAGTATAACCAAAGTTTGAAAATATGGTTGCCCATTCGCAGCCAATCACGCCGGCGCCAAGAATAACAAGGCTTTTGGGAAAGTTCTCAAAATTTTCAACACCATCACTGGTAACAATTATTTTTTCATCAATCGGAATATTCGGAAGTTTGCGTGGCTTGCTGCCTGTTGCAATAACAACGTTTTCTGCTTCAATAATTTCCTCTTCCGTTCCGGTTGATACTTCTACTGTATTGTGGCTAACAAGTTTTGCAGATCCTTTAATATATCTGAAACGGCTTGTCTGTTGTTTGGCCAGCGATTCAATCTGCCCTTCCAAATGAAAACGGCGGTTTGCAATACCTTCACGCACCTGACGTAATACTTGCTGGTAGGTAACAGAGAAATGCTGATCGGGGCTGTACTGAGCCAGACGTTTGCGGGCCGTCTGTATATCTTTTGCCAGTTCCCAGAATGTTTTAGACGAGATTGCTCCGTTGTATAAACCCGCCCCACCAATTTTATCCTTCTCAATTAAGATAACAGATTTATTTAAATCCAACGCTCTCATTGCTGCCGCATATCCTGCAGGTCCAGCACCTATTATACACACATCGTACTTCATGCCTATTTGAAATCTCGTTTACACCACAAATTGCAAAAAAATTGAACAGTTGCCAATCTTTCTTTTTAACAACGTATAAATTGTATTTTTTTGATAAGATTATTATTCAGGCAAACAAACTTAAAAAAACGTAAAAATTGTATAATACAATTAATAAATAGGTACAAGCAGCACATTTATGATCAATATCAACAAAAACCGGTTAAAAAATGAACCATATTTTTATATTTTATTTAATAATTAGTTAAAAAATGCCTTAAAATGATTTTTATTACGAATTATATTAGATAAATTATATTAATCAATTTGTATAATGTAGCCGCTTTTCAACGTATTAGAGTTTCAAAATCTGTCAAAATACCTGTAAAATAAATATTTCTTACAAATATTTTGGGAATACAGAATATACATATATATTGGCTTATATTAATTAAGTTATATAATTTATAACGGTAATGTTATGGAAAATCAAACTGGAATATTTAATTCTTACAAGATAGACCCGGCACACTTTGATGAGGCCTGGCTACCGACCGGAGATGTTCGAATGCATTACAAACACCTGATGGAGACATTTAAGGGCTTAGACATTGAAGAATATCTCAAAATAAACGAACTCGCAAAAGGTAATCTGTTTAATCAGGGTGTTACATTTAATGTTTATTCTGAAAATGCAGAAGGAGTTGAACGCTTATTTCCCTTTGATTTATTTCCAAGAATGATTCCCAGTGAAGAATGGAAAACAATCGAAGTGGGTATTAAACAACGCAACAAAGCCATAAATCTATTCCTGTGGGATATCTATCATGAGCAGAAAATATTAAAAGATAAAATTGTACCAAGTGAATTATTATTCAGTTCGCAGTTTTATAAAAAAGAAATGATTGGTGTAGATCCGCCTGCAGGTATTTACATCCACATCACCGGTACAGATATTATAAAGCACAACGATGGTAAATACTACGTGCTGGAAGATAACCTTCGCTGTCCTTCAGGTGTAAGCTACGTATTATCCAACAGAGAGACAATGAAAAAGATCTTTTTCAATCTTTTCAGCAGGTATCATGTAAAACCGATCATGCAGTATACAGAAAAGTTATTGTCAACAATACGTTCTGTAGCGCCCGATCGGATTGATAATCCATTGTGTGTGATCCTTACACCGGGCACGTATAATTCGGCATATTTTGAACATTCGTTTTTAGCCCACCAAATGGGGATACAACTGGTAGAAGGGCGTGACTTGTTTGTAGAAAAAAACTTTGTCTACATGAAGACAATTAAAGGGCCGAAGCGGGTTGATGTTATTTACAGACGTGTTGATGATGATTTTATTGATCCGTTGGTATTTAATCCAAAATCTGTTTTAGGTGTACCGGGTTTAATGTCGGCATACCAGGCGGGTAACGTAACCATTATCAATGCGCCAGGAACGGGAGTAGCAGATGATAAAGCAGTCTATACCTATGTGCCGGATATTATTAAATACTATCTGGGCGAAGAGCCGATTTTAAATAACGTACCAACGTATCGTTGCGAGCGTCCGGATGAAATGAAATATGTCCTGGAAAACATGCATAACCTGGTTGTGAAACCGGTGGATGAATCCGGCGGATATGGTGTTTTTATTGGTAACCGAAAAACTAAGGAAGAGATTGAAGAATACAAAAAATTAATACTTGATACGCCCAGAAAATACATTGCACAGCCGATCATGTCGTTATCGGTGTTATCAACATTCATCGAAGATTCAAATGAATCAGAACAGCGTCACATTGATTTACGCTCTTTTGCACTAATGGGAAAAGAGGAAACCTATGTGCTGGATGGCGGATTAACGCGGGTTGCGTTATCAAAAGGTAACTTAATTGTTAACTCGTCTCAGGGCGGAGGTTCAAAAGACACCTGGGTTATTGAAAATTATTAAATCGGTTATGTATGTTATCTAGAATTGCAGGAAATTTGTTTTGGATGGGTAGATACCTTGAGCGAACAGAACACATCAGTCGTTTTTCACAGGCACATTATTTCTTTAGTATTGATGCGCCTAAATCGGTTAAGAAAGAACATATTTTAGAGTCGGTTTTAAATATGGCCGGCTCTTATGTAGAGTACCTTGGCAGCGGTAATAAAATGGAGACAATGGAAGTTGCCTATTATATCGGGCTGAACGAATTCAATGCTTCTTCCATTAAACACTCCATTGTCAAAGCGAGGGAAAATGCACGCGGAGCAAAGGATTCTATTTCAAGTGAATTGTGGCAGTCGATCAATACGTTTTATCATTCGATCAACTTAATGGATCGCGCAACATTCAATGAAATGGGTATTTATGAATTTTCTAAAAATGTGCTGCAAAACAGTTCAGTGATCAAAGGAAATATTGATAACACCTTGCTGCACGAAGAAGCATGGTCCATCATTCATCTGGGCCAGCACATTGAACGTACCACACAGGTAATACGCATGATCGTAACCAAGATCAATGATATAAACCGTATTCCGAAAAAGGAATATTATAACATGATTGAATTGTTTGAAAATGTGAACCTGCTGAAAAGTACCGAAGCGTATGACATGAGTAAAATATTTTACAGAGAAGTACCGAGCGTAAGCCATAGTCTGGAGTTTCTAACACTGAACAGAAATTTTCCAAAATCAATTGTATATAACCTGCGACATATTGAACACTGTTTGCTGCGCATTACAAACCTGTCGAAACATGAAACAAATTCACTGGAATTTTACGCAAGTAAATTGCTCTGCACCGTGAAGTATACCTCGATTCAGGATATTGAAAAGGAACCCTTAGCGTTTTATAATGATTTGTTGAACAAGGTAGCGAAGCTTGCAGATATGCTCGAAACCAAATACTTACAATATTGAGTATTTTCACTTTATTATTGAAAGTAGAAAATATGTATATTTCGGGCCCAATTGACTAATTTCTTTATATGACGTATTGTTTAGGTGTAAAATTAAAGGATGGCTTGGTTGCCATTGCTGATACACGAATAACCTCTGGAACAGATACCACAACAGCTAAAAAATTATTTGTACATGAAAGCGCACACGGAAGTCTGTTTCTGATGACAAGCGGCCTGCGATCTGTTCGTGATAAAGCAATAACCTATTTTAAAGAAGTTTTAAAAGACGAACATGTTGTTTACAATCAATTATATGAAGCCGTTAATGCATTTGGCAATCAACTGAGACGTGTAGCAGAAGAAGACCGGAAGGCCTTATATGCGGCAGGTTTCGCATTCAATTTACATACCATTGTAGGCGGACAATTAAAGAATGATGAAGAGCCTAAAATGTTTTTACTGTATCCGGAAGGTAACTGGATCGAACTGACGCAGACATCTCCTTTCATGATCATTGGTAACAGTGGTTATGGCAAGCCTATTTTAAACAGAACCGTAAAGTATGAATCTACACTGGAAGAGGTTTTAAAAGCCGGATTTTTATCGTTTGACTCTACACGCGTTTCCGCAAACGATGTTGATTTTCCGTTAGATGTAGTTGTGTATTACAACAACTCATTTAAAATGATCGAACATAGGTTTGAGAAAAAAGACATGGAAATAATTTCTACAACCTGGGATAATCAATTGAAGCAGGCATTGGATAGTGTTCCTGAAGAGTGGATGAATGTGGTATTTGACCGTAAAAATGTTCTTTAAAATTCTGAAATTTGCCTTTTAAATTAAATTATAATTTATATCTTTATAATTCACGAAAAACAAACTATAACCATAAACTTTTAAATTAACCACTACCATTATGGCACAAGAAGAAAACAAGAAAAGTAATAATTTAATTTTTATCCTTATTATCCTGGCGTTGTTGGGTGTAATCGGATACCTGTTGTTTAACAACAACCAGAAGTCAACTACCATTGAAGAGCAGGAAAAAACAATCATTTTAAAAGATGATTCATTAGCTAATAAAGTTGCTGAATTAGAAGGCTTGCAGTTACAATACCATAGCTTACAGGCACAAGCTGCGCAGTTAGGCCAGTCAAATGATTCATTAGCTGCTAAAATTGCTGAACTGGACAATGCAATTGCAAGTTTGAAAAAAGGTAACGCTGTAAACATGAATAAGCTGAATGCACAGATCGCATCTTACAAGAAAGATCTTGAAGCTAAAGAAGCAGAAATCATGCAGTTAAGAGAAGAGAACAAAAACTTAAATTCTTCTATTGATACCTTAAAGCAGGATAAAGTAGTAATGAATGATTCAATCAATAATCTTCGTTCTGTTCGTTCTGACTTACAGCAGAAATATGAATTAGCTTCTATCTTAAAAGCTGAAAATTTAAAAGCTACTGTAATCAATGCAAAAGGTAAAGAACTTGTTGATGATGAGTACAAAGCTAAAAACATTGATAAAGTTAAAATCACATTTACATTAGCAGATAATAAAGTAGCTCCAAAAAACAAAAAGACTATCTACTTACAGGTGATCGAACCAAGCGGTGCTCCATTATTTGACAGTGCATTGGGCGGCGGTTTCTTCAAAACTTCAGAAGGAAAAGAAATTCCGTTCACTGAAAAACAATCTGTTGATTTCAACAACACAAACCAAGGTGTAACATTTGTTTACTCGAAAGGTTCTGAGTTTAAAGTTGGTTCATACACGATCAAAATCTGGCAGGACGGTAACCTTATCGGTACAACATCTTTAGCTGTTAAATAATTTATAAGCCAAAAGCTTCATGCGGAATGCCTAAGGCTTTCGTACTATAAACAAAGAAGTCCCGCCTCAATAACTATTGAGGCGGGACTTCTTGTTTATACAATTTTTGATATACAGTAGATAAAGAAATACAGGATTTCAATTCTTGAATATTATATCATATTGTTGCTTTTATTCAACAGCTGATAAAATGAAAATCCCAATAGAAGTTCGCTATTGGGATTTTATAACTAATTATTTACTGACAACTGACCACTGTCGCCTGTTTACTAATACACTGCTTCTTTCTGAAGTTTTACTTTATCATCTTCCAGGTATTCTTCATACGTCATTGTTTTATCAATGAAGCCGTTTGGTCCAAGTTCAATGATACGGGTTGCAATGGTGTTGATGAATTGGTAATCATGCGAATAAAACAACATCGTTCCTTTGAATTCCATTAACGCGTTGTTTAGTGCAGTAATCGATTCAAGATCCAGGTGATTGGTTGGGTCGTCCATGATCAGTACGTTGGCAGATTCCATCATCATTTTGGAAAGCATACAACGTACTTTTTCGCCTCCGGAAAGTACCGTACATTTTTTCAGTGACTCTTCACCGGTAAATAACATACGGCCTAAGAAACCACGGATATAGCTTTCGTCTTTATCTTTAGAATATTGTCTTAACCAATCTACCAGGTTTAAATTTCCATCTGAAAAGAACTCGGAGTTGTCTCTGGGGAAATAGGATTGAGAAGTAGTGATACCCCATTTGAATGCGCCTGCATCGGGTTTTTCAACGCCCATCAGCACATCAAACAATGCAGAGATAGATAATGGCTCTTTGCTTAAGATGGATACCTTATCAGCTTTATTGATTGTAAAGGTTAAATCCTTAAATAAATAATTGCCATCGGCACCTTTTTTACTCAAACCTTCAACGGTAAGTAACTGATCGCCTGCTTCACGGTCAGAGCGGAACTGTATGCCTGGGTATTTTCTGCTGGATGCCTGAATCTCATCAATGACAAGTTTCTCCAGTAATTTTTTACGGGATGTAGCTTGTTTGGATTTAGACGCATTGGCCGAGAAACGTTCAACGAAGTCCTGTAACTCTTTTCGTTTATCTTCAACCTTTCTATTCTGATCCGCTTTTTGTTTTGCGGCTAATTGAGAAGATTCATACCAGAATGTATAGTTACCGGTATATAATTTAATTTTTGCGTAATCAATATCAGCAACGTGCGTACACACCGTATCCAGAAAGTGACGATCGTGGGAGATTACAATTACCGTGTTTTTAAAATCTGCCAGGAAGTTCTCCAGCCACAATACGGAGTCAACATCCAGATCGTTGGTAGGTTCATCCAGTAATAATACATCCGGGTTACCAAAGATTGCCTGTGCCAGTAATACACGTACTTTCACCTTTCCATCCACATCCTGCATTAAGGTATAATGATTCTCTTCCTTCACACCCAAACCACTTAGCAATTCAGCAGCTTCTGCCTCTGCGTTCCAGCCGTTCAGATCAGCAAATTCAGATTCCAGTTCTGAAGCTTTAATACCATCTTCTTCAGAGAAATCAGGATTTGCATAAATTGCTTCACGCTCCTTCATGATCTGATATAAACGCTTATGGCCCATCATAACCGTTTCCAGAATGGGAAACTCATCAAACTCATAATGGTTTTGTTTTAATATCGCCATACGTTCGCCCGGCGACATCTCAACTTTACCTGTAGTAGGGTCGATTTCTCCGGAAAGAATTTTCAGGAACGTAGATTTTCCGGCACCATTTGCACCGATTAAGCCATAGCAATTGCCGGAAGCAAAACGAATGGTAACTTCTTCGAAAAGGGTTCTCTTGCCGTATTTAAGAGAGATATTAGAACAACTAAGCATGTGGATTCATTTATTGAAGCACAAAGGTACAAAAAACCCTACAATCAACTATGCCAATTCCTAAAAAATGAAGCAGGCACAACGCACCGGATTACCAGAAAACCGCTATGGGAGCTAATTATTGATTATGTGCAAATGCGGTGATGATAATGCCATAAAGTTTGTAGCGGACCTGTCTGGGTAACAGAAAGCGGAATATATTGGCGGAATCTAAAATATGCAGCCAAAACGGAAAACGTAGAATCCGGTATACGCCCTTCTGCAGCAATGAATTTTTATGCGTCAGAATTTTATCGCTTGCATATAATTCCGGATTGAAACGGGCAGCCAGCCGGCGGTTTTTAAAATACTCTTTTGAACGCAGGGCATATTTATAAAAGGAAAAAAAATCAACGTGGATAGCGATTGCTGTATCCAGATAAAATACCGGAATGTTTTTTGATCTTGCACGCAGTGCCAGATCATAATCCTCAATATCTTTTAACGTTGAATCAAATCCTTCAAGTGTATTAAAAATGCTTTTGGTAATGGAAACATTCTGAGCAGAAAGAACGGTAAGATTTTCAGGAAAATTTTTCTGCTTATACGGATCTAACACCGTTGCCCAGCTTTCATTGAGATAGTCTTTGTATTTTTTTATTTCAGTATCCGCCGCATTGCTGGGCTCGATCACCTGGCCCATTACGATGCGTTTTACAGATAAATCGTTTGCCGAAATATGCTTTTCAATGCACGCCGGATCAAGCATCAGGTCATCATCAAAAAAAATCAGCAACTCTGATTGTGCCTCCCCGGCACCGGTATTGCGTGCTCCGGCTCTTCCTTTATTTTCCTGTTCAATGAGCCGCAACTGTAATTTCCAGTCTGTCGATCTTAAGGCATCAGCGGAGCCATCTGTTGAACCGTCAATAACAACAAGCACTTCAACGTTAGTAACGGTTTGCTTTTCTATTGATTTAAGTAATCCGATCACTTTATCTTTTCCATTAAACGAAGGAATAATTACAGATGCCTGGATTGCTTTCATGAAGGAGCTAACTATTTGATTTGCAAATACACAAAATTTTTAAGGCCAAGCAAATTAATTTCTTAAAAATGCGGTAACAGCAGCCATTTGAGTTTGTCTGTACATTGCTGTACCTTGTAGTATATTCAATAAACAAATAACCGTTGAAAAAAATACTTAAGTGGGTTTTGGGAATCGTCAGTACGCTTTTAGTGTTGGTGTTGGTCCTTTTCACTACTGTTGACCGCACGCCGTATAAGCAAATGCCTTACTATACATCTATGATGAAGGCATTGGATACATTTCATGTGGATGTGCAGCATAAAAAAGGTGATACCTTAAGAGCTGCGTGGTATAAAGTTGCCTTAACACCACATACTTTTCCGCATCCGCTTGCCGGCTATGGTTTACGCAAAAAAGCGGTGTCGGTAAATGATACAACTTTTGTGCGGACATTTATTTTCGATAATGCGAAAACCAGGGTAGCGTATGTGTCTTTAGATCTGCTGATCTTTCCGCCTGCATTAAAAGACCGGGTGAGAGCCGAGCTTGAAACAACATATAACCTGCAGGTTTTTTTAACAGCTACACATACACACAGTGCTCCCGGGGGCTGGGAGCCTAAAATTGCCGGTCGTGTACTGGCAGGAGAATATTCGGATGAATATGTTGCATTGCTTTTTAATGCAATTAATGAATGCATTTCAAAAGCCATTCCTCGTTTGCAAAAAGTTGAACAGGCATACATTCGTGTAAGTGCGCCGGAAGCCGTTCAAAACAGGCTTAAAGGTGCAGATGCTCCTAAAGATTCATTTATCCGCGGCATTAAATTCAGGAATAAATCAGGAGAAGAGGCTTGTCTTTTTACGTTTGCCGCGCATGCCAATTGTTTAAATTCGGATGTAGATTATGTCTCTGCAGATTATCCCGGCATTGTATCCGCAGAACTGGAAAAAAGAAAGTGGGCCTCTTTTGTAAGTTATGCCGCTGGTGCTGTAGGCAGTCATGCGCCAACGTTTGAAACAATCTTAGACGGCAAACTGCGTGCGGATACGGTATCATCTATTTTAGTTGAAAAGCTTCAGGAAACAAAGGCAGCGTATGCGTATACGAATCAGCTATACTACCACCGCTTGCCACTTTTTTTAAGAGACGCACATCTGCGTGTTGAAAAAGATATCCGCATCCGCCCATGGGTATTTAATACAATACTCGGGAAAGACATTCCGGATATTCAGATAATAGAAATCGGTGAAACGGTATTGTTAGGTATGCCTTGCGATTACTCCGGAGAACTTATGCCGCCGCTTGAGAAAATATGTGCAGATAACCAGAGTAATTTTATGCTGAGCGGATTTAACGGCGGCTACATCGGGTATATTACAGATGACGCGTGTTACGACTGGGATCGCGGGGAAACAATGGATATGAACTGGTTTGGTCCGTATAACGCAGCCTACCTGACAGAAGTGAATACAGTTATTTTGAAGAAAGTACTCACGGGTGAGTGAAAGGATTAACTATTTGTTAGAGAACTGAATCCTCCAGGCTAATATTCAATTAAGAATTTATAACTAGCGTATCTTTTTTCTGTTATCGCATTATGAAGAGAAAAATGATTTATGAAAGGATATATAACAGTTGTCGCTATGGCCTGTATTTTTTTGGCCTGCGCCCAAACACAAGATAAAAACCACACAGCAGCGATAGATCAAGTGGTTACTGAAGAGCCAAATCCACAGTATTCATCTATTTTAAAACAACATATCCCCGACTCTGCCGCCATTGATTTTATTCCGGCATATGATAAATTAAAAAGTAAAATAACAGCAAAACGAAATGTGTTTTTTCAAGCATATGAACGTGTGCAAACAGAACATGAAAAGCAAATCGTGCTGGATTCTGCAAACAAATTTTTACAGGAAGCGCTGGTAAACAATGTGTTTCCTTTTTGGTACGGCACCGCCTGGGATTTTAATGGCACAACAGATAACCCGCAACGCGGATATATTGCCTGCGGCTATTTTGTATCGACTACATTAAAACATTGCGGGGTTAATCTCAACCGGTATAAAGTTGCACAACAATACTCCCATTCAATTGTCAAAACAGTGTGCAGTGAAGTAGCGGTATATACCAATACAACAGATCTTTTGAATGCGCTGAAGGCAAAGCCGAATCAGCTGTACGTGATAGGCCTGGATAATCATGTAGGCTTTATTGCCAAAACAGATGCCGGTATAACATTTATTCACGCTTCTTATTTTGGTGACGCGGTGGTGGAATCTGAAAGTGCAGCGGAATCGCAGATATTGGCTATGTCAAAAAAGTATGTAATCGGAAATTTAAGCGGCAACAAGGATCTAATAAAACAGTGGTTAAAAAATAGTGCTGTAAGTATTATTCCATAATGGAATTGATATTATTGTCTTCTCTGACTAAAGGCACATTTTCAAGATTTGGTATGGTAATGGTAAAGATAGAACCGACGCCTTTTTCAGACCATACGGTGATAGACCCGTGAATTTTAGTTAGTGCTTCTTTGGTAATATATAAACCCAGTCCGCTCCCTTTGGTTTTTTCATCTGTCTTAAAAAACATTTCAAAGATTTTATCAATATATTCTTTATTGATCCCTACTCCATTGTCTTTAACAGCAATTTCAAGGGTAGGGAAGTTGTTGCGGACTTTAATATGAATGGTTTTTTCTACTGTTGAAGGCTTGGCATACCTGAAGGCATTCGAAATAATATTATTTAAAATCATGCGCAGGCGGTTTTTATCTGTATAAAAATCACCCTCATATTCACATTCAATCGTTACATGTACCTGGTCATTGTATATGGAATTCATTTCAATGGAATTCAATATTTCTTCTTTTATAGAAACATTGCAGACTTCAATTTCCAGGCGATTATTTTTCAGGTAATTTAAAATATCATAAATAAAATTATCGAGTCTTCGTAAGCAGGCTTCTTTTAATATTTCGTAGTATTTTAATTTTTCAGGATCGGTTTCCAGTTTACTTATTTCAATCAAACCAAGTGCAGATGCAATCGGCGCCCTCAAATCATGACTGATGCTATAGACCAAATGATCCATTTCATTGTTTGTTTTTAAAAGCTTGGCATTCTTGTATTCAATATTTGCTTTGGAAAGCAGAATTAATTTCTGAGAAGATGAGTGATCGCGGATGATGAACCAGGCAAAAAATCCACATTGTGAAAGCGCACAAAGGAAATTAATCTGTCCGTTTATATTTGTAAAACCCGTTGCCAGCTCTTTGGCTGCATGGGCACTTGCCTGATTAATAAACAGCAGATAGGCGCACAGCATGATAGGTATAAGCATGTGCATTAAAATCAAACCAATGTTTTTATTATCAATGATGAATGGAATACCAATTAACAACGGCATGTAAAAACAGAATACCATGGAGGATAATCCCGTAAGCATACATTGAAAAAACACGAGTATGGATACAGTAAGTACAATGATGTTTGCAGCAAGATTTGTATGTCCTTTTTTATTCAAAAAATAACAAAAACCAAAGAGTGCAAGAATTACAGAAACAACAATTAAGGTATCGGTGATCCAATAATATATTTCAGGAATGGTTGCAACAAATACAACGATTGAAGCACCTTTGATCAGGTAGTCCAGCAGTCGTTTGCGTTTATTGTATCCTTCTATTTTTGGATCTTTGAAAGTTGCTTCCAAGGTTTTATTGTAAAGGTGTAATTCTCTAATTTCAATAAACTTTTTAACTTCTGCAATGATTACTTTGCTACGGATAAAGGTTTTTGAATTTCATTGAATATTGAAAGAGCCATTTCAACAGATTTAATATCTGATATAGTTAAAAGAAGTTTTTTGTTTACTTCTTTCATTTTACACTTTTTTGAATGAGTCTGAACAAATGTTAATATAGAACCAAATACATCAGAGGTATAATAACTGGTACGTTCTGAAGGCACGAATTGACAGCGCATGACGTCATTCTTAATGGTTAACTTCTCAAAACCAAGTTCTTGTGCTAACCACCGCAGCTTAATGGTTTCTGTAAGATCAATCACTTCTTTTGGTAATGGTCCGAAGCGGTCTGTTAACCCTTGTATAAAAGATGTTAACTCCGTTTCATTTTTAATGTTATCAATTGTTGAATAGAGCGAAAGACGTTCTGAAATATTAGTTACATATGTATCCGGAATCAGAATAGATAAATCTGTTTCAATAACACAATCCTGCACAAGATTTTTTAAACGCTGCTGGTCCAGTTCGTCTCTGAATAAATCAGCGAACTCTGTTTCCTTTAATTCCTGAATAGCTTCATCCAGAATTTTATGATACATATCAAAACCAAGATCTGTAATAAAACCGCTTTGCTCCGCACCCAACATGTTACCGGCACCGCGGATATCCAGATCACGCATGGCTACTTTAAAGCCATCCCCAAGATCAGAAAATTCTTCCAGTACGCTTAATCGTTTTCTGGAATCACCTGTTAATGCAGATACTGAAGGAGTAAGCAGATAACAGAATGCTTTTTTATTGCTTCTGCCTACACGTCCGCGCATCTGATGCAGATCGGAAAGACCAAACATATGCGCACTATTGATAATAATTGTATTGGCATTTGGTATGTCGAGGCCAGATTCAATAATGTTTGTTGAAACCAATACATCGTATTCGCCTTCAACAAATTTCAGCATTACTTCTTCAAGCTTGTCTCCTTCCATCTGTCCGTGTGCAAACGTAACACGCGCATCGGGCACCAGCTTTTTAATCAGGAATGCCATGCCATCAATATCTTTCACCCGGTTGTGAACAAAAAATACCTGTCCACCGCGTTTCAATTCAAATGAAATGGCATCGCGTATGAATGCTTCATCAAAAACATGTATTTCAGTAGTAACGGGTTGTCTGTTTGGGGGCGGCGTAGCTATGATGGATAAATCGCGCGCACCCATTAAAGAGAAATGCAGCGTACGCGGTATTGGTGTAGCGGTAAGTGTTAAGGTATCAATATTGATTTTAAATTCACGCAGTTTTTCCTTAACCTTCACACCAAACTTTTGTTCCTCATCTATAATCAGTAAACCTACATTCTGAAATTCAACATCTTTGCTGATAACACGTTGTGTACCGATGAGAATATTTGTTTTGCCTTCTTTAACACGCTTCAGTGTTTCTTTGATCTGGCCGGCCGTTTTAAAACGGTTAATGTATTCAACTACACAGGGGAACCGGGATAAACGATCTCTGAACGTTTTGTAATGCTGCATGGCCAGAATTGTGGTTGGCACCAATACAGCAACCTGCTTGCCATCGCACACGGCTTTAAAGGCAGCGCGCACGGCTATTTCTGTTTTACCAAAACCTACATCCCCGCAAACAAGCCTGTCCATGGGGTGCGGCGACTCCATGTCTTTTTTAACATCTGCTGTTGCTTTGCTCTGATCAGGTGTATCTTCATACATAAAAGAAGATTCAAGCTCTACCTGTAAAAAGGAATCAGGCGTGTATGCAAAACCAGGAGCGGCTTTTCGTTTTGCATACAATTGAATGAGTTCTTTGGCAATGTCTTTAACCTGACGTTTAACTTTGCTCTTTTTATTTTCCCAATCACCTGAGCCAAGTTTAGACATGACAGGCGGCTGGCCGTCTTTACCACTATAGCGGGAAATTTTATGTAAGGCATGAATGGATATAACCATCAGATCATCATCCCGGAACACCAGGCGGATAGCCTCCTGCGTGTGTCCGTTATTTTCAATGCGTTCCAGACCGGCAAAACGTGCAATTCCAAAATCTGCGTGGGCAACAAAATCACCCGGCTGCAGCGTGCGTAATTCCTTCAGTGTAATAGACTTTGATTTGGAAAAACGTTCTTTGGTTTTATATCGGTGGAAGCGGTCAAAGATCTGGTGATCGGTATAACACAGAATATTACGCTGTAAGTCAATAAATCCTTCGCGTAACGGAATGATCATTTCCTCAAAACGGATATAGGGATCAAGCTCTTCAAGAATGGAATGCAGCCGCTGAATCTGTTGATGAGACTCAGAAGCAATGATAATTTTATACCCTTGATTGATACGCAGTCTGAAATCTTCGAGCAGTAAATTAAATTCTTTGTTGAAAGACGGCTGAGGTTTTGCTTCAAACTCAATGCGTGTTGCATTGGGTATATACGAGTGCGGACCAAATTCTATAATGGAATAAGCTTCAATGCTTTTTTCAAAAGAATATTTATCTTCAAACAGCGCATCAGGAGAAGTAAGCAGTGCACTGTTGCCGGTGGAGGAAAGAATAGTATCAAACTGACTTTCAACTTTAGAGAAGCACTCTTCGATAATTTCTGTAGTAAGTGCGTAATCTTTGATCCAAAGCGTAGTATCTGCGGGGAGAAATGTAAACAGCGACTCACGTTCTTCTTTCAGCAAACGTGTCTGTACATTTGGTGTGATAGATAAAACAGGAATGTTATCTACGGAAAGCTGAGATTCAGGATTAAATGTCCGGATGCTTTCAATCTCTGTTCCAAAGAGTTCAATCCGGAACGGCAATTCATTTGCATAAGAAAAGATGTCAATGATACCACCACGAATTGCATATTGCCCGGCCTCATACACAAAATCCGTACGCTCAAAACCATAGCTTTGCAGAAACTCTTCCATGAATTCCCGGTTGAGTTTTTCTCCAATACGGGCAATAAAGGTGTTTTCTACTAAGGAGCGTTTATTGATTACCTTTTCAGAAAGCGCCAGCGGATATGTAACCAGATAAGAAGGCTTATCCTGGTTGTTAATAATGTAGTTTAACGTTTCAGCACGCTGCAGAATATTTGCATTTTCAACCTGCTCGTAGTGATATGGTTTCTTATAGGAAGCCGGAAAAACAAAAACAGGCAGTCCAAGCAATTGCTGTAAATCATTTTGAAAAAAATATGCTTCGTCTTTATCCGCTAATATAAAAACATGCGATTTTTTATCAGATTTTGAAAGAGCGGCTGCAATGAGCGCATCCATACTGCCTGACAAACCTTTTAAAAAGAGCGCGTTATTTTCCCTTTCCTGAAGCTTTTGTTTCAATAGCTGAATATGAGAATCTTTCTCATATATGTTCAATAATTCAGTAACCTTCAAAATTCAAAACGGTTCGTAATCATACAAAAATACAATAAAATTAGGCGGAATGATAGGTTTTTGAGATTATGAATGGTTTATGTTATAGATAAAATGCAAGAAGCCCGAGAAAAAGAACCAACAGTTAAATTGTACTAAACAATGACAGTTATAGGCTAAACCTTACCAGAAAGTTGACTCGTCACACAAAAAATTTACTAAAATTTTGGAAGAACTTTTATTCTAAAAAAATATAAAAATAATTAATTAGAAGACATTTTTTAAATTAATTATAAAATTTCCTTGATAATTATGAATATTTCAAGATAAAAATTTGTACTATCTGTATAGTTATATATATAATTAATGGTACATTTGTGCATAAGATTATAAAAATAGTTTTATCCGGGACTTACCCATCCCATTCTTTATTCTATTAAAAAGTACATAATGGATTTTATTGGCTCGTTAAAGCGAATCTGTTGTTTTTTTACCCCAAAGAACAAGTTCGTAGTTGTTATAAAAATTTCGATATTTTTAATAGCAGGCTTATTTTCAAAAACCTCACTTGCACAGTTAAATACCTTGTCAACCGTTCAGAATACCTTAAGTTCGGTAGAAACTGTAGTACAAGGTGCGCAGGCAAAAGTGGAAGAAATTAAAAACGTTATAAATACGGTAAAAGAAAACAACCTATATAAATCGCTTATTGACGGGAAGGAATTTAAATTTCCGATAGGTGTCCTTCCAAACGACGGTGACCGGAATTATGCGCTTGTAATTAATAAGGTTTTTATGACACCGGATGGCATGTATGCAGAGGTGTTTATGAAAGTAACACTTTCTTCAAAAACCACGCTCTATTTTTTAGCTGATAAAGTTCCCTATAGCCGTTCAGGGGGGTTTGCAGGCGACTTGCGTTTGTATTTGCTGGTAACAGATTCTCTTCAGATCGGACGGGGATATAATATTGAATTTAAGGGCTTGACCAATTTGCTTGGCGCGGGCAGTACAGGTGTTGGTTTTAAACCAGGCACTACAGAAGAATGTTGTTTTATAACCTTTAACTGTAAAGGTTTCAAAGATGTAACACTGGCAGGTTCGGTAAATTTTGATAAGAAAACAATCGTAGATAATTCTAAAACTAAAAATCCGGTTTCGTTAAAATTTTATCTTCAGGGAGCTGCCAAGCTTTCTAATTTTGTTGTTGATTTTAAAGACATACCTTCCTTTGAGTTTACAAGTTTGCCGGGGTTTAAATGTTACATGCCCAGTTTCACGCTTGATCACAGTGAACTGAAAAATGCACCTGCTTTTAAATTACCACAATGGTATAAGGATTCAATTGCATTAATCCGTACAAAAAACTTAACTGCAGATACATCAGGAGCCGGAAATTATAATCTCGATGGGTTACAATGGAAAGGTATTTATATTGATTCCTTAGTGATTGACATACCAAAAGCATTTAAAGAAAAAAGTCCGGATGAAATAATTGTGATCACGGCTTCTAACATTATAATTGATGGCAATGGGGTAACCGGCTTATCAAAGGCGGAAGGTAAAAACAATACCCCCTTTTATGATGGTACAATAAAAGGCTGGGAGTATTCTATTGATAAGCTCAGCTTCAATATGATTGCGAGCTGTCTTTCTTCGGCAAGTATTTCCGGAGGTATTACGTTGCCTGTTTCTAAAAAGGGAAGAGAAAACCAGGTTGGTTTTAGTTTGCTTGTCTCAAAGAATATTGCAGATAACGATATGAAGTATGCCGGTTCAGTGCTTCTGAGCAGAACAGGTACAGGTGGTTTAATTAATGTACAGGCGTTTGGTCTTGCAAAAATGCAAATTAACGATGCGTTGATTTCATTTAATTACGCGGCAGGTCAGTTTACACCTTCTGTAAATATAGATGGTTCACTTACATTAATGCCGAAGAAAAAGGCGGCGACTCCGGCAGATACTGCTGCGGCAGCAAAAGAAAAACCAGCTGCGGGTTTTGGAGTTGTGTTTCAGCGGTTGATTATATCTACGCAAGCGCCCTATATTGATATTGACAGAGCACATGGCGGATATTGTAAAATGTCTACCGGCGGCCAAACAATGTCAAACTTTCCCGTATCAATTGACACCATCAATTTAATTAAAGAAGCCGGCGGTCAACGCATGGGCATACAAATTTCTTTACAGGTACAATTACAAAAAACCGGCGACTCGCAAAGCGGGGGCTCCGGGTTTGGAGGGGCTGCCACATTTACCATCTGGACAAAGCGTGACGCTGTTACAAAGAAATGGGAATACGATGATTTCAGCTTAGACAAAATTGTTATTGATGTAAATAACGATGCCTTTAAGCTGCATGGTGAGTTAACAACATTCAGAAATGATTCTTTATACGGAACAGGTTTCTGCGGCAAGATAGCATTATCCTTAATGAAGGATAAATTAAAGATTGAGGTTGCGGCAATTTTTGGGCGCACGATGCAATACACACCAGACATTAATGTTCCGATAAATGAGGCCACATTGATTAACGAAGATGACGCATCATACCGTTACTGGTTTGTAGATGCCGGTGTTACGTTCCCGGTTATACCGGTAGCACCAATGGTTGGTATAAATGGTTTCAACGGAGGTCTGTATCACCATATGGAAATGCAGCAGGTAGGTGTGCCGCTGCCCAAGCCCACGCAGGTTAAGTGTAACACAACTTCCGGTTTAACATACATACCAAAGCATTCCATTCACCTGGGTTTATTGGCTGGTATAGGATTGCAGTCTGTACCAACAGATGCTGTATTTAATGGAAAGATCACCTTTGGTATAGAATTCAATAAAAGCGGTGGTGTGAATATGCTCGCGTTTTTTGGTGATGTAACCATATTTACACCGCCGGTAAATGTACCGGGTGCAGATAAATTAAAAACGGCGATGTCGGTAGTAAAGGTTGATGAAATAAGCGCGAACAAAGAACAAACAAAAGCGGAGGTGCCGAAAGAGGAAACTCCAACTAAGGGTTCGGTGCGTGTAAAATGGTTTACACAATACGTATTCCCGACAGAAACATTTACGGGTGATTTTGATGTATTTATAAATGTAGTAAATGTAGTAAAAGGCGGCGGTGCCATGGATAAAGCCGGCCACATTGCAGTTATGTTCTCGCCGACTGAAAAATATGTGTACATGGGTATTCCGGCAGATCCTATAGCCATTAATGTATTAAACTTATTTGAATGCCAGGCGTATTTCTGCGCGGGTAATAAATTACCAAGTCCGCCTATAATGCCGTTGCCTGCGCAATTTGGTACGCCGCCGATAGATTATAACGCCATGGAAACAGGGGCCGGTTTATCTTTTGGTGCACGCGTAAGTCTGGAAGGTGGTTTTAAAGGTTCAGCAAGTATTTTTGGTTGTGATGTTGATCCGTACGCAAAACTTTGGCTGGCTGCCGGTTTTGATATCCTGATTACACAAACAGCCGAACCTGTATATTGTAAGGAAGGTAAGGAACGTGGTATTAATAACTGGTATGCTACCGGTCAGGCCTTTATTACAGGAGGCATGGAAGTAGGTTGTTCATATAAGTGCGGCCCGCTCAGTGATAATATTACATTAGTATCAGCCTCAATCTCAGCGTACGTTTTTGCACAGCTGCCCAGACCAAGTTATGTAACGGGAACGGTTAGCGCTGAATTTAAAATATTATCCTTTGGTGGTTCTATCAGTGCGAAAGCTACGTTTGGTGAAGAATGTGTGAAAGAAGAAATGGATAAAAACATTGTATTCATTGAAGCAATCACACCAGTAACGGGTTCTATAAATGTACAGGTTACACAGAATATTGTTGTTGACTTTACAAAACCAATCGAAAAGTTCACGTTTGAACTGGCGGATGAAACGGATAAAGATAAAAAGGTTCAGTACAGAGGTATGGTAGAACAACAGGATATTGTTGTTCATGCCGGAGCTGCAGTGATACCATGTGATTTAAAATGGAATTCCGCTAAAACACAGCTTACCTTGGTTCCTAAAATATCGTATCCTGAAAACACCTATGTGGAAGCAATTGTTTCCGTAAGGCTGCAGTTTAACAAAGGCGGCGGCTGGCAGAATACAGATAAGATTGAAAAGGATACAACTATTTTCAAAACGAAAATGGAACCTGTTTCAATACCTGTTGCAAACGTACAATATGCATACCCAATGCCGGGTATGGAAAATTATTACAGGAATGAAAGCAACCAGGGTTATATACGTTTGCTTACGCTGCCTGTAAAACCAATGAAGCTGCAGCCTAATTTTGCCTATCACGTGGTGTTTTATACAGGAGGTGAAGAGGTGGCACGTGTTACCAATGTTACGGTAAACAATCAGTCTTCTGTAGATCAGTTTACCTACCCGATTCCAAATGCTTCTCTGCAGAATGGTAAAGGATATACACTTAAGCTTATGAAAGCAGAGCTTGTTGATCAGACAAGAGATATTAAAGATACGGATGACAAAACCATCAGCTTAGGTACATATGCAAAGGCTGCGGAAGATTCCGTTATCCTGGAATATGCCTTTACGGCAAGCAGGTTCGGAAGCTTTGCAGATAAAATGGCCTACTACAATATTTCTGAAGTTACTGTTTCCGGCAACAATGTTGTTCATGTATTAACACCAAACAACAAAGATCTTACAGCAAATACGGCAGAAGAGTTTTCAACGATGGAAACATTTGGTGTGGTTGTAGGCGGTGTAAAAATATCGAACAAATTTGTACGCGCCGTTGGTGCAGATTTTTCAACAGGCTTTACAATTCCTGCGGGAGTTCATATGCCGGATAGTGTAGGATATAGTTATTACAACAGCAAAATGTATGTGCAGTACAATGTATTCAGTGAACTGCAGAAACAAAATCACAGTGGTAAAGTGACCGCTATATCCTGTGCCGTGCAGAATGATATAAATGCGTGCAATGCTACTGGCAGCAGTGCAGCAACCTTCCCGAAAGGAAAATATTATTACAAAATGGGCTACTACCTGCCTGGTAAAGAAATAAAAACATCTGAAGTTATGGTAGGCTTTGATTTACCGGCGTCTGTTATTTTGCAGTAAAATGAAAAAAAATATATTCTTATTCTTAAGCTTATTTATAACGCAGTTAACCTTTGCTCAAAAAGCAGATACCCTTGGTTTGGTTACGCAGGTTAGCTCAACAGGCGTACTGTTAAAATGGCTCCCATCAAACTATAATCTGTGGATGGAGGGAACGCGTGTGGGTTATAACATACAGCGTTCAGAAGTTCAGTTAAAAGACGGCAAATGGAAAGTAATTACAACAACACTGTTAACATCTGAAGCAATTAAACCGTGGTCCAACGAGCGTATAACCAATGAAGCAAAGACGAATCCGGAATTAAATAATGCGAAAATACTGATTGCAGGCAGGCTTCTTCAGGAAAACGCACAGCCGGGAACCTCTACTTCGAATGCCGCAGAAATACAGGGCCAGAAGGAATATGTATATGTAATGTCTTTATTGGCAAACCTGTTAAAAAATAAATCATCAGAAGCGATGGGTTTATTCTACGAAGATAAAACAGCCTTACCCGGTAAAACCTATTTGTATGAAGTAACGGTTAATACTGCAAAAAAAATAAAAGGGTCCGAGGTTGTTACAATGAATCAACCCGTGGCATTGCCTAACGTAATGGGCTTCGATTTTTATGTTGTAAATAAGTCTGTTGAATTGTACTGGCTGCAGCCAAAGTATTCCGGTTACTTTGCGTATGATGTATACCGTTCATTATCTAAAAACGGCACCTATGAAAAAGTAAATAACAATCCTTATCTGGGAGAACTGGGACTTACAGTAGATGAAAAAAGAATGGTGTTCATCGATTCATTTCCCGAAATGAATAAAACATATTATTACAAAGTAAAAGGGATTAATGCCTTTGAACAGACAAGTGCATTCAGTGAAATACTAACGGTTAAAGCTGTAACCTTTATACAATATGCGCCGAATATCAGTAAAGCTTCTTCAAAAGATAACATACGTATTGATCTGGAATGGGAAGTAAACCCGGTAGATAAAGAAAATGTTGCATCATTTTCTGTCTGGACAGCAAAAACGCAAAACGATGTAATGAAGAAACTGAATGACAAACCGATTTCGCCAAAAACATATACCTATACGGATGCCCGTCTCAATAAGCCTACCTTCAATTATTACAGAGTCTGCGCTTATGGGTATACGGGAGATTCAACCTGCTCGCTTTTAAAGGATGGTTTTTTAGTGGATTCAGTTCCGCCGTCAAAACCCATTGTAGTGTCAGGTATCTGCGATACAAACGGTGTGGTAACCCTGATCTGGAAAAAAAATAAAGAAGCGGATATGTATGGGTATCGTATTTTCAGAACCTTCTACAAACACAAGGAGCCAACGCGTATCACAGATTCTACTTATAAAGACACGGTCTATATTGATAAGGTTGATGTTAACTCCGGCTGGAAAAAAATATATTATGCTGTAGTTGCAATCGATGAAGTGTTTAATGCGTCCCGCCAATCACAGTATGTTGAAGTACTGCTGCCGGATAAAGTACCGCCTACCAATGCCGTGTTTAAAGATTTTAAAACGGGTTATTCCGGCATTACATTAACATGGTCGCCGAGTTCGTCGGATGATGTAAAGTATCAATATCTCTATAAGAAATCCGAATTTGAATTTCAATGGCAGCAATTTGTACGGTTGGGCGGCGACAGTTTAAAAATTACATCCATTCGTGATACCCTCACACAAACAGATGTGTGGTATGAATACAAATTAGTCGCAGAAGATTCATCGGGTTTACGCTCCCCTGAAGAACAGGTGATCCGTATACAACAGCCTGAAAAAGATCCGTTCCCGCAGGTTACAAACATTAAAGCAGTTGCAAGCCGCCCCAATAAAATGATCAAGCTCACGTGGGACTTTAACAAACAGGCAACAGGTTTTAAAATTATGCGTTCGCAAAATGGGCAACAGGTAGAGACCTATGAATTTGTAAAAGGCACCAAACGCGAATTTTATGATACCTGGCTAACAACCAATACCGAATATACGTATGCCATTATCGCTGAACTGCCCGATGGCAGAGAATCTGTAATGAGTGTAGTGATTAAAATAAAATATTAAAAACATAAAAACGACCGTGCACGGAAGCCCATCAAAAATATGGTGTACACAGGCACAGCAGATTTTATTTAAAAATACGTTAACCATAGAAAAATGAAACAGTTCATTTCTACCGCTATATTGTTTTTTGCATTGATTTTTTCAAATGCATTGCAGGCACGCGTGTATTATGTAAATGCAGGTTATACCGGCTCAACCGAAAACGGTAATACCTGGGCAACACCTTTCAAAAAACTGGATGGTGCTGTTGCAGCAGCAGTTGATGGAGATGAGATCTGGGTTGCGAAGGGAACGTATGTAGCACCAGAATTTAATGCCGGCTTAAACGGGTATATAATTAATAACAGTATAAGTATATATGGAGGGTTTACAGGAACAGAGACGAGTATCTATGCAAGAAATATAGAATTGAACAAAACAATTTTGAAAGGTTTTGGTAATAATAATAATTATAACATGTTTAATTTAAAGCCAAATAAATTATTATTACTCGATGGGCTGGATTTAACAGCTTTTGGTGTTTGCATTTTAAGATTTTATGATTCAAATACAAATTCATTCAATCTGCAGGCGGGCGATAGATATAAGTTGACAATTAATAACTGCAATTTTTATGATGGCTCAAGTCCTTTTGTTTTAGAGCACAGTACAGATTTAACTGTTTCAAACTCTTCCTTTAAAAATGTAGGAACTAGCCCAATAAATAGTTCAACATCTGCTTTAGGAACAGATCCACTAATAGATTATTCCATAGTTAAATTTACAAGTACTGTATTTGAGTATACAAGTTCAAATTCAACAATTTTATACTGTAGTAATGCGCAATTCGATATTGTAAATTGTAATTTTAATATCCAGAACTCTTCAACCATGTTCAGCTATAATGAATGTCGGGGATGGAGATTTAAAGGATGTACGTTTAATGGAACGAGGAATAATATAGTTTCTGGCTCCACTATGACTGCAGCACGAGTTATTGAAGATTGTGTTTTCGAAAACTTTTCCGGATCGACTTTATTTTATGGAAATGGTGGTTTTTCAACTACAGAAATACCTGTAAAAATTTCAAATACTATTTTTAGAAATTCTACAAATGCGTATGAGATAATTGTAGGTAACAGTAGTCTGGAATTAGATCATGTAACATTTTCAAATATTTCATTTGGAAATTCAAATGTGTTTGGAACCAATCAAGGAAATATAAAAATTACAAATTCTACTTTTGAAAACTTAAGTTCCAGTAATAATGATTGCACATTGATGAATTACAATATGGGTAATATTGAAATTGATAATGTTACCTATAAAAACAATTCAATTCCTTTTATAAATCGTAGTCAATATACCCCGGACACGGCAAAAACAACTATTCTAAATTCTTCTCTTCAGAATAATACAATAAGGCCTGGAGCAACAAATCCTAGTTTAATAACTGTAAGAGGACAAATTCTTATTTCCAATTCTACAATTTCTGATAATACGTATTTATGGAGTAGCAGCAGACCGAATCTTGGTATAATAACAATAAATGCTGCAAGCGTTTTTACTGCTGTAAATTCAATATTTGAAAACAATGTTACAAATTATCAGGCAGGTGTAATTTATCAAAGTCAAGCTAACATGTCATTGAATAAATGTGACTTTAGCAATAATGACAATACAGCATTTGATATAAATAGTTATTTTAGCAATGCAGGTGCAATCGTATCTGTTGCATTTGGAAGTGAAACACAAAAAATTGAAAATTGCACGTTTACAAATAATAAAAGTAATAGCACAGGAGCGGTTTTAGTACAAAGTCCTAAGATTGAAATAAACAAATGCGTCTTTAAGAAAAATCAATCTTTATCAACTGTTAATACAGAAAACAGTAATCAAGCAGCGGCATTAACAGTACAAATATATAGTGCAACATACCACGATGCTGTAGTGAACAATTGTTTATTTAGTGAAAATATCTCAGGTGGCCCATCTACGGTATACATCTCTTCGGGATCAGAAGCTACAACAAATATTTTACAATCTATTTTCGAAAAAAATGTTTCAAATAATGGTACATCATCTTTAGGTATTGATGGCGGCACATTGAATGTGTATAATACACTTTTTGATAATAATATTTCACCAGCAGCAAACAAAGGTATTATCAAGAGAGGACCGAATACAAAAGCAGTTAATTTCTATAACTGCACCTTTGTAAAAAATCAGGCTCCCGGCTCCGGTTTATTCACGGGTTTAGTTCCCAATGTGATTGCAAACTCAATCTTATGGGCGAACGGTACGGAAGCGCCAATCAACTTAAAGGACTATCCTACGGTAGCAATTCCTTCGTTAATCAGTGTAACAAACAGTGTTGTTGAAGGAGGCTTTGCAACAGGCACAAAAATTTATGATACTAATCCGAAGTTTGTTGATTTTGCAGCCGGCAACTATCGCTTATCCTGCCAGTCACCGCTGATCAACAAAGGGAATAACGCCTTGGGTATTTCTTTATCTGACTTAGATAATACGCCGCGTATTTTTGCAGACACCATTGATATCGGTGCCTATGAAACGCACGTAGACCCTGCGTTAGCAAACGTGATTCCTGCACCATCCTTTACAATCCCTGCAAGTGTATGTAAGGATGAACGTATTCAAACAGAAAATACAACTGCAAATATTGGTAATTATAACTATCAGTGGGTATTCGGTAACGGACAAAAATCCACGCAGGTAGCCCCAAATTATCTGTATACACAAGCGAGTACATATACGGTACAATTAACCGCGTCAAATTTCTGCGGGCAGACAAATACAACAAGTAAGCAGATTACGGTTAAAAATAATAATGCTCCGGTGATCACCACCGTATCGGTTATTTGTCCCGGTGCTGAAGAAACATACACAACAAATGCTGTATGCCAAACGATTGAGTGGACCGTTACTGGCGGAACGATACAGAGCGGCCAGGGTACGAAAACGATAAAAGTTTTGTGGGGAAATGGTGCAGCAGGCAATGGAAAAATTACGTTACTGGCTACCGGCTGCGGTACAGATGCCTGTGAAATACCGGTATCTGTAGAGGTACCTATTGTGCCGGTAAGTTTTACCCTGGCAGGACTGAATAAAACGTGCCAGGGTTCATTGGTACATTATGGAACGGCAAATAAAGATAAATCACCGGCAACCCTTTATACCTGGAGTGTGAAAGGCGGAACAATAAATTCTAATACAAGCAGGGGTTATAATCTTACAGATATTGATGTAAGCTGGAATGCGACATCAACAGAAGGGGTTGTATATTTAACAACATACAATGAATTACTTAAATGCGGCAAAACAGATTCTTTTAAAGTAAACGTACGACCAAGCTTTAAACTATCCGGCAATACGGATGTGTGTACGGGAAATTCAATAAACTATCAGATTACACCTTCCGTGGGTGCCATGAACTGGCAGGTAACGGGTGCGGATAATGCAGTAGCCGGTGGCTATGTAACATGGGGCTCTTCAGCGGGTACCTATAAAATTACGGCTGTTCCACAGGATCTGAGTCTGGCTTGTAATGCACAGGATACATTTTTAGTACAGGTACATGCAAAGCCTGTAATTACGGGAATTTCCGGTGAAACGGAGCTTGCAGCAAATGCTACGAATACGTATACAGGTTTGACAGATACAAACATTAACGATATTAATTTCCAATGGTCGTCACCAGGTGCAACCATTCTCTCCACGTATTCAAACAATGCAACATTACTTAGAAACAGTTTCTCACCGGACAATATCTCGTTAAGTGTTTCTACTAAAAAAGGGTCATGCAGTTCCGATCCGTTTACGATCAATGTTAAAAAACTATTTGATTATATAGTTACAGGTGCCGACTCCGTTTGTTTCGGCGAAAGCACAACGTATGAGGCCAATGAAAACACAGGCCAGACGGCTGTGTATACCTGGACAAATATTCAGGATGGAACGAGCTACAGCGGACCTTCAATCAACCCGACATTTACCTATCCGGGAAATCAGATACTTGAGTTAAAGGTTGCGAGCAATGGAAAAGAATTTATTGTCCGTAAAAATGTATATGTTAAATCTACCAGATCAGATATATCCATTGAAGGAAATGCGGTTATAGACCCGGCGGGCTTACAGACGTTTGTGTATACAATTAAAAAACCGGCTAATGCATCGTATGATGTTAAAATAATCGGCGGTGTAAAACAAGCACAAACAGGAGACCAGATCACTGTTAAATGGGGCGGTACGGCACCGTTCTCCATACAGGTACAGGATATTTTCAGTTCGCCTGCCTGTAATGGCTTACCTGTACTGCTTCCGGTTAAAAAAGCGGATCAGTTAAGCAACGGCATTATTGTTAGTGGCCCGGCGTGTCTGAATGCACGTGTTAATTATGGCTTCAACGGAGATGAATATACAAAAGACATAACCTGGAGCTTAAGCGGCGGCGGCACAATTATAAGCACTTCACAAAGTGCCGTATCTATTGAATGGAATAAAACAGGATCATATATACTTACATTAAAATATGAACGCTATGGTTTACAAACGGTTCAATTACCAATTGTTGTAAATGCCTTACCAGCACCTGAAATAAATTCAGGAACAATATGCGGAACAAGTACATTTAATTTATCTACCACACAAAATTATGCGCAGTATAGCTGGTATTTAAAAGAATCGAATACGGCATTCTCTACTCAGGCAACTCCGCCGATTGTTGCGGAAGGTTTATATACGGCACGGGTAACAGATAACAACGGCTGCGTAAATGCTGCGAGTAAATACATTAAGCAATTGCCTTTACCAAAAGCAACTGTTTCAACAGAAGATAAGACGGTATTCTGTACAGACCCGACAATAGGTAAAAAGAGTGAAACAAATCTCTTTACGTATGAAGGCCAGGATTATAAATACCAGTGGTATGAAAATAACAGTGAAATACCAGGTGCTACATCGCTTAAGTATAAAGTTGAGAAACCGTTAAATCTGGAGAAGTATTATTCGTATAAAGTGCGGGTATCACTGGAAAACTGTGTACAGTATTCAGAAGTAGAAAGTATTGCTGTTATAGCATGTAATGGAAACAACACCGGCAGCGGAACCATTGGAACGAACTGCACAGATCCGGCGGTTTCTTTTTCAATAGATCCGTCATCGTCCTGCCAGACATTTAAATTTATTGTTGATCCGTCCATCACAAGCGGTACAGGACTTGGCTGGGATTTTGGTGATGGAACAACCGTATCCGGATTGAACCCAACAAAAATTTATGTAAATGCAGATCCACGGGTATACAGAGTACAACTTACAAAAGGATGCAGGTATGATGTGAAGCCGGTAAAGATCCTTGCACGTGCCTTATTTAAACTTGATCAGCCTACGTGTATCGGAACAGAATTAATTTTTAATGAATTATCCGTTAATTATGCAGGTTACCCCATAACAAACTGGACATGGAATTTCGGAGATGGTTCCGGAGACAAGAGTTTTAGCGGTACCGGTGACCGAAACGGAAAACACATCTATACAACTGCCGGCACATATACCGTTCGGTTAACAGTTAACGTAATGAACGATCAAAATACGGAGTGTTCGTTTACAACAACCAACACCTATGAAATCAGTAATCTGCCAACGGCAGATTATACGGTTGAGGCACCATTATGTACAGGCAACACATATAGATTTATTCAAAAGACAAATTTTGGCACCAATGGAAGCGGCCCTGTAAAATGGACATTCAGTAATGGAGAAACATCTGTGAGAGATACAACGCTGCAGCAATTTGCCGCGGGTAATCAAACGGTACAGCTTAAAGCTACTGACCGCCTGGGCTGTTCCAATATCAAAACCAGTAACATAACGGTTACTGCATTTTCACCTGTGGGCAGCATTAAACTTCCGGTAAAAGATACGCTTTTATGTAATGGAAAACCGGTACTGTTAACAGCTCCGCTGGCAGCAACCGGCGGTACATATGCGTGGAGAAAAGTTGGCAATACAGCAGTACTTGGGTCGGCACAAACATACAGTGTAACAAGTGCAGGTGAGTACACCGTTACATATTCTACAGCGGCATCCTGTACAGGAACAACAGCACCTGTTAAGGTAAACGGCTTTAGTGTTCCGAATTTGGTTTCCGGCGAAAAACTTAATTGTGTTGGCAATGTGTTACTAATTAAAAGTAATTTAACTCAGTCAGGTTATTTATATACATGGAAACATGGCACAGATACCTTGGCAAGTAAATCCACTGAGCTGGTTATCAATAATATTAAAGCAACGGATGCGGGCGATTATCAGCTCACCGTAACGCAGGCAGCAACAGGTTGCAGCGTAGCGTTACCTGTCTATACCATATCGGTTAATGCAAATCCTGAAAAACCAAACATTAAAGCAGCCTCAACGGCAATCTGTTACAATGCTTCTGCTGTATTACATACGGAAACTGCAAAAGCAGGAAAAACAATTGAATGGTATGAAAATTCAGTTAAACTATCTGCTGCTGATACTGTACTCACAACTGCTTTGTTACGGAACGATGCATCCTATGTTGTGTCTGTAAAAGATAATGCAACGGGTTGTAAAACCCCATCAGAAAGTCTTACGATAAAAGTAGCACCTGCTATCAATCCTTTCATCACCGGTGATACATCACTTTGTGAGCAGGTTTCATCAGAACTGGTGTCAGCACTTGAAGCAAAAGATTTCACGTTCCAATGGTTAAAAAATGATCAGCCTGTTGGGGGTGATTTGTCAAAACTGACGTTTCAAACAATTGCGCGTGCAGATTCAGGTATTTATAAATTACGTGTAACCAGCAAAGGCACCACAAACCTGTTGGGCTGTACAGCGGTTTCAAACATAAAAACAATTAACGTTAAAGCAACAGCGGTTACACCTGTGATCACAGGTGTCAACGAGTTCTGCTCCGGAAATACAATTACCTTAACAAGCAATCTGTTATCCAATTTTGTATGGAATACAGGTGCAGTAACACCAGCCATTACGGTTTCCTCCGGAGGGCTCTATTCTCTAACGTCAACGAATGTTGTTTCAGGATGTAAGGTAACTGTTTCTAAAACAATTACACAAAACCCAATACCTGATCTGAACTTTGTTCCATCAGGCGAATATGCACGATGTGGTACAAATAAAATCGTATTCGAGGGACTTAATCCATATCCTGTAACTAAATGGTTTGTAAACGGACAGCTGTTCAGTACAGATAAAATTATCTATCCGACACAATCGGGTAAATACATTGTGCAGGCAACTACAGCTAAAGGCTGTACAAATGTTTCGGACACAATGCTTATTAATGCACAGGAATGTGCCTGCTATGTAACCAATACGAATAACAGCGGAGATGGTTCGTTACGGGAAGCAATCAATTGTTCGAATGAAAAGCCGGGAAAAGATGCCATAAAATTTGCGATCGTGGGTACTGGGCCGTTTGTAATCAAACCACTTACTGCATTACCTGTTATTTCCGACTCTGTATTTATAGATGGTTTTTCACAATCCGGTACAGGCGTATATGATATTGTTATTGAAGGTTCAGGCACAAATGTTTCAAGTGCATTTGTATTAAAAGATAAATTGTCAAATGTGAAAGTTTCAGGACTTACCATCCGCAATTTTAGTACGGGTGTTGATCTGAACTCAAATACATTTAATAATACAATTGAACAGAATAGATTTACGAATAATACAATTGCCGGCGTTGTCATCAACATTGGCGCAAATAAAAATGCGATCCGCAATAATGAATTTACAGGAGGAGGTTCAGGGGTGCAACTTGCATCTGCGGCTCAGTACAATACCATTGAATTAAACGCAATTGCAAATGCGGTGTCAGGTATTGAATTTAAGGGAGGCAGTAATAATACGGTGCGTTCAAATACTATTTCAGGATCGTCAAAAATTGGCATCCTGATGGAGAATGCTTCAAACAATATACTTGTTTCGAACACAATCGGTACTTCGCTTAAAAGCGGTATCCTGCTTGGCCTGGGAGCAAATGGAAATACGATTGATGCCAATTATATCGGTGTAACCGCTGCAGGAGTAATCCGTGCAAACCAGGAAAATGGAATTTACATCGCTCCCAACGTTCTTAATACAACGATTTCAAATAATACTGTTGCAGGAAATACATTAAACGGAATTTATGCGGAAGGAAAAAACACACGCATAATAAATAACTACATTGGTACCAATGCTGCCGGATCAGCTCTTCCCAACGGCACCAACGGTATTCAGGCAACAGCAGACAGTATAAAAGTTGCCGGAAATAGTATTGCCAATCAAACCCAATATGGTATGTTGATAGGCAATAATTCATCTGTAATTGGCAACACGGTTGTAAACAATGTTTCAGGTGGTATATATGTTGGCGGAATAAATAATACCCTTTCGAAAAACACGATTACAAACACAAATGTAACCGTTAACGCAATTGATCTGCATGCCGGTGTATTGCCTGCAGGTAATTTGAATAAACAGCCGGCGGCATTTAAAAGCTACAGAAGAGCAGTATCCGGCAACATCGTAATCAGAGGGACAAGTGATGCAAACGATACGATAGAAGTATTTTACAATAATGATAAACCGCAACAGGCATTATTGTTTGCAGGTTCAGCAAAAGCGGATGCTGCGGGAATCTGGGAAATTGAAATTCCTGAAGGCGCAGCATTTAATCCCAACGATAAAAACTTTTATGTTAACACAGCAAGAAGTACCGCTAACAATACTTCTGAACTTTCAACACCATTCCTTACAGGTTGTTTCACCTGTATCTGTTATGTTGAAAATACAAATGACGCGGGTCCTGGTTCATTCCGTGAAGTCATTGATAAAGCAAACGCAGGTGCATGTTTAACAATAAACTTTTCGTTAACAGCACCCGATACGATCCGTTTGGTAAGCGTATTAAACCCAATCCTGGTGCCTGTTAAGATTGTTGGTCCAACATCAGGTGGTCCGGATCCTATGATCTTTATAAAAGGTGCAACGGCATTTAATGGGTTGGTGGTAAATAATGAAGGCGTGACTATTTCTCAATTAGGTTTTACAAACTTTAACCAGGCGGTAGTGCTTAATTCAGATTACGATGTTGTACGTAACGTAACTATAGTAAATTCTAAAAGACCGCTTACCATCACGGGCAACAATGCACAGGTATTTTCAAGTGCGATCAATACTACCTGGGCAACTGATGCCAGTACATTCAAGGCGGATACAGCAGTATATATTACCGGCAAAGGCAATCAGATCGGCGGTACAGATGCGGGAAACAAAATTACAAATAGTAAAACCGGTGTACTCGTAAACGGCGGAACATCAAACAGCATTTTAAATAATGCAATCTATAGTAATACCAAAGCAATTTCATTGGTAAATAACGGCAATGCAAATTACAGCCAGCCTGCAGATATGCTGAGCTCCATTACCGGAAATACAGCTTCGATACAAGGAACAGCTAAGCCGTTTGACCGGATTCAAATCTTCTCAAGCACCTATGTTGCAGAGCAGGCAACCGGATTTGTTGTAGAAGCAGTGGCAGATGCAGCCGGTAACTGGACAGCAATAATTCCTTCCGATAAAATTACAATAAATCAAAACAATTATTTCGTTGCGACTGCTACAGGTACAACCGGAAATACTTCTCCGTTATCAACACCGATACGTGTTGGTAATTATGTACAGGTTTGTTATGTAACAAATACAAAGGATCTTGGAGAAGGTTCGTTGAGAGAGGCTGTAAATTGCGCAAACCAGGCGGGCTTTGGTACAAATGGTGTAGCGGCACGGATTGAATTTTTATTGCCGTCGGCACCAAATGAAATCACACTGGGATCTAAGCTGGTTGTTACAAATAATTATGGTGTTGCTGTAAACGCGCGTTCCATACCTGTTACAGTAAAAACAAGCACTCCTGCATTGAATTGTTTTGAATGGTCTACCAATAATTTTCAGGTTAAGAATTTAGTATTCCAGGATTTTGCAAATGCATTATATTGTACCGGTCAAAATGCAGTAATTGATTCAAACAGTTTTATCGGCAACCAAAATGCTATTTATATAAATGCGGTTGATAGTATTAAACAACAAACCATCAGCAACAATTATTTTACAGGCGGTACAAGCAGCATTAACAGTGTAAGGGGTTCACTGATTGTTACTAAAAACACATTTGGTATTTCAAAAGCAGGTATTGCCGCACCTATTAACGGTTACGGAATTTCAGCGCTGCGTGCACGTTCTATTGAAGTAACAAGCAACACATTCGCTAATATTTTAAAAAGTGAATCTGCAACAGTGCCAGCTGCTGCAAATGGGTATGTACTTTCCGTTGAAAATGCAGTGTCTGTTATTTCGGCAAATATTATTACCGGTACTGTTTCAACTGCATTACCGGCGATCAGATTGTATGCAAATAAAAACGCGTCTGTTTCAACAAATAAAATAACAACTGCTTATGAAGGGGTGCTGATTGATAACAGCAACGGCATTACGGTATCTCAAAATACATTTGCTGCGGTTTCAAACAACGGTTTGAATATCAATAAGAGTATAAATATTAAGTTAACACAGAATACAGTTGTTGGATTAGGTTCAGGTAAAACACCCATTAATTTAAACCTGACTTCTGCAACAAACGCTTCTAACTATAGTAAGGCTGCTCCGGTTATTCTTACATCAACCTATCACGACGGTCAATTGTTCCTGATCGGCCAGTCAGAAAAATTTGATGAAGTGGAAATTTTCTATTCAAATCAGAATAAACGTGACCTGGTTAAATACATTGAAAAATCAACTGCAGATTCTACAGGTACCTGGATTGTTTCTTTCCCTGTTTCAGCAGAAAGATCGGATACATTATTTTTCAGAGCAGTAGCAACAAAAGCAAATACACTTTCTTCTGAAGCGTCGGTTGCATTTAATCCGAATTTGAAAATCTGTCTGGTAAAAACGAAAGCAGATGACGGAGAAAACTCGTTAAGAGAGGCCATAGATAAAGCAAATAAAGATGAATGTAATTTAATTCAGTTTGCAATTCCTGGCGGTGGTGTTGCTGAAATCAAAACAGATTCTGAATTGCCCGCAATCACAGCTCCATTATTAATTATTGATGGTACTTCACAGCCAGGCTATGTAAAAGGTTCTCCAACGGTAGACCTTATAAATAATGTTGCCAATGGTTTTAACGGACAAAACGGCAATCAGCTTGATATTTATGGCATGAAGATTACCAATTTTGATGTTGCTATTAATATTCTTAACAGTAAAATTGTTAATACCAACGACAACGTTATTGAAAATACAACGGATACAGGTATTAACATTAAGACCACAGGATTTATATACGGTACGGTTAAGAACAATACCATTAAATCTCAGCATACAGGTATACGTCTGGATGGAACGGCAAAAATGCAAATCGACCAAAACCGTGTTTCTAATTTCAGTGTTGCCGGTATAAGCATTACAGGAAGTAATCAGAAAATTACTAAGAACATCATACAGGCATCGAACAATACAACATCTGTTGGTATTGCTGTTGACAACGCGTCTGGTACGTTCATCGAGGCAGATACAATTATTCATGCTGGTTTTGGTTTCCGTATTACGAACAGTAATGCCAATACAATTTTGTCTAATGTTGTCGGTAAAACAGATTCAATATCCAGGGTACGTGGTTATATCGTCAGAGAACAAGGCATATCCCTGATAGCGAGTAATAGCTGTTTGGTTTCACAGAATACCATAAATGTAAACAAGAATGCAATAGCGGTTACAAATTCTAAAGGTTATCTGCTTAATTTCAATACCTCTAAAAAAGCAGAGACAGGCATTCTTTTAACAAATGCACCAAATGGAAAAGTAAATAATAACACCATTGATTCAGCAATGGTAGGTTTACAGGTTGATGCTTCACATGGTGTGTTTGTATACAACAATTTAATTATGCGCTCTCTTACCTATGGTGTATTCTTAAATACCGGTTCAGATACATGCAGATTAACAGCGAATATAATCGGTGCAAGATACTTTGGCGACCCAACCTATGCAGAAGGTGCAGGTGTATTTATTAAATCTTCTAATAACTACATTGGTCCGGATACGGCATTGGGACTTGGAAATAATATTAAGCAGAATAAGAAAGGCGGCGTTATTGTTGATGGCGGAAAGAAAAATGCCATTAAATATAATTTCTTCTACAACAATGATGTAACGAAAGGCAGACCAACTGCTTTTGCAATTGAATTAAAAAATTCAGGTAACAACAATAAGCAGAAACCTGCTATTACTTCACACAAATGGATTAATGGTCTGTTACACATTTACGGAACCAATAACGGTACAGCTGGTGATTCGATCCATGTGTATTTAGGAACCGGGGGTTATGAAGAAGTATCTGAAATTTTAGGCGGTGTAACGTCGAAGGTTTCCGGTACATGGGAAATCATTGTTGCTAAATCAATCAGCGACCGCATACCGCCAAGAACTACCTGGTATGTTGTAGCAACAGCAACGGATACAGATAGAAATACATCGCCGTTGAGTAATATGTATATACTGGGAGATTGCTACATCACCTCATTAAAAGATACAACGGATAATGACTATCCGTTACCTAATACCATGCGGATGGCAATGAAGTGTGCAAACGGTCAGGCTAATCCGGTTGGCATCTATTTCAACGTAGCACAAGGCGGAGTTAAAGAAGTGAAGCTGCAACAGAAAATGCAGGATCTGAATAATGGATATGGAGTATATTTCAGTGGTAAAAATATTCCGGATGGAGTTATTGCAGGCATGAATGCACAAAAAATGCCAGGTGCTTCCTGGACAATTGCATCAGCAAATGCAGCATCAAGTATTACAAATTTCCGCATCGTTCAGGCTTCCACAGGCCTTGAAGTGCTATCGGATAGTATTCTCGTTCAAAAATTACGGTTTGATGAAATTACTGAAACAGGTGTATTGGTAAGTAACAAACGTATTGTTGTGGACTCCTGCGTATTTGATACATTGGCCATTGGTATTAAACCGTTATCAAATGCTGTTGGTGCAGTATTCAGTAACAATACATTTAATGCTACAAAACAAGGTATACTTGATGTTAACACGGATAGTGTGAGTATCCGCACAAATACATTTAATAATCCTGTTGGTACAGGTGTTGACATAAACGGTTCAACGCACGCTGAGATCTCAGGCAACAGATTCAATAGTAATAAAGCACTTGCAAAATCAATTACCTGGAACAATTCTAAAGGCTCTATTGAAGGCAATACATTTACCGCACATTTTGTAGAAAATCCTGTTTCTATTTCGAATACAACACAGATACTTGTTGCAAACAATACATTCAGAGATAGCGCGGATGTTTACTTAGCGCTTTCAGATGCTTCGCATGCAGTGATCATAAATAATACATTTACAGTTGCAACCCGAAACAGCATCAAAACAACACGTGCAGAACATACTACAATTTTAAATAACACGGTTTACAAAGCACGGAACGATGCCTTTAATTTAGAAAGTTCTTCTACGGTATTTGTATCTAAAAACATTGTAAACAATGTTCGGTATACTTCTAAAACAGACTCTGCTTTGTGTATCAATATTCATAAAGGTGAAGGAGCTATTCAGTCTAACATAGGAAAAGAAGAACCTAAAAACCTTTCGTTTGAAGTTAAGGCAGGAGACGACAGAAGAATCGGGATTATTGTAAAAGGTTATGCGCAACCGGGTGATAGTATTGAATTATTTTTCTCAGATAGTATTTCTGCATCCATGAATCAGTATGTAATAAACACATTTGTGCAGCCGGATGGAAGATGGTCTGTTAAAATACCAAGAGAATTTTACCATAGAGATACCGTAACGTGGTATCATGTGATTGCAGTGGCTATAGATGCAGACAGCAATACCTCTAAAACATCGTCGGTATTACACATACCACCGAGCAATACTAAAATATATGTATTAAACACATATAATACGGGTGACAACTCATTACGCTATGCTCTAAGAGATGTAAATAATTCAGATTTATATTCTAAAGTAATCTTCTGCATAGACAAACCGAAGAAAGAAGGTCCGTACAACATTAAAATCGATTCCTTATTTGGCCCTGTTTACAGCTATAAAGGATTTGAGATGGACGGAATTACTCAAAAGCAATTGGTTAATTATGGCCCGGATCAACGCATATTAGTGAATGGCACAAAAATCCAAAATAATTACGGGCTGGATATTACGGATTCTTCTGATGCCTGCTTAATAAAAAATATGTGGATTACCAATGCCAGAAATGGTATGCGTATCAGTAATGATAAAAATATTATAGAAAAGTTTTATATCGTAAATACAGATTCGTCTGGAGTAGTGCAATTAGACACAGCATTTAATCTTCGCAGTAATAAGAATGAAATTAAAAATATGGGTATTGCAGGCTACAGCGTCGGCGTATTATTCCATAATAAGATCGGAGAAAATAAGTTTACTGAATCCAGTATAGACAGCAGTATTGTTGGTATCGCGCTTACAGATAGTTCCTATTTAAACTATGTAGCTAAAAATACATTTACACAAACAACACAGCATGCCATATTGCTGGATTCTGTTGCTGCAGATAATAAAATCGAAAGCAATATATTCGGAAAAGAAAATAAGGCAATCATTGGAAATGCTATTACCATAAGGAACAGCAGTAACCAGACGATTGTTACAAACCGTATATCTTATTTTGATGAAAATGTAACACAACCGGGAATATCCAGCGCCATTATTATTGAAGGAAAATCATCAAATAACTTTGTGTATAACAACCGCATTGGTCTGGATTCAGCTGGCATCAATGTACATACAGCAAATGTACGCGGTGTAACCATTCAGCGCAGAGGCACGCAATCACCATCGGGCAATTCAATAATAGGAAATGAAATTAACGGAACGAAACGTGCTTCCATTCACATTTCTAATTCTTCTCAGGATCAGATCAGTGAAAACCTGATCGGTGGTGATTCTGCTCAAACGATATTTGGTATAGATACCACCGCCATTTTTGTTACAAACAGTATTAATGAACAGATTAACGACAATACAATCTTAGGATATAAAAACTATGGTATTGAATTACTCACTTCATCGGGTATTCAGATGCATAGAAATGCCATTTATTCTAAAACAGTTGCCAATAAAGCAATTAATATCCATGCAGATGATGCTGCCCTTGCATCCAATGGAAAAATTGTAACACCGGTTATTACTTCAGGTATCTTAACCGATATCAATACCATTAAGCTTACCGGAACAGCTTTAGCGGGCGCCGTGGTAGAAGTTTACCAATCTGTAAAAGATACGTTACAGGCGATTGAATATGTTAGCAATGCGTTTGCAAGTGCAGGTACAAATGGTGAGTGGGAATTGCAGGTGCCAAAGGCATTCTTCTCTTATGCTACGCAAAATACTTTTACGGCACAGAATCACAGTAACAATAATTCATCTGAATTGGGTGCTACCTTTACCCCTGCTCCGGTATTGTGTCAGCTTCAGAATACACCATCAATCAAAGTTATTGAGCCGAGATATACACCGTGCCCAGGTCCTGATTTTTACATAGAACCAACAGATCTGGATGCAGAATTGTCGTTTGCATGGAAAGCACCTGAATGGACTGATTCGGTGAAAACAAGAAAATTAAGTGTAACAGACACAACTGAAAATCTGGTATTAAAAGTTTCGGATAAATTCGGCTGTTCACTGGTGCGTTCAACAGAAGTTATTTTCAAAGGCAAGCCTGTGAGCCCGAACTTTATCATCAGCAGTAATGTGTATGCAGGCGATACGATTGTGCTGGTAGATATATCCATGCCGGTACCGGAATCTTATACCTGGTATAGTTCTCCGGGTGTAACCGTACTTCCTTCGAAGGATTCGGGCGCTGTAGATATGGTTGGAGAAGATGGCAACATATATCCAAAAGGCGTGCGTGCGATTCGATTTGTATTACCCGATTCAGGCAAGTACTCAATCCGCCAAACATCTGTTCGTAATGGCTGTTTTGTAGATCAGACAAAAGAGCTGCACGCAATAGATAAAGATGTCAATGTCAGCAATCCATATTTTGTTGCACCGGTTGTTGAAAGCATGTATGCTTATCCAAACCCTGCCGCAATAAATCAGGATGTGTTTGTACATATCAAAGTAGATACAAAAGAGGAAATAACACTTTCATTGATGACTGTCGAAGGAGTACCGGTTGGTACAACAAAAGTTTCCGGCAAACAGGTGTATGACCTGAAATTACTGGGTAACGGAAGTAACCAGTTATTTACAAATAATTTATCTGCCGGTGAATATATTCTGAAACTGGTGACGCTTAAAAATGAAAACATAACCTTTAAAATTATTATTGGTGCAGTAAAATAGCAGCACTAATAATAATAGAATAAAATACATCCGAACGAAACATTTTCAGAACAGGCATTTACCCGAAGCCCGTTGCTAATTGAATCAAATGAAAAATATTTTAAGTGTTTGTTTTATACTTCTAACTGTTGTGCTGCAGGCACAACAGTTAGAAAGTTTAGGTATAAAAAAGGGAGTAAAAGTAAATGGCGGAATATCTTTCGCGAACAACTTTTATACCGCTTCCGGTATTTCAAACCGTTTGAACCCTTACTCCTACGTACTTTCCGGAAATTTGAATATCAATGCTTTTGGTGTTGCTGTTCCACTTTCATTTGCCTATTCCAATCAGAACTTTTCATACAGACAGCCATTTAATATTATTGGCGCCAGCCCTTCCTATAAAAAATTCAAAGCACATATAGGTTACCGTAATTTGACTTTTTCACCATATACCTTAAACGGACACAATTTTCTGGGTGGCGGTTTTGAATATAACGGCGATAAATTTGGTGTTGTGATCATGTCCGGGCGTTTGCTGAAAGGAGTTCAATATGACAGCAACAATGTAAATGTATTGCCTGCTTATAAACGCATGGGTGCAGGTATAAAATTATCGTATCGGAATAAAGGAGATGAAATTTCGCTGTCAAATTTTTATGCGAAAGATATCATCAATTCAATTGATTCAGTTCCTCCGCGATTAGGTTTACAGGCCCAGGAAAATGTTGTCTGGGGAATTTCATTTAAAAAATCAGTAGGTAAAAAATTCGCACTTACGGGTGATCTTGCACGCTCCGAATGGACAAAAGATATTACGGCACAGCAATTACCGGAGCAATCAAACAGTCCGTTTGCAGCGCTGTTTTATATTAAAGGAAATCAAAGCACGGTTACATACAATGCAATGAAATTCAATGGTACCTATACATTTAAGCTGTTTTCGCTGGGTGCAGGCTACGAGCGTATAGATCCGGAGTACAGAACGCTTGGTGCCTATTATTTCAATAACGATTTAGAGAACGTAACCGTGAATGCAGCAACAGCTTTATTAAAGGATAAAATTAAACTATCCGGTAACATCGGGTTGCAGCACGATGATTTGAATAAAACAAAATCATCTTCTATGAAACGTACCGTTGGTTCCGTATCGCTGGGTATGAACCCGACAAAACGCTTAAACATTAACCTGTCGTATTCCAACTTTTACAGTTATGTAAATATTAAACCCATTGATCTGCAATATCTGCCCAATGCGCGATACGATACACTCAACTATACACAGGTATCTCAGACCATCTCCGGTTCTGTAGGCTATAAATTACTGGAAAGTGACAGGGTTACAAAAATGATTCAGTTGTCCAGTTCGCAAATGAGTGCGTCAAGCAAACAGGCTTCGGCCAATCGTAAAAACAGCATGCTGAATGCAACCATTGCTTACAACCAGGCATGGAAAACATCCGGCATAAGCTTTGGCATCAGCATGAACGGAAATCAATCCAGGTTTGAAGATAATACCAATATGTATGTTGGTTTAGGCATTACAGGCGGTGCACCGATCTGGAAGAAAAAACTGCGTTCAAATCTGGGCATTAATATGAATCAGAATTACGATAACAATACCCTGGTAGCGTATCTGTTTTCTGTAACCAACAGCTATTCTTACAGATTAGGCAAACATCAGTCGTTCAATGCCAGCCTGCGTTACACAGGCAGAACAAAAATAGCTGATTCTGCTACCGGAAGATACAATACAAATTTTAATGAGTTTATGGGCTCGCTTTCTTACAGCTACAGCTTCTAAACCATTAATTTAATCAGACATTATACGAAATGACTATTTCAATGAGTACGAATAAATTAAGTATGCGGATTTTATTTTTAGTGTTGGTATGCATGAGTATTATCAGTACACCTGTTCAATACCTGTTTGCACAGCAGCAATACCCGGTGCAGATTCAGCCATCCGTTTCTTTTCCTTCTACCTTTTTGAGCGACTATGCAGACCCTGCAAACACAAGCATCCGTGTTTATCTGGCTGATATGACGAAACAAAATTATACGATCAATATTCGTATTCAATTAACAAGTACCAATATTTCATACACCAGTCTTTATGGTATTAATGTAACGCTTGACGGCGGACAGGTATATTTTTTAAATGCAAATGAACTGGCACGTCTATTCGCACTCACTGATTTAAAAGTTGTTGCTTCTTCACAGGGTAATGAACCCAACTCACTGCCGGAAGGCTCATATAACCTGGCACTGCAGGCATTTGATGTAACGCTTTTACCGACACTCGTACCTGTATCAAACATCCGTACAGATTTCACTATTTTCAATGTCGTGCGTTATGACCCGCCCCTGTTAAATGCACCAATGAATAAGCAGGAATTTGATCTGCAGACGACCAACCAGAATATTTTCTTTAACTGGACTCCGCGGCACATTGTTTATTCGCCAAACCAGCGGATACAATACCGTTACCGCATGATACGCGTTATTCCGGTAGATCGTAATCCGTATGATGCCGTAAATACGAGCCTTGCCGGAGCAACAGGAAATATTGATGTAAACAATTTAGACTTTCCTGCATTCAGTTATTCTCCCGCTGATCTTAAGCTGGAACCAGGTGCCGTATATGCCTGGCAAGTGCAGGCATATGAAACAGTAAACGGGCAGAAATCAACCAGCAGATTTAAAAACCAGGGATACTCAGAAGTATTTACGTTTTCTGTTAAAGAACACTGCGAGCAGATAACCCTTGGAACACCTCTTGTTATGGGGAATTCTGTAAAATTTAACTGGAACAGCGGAATCTCTTCAGAATATAAGGAATACGAATTCAATTACCGTAAGGTAGGTTCAAACACAGGCTGGATTCCGGTCAGTACACTTGAAAATACCATTACGCTTGATAACACCGTACTTGAAACAGGTGTTTCGTATGAATACAATGTAAGAGCCCGGTGCAACAATTGGCTGCTGCCGGTACAAGGTGAAAACTTTACGTTAGCAACACCAACCTGTGTACCGCCTTCTCCGCTTACAGTCAATACAAGCGGCAATGCAACCGTATTGAGCTGGCCGCAGGCAAAAAGTGTTGACAGCTTAAAACTATATTATAAAATAACAGGCAGCAGTGATCCGTATAAAACACTTGGACTAAACGCTGCGGATGTGCAGTGCAGCCTTCCGCTGCTTACATCAGGCGGCTACACCATACACCTGGATGCACTTTGTGGTACCGAACAGTCGGCAGGTGCAGAAAATTCCTTTGCTTTTGATGAGACCGGTATTGTAGGACCGTGCCCGATACCCCTGCCGTTTCAATTGACTGCAAACCGGATTAAAGGAGATACTGCAAGCCTGCAATGGAACACCGTTGCCGGTGCACATACAGGATCAGGTATCACATACTGGCACAAAGATTCAAGCACCGTTACCTATACCCTGAGTGCAATAACAACAAGCGCAGGTACAGGGGTGTCCGGCCGACATATTTACAACGATCAGGTATATAGCTACCAGATTACCTATCAATGCGGAAATAAAACAAAGGTAACACCAGTAGGTATGTTCCGGATTCTTTCTGCATCAGCACAAGTAGCCATCGATCCGCAAACAGCGAATTGTTTTCCTCCGGTAGACATCCGTGCAGAAGCACGCGACTCCGTATCTGCCCGCGTAGAATGGGATAAAATTTCCGGTGCCGAAAGCTATGAACTGAGCTATCGGGTAAAAGGAACAACCGGTCTTTTTACAACGTTCAATACAACAGCAATCAGTACAACACTGAAACCATTGCAGGCCAATGCACAATATCAATTGCTGGTACGTGTTAAATGCAACGGACTGTTCAGTATCTATTCAGATACAGCGTTACTTGATCTAACCGTTGCGCGTAACAGGAATTGCGATACAATAGCCTATTTTAAAACGCTTAACAAAACCACCGGCAATATTCAGGTTGCCTGGGATTATGATTCAACCAACACGGGTTACATCATTAAATACAGAGAAGAGGCACAACCGATTGCAACGGAGTATACACAGGCATTTACAAATATTGACAGCTTAAAGCAAAACAATTTAGTGCTGCCGGATACATTTAAATATACGTTTCAGAATTTAAAAGCCGGCACAAAATACATTTTCCGTATTCAGAAAATATGCGGACAAAATAATGCACTCTTTAATGCGCCGTTAGTTGTTTCCACCATGCCCGATACAAAAAGTACGGGAGCCTGCGGAAGCGGAAATGTGTGTGATAAAAATCCGGCAACAAAATTACAATCCTTAAAGGTAACGGATACCATTTATTGCGCGGATTACCTTGTTGTGGTAGATAGTATAACTACTGCTACATCAAATCCATCGATGGGTCTTTATTCCGGTCTGGGCCATATGGAAATGCCCGTGCCTGGTCTGGGTGATTTTGTAAACATGCATGTGAGTTTTAATAATGTAAAAATAAACGGCAAACCCAACAGCTGTGTATATGATGGAACGATCAATATAGACAGTATGAATGCCAGCATCATACCAATAAAAATAAGGGATTCTATCAAGGCAATTATGGCGAAAGCCGAAGAAGTAATTGACCAGGCAAACGAAGTGTTAAATCAGATACAAACAGGTATAGATGATGCGCAGGCAGCCACACAGGATGGCATCGATTATTTTCAGGGTGGTGAAGGTGTAGGAAATGTTAAGACCGGAGGCTTGGGTGAAACGGAAGCAGGTGCTAAAATTTCCAAAACTACCCGGACAGCCACAGTAGGTACAAATTCTGTTACGATTGATGGGCGCACCGTTCCGGTCACGTCAGTCCCGGTATTGATAAAGGATAGCGATGGCCAGGTATTCCAGGTGTCGCCTGCCGGGGTTGTAACTTATCTGGGGGTATATAATACAGCGTTCGCAAAAGATACAACCTTAGATCTCTCTGCACAGATTGTTACCTATGAAGAGGCTGCAGGGGCTGTGTATGATTTTGATAAACGTGAAACGGCATATAGTGTGTCCACACAGATTGACCGGGAATACGAAAAAATCGGCACGAGTTATTATGTGCCGGCTAAGTTTATAACACCGGGCGCGCTGGATAAAGTAACGGCAACGGTAAGCGGAAGCAGCGCAGATCCGGCAAAAGTTGTATTTACAAACGGAAAAGGGTTTGTATATGAAAAAGGAACGGCAACCGGCAATAGCTTTACGCTAAACGTAGCGGGTGGTCCGGCCTCAGACGGGCAGTACATCTATGCCTGGTATGTAGATGGAGATAGCAAAAAAGCCATCGGTAAATTGTTGTTGCCAAGTTATGCACCGCAGGTTAAAAATGTTGTCATTGTTCCCGTAAAAGGAAATCAAACGTTTAATCCTGCAACGTATGAAACGTATCTGAATCAAACCTATCAAAAGGTAGGTATTACCTATCATGTAACACTGGATAACACCTTCCGCACAAATACAGCCTGGTCAACCGACGGCAATTTAACCGTACAATCAAGTGCAAGCGGTCTGCTAAGCAACGATTATCAGGGAAAAGAAAAAGCTATTGTTCAGGCGTATGTAGCATTTAAAGGCGGTGCTGCTAATATAGATTCCACCGCTGCTTATTTTATGGCAGTCTACGAACCCTCTTCAATAAAAGATGGAACATCTAATTTATTAGGTAAAATGCCGGCAGAGGAGCAATTCGGATTCTTATATTCAGGCAGCTTCCCTGCTTCAGGCTCAGGACAGGATGAGGGCTTAAAACGTACGATGGCGCATGAACTCGGGCATGGAGCTTATCACATGGAACATACTTTCAATGCCATTTATTTGCGTGAAACCAGCAGAAATAATACAACTAACTTAATGGACTATGCCGCAGGTAATCAACTCTGGAAATTCCAGTGGGACATTATACACGCACCAGGCCATGTGTGGGGGATTCTGAAGAGAGATCGGGATGCGCAACTGGTGAGAGATCCATTTTTCTTTAATCCCGGTGGAATTCCATTTAAAATTAAAACAGATCTTTGGGGAGGAAATTATAAGTTAAATGTTCCAATTAGTATGATTGAAAATGGAACATTTCCCAATGGTGTTGTATATGGTTGGTATGTTTTAAAAAATGATGTAAAAGTTGATGAGTTTAGAGCAAAAATTCAGAATGGTAAATTTTTAGGATATTATCAGGTAGTAGATGATGTAGTAACAAATAATTATTACGATGATGGTGTGTCATTGCAAATTGATTATAGTTTTGAGCTTAATGACCTTGGTAGCACTCTTTATCTTGCTAATTATATTGGTAGATGCAATGTGGCTCTTTATAAAACTGAATATACAATAAGAGGAACAAGAAAGACTGAAAGTGAGTATAAAAACGGTTCTGTTAAAGTAATAGCTCAGATAAATAATTATTTACCCATAAGCCTAAGCGAAGTTATAAATTATCAAACGCCTTGTTCTTTTACAAACGGAAAATTTGCTGCAGGTGAATATGCCACATATGATGATTATAAAAAGGTACTTGGTGCAAATGCTCAGCCTATTGGATCAGATACTTGGTCAGGCGCTTGGCTAAAATCTGATAGAATAAATCGAACACAGAGATGGATTAATGCAATGGAATATATTACATTACAAAAATGGCATAATGTTTTAAGACCATATCACCAAGTTAGTGATTATTATCTTTGGGCTCAATGGAAAGCTGAAAAGTTAGGTCATGAAATAAGATGGGCGAAAGGTGCTGCATATTTAGTAGATGATTTAGGAGATGGATATGAATCCGGTGCGACAAGTGCAAATATTACAGATATGGGCGAAAGAATGGGCCAATCAATTTTGTCAGATTTGAATATGGGTATTTTAAACTATGCGATGGATAGGTTTAATGATTTGTTTTATGGGCCAAATAGACATGTTATACTAAAGGGTAATGCTGCGTATTTATGGGATTTAAGTTTTATTAAAGAAGAACAAGGTGATGTTGCATATGGTGTGTATCCAAATTATAAGAATTCTGAAGAGTTGACAACATTAAAAAATATAACTCGAAAAGAAGGTATGTATGGAACTGGCTCTGTTTTTATTGCAAGATTTATTCCAAATTTTGCAGTAATTGAAGCAGATGTTAGTGATGCTAATACAAGATATGGAGAAGTTGCAAGAATAAATATTCCAATGTTTATGCTTTGGCCAAATACACATGATATGAATGCATATCAGCAATTTACTAACCCTTATAATTTATCTAATCACAGAACTCCTTACAATAAATATCTTATATCTGGAGGTAAGCTTAATGTAAATTATGTTACAAGTGATTGTGTAACAACAGCTGTATATACATCTCCTGGAACTCCTGCAGTACTTGTAAAAATCTGTAATGATAAATTTGTTGAAGAAGTATTATATGCAAATTCTCAAGTAAATAGATTTTATGAAAGCAATAAAATCCAGCAATAATATTTATTTAAGAATAATATGTATTATAGTGTTTTTGTATTCTTGTAGTCAGGAAAACAGAAATATTAATTATACTGAAAAACAAAATGAATATAAAGACACTTTGCACAAAATATTCACTGAATGTGGGCTAAAACAATTTTTAACGAAAGAAGACATTGCTTTAGTAGATAAAAATTACAACTCTTTAGTGGGGCGAAATATATATACATATGCATATCTTTCGGATTCAATTTTCCTTAAAGATAAAGGTGTTATATTTTATAATAATGTACCTGAAGGGAGTTTATTTGATTATAACAAGACTCATTTAGTATATTTTAATAGAAGAGGGCCAGACAATGAAATTCATGTTTATGATATAGCTAAGGGAAAAACAACACCATATACTTTTAAATTTGATATCAAATACCCCTTTAATCTAATTATTGTAGGGGATAATGTTGTTGTAGCCGATATAAATGGCAATCATTTTTTTAATTTAAAAACATTAGAATATCTCTTTTTTTCAGAAGGATCTATGAATATCAATACACCGAGAGATCAAATTAATTATTCTAATACTGCAAGAAGCGCAGACGATTGTATTTATCCATATAAAGGTGATCAGATAATAAAAAGCAATCATACCTTTATTCTACAGAGTAGCAATAAAAAAAATGAATCCTATAGCGATAATTATTTATCACTACTAAATGTAACTAATAAAAAAATTGTTCACTTAGATTCTTCAAATCAATTTGATAAACAGAAAGGCATAGCAAAATATTTTTCTGTGCATTATTATCATGATTCGCTAGGCTTATTATACCACATAAATTATAACCCTCCAATATACAATCCAACACTATTTAGATACGATATCCGAAACAAATCTCATATTTGGTCATTACCAATGAAACAAAAGGAATTGATAGTAAGCATTCCTTTTTTATGTTTAGCAGAAGTGAATGATAGTATAACCAAAGCGTTAAATATGCATTTCTATTCTGTATCTGATGGGTCATTATATAAAAACATTAGTGTTGCAGAATTAAAAAATGATGAAATAGGTATTGTTATGATGAAACTTTTCAAAAATGTTTTAATTATAAAATGCCAAACAAAACAAGAACAAAAAAACTCAAGATTTTTTAGTATTGTTATAGACATTGTTAGTGGCAAACAATATACAATTGATGATTTCGAACGAAATGCATTTTTTGAAAGTGATTTTATTGATAAGTATGGAAATTATTATTGGTATGTAAATGGTATGGGAATTTATGAATAGATGATTTGTATATTTAATTATTTAAATGGTATACTGTAAATAAAAACTTAAAAAGTTTCAAGTATATGTTTCGATACAATTTTACTTCCAATAAGTCCGGCAACTGTCCCAAGTCCGGGCCAGGTATTATCGCCAACAATCCATAAATCTTTTTCTCCTATATTTTGAGGAATAGAGTTGAAATTCGAATTTTCTAATGTTTGTTTAAAACCACCAACACTTCCGTTCACTCTATTTGTAAACTTCTGATAAGTTAGTGGACTACCTATTTTATAGATGATTCCATTATCTACTAAATTTGGATAGACCCGTTTAGCATAACCTAATAATCTTTTGCCAATTTCTTCTTTTTTAAGCTGATACTGATGTTCAGATAAATTTTTCCATTCATTAATATCACAATGGGTAGAAATCATTACAGAACGATATCCAAGAGGGGCAGACAAAGTATCATCCTTTGAGGAAATGGAAATAAACATATTATTTCCATTTCCTAATGGTGAATCGTAATTGAGTAAAATTTGATGATGCGTTAATATTTCATTTTCTAAATTAGATTCCGGCACTCCTAAAAAAATGACGATTGCCCCTCCTGTAGCTTCTTTATTGTGAAACATATATTTATTTAATATTTTTTTTATATGGATAGGAGCGATGTTGTATGTTAAATCAATTGGTAAGGAGCTAACTATTTTTTTTGCATAGAAGGAACCTTTAGATGTATTAATTGTCCAGACAGAACGATCTTTTGATAGACTTAAAACTTTATGCGCTTTTTTAATTACACCATCTTTGCTTAAGTAAATTTTTGAAAGATAATTCCAAAACCCTTTCATTCCTCCTGTTGCTCTCATTAATCCAGCACCTCTTATTGAACAACCTAAAGAAGCATTAATGAAAGGTGCTTTATCTATTGTACTATTAACTGTATCCTCAATAAGAACTGAAAGTAATCCCTTTAAGGCTTTATCATTTTCAAGTTTAAATTTTTTTAAAATATCAAGCATCGTGTAATTTTGATATTTCAATAAATAAATATTTTTTGCACCAATTACTCTAAAAGCATAAATAATATCATTCAGGTTTTTTATTGGTAGACGAATATTCTTTCTTGCAGCCCTCCAAAAGACTTCAGTTGTTTTATCAATAAGATTCCAAAATTCTATGTGATTTTTAGTGGTTCCGATTTTTTCTAACCGTTCTTTATTCCATTTAATAGCATCTCTATATAATGTTACTTTTCGATCCGGAAGCCATAACACATAATCAATATATTCCCCCTCAGGTAAAGAAAAATTAAGCTCTTCAAAAAAATCACCTCCAATTCCCCCTTTACTAAAATCAACTAAAGTAGTTGCCCCTACATCAAATGAAAAACCTTTTTCACTAAAAAAGCCAGCACATCCACCTAATTGCCCATGTGATTCAAAAACAATTGTTTTAAAACCTTTATTTTGTAGTCTTAAAGCAGTAGCAAATCCTGATATTCCTCCTCCAATAATGGCTATATCATACATGTTTCATAAATAAATAATTTATCTCTTTTATTGAATATAATGAAGTAATCTTTTGAAGACAAATTTTCTTTAATCATAAGCTATTATATTGAGCTTCTATTCGGCCAACCAGTTTTTCTGTAACTTTGTTAGAAAGGATCGTTATACAAGTATCGAACTTCAATAAGTAATTAACATTATGGAATTGCAAAAAGACATGATAGCAAATGCTCTTTATGAGGAAACTCATAGAGCAAATATTGATTTTGATCAGGGTACTATAGAAATATATGTACATCCAGCAAATAGTTTTGCTATTTTATCGATTTGGATGCTGTATGATATAAATAATCAGGTTACAAATGTTGTATTTTTTAAAAGCATCCGTGATTACCTGAAGTCTTATTTTAAATACAACGCTTCTCTTCGCATTGCAAATAAATTAGTATTAGAAGTTAAAGGTGGGAAAGTAATTAATATTACACCATCCTGGGATGAATCTATTGTTGATCAATTTTATAATAATCTGCCTGCAAGTAAACGAAGGAATCATATTGGTTGGTATGATAAAGATTAAGAGCGCTGAAGCATAAGTTAGCAGATACTCTATTTAATCTCCTTTTGGTATGCCTTGACTAGCAAATTTCAACCATGTTTGTCTTTTGACAGAGATCGCTGCCATATGATAAATTGCATCTACGTGCAGAATTTTTTACTGAACCTTCAGCACTTTTCGCATACCATAACCCAGGTGTTGTGTTTTTCTGTCCAAAAGCCAATTACTAGTATTGCGACATTGGGTATGTGATTCCAACAAGGGGCAACTCATGTGCATCACACCACAGTATTCTTTCAGCTTGCTGCAAAAAAGAACTGACACCAACAGCCCAAGAAATTCAACTTTCTCCTATGTTATCTTCGTGGGGTCATTAAACAATTTCCAATGTTATGTTTTTAAAATATTCTACACCATGATCATAAAAATTGAAGTGTAAACCTAAATATAAAATTTATGTATTAAATACGGTTTCTAACAAAACCTATTAAATTTTAGTTTATTCATTTTTAGTATTTTAAATAGTTAAAAGTATGTTATAAATATGGTTTTATAGATTTGAAATAAATGCATTTTCAGCTTCGTAGAAATCTAATTTTAACAGGATCAGGAATACAAATTCCAATTTCAAGGAATGTTCCAGTCTGAATAATACATAGAAACCGATAATGTTCTGGTAATGAACATATTTGTTTTTATTATATACCATATCATTTCTCTGGAGTTCGCTAATTTCCGCGCAATTTCACCTAAAAAATATGTTATTACGGCTTCATAGGACATATTATTGTCATCAAGACATTTATAATTAGATTAATGTATAACAAATAACTATGCTTTCTGAATTTTATACAATTCGTTTTTTACGCCAATCATTCAGGCGTTTTGAATACATCATATTTTGGAGATCTTAACTAATCATATTTTGTTTAACCGGTTCGGTTTAAAATACCCACTGTAAAAAATCAAAACAGCTTTTATGAATGCATACATACCAATCCGGATTATAGGGCAATATATAGGAGGGAGCTTAGCAATTGCAGGCAGAGCCAAAATGGATACATGCTCAGGCATAAATTCCTTTCTGTTTTTCTTAAGAAATATTGCAAAAGTTATAAAACTACTTTTAAAACAATTATATAAAACGTTTGTGTTTTTGGTAGAAAAAAATTTTCAAATACGGTCAAAAATTTTTCAACTTAGACAAAATGCGCTTAAGGATGTGGTAGCAGAACTAAATATACAGTGGTATTAAATCAGTAACCTAAAAATTGATAAAGGGTATTATTTCAATAAAAATTTAATTTTTATGTGGTATTAACCTATTTGAAAGTTTTTTTTAAAATAGCGTAAAATCACAAGTTACTTTTGGTTCGCCTGAACGTATTTATTAAAATAAAGTTGTAATTTAGGTAATGAAATTTATCATTATTACAATAAGAAATTGAAATAAATTTATATAAAAATTCAGCACAATTAAAATTTTAGTATGACCGGCATATTTAAAAGCTTTAAAAAATCCAACTTTACATATCTTACCAGGATTGTATTTTCTGTTTTATTAGTTGTGACGGTTGGGTTCCATTCAACTCTTTTTGCGCAAACCTGGCCAGGTGATACGATTCATGTACAGATAAACACTGATAATCCCCAATTTCCTTTTCCTCAATTTTTAGAATATGAGCAAGGCAAGTCACTGGCAGCTAACAACGCCGTAGGGGTAACCCATGCGGACATGGAAAAAGCAATGCGTGAAGCATACCAGATTATGATGCGCAGGGCGCTTAAAGTTCCCGGGAAAGTGTTAAATGGTGTACAATACATGCAGTTTAACAACAATACCGTTCCGCAGAATTATGGAACCTTCGTTTCAGAAGGGGATGGATATGCCATGCTGGCAGCTGCGTATTTTGCTGACAGACCAACGTTTGATGGTTTATGGGCCTGGGTACACGACAATCGTTTAAGTGCGGTTAAGAAATATTATGATTGTGCGCCGTTGCGGCCTACATATACATATGGTGCTGGTTTTGCCGGCTGGGATTGTGTTGAAACGACCAATATTTCAAGTACAGGCATCAACTCTGCTGGTGACGGCGATGTAGATATTGCAATGGCATTACTGATTGCAGCTAAGCAATGGCCCGGTTTGGGTATAAATGATGGTTGCGGAAATCTTCATACATATAATGAGGAAGCTTTAAAAATGATTAAGGTAATGGTTGATACCTTGTATTATTCTGTAAGTCCGTTAGGAGCTCAAGCCGGGGGAAAAGGATATTTATCGGGAATTGTTGGGGTTGATGGCTATATTAAAAGTGGCAACACCTGGGGTGAAGTTACGAACTGGCGCTATTCAGCAGCCAATACAATTTATCCGTGGGCTAAAACGAAGCCCGATCCCATTCAGGTGAACAGCAAATACGTAGATTATAATGCACCGGCATATTTTGAAGAATTTGCAAAGTTTCTGGCTGCGAACGGAGGTACCCCGTGGGAGATCAATCAATGTTACCGCTGTGCTGCCTCCGGTGATTGGACAATAAAGCAGATGTATGATAAGGGAATGATTGCCAGTGCAGGGAATTATACGCTTAGTGATGACGGAGCTACATCAACCTTCGGGCCGTTTTCTGCAGGAGAAGATTTCAGGATGGCGTGGCGTACCATATTAAACTACGTATGGCACGGAAACCCGACAACAACATGGAACCCTGTTACGCACCAAACAACTGCTGCAGGAAATACCTTCGAATATGATATGGCAGTACGCCATAAAGAATTTTTGAAATTCCCGAATGCACTTCCAAGCAGTTCGGCAAATGCGTTTTGCAGCAAGCTTGGCGCTTCTCCGGATCCGGGACAGCCCAATTGGAAAGGGGTGGCTCAGATAAAACAACAATATGCTCCAAACGGAACGGTATTGGCAAATTATGGTGTGAACTGGATGGCGGGATGCGGCATGTCGGCTGCCGTAGCTTCAGGAGATCTGGATCTCACAGCAGAATTATACAGACAATGCGAATTGAGCTGGGATGACCAAAGCGGTTTAGCAAAAATGCCTTCAGATTATTTGCGCTATATAGGTAGTACTCCTAAATATTTCCATGGATGGTTTAGAACCTTAGGAATGCTTACAGCTTCCGGGAACCTGCATGCACCGGAAGATATGGTTGCAGCTGCAAACATGAAGGTTTATATGAGTGTAGACAAAACATTTGCCTATGAAGGTGACATATTAAATTATGAAGTAAGCTATCGGAATTATGGTGCTGTAACTGCAACCGGAGTAACGATTACAACGAATGTAGATCCGAATTATACCATTGTATCGGCAACCGGAGGCATCGTTTCAGGCAATACAATTACCTGGTCTATCGGTACCGTTGCTGGTTTTAAGACTAATGGTTTAGCAGCAACAAAAGGGGTGAGAACATTTGTTGTAAAAGTAAAACCACTTGCTGCTGCTACAGTAGCTTGCCTTACAAGTACGGTGACTTCTGCAAATGCACCCGCATGGACAAGCAACGAATATCCCAATAATGCTTCCTATACCATGGAGCGTAACTGTGTGGATCTGTTGAAAGATCGTGTATTAGCGATTGAAAAAACGACAGACAGAACGGTAATGAACCCGGGTGATATTGTAAACTTCACGTTGAATTTTGAAAACAAAACAGGGTCTAACTTATGGTTAAATGGAGGAAGAGACCGTGTAATACTATCGTATGCAAATTATGACGGTGGTACAGGCTTTTATCAGTTTTACAGAATCTGGCATACAGCACAGGAAGCGTACATCAATTTAGGAAATTACAGAGTGTCGTATTTTATGAATGATGCGGCCGCAATAGGTAAATACGATGCAGCGACAAATCCAACGGGTTGGGATACATACGTAGATAATCAAAACGATTTAAATAAATACGGATACAATCCATTGACGCTTCCGGTTAATCAGCAGTTAAAGTTTACCTACCAGCGGATTCCATGGGGATCAGATGCAAATGGTGCATGGAACCAGCGGATAATAACCCAGTTTGCGAACGTGCTTTCTGCTCCATCCACACACATCTTTGATAAACTGGATAGCGAATACTTAATTCATAAAGGGGTTACAGGTCCCGGCTTTACCCGTACCCGTTTTGAATCCAAACCATCTTCTACACTGGCACCCCGAATAGCTGATGACTGGTCTTTTGATCCCGCAGCAAGCAGCGGCTCTCTGGATGGTCAGGGAAAATATTTCTTCCCCGTTACTCCTTCGTATACAAATGCTGCAACGGTTCCCAGATTTGCTCCCGTTTTGGTAGACAACTACAGCAAGGATGCCTGCGGCGGACCCGTTCAGAATTTTTCAAAAGTATTGTTTGAGGAATTTGATGGATATACCTGGAGACGTATTGCAGGAAATGGTCCGTTACCGGGAAGAGAAACATATAATGTTGTCGTAACAGATTCTATTCCGATTGAATTGGCATGGAGTGCATTTACAGATGACAATGCGGTTGGTGTAACGGCAACCTATACACCGTTAACAGGAAATCCTAAATTCTCGGGTTATGTAAAGTGGTCCATACCGGTAATGCTTACGGGTGAAAAAGGTAATTTGTCCTATAAGACGATTGCAAAATCTCCCTGCGCGGAAAAAACATTTATCAATGCAGGCTGGATCTGGTCGGATGTAGACTCTCCGGATTCTTCTGCAGTACATTTAAAACTTACCTGTAATCCCGTTCCTCCTACGCCTCCTATTGAAACGTCTTTGGTTAAAACAGCTAACACAGCAAATGCAATTGTTGGTGATGTTGTTACTTATACATTAACCTTTACAAATAAAGACGGATCAACTGCATCGTGGGCCGGAGCAAGTACGGCTGCAGCAGATTGGCAGACATTGGGAACAGGTGTTACCATGCCTAAATTAAACGGAACGGTTATTTCTCTGGATCAGAATGGCGGCAATAATGCTCCGGGAGCAAATGGCTACTCGTTTGGTCCGAAGAAAGCACATGGTGTGAATGGCTGGATGGAAGCTACCATAGCAGCGACAAACTCCAGTAACTTATCTTTCCTGTATCGGTACCAATCACCAACTCAAAATATCAGACTTGAAGTATCTCCCAATATCGGAGGAAATAATAACATTGCTTTTTATGTGTATATAAATGGCAGTGCAACGCCTTTTGTTTCACTAACGGGACTGGCATTTCCAGGCAGCTCCAGTGCGATCAAGATCAGAACCCAATTACTGGATGATAAATTATACATCTGGGTGAATGATTTCAGCGGGGCTCCGTTAAAAGTAATTTCAGGCATTACTCAGCTGGGTGCAGGCTTTGCAGGTATATACGGGAACGGTTCGCAGCAAGCACTTTCCGCCTATACGGCACATTTTGATTCGGCATTTGATTTAAGCATTTCTGACCCTGTGCCTGCACAGTTGAATACGATTACAAATATTTCCCATACAGGTGTATTAACCGGTTCTGCCATCACATGGCCAACTGTTCCGGGTCCGATTTTAGCCAATGCGGTTATTGTACGCACATTTGATGCAACAGTAAATACCTGTGCAGATTTTATCACAAACATTGGTAAAGCCAGTGTATATGGTGTGACAAATATTCAGTCGCAATATGTTATTATATGCGGAGCAACAACGCCGCCTTGTACACCTCCAACAACACCTGTAATAACGGCTGATCAAACGATCTGTACGGGTACCGCACCTGCACAGATCGGGGGGGCAGCATTGGCAGGAGGTTCTTCAACAGGAACAATAAGCTACATCTGGGAAATGTCAGCGAACGGAACAACCGGCTGGACAGCTGTAACCGGCGCAACGCTTAAAGATTACACTCCAGGTAGTTTAACTGCGGATGCCTATTACAGAAGACTTGATTTAAAAGGGGGTTGTACATCGCTTCCATCAAACGTTATAAAAATTACAGTTACCCCGGCAGTTATCGTTGGTACGATTGGAGCAGATCAGACAATCTGTGCAGGATCAACACCTGCAGCGTTAACAGGTACTGCAAGTACAGGCGGCGTACCGGTTAAAAATTATAAATGGCAGCGTTCTTCAACAGGCACAGCTCCATGGACACAAGTAGCAGCGTACAGTACTACCGGTACTGGTTTTGCTCCGGGTGCATTAACTGCAGATACGTATTATAGAAGAATAGATTCATCCGGCGCATGCCCCGGAATTGCTGCAGATACAATTAAAATTACAGTTACGCCTACAGTTACAGCGGGAACAATCTCGCTGGCACAGACAATCTGTTCAGGAGCAACACCTGCCGCATTAACAGGAACGGTAAGTACCGGCGGAGTGACGGTTAAAAACTATAAATGGCAGAGCTCGGCTACAGGAGCTGCACCATGGACAGAGGTAGCGGCATACAGTACAACAGGTACTGGCTTTGTACCGGGAGCGCTGACAACAACAACTTCTTACAGAAGAATAGATTCATCCGGCTTTTGTACGGCTGTTACGAACATCGTTACAATTACCGTAACATCGCCTACCATAGCTGGTACGATCTCAACCAACGAGACCCTCTGTTCAGGTTTCATACCAACAGCATTCACCGGAACAGCCAGTACAGGTGGTACTGCAACCAGAAACTACAAGTGGCAGGGTTCTGCTACTTCAGCAACAGGCCCATGGACGGATATAGGAGCATACAGCACAACAGCAACAGGTTATGCACCTGGTGCCTTGACAGCAACAACGTATTACAGACGTATAGACTCATCAGGTGCCTGCGCAGGCATACCTACAAACGTTATTACCATCACCGTTGACCCTGCGGTAACAGCAGCTGTTATTACGGCAGATCAGTCCGTGTGTGCAGGAGAAACTCCGGCTCAGATCGGTGGACCGGTAGCAGCGGGTGGATCACCAACAGCAACGGCAACATATCTGTGGGAGTATTCAACAACATCAGCCATTGCAGGATTCAGTTCAATCTCAGGTGCAACCTTAAAAGATTATACACCGGCCGCGTTAACCGTTGATACCTGGTACAGACGCATAGATAAAAAAGGCATATGTGCGAATATAGAATCCAATGTAGTTAAGATCTCTATCGTAGCCAGTGCTGCGGCAACAGTAGTGCTTACAGCAGCACCAACCGGTACGATCTGCGCCGGCACAAGCGTAACCTTTACAGCGAGTCCGGGCAACGGAGGTACCGCACCGACCTATGAGTGGTTTATAAAAAAGACCACAGATGCGGCACCTGTAAGCCAGGGGGCAGCGAGCTCTGCAGCAGGGGCCGATGAGTTCACGCGTTCCAACCTTGGAAACGGCGATGAAGTAAGCGTTCGTATGGTAAGTAACTCCGGCTGCGTAGTTGCTCCGGGTATAGCCAATTCGAATGTGATCACGATGACAGTTACACCGATCCCTGCCCCGTCGGTATCGTTATCAGCCAACAAGAGCACGTTATGTCCATCCGAGACCATTATTTATACAGCCGTTCCGACAGCAGGGGGTGCCGCACCTACCTATGTATGGAAAAATAACGGCACAGTCATTACAGGCCAGTCGGGCTCAACGCTGACAACCACAGGTACAGCGATCGGCACACCAAACTCCATTACGGTAGAAATGGTAAGCAATGCGCCATGCGCGCCTGCAACCCCGGCCGTCTCCACACCGGTAGCCGTAACGGTTACCCCTGTACCGACCTTATCGGTAAGCATCGCAGCAGATAAGACCACGATCTGTTCAGGTAATGCGGTTCAGTTTACCGCTAGCGCAACGGGTTCAGGCTCCACACCAGCGCCAACCTATGAGTGGTTCATCGGAGCGGCAGGTTCAGAAACCAGCCAGGGAGCAGGTTCCACCACGGCGAACCCGTACAGCACAACATCGTTAACGACCACAGCAGCGTTAAGCCCTCAGACCTACAGCATTTATGTAAGAGCGACCAGCAATGCAACCTGCGCGAGCACCACTCCGGCACAGTCCGCAGCGGTCACTGTTACGGTAAATGCCGGAGTTGGCGCGGGAACAATCACAACAACGTTATTAACGATCTGCAACAACACCGTTCCCGGTGCGATTACTGAAGCAAGCGCTGCCAGCGGAGGCACTTCCCCGACCTATACGTGGGAAGAATCCATTGACAACGGGGCCTGGGGCCCTGCCACAGGCACTGTAAGCGGTACGGGCTTTACACCGAGCGGCGCCAAAACAGGCACCAAAGTATCCTACAGAAGAATTGTAACCTATACAAGCATCCCGGCTCCATGCAACACAGCCATGAGCAACATTATCGACATCACGGTTAACCCTGCTTTAGTGGCCGGCGTTATCCAGGATGATCAGATAATCTGTTCAGGATTGGTTCCGGCAGCGCTTACCCAGGTAAGCGCGCCAACAGGCGGTACAGGCAGCTATACCTACCAGTGGCAGAGCAGCAGCACAGGCACAGCCGGTTCGTTCAGCAATATTGGCGGAGCCACCACATCTGGCTATGCACCGGGCGCATTAACGGCAACCACCTACTACCAGCGCGTGGAAACGTCCGGCACATGCGGGAGTGTCACCGGCAATATGGTAACCATCACCGTATCGACCCCCGAAGTAGTAACAGCCCAGATCAACGATCCGGGTCAGGTATGCGAGGGTTCAGTGCCGATGGTGTTTACGGCCACCACAACGGGATCCGGTACCTTAACGTATGCCTGGACACTTGACGGAGCACCGGTAGGCACCAACAGCAGTACATACAGCTATAACCCAACCACAGCATCCGATGCAGGCAAAAAAGTAAAAGTAGTTGTAACGACCTCAATCGGCTGTAATGCCGGTCCTGGTATCTCCAATGAAGTAGCCCTGAATATTGTTGTATCAAGCATGCCTTCGGTAAGCATCACGGGAGCGCCTGCGGTACAGTGTTCCGGTTTACCGGTCCGCTTTACGGTAAGCAATACCACAGCCGGTGGCAACAATCCGACCTACCAGTGGTTCATCGAATCACAGGCAGGTGTAGCCACCGCAGTAAGCGGGGCAACCAATACAAGCTTTACCAGCACAGGCTTAACTGCCGGGGATAAGGTGTATGTGGAACTTACTTCCAATCTTGGCTGCGCACTGGGTACCAACCCGCACGCTTCCAATAAGATCGCACCAGCGATCCTTGCTACACCGGCTCCGGTGATCAATGAGACACCGCTTCCGATCTGCAGCCCGGAAGGGTTTGAGTTCACCGCTGTAGTAGGAAGTGCAACGCCTCCAAATACGCTGCAGTGGTATAAGGATGGCGTAGCGATAAGCGGAGCAACCACAAGCATCTATAAAGCCTTTGAAAGCGGACTTTATTCGATAGAGGAAAGCAATGCAGCGTGCGGCACGATCTCCACGGAAGTACCGCTTACCGTAATCCAGACGCCGGTAGCCAATGCGGGTTCAGATATCACGGTAAAAGAAGGAGAGCAGGTAACGCTGAACGGCAGCGGGGGAGTAATCTACAGCTGGAGCCCGGATACGGGTCTTGATGATGCCAGTTCAGCCACTCCGAAGTTAACAGCTGATAAGACAATCATGTATATCTTAACGGTTCGTGATGCCACAGGCCAGTGCCATGATGATGATGAAGTAATGGTGTTTGTGGAGCGTCCGATCAAGGTACCCAATGTAATAACAGTAAACGGGGATGGAGTGAACGATACCTGGGAGATTGAGAACATCGAGAGCTTCCCCAATGCCGAGTTCCTGATCTACAACCGCTGGGGGAACCTGGTGTGGAAGAGCACAGGGTATCCCAAGGAGTGGGATGCGACCAACTTCCGCAACGGGGAAGTATTGCCTGACGGTACCTACTTCTACATCATCGACCTGCACAGTACCATTTATACAGAAGCATACACCGGGTATATACAGGTTGTGAAATAGGTGTATGTAATAAAATAAAATTAATTACTAAAAGAAAATTCAATGCAAAGAAGTGGTTATATAAAAGGTTTGTATCTGATAATATTTGTATTCGTGACAGTGCTTTCAAAAGCACAGGTTACGGTACAGATCAATTCCGGAAATCCGAATTTTCCATTTCCGCAGTTTTTATCGTACGATTTTGAAGGCAGCCACTCGTTAGGAAACTTAGCGACAACAAATGCTCCGGGTGTGGTACATGCGGAGATGGAAAAAATCATGCGTGAAGCCTGGCAGATTGAAGCAAACAGATATGAATATACAGGCGAATCGTGGCAGGGAGTTAATTATATTCTTTCAAACATCGGTTGTCCGTATGACTGTTCAGAAGGTGCCGGTTATGCAATGATTGCGGCTGCCTATATGGGTGATAAAACCACGTTTGACGGGATCTGGATGCGTGAACATGATATACGAAGAGTATTACATCCTAATTACAGAACAGGAGCGATTATTCGTGCAGGATATCAGTATGGAAAAAATGCGCTTGCAGAGCCGGGCGGTGACGCGGCAACGGATGGTGATGTAGATATTGCATTGGGTCTGTTAATGGCCTGGAAACAATGGGGAGACAACTCCGGTTATACGGCTGCGAATGGTACACCGATCAGCTATAAGGATGAAGCGCTTGGCGTTATCAGAGGTCTTGTGGAACGCGAGAACAGAGGATTCATGTCCGGTAGTGTTGCGGATTGCAGAAGTGTTTCCGGTAACGTAGGTTTTGATGGATATTTAAAAAATGGAAATACCTGGCTTGAGACAACAAATTTTGGCAGCGGAGATCCGTTGTGGTGTCCGGAGTTTGCAGGACCTACGCAATTACATATTGATTACGCCGCACCGGCATATTTTTATTCGTTTAGAAATGTAATGAGCGCTGAAGCGTTAGATCCCTGGGAGATCAACCAGATGTATCGTGCTGAGGCATCCAGCGACTGGATCATGGGTAAGCTGCTGGACAATCCTGCAGGGGTACCGCATGCAGGATGGGCCGCTGTAAATGGCAGCAATGTTACGTTTTCAAGTTTTAATCTAGGAGAAGATTTCCGGGCAGCCTGGAGAACCATATTAAATTATGTATGGCATGGAGATCCGGATTATACCTGGGACCCTGTTACACATACTGTACAGGCAGGTGTGCCGAATTCATTTGAACAGCTGATCGGAAAAAGATTTTCCGGTTTTGTGAAAGATCAGCGCCAGGCACCCTGGGGTAATCCATGTAAGGACCTGGGCGGCGGCCCGGATCTGACGTATACAGGACCGCCCATAACCAGTGTTCAGTATGATCCGAATACAGGAGATGAATTATTTCCATTACCGATCAACTGGGGCATGGCCACATCGGCTCCATCAACCATTGCTGCCCAGGATTATGAGGTGATGGGTGATATGTTCCGGCAATGTGCCATTGAATGGGATATCACAGATGCCGGTGACCGCTACTTAACATCAAAGCCTGTTTATTTCCATGGATTCTTTCGTTTACTGGGTATGTTGATCCTGTCTGGAAACTTTCAGGATCCACTCGTAGTAAAGCCAATTGCAAATATAAAAATTTACCGTGCAGTAGATAAGACGTACGGGGCAACAGGCGACCAGTTTCAATTTACATTGTCGTATAGAAACTATGGAAAGTTAGCTGCTACAGGTGTTACAATCGTTGAAACACTTCCGGATGATTTCGATTATGTACCTGGTTCTGCTTCCAATGGCGGTTCATACAATGCCGGTACGCATTCCATAACCTGGAACGTAGGTTCGGTATCTGGCTTCTCTACTGCAGGTGGAATCACGCCTACACAAGGGATAAGAACCTACAGCCTAAAAGCAAAAGAAGAGGCAGAAGGCAGATATTGTGCGACGGCTACGATCACGGCTACAAATAGTAAAAGCTGGACGACAAATGAATATCCGAATAATGTTACCGAAGTGATGGAACGCAACTGTATTGACATTGTAAAGCGTGCATTACTGATTGATAAATCCGTGAATTATTCCAAGGTGCAGAATAATACAGAAGTAAAATTTAAAATTGATTTTGAAAACTCTTCTACAGCAGGCTGGATCAACGGAGGCCGTCCAAATGTTTTTTTCTCGTATGCACAGGGTACCTATGGTGCTAATGGTGATACACGCGGCATAAAAATCCGTTTGTTCCATGGTGCTGCGGAGCCTTATATCAATTACAAGAATTACCGGATCTCCGCATTTTTAAATGACAACAGCTATACGTGTGTGAGTGGTGTTGGGCCATGTACAGCGGGCTGGGCGCTGCGGAATACAATTTATGAAGGTGGTGCGGCCACAGGCGTAACATTTACGCAGGAGTCGATTACCCCCGGACAGGATGCACGTGGAAAATGGAATCAGCGTGTGATTATTCAGTTTGCAAACCAGATTGCTACCACCACCCCACAGCTTTCTGCCATGTATGGCACGGCTGCTCGGATACACCAGGGGGGAACGGAACCACTCCGTGCCGTGTGGGATCTGTATACATCCAATTATGGTTCCATAGATTGGTCGGATGACTGGTCGTGGGATGCAGCCGCACAGGCGCCCGATGGAGATAAGTATTTCCCTGTTACAAACGATTGGACAGATCCACATAATTTAAATATTCCTGTTACATCCTGGCATAAAGATGCCTGCGAAGTAGCTACAAAAACAGTAGACAATGTTCTTATTGAAGAGTGGGATGGATATACCTGGAGAAGGATATATGGTAACGGACCGCTTCCCGGCCGGGATGTTGAAAATGTTGTTGTCCGGGATACACTTCCCCTGGGTCTTACCTGGAATGGCTGGATTCAGCAAACTACCTTAGGTGTTACAGCAACCTACAATCCTGCAAACAGGGTTATTACCTGGACAATTCCAAAATTACAGGTCGGTCAAAAAGGCTCACTGGAATATAAAGCGATCGCAGCATTTACTACTCCGGGTGTATGCCCGAAGGCCGATCAGACACATATCAACCCGGCATGGATAGAGGGTTTGGGTGAATCTAAAAAAAGAGATACTGCCCGGGTAACAGTAACATGCGATGATGTGATATTACCTCCCGTACCAACAACAATGACTAAGACTGCTGATAAGGCAGCCTACGTTGTTGGTGATCCGATCAATTATAGCATTGAATATGAGCAGACACATGGAGCAATCATTGATGCTTCCATGAGTAATGCTGCCGAATGGGATCAATACGGCGGAACCTGGGGTTTCGGAACAAAAATTTCAAATACGACAACCAATGGTACCGGAACCATGCTGGTTCATAAAAGGGCTCATGGAACAAACGGCACCATTACAGGTACACTTGAACTGGCACCATTCTCAATTTTTTCCATTGCATTACGGCAAAGCGGAAGCACCATTGCCAGTGGTTCCTACGTTTCATTTAAAGTAAATCCGGGAGCCGGTGATCTGGAAATTAATGTATGGAACGGCACTACTGCCTTATTTACATTACCTCAAAAATTCGGATATCCCGGATCACCACAGAATTTTAAAATTGTATTAAATGGCAATCAATTGAATTTATGGGTGGGAAGTTTAACCGGTGCGCCATTGCTTACTGTAACCGGCATAACGGTGAAGGCAGGATATATAGGCTTTTTAAACGGAAGTCCTGCTAACCAGGAAACATACAATAGCCACAGCGTTGTTTCCCTGCATTCTGAAATGGATTCAGCCTATGACATCATAATCTCCGATCCGGTGCCAGCCGGGATAACATATGGCACATCTTCAAACAGCGGTACTAATACAGCCGGCACAATCAGCTGGCCGGTTATTGCAGGGCCTGTTTTATATGGTACAGTTATAACAAGAACATGGACAGGAACAGTTGCCACGTGTTCGGCAACCGGTAAGATTGTTAATAATGCATATGCGAATATGCTTGGGCAGGCAACGAATTCAATTGCAGCTCAGTCAATCGTTACCTGCAGCGGTACAAGTGTTTCCTGTACACCTCCAGCAACAGTTACCGTTTCTACAACAACACCTGCCTTATGCAGAGGCAGTGCATTAACTATAAAGGGAACAGCAACTCCGGCAAACGCCAATTATTTTTATACCTGGTACAGGAATGGAATCGCAGTTACTGCTGCAAGTAAAACATATGCGGATTACGTTAAAGCGGTTACTGTTGCAGCTGATTCAGGAACGTATACATTACGTGTAGAAGATGGAAATACCGGCACAACAACGTGTTTCAAAGAAAACAGCATTCGGGTACGCATTGATACAGCAGCTGTTGCAGGTATAATTTCAGCAAGCCAGGAAATATGCCTGGGCACAGCAGCAGCAGCCTTAACCGGTACAGCAAGTACAGGAGCGATAGCTGTTAAAAATTATAAATGGCAGCGCTCCGCCGTTTCCGGAACCGGTCCGTGGACAGACGTTGCTCCGTTCAGCATTACGGCTACCGGACTAACAATAGGCTCGCCTACAGCAACCACGTATTACAGAAGAATAGATTCATCCGGTGTATGTGCAAATGCCGTAACGAATGTAGATACCATCCGGGTAAATAATACTCCTAACATAACCAGTATACAGCCGATTCTCAGAGATACACTATGTATTGGGGAGAATTTCAATCTGTCTGCGGCCATTAACCTGGCAGATTCCACCGGAGCGCGTGCTTCTAAAAACGGCGGATATTATTTTACCTGGCAGCACTACCGGGACGGTGCATTAATCACAACAAGCGGGCCGTTGCCTTATAAAAATTTCCTGGCAGCAACCAGGGCAGCAGTACTTACCGACTCTGGTATGTATTACCTCATTGTTCAGGATGGAAAGCTTGCAAAAAAATGCATGGATACCATATCGGTACGCATTGTAATCAATCAGGGCATTGCTAAAAAAGCAATCATTGAAAAGCATCAGGAAATCTGTAAAGGTGATGCGGCAGCTGTTTTAACAGAAGTTGCACCCGCTGCAAATTATGCCGGTACCATTATAGCACAGCAATGGTATACAACCAACGATACAACAGCTACACCAGCGTTAACAAAAATCAGCGGAGCAACGGGTGTTACCTATAATCCGGCATCTCCGGCAGTAACACAATATTATGTGCGTAAAGATTCAGTTAAATTCTGTCCGGCTGTAGCAACAAATTACATAAAGGTGCGCGTGAACAATTCGGTTGTAGCGGACACTATCATGCCGATCGAAAACGATACCTTATGCGAATCCATAGGAAGTATGTTTCAGTTAAAAGGAATTGTTGATAGTACCGGAAAGGCTTCGATAAATGGCGGTTATTATTTTACCTGGAAACATTATCGGGATGGATTATTACAGGAAACACGCGGTCCGGTGAAATATGAAGACTTCCCTGTAACGGCAAGGGCTGCGGTTGAAGCAGATTCCGGCACCTATTATTTAATTATTCAGGATGGTGCAGGAGCAACGGTTTGTATGGACACATTGAAAACGAAGGTTGTTGTTTATAAAAACTGTGTGGTTATACCGCCTGCGTGCAAAAAACCTGTTTCAGTTACAGCACAACTCGTGGGAGGAAATGATACCTTATGTACAGGTAATGCCCTGCACCTGGCAAAAGACATTATTGACACCTTGCCCGCTCCTCAGGATGGGTATTATTTCTCCTGGAGAAGAATCAATTCCCAGGGCAGTAGCGTTCTGTATGGACCATCTTTAACCTATGCCGATTTAACAATACCTGCAGTAGCACCTGCAGATTCCGGCACCTATTATTTAATTGTTCAGGATGGCTTAACAGCTCCTGCTGCCTGTACAACAACTTCTGCAGGTATAGCAATCGGTGTGCATACCCCAATCATAACACCTGCTGTTATTGCGGCTTCTGATACAATCTGTTCGGGAACAGTACCAGCAGTGTTCACAGAAACAGCAGCGGCAACAGGCGGAAGCGGAACACCATACAGACATCAGTGGTATGTGTCAACCGATAGTTTTAAAACCGTTGCGGGCACATCCATACTTATCGGATCAAATTTAAAAACGTATCAGGCGCCGGCACTGACAACTACTTCTTATTACATACGTATTGACTCAGCAGGTGTGTGTCCGAAAGTATCGACAAATATTATAACCATTCAGGTTGATGCACCAACCGTTGCAGGAACTGTAGGAAGAGATACCGTTGTATGTGCAGGCAGCCCGGTGTCTGAATTTAGAGAAAGTACACCGGCATCAGGAGGAACAGCTATATATACATATAAATGGCAGGAGTCCGGGGACAATACAACCTTCACCGATATAGCCGGAGCAACAGGCAGCACGTATCAATCACCGGACATATTTACAAGAACCTATTTCAGACGGATAGATTCTTCAGGTATATGCGCGGGAACACCAACAAATTCAATATTCGTAGACGTGGTAAACGGAGTAGATCCGGGACAGATAGCAGGGCCCACAACTACAATCTGTTACAATACGGCTCCGTTGACAGTTTTTAGTAATGTGGCTGCAGCAAGCAATGGCAGCGGAGGCCCGGGCTCGGAATCGTATCAATGGCAAAAATCTACAGACAATATATTCTGGACAGATATAAGTGGAGAGACAGGATTAACGTTTACCGAAAACAATCTGCTTACCGATACAACATACTACAGAAGGCGCGTGGGCATGGGGCCTGGCACCTGTGATACATCGTATACAAGTACGGTTGCTGTTAATGTATATGATCCGCTCACACCAGGTGTGCTTTCAGGGGATACAACTATTTGCAGCGGGAAATCGATTGCTGTTCTGGAAATTACTCCAGTGTCTGGCGGCGGTGAACCAAACAGCTTAACGTATGAATGGATTCAATCTACGGATAAAGGCATGAATTGGAGTGCAGCATCCGGTACAAACAATCAGGTATCTTACACAACGCCTGTATTAACAGATTCTATCTGGTATGCCCGTATTGTTACAACCGTTTGTAACATTGACACAACAAACATAGTACATGTGCATGTTGATTCAATCAATACAGTAAATATCGCCATGATGGATGCATCAACCTGTATTGGTTCAGATGTTACCTTTGCTCCTGTATTCAAGGGTGAAGGCACCGCTCCGGTTTTTGAATGGTTTACATCCGCTTCATCAGCCGGGCCATGGTCGCCGGTGACAGGGGCTGCTGCAGCATCTTACACAGTTGTTAATCCGCAGGTAACAGATAATGGCACGTATTACAAAGTACGTCTTAGCTCATCATTTGTTTGTAATTCAGGTACAGCCGAAAGCATTGTGCTGCTTACTGTTCAGGATGTTATTGAACCAAAGGTAGCAATCAGCTCAAGTCCTGCCGGTACCGTATGTGATACAATTACAAGCGTTACATATACGGCCGTACCTGTTCAGGGAGCAGGTGCGGTAACAACCTATCAATGGTACGACGGAATAACAAATACGCCTGTTCCATCTGAAACAAATCAGACCTATACACCAGCAGCGGCACCAGCAGCAGGTCAGCAGGTATATGTAGTTATGACCACAGATCTTGTTTGTGCAAGTCCTTCAACGGCAAGGTCGGAAACACTGCAGCTGGATATAATTCCAAAACCACGTCCGGACATCATAAATAATGATACCACCATTTGTACACCCTATGAAGTACGTTTAAAAATCAAAGGGAATACAGGCGGAACATTGCAATGGTATAAAGACGGTGCTGTTATTCCGGGTGCAACTACGACCCAGTACATTGTTCCTGTAAGTGATTTCCCGGGCGCGGAATATGTACTTGTTGAGGATAACGGAGCATGCAGCAGTTCGGATACGGTTGAAGTAATTATGTGGGAAAGCCCTACGGCAAATGCAGGCACAGACATATATGCAGTTGAAGGGGAAACCATTTCATTGAACGGATCTGTAAGCAGCAATGCAACCAACTATGTATGGATTCCGGCAGCATCTTTAAGTGATGCGTATGTGTTACAGCCATCCCTTACAGTACCGGCGCTTACTACCGTATATACCCTAGTGGCATATAATAATGGAAACGTTTGCTCCGGTTCAGATGCAGTAACCGTTATTGTAGAGAAGAAAATAAAAATTCCGAATGTTATAACCGTAAATGGGGATGGTGTAAATGATACCTGGGATATTGAAAACATACAGAATTTCCCCGATGCAGAGATTCTGATTTACAACCGTTGGGGGAATCTGGTCTGGAAAAGTGCCGGATATCCAAAACAATGGGATGCAACAAATTACAGAAACGGAGAAGTATTGCCCGATGGAACGTATTTTTACATCATAGACCTGCATACGGAAAGAGTAAAAGAAACTTTTTCAGGGTATATTCAGGTTGTAAAATAAGTTGTTGCAATACACATAGGATTAATCGAAGGAAGATTGGTAACGTGAAATGCCAAAAGTTACTTTTACATAAAAAAATGTATTAAGTATAGAAGCTACCCCACAAGTTGGGGAACTAATGGATAAATCCAAAAAAATAATTACAGAATTATATACATATGAAAATGAAGAAGCATAGAGGCGGGATTAGTAGATACTTACTTGGTATTGTTTTTATACTGTTATCATTCTATAGTTTTGCGCAGTGCGGTACAGAAACGTTTACGGTAAAAGACTGGTGTGAGAATTCCTATGCGGAATGGACAATAACCAACCCCGATCCTACTGCCAAATACCACTGGTATGAACCTGTATACAATGCTGCCGGAACAGTTATTGTTGATACACTGGATAGAAATTACGGAGAAAATACTGCGGGTACGTATTTTGTTTCCCCATACAGATATACAACCCCTTCACCTACACCAGTAACGCCAGGCTGGGACAACCGTACCTTCTGGTATGTAAAGGAAAAGCCTGCAACATTCAGCTTAAATAATCCAACAGCTGAAAACCATGCAGTAGCACCGGCAACCGGCTATAGTATGAATTTTACATCTACGCTTGAGACACGTATAAATTATGTTACGATTCCATTTTTCTCCTATTATGTAGATCCGGGTAGAACATGGTATGTTCAGGTACAGATAGGTACAAAGTATTCGGCAATTTATTATTTCAATTCAACAAACCTTACAAGAGTAACAACAAATGTATACTTATTGCGTGTACCGGTATTTATTGATACTCCGGCTGGTTCCTATACAATGAGTGTTGTTACAAACCCGGCATCGCCAACGCCAGGAACAGTTGCAATCGGAACAAATCAGCTGGATCTTGCCATGCTGAACACAGCTACTACATTTCCAATTAACAATACTGCAGGTATTAATATTACCGGATCATCGAATGCAGGAAGATCAATGATCTATAAATGGGAAACAGATACTTATTGCCCATATAGATTTACACCTGCAGCTAAAAAAACGACAACAGGCTGTTGCGTACCCGTTCTTGTAACCGGTGTTGTGGTAGCATCAAATCCGATCATTGTGAGCGGCACAGACAATACCGATCTGGATGTTACCGTATATGAAAGCACGTCAAACTATTTTCAATGGTATAAAGATGGTGTGGCTACTACAGGCGGAGCAGGCTTAATACATATCAATGTGAATCAGGCGGGTGTTTATTCAGTCCGTGAAGTTAAAGTTGCCGCAGATCTCAACAAAGTCAGCTGTTACCAGGAAGCAACGGTAACGGTTTCTGAACGTTCCTTATTTGCACGGGTAAATAATCCGAAAGCGAGTTATTGTGTCGGAGACAAGGTTACGGTTGAAGCGTATGGATCAAACATCGGTTCTGTAGCCTGGACTCCGGCATCACTGGCAACGTCTCCCAATTCAAAAATCACGGAAGTAACATTAAACGCTACCGGAACATTAAATTTTACAGCTACAGCTCAGGTGTTCACCGGTCCGTCTATCATCAACGGTGACTTTGAAGCCGGCAATACCGGTTTTACGAGTGACATGACAAATACTACCGGAACGCCTTCCAGCGGGCAGTACCGCATTGATACCTACGTAACAGAACAGCAGTCTTACTGGAGTGCTTCTGCAACACCCTCGCCTGCCGCACAAATGAAAGGTTCCGGAAGATTTTTATACTCAGATGGTTTCCAGACGTACCAGCCGGGAAGTATCATCTGGAAACAAACAGTTCCGGGACTAAGCCAGAATCAGAATTATACGTTTTCCATGGATCATGCAAACATTTCCTGGAATTCAGATCCTTCCAATACAGCCCGCGTAGCAGATATTGATACAAAATTTGATATCTATATCAACAACGTTAAAATTACAACGTTTACAACAGATGGTCAAGGCCAGTATGCAGGTGTGGGCCGCTGGAAAACCGATCAGGTGGTTTGGAATTCAGGTACGGCAACACAGGCAGTTATCGAAATCAGACAGCAGGTGAAAGGTGGTACCGGATATGACTTTGCCATTGACAATATTTTATTTGGCGGGCCTGTACTGCAAACAGCAACGGTAAGTGTTGGTCCGATCGCTGATTGTTTCGACGTTATTCCAAGCCAGAGCGCCTGCGTAGGAGCGAATAAAACACTAACGGCAAAAGCAATCAATACCGTTACAGGAGAAGAAGTAGGGGTAATTGACCGCTGGGAAGCACCGGTAGGTACGGTAGTAGGTACCGGTAAAACAATTACGGTATCGCCTGCCGTTACAACAACGTATACCGTGTATGCACGTTTTCCTGCATCAAATTTAATACAGAACAGTGATTTTGAACTGGGTGCCAATGGGTTTAAATATGGTACGGCCAATGGATTGTATAACCAGGGAAATTCCCAGGGAAATTTTCAGGTACTGAAAAATCCTACTACTACCGGATGCGGTGGATATTGTGTGAATTTGGGCGACCATACAACCGGTACCGGAAATATGTTATTTGTGGATCCGCAAACGGCAGATGGAAATGTGATTGCCTATGATTTCAATGCCATTGGCGGACAGAGTTATCTGTTTTCGTTATGGGTGGCGAATGCCGTTAATTTTGCCAGCAATGCAAATCCACTTCTTTCCAGCGTAAGTTTCATAGTAAATGGTCCGGGTGTTACCAACCAGACAATTGCAAGTATCAATACAACAAAAGACAATGTCTGGAACCAGTTGAGTACTGTCTGGACACCGCCATCCAATGGGGCATATACATTAACCATCCGTGCGAAAGGGGATGCAACGTTGCAGGCATTGCAACCGGGCAATTCCGGCGGAAATGATTTTGTTATTGATGACATCATCCTGGCAGAGCCAACCAGTAAAGTATATTCCAAAACAATTGTTGTTACACCCTGCGTTACCTGTACACAGCCAACAAGTGTTACCATTACAACGCCGGCGGCAGCTACGGTAACCATCTGCCAGGGTACCGCACAAACATTATCCGGAACGGTTACCGTACCGGCTGCATCATCGGCAACCGGCGGATACAGATATCTATGGATCAAAATGGGTGCTACTCCTGCAGCCAATACGGTGCTGACATCCGGCGCAATAACGCCAGCAATCAATACAGCAACAGCAGTACCTGATTATACAGGTATAACCGGTGCGTTGACGGATGCAGGTAAATATATTTTGCGTGTTGAAGACGGCACAGCAGGAAATCCAACATGTTTCAGAGACGATACGCTAACCCTTGTTATAAACCCGACAACAGTTGCGGGTTCCATAGCCGCAGCGCAGACGATCTGTACGGGCGGCGACCCGGTAGCCTTTACCAGCGTAGCAGCTACCGGCGGCAACGGGACAACATATTCGTATGTATGGGAAAAATCGATCAACGGAGCAGCGTATGCCGATATTACACCTGCAGTTACTACAGCTACTTTTGATGAAGGCGTATTAACCAATGCAGGGACAACAGCCATGACGGTTGACTACCGCCGTAAAGTTACTTCCGGGGCCTGTCCGCAGGTCACCACAGCCGCTGTCCGTATCACGGTTAACCCAGCCATTGTTGCGGGCATAGTTGCGGCCGACCAGACGATCTGTTCAGGCGGGGATCCGGCAGCCTTTACGGTAACGGCGACCCCGACAGGAGGCACAGGCACGTATACTTACCAGTGGCAGAGCGCTTCAGCCCTTGCAGGTACATATACCAATATAGCCTCAGCAACAGGAGCCACCTACGATGTTCCATCGGGCTTAACAGCAACCACGTATTACAGAAGAGTAGATGCCTCAGGCACCTGTACAACAGTCAACACCAATGTTATCACTGTCACGGTTCAGCCGGCTTTAGTTCCGGGTACTGTAACAGCCGATCAGACCATCTGTTACAATACAGCACCGGCAGCATTCACAAGCACAGCAGCTGCCAGCGGCGGCAACGGTACTAGCTATGCGTATCAGTGGCAGACCAGCACAACAGCTGCAGGCGTCTATACAGATATTGCCGGAGCAACCAATGCAGCATTTACAGACGCGACCCTGCTTACAGCAGATAAATATTACAGAAGAAAGGTTACTTCCGGTACCGTTGCTACCTGTAATATAGCCTATACCGCAGCGATCCATATAACCGTTTCTCCCGATCTTGTTGTTGGGAGTATTGGCACCGCACAGACCATCTGTACAGGTACAGCTCCTGCAACTCTAACAAGCATAAGCCTTCCAACCGGAGGTAAAACACCCTATACATACCAATGGCAATCCAGTCCGGATAACGGAACAACTCCTTGGTCTAATATCGGTTCAGCTACAAGTGTAGATTACACTCCTGGCACGTTAAGTACAGATATGTACTACAGAAGGTCAGATATTTCAGCTGGCGGCTGCGGAACATTATATACAGCAAGCATAAAAATCACGGTTGATCCTTTAGTAACAGCAGCTGTTATTTCATCCGACCAGTCAATCTGTTCAGGCGCAGCACCCTCTCAGATCGGCGGCGCGGCAGCAGCAGGGGGTTCAACTACTGCCACGGCAGGTTATGTATGGGAAGTATCAACAACCTCAGGGAGCGCGGACTTCAGCGCAATTTCAGGGGCTACATTAAAAGACTATACACCGGGTACCTTAACAGTTGATACCTGGTACAGAAGAGTTGATAAGAAGGGTACATGCGCGGGAGTAGCTTCGAATGCGGTTAAGATTTCTATTGTAGCAGTAGCACCAGCTACCGTATCGTTATCCCGGTTACCATCTGGCCCGATCTGCGAAGGTACCAATGTTACCTTTACGGCCAGCGTTGGCAACGGCGGCACACCTGCTTATGTATGGACATCCTCTGTAACGGGTGCGTTGGCTTCAACCACAGATACGTATTCAAGCACAACGCTTGTAGACGGAGAAGTTATCACCGTTGATATTACCAGCAGCTTAAGCTGTGCGAACCCGAAAACAGCGACAGCGAGTTCTACGATGGTTGTGAATACAAAAGTAACGCCAACGATATCGATCACAGCAGACAAGACAACGATCTGTCCGAGTGAGAGTGTAACCTTCAGCATCACAGCCCAGACCAATCAGGGTACAGCTCCTGCCGGCCCAACGTACCAGTGGCAGACCAATAAGAGCGGTACTTACCAGAATATTTCAGGAGCGACAAACAGCACATATATAGCCTCTTCGGTTACCAATGGGGAATCGTTCCGTGTAGTAATGACAACAGGCTTAACGTGTGTAACGTCAGCTACCGCCGTCTCCACACCGGTAGCCGTTACGGTTACCCCTGTACCGACCTTATCGGTAAGCATTGCAGCTGATAAGGCCACGATCTGTTCAGGTAATGCGGTTCAGTTTACCGCTACCGCAACGGGTTCAGGCTCCACACCTGCGCCAACGTATGAGTGGTTCATCGGAGCGGCAGGTTCAGAAACCAGCCAGGGAGCAGGTTCCACCACGGCGAACCCGTACAGCACAACATCGTTAACGACCACAGCAGCGTTAAGCCCTCAGACCTACAGCATTTATGTAAGAGCGACCAGCAATGCAACCTGCGCGAGCACCACTCCGGCACAGTCCGCAGCGGTCACTGTTACGGTAAATGCCGGAGTTGGCGCGGGAACAATCACAACAACGTTATTAACGATCTGCAACAACACCGTTCCCGGTGCGATTACTGAAGCAAGCGCTGCCAGCGGAGGCACTTCCCCGACCTATACGTGGGAAGAATCCATTGACAACGGGGCCTGGGGCCCTGCCACAGGCACTGTAAGCGGTACGGGCTTTACACCGAGCGGCGCCAAAACAGGCACCAAAGTATCCTACAGAAGAATTGTAACCTATACAAGCATCCCGGCTCCATGCAACACAGCCATGAGCAACATTATCGACATCACGGTTAACCCTGCTTTAGTGGCCGGCGTTATCCAGGATGATCAGATAATCTGTTCAGGATTGGTTCCGGCAGCGCTTACCCAGGTAAGCGCGCCAACAGGCGGTACAGGCAGCTATACCTACCAGTGGCAGAGCAGCACCACAGGCACAGCCGGTTCGTTCAGCAATATTGGCGGAGCCACCACATCTGGCTATGCACCGGGCGCATTAACGGCAACCACCTACTACCAGCGCGTGGAAACGTCCGGCACATGCGGGAGTGTCACCGGCAATATGGTAACCATCACCGTATCGACCCCCGAAGTAGTAACAGCCCAGATCAACGATCCGGGTCAGGTATGCGAGGGTTCAGTGCCGATGGTGTTTACGGCCACCACAACGGGATCCGGTACCTTAACGTATGCCTGGACACTTGACGGAGCACCGGTAGGCACCAACAGCAGTACATACAGCTATAACCCAACCACAGCATCCGATGCAGGCAAAAAAGTAAAAGTAGTTGTAACGACCTCAATCGGCTGTAATGCCGGTCCTGGTATCTCCAATGAAGTAGCCCTGAATATTGTTGTATCAAGCATGCCTTCGGTAAGCATCACGGGAGCGCCTGCGGTACAGTGTTCCGGTTTACCGGTCCGCTTTACGGTAAGCAATACCACAGCCGGTGGCAACAATCCGACCTACCAGTGGTTCATCGAATCACAGGCAGGTGTAGCCACCGCAGTAAGCGGGGCAACCAATACAAGCTTTACCAGCACAGGCTTAACTGCCGGGGATAAGGTGTATGTGGAACTTACTTCCAATCTTGGCTGCGCACTGGGTACCAACCCGCACGCTTCCAATAAGATCGCACCAGCGATCCTTGCTACACCGGCTCCGGTGATCAATGAGACACCGCTTCCGATCTGCAGCCCGGAAGGGTTTGAGTTCACCGCTGTAGTAGGAAGTGCAACGCCTCCAAATACGCTGCAGTGGTATAAGGATGGCGTAGCGATAAGCGGAGCAACCACAAGCATCTATAAAGCCTTTGAAAGCGGACTTTATTCGATAGAGGAAAGCAATGCAGCGTGCGGCACGATCTCCACGGAAGTACCGCTTACCGTAATCCAGACGCCGGTAGCCAATGCGGGTTCAGATATCACGGTAAAAGAAGGAGAGCAGGTAACGCTGAACGGCAGCGGGGGAGTAATCTACAGCTGGAGCCCGGATACGGGTCTTGATGATGCCAGTTCAGCCACTCCGAAGTTAACAGCTGATAAGACAATCATGTATATCTTAACGGTTCGTGATGCCACAGGCCAGTGCCATGATGATGATGAAGTAATGGTGTTTGTGGAGCGTCCGATCAAGGTACCCAATGTAATAACAGTAAACGGGGATGGAGTGAACGATACCTGGGAGATTGAGAACATCGAGAGCTTCCCCAATGCCGAGTTCCTGATCTACAACCGCTGGGGGAACCTGGTGTGGAAGAGCACAGGGTATCCCAAGGAGTGGGATGCGACCAACTTCCGCAACGGGGAAGTATTGCCTGACGGTACCTACTTCTACATCATCGACCTGCACAGCACCATCTATACAGAAGCGTACACCGGGTATATACAGGTTGTGAAATAAAAATTCACTCTTATAGGCGTATTTCATAAGTATCTCAAAAAGAGTCATTTATTTCTTATTATAAAGAAATAAATGACTCTTTTTTTATAAATAGTTACTTTTCTATAAAAACTAGTATAAAAACTGTACAAATGGTAAATTTGTATCCCTATGTGGATTAAATCTGTATCGAAAATGAAAAAAAATACTCTCGGATTAAAAATAATCATTCAATTAGTAATAGTTTTTCTTTCTATTCATACTAATGCACAGATTTTAGTTTCCGGTACGGACTTCGATCCTTCACCAGGAAATGCTTCAAGATTTTATATTGGATTAGATGATATAACTCAAATAGGTTTTCAAAATGGAAGTATAACATCCACTCCTCCATTAGCTACCAATGTAAATCCCAATATATTTAATGTTGGGTATTTATATGCCGTTACACCAACACCCATTCGCTTAGATAGTACGCGTTATCAGAACTTTATCCCTGTTGATTATTCATATGTATACGCACCACCAGCCTCAAGTGGTGGTAATCTTAACATTTTGCAATATTCACTTACAGGTTTAGTTCCTAATTCAAGTGTTTCCGTTATTGTTGATTATTGCAGTGCGGTAAAATCTACGTATGCATCTTGTACGGGTCAGCGGAATGAATTTAAAGCAGGCATTAATTTAGATGCAAGTAACCAATTGTTTGGTAATGATGTAACCCAGATAGGTATGGGTGAATGCAGAAGTGCAACAATAACGGGTACTGTAGATGCTGGAGGAAATATGGTATTCAGAATGAACAATACCAGATTTGGTTCATGCCAGGCGATGGCTATCAAAAAGATTGCGATAATGGGTTTTCCTCAACCGGCAATTATTTCTACTTCAGGAACAGAAGTTTGTGCAGGTGAGCAGATTACTGTACAGACAACATCTACCTATAATGCAACGTATCAATGGCAGGTGGATAATGGATCCGGAACATTTACCAGTATTGCTGGTGCAACAAACCAGGCATTGTTATACGAGGTTGGAACAACACCGGCTACATATAAATTCAGATGTCTTGTTACTCCATTACCTAGCGGAACGGCAATAGCTTCTAATGTGGTTCAGATAAAATCAATAACGTGCTGCCTTGATCCGGTTACAGGTGCCGGAACGTCACGAAAAACTATTTATTATGATGATTTCGGAACCCTGGATTTATCGGATGCTACTGGAAGGACCTATAAAGTATGGGATTACACAGATATAACAAATCCGAAACTCGTTACAAAAACGACAACAACTCCTTTCCGGTGGACATTAACTCCTGCTCCTTTGGGAGCAACTTTTAAGGCTACAGGCCCATTACAGGATGGAGAATATGCTGTGGCATCTTACCTTACAGCTACAGCTGCAGATGGTGCTTATGCTGGTGCACAACTGGATTGGGCAAACCGGGTAACCGGCCCGACAACTCCGCCAAATGTTTCCTTAGATCATTCCGGTACAAAAGCGGGAGGAGCGTTATTTATAAACTGTCCGCCTAATACTCAGGGACAGAAATTGTATACACGCACCATTCCTGATTTATGTTTTGGAAAGCAATTGTATTTTGAATGCTGGATTGCAGTATTTACAAATGGTCCAGCTGGAGGTTGCCCTTCATACTCTCCTGTGGATGTAACTATTAAATTAACAGATGGATCAAATACAGCTAATACATCTTCTGCAAATGCTACTGCTACAAGACAGAGCGATGGCGGCGGCGTTTGGGTACGTGTAGCCGGCAATATAACACTTGGTGCCGGAAGTACGTCTGTTATTATGGATGTGATAAATAATTCAAACCAATATCTGTGCGGTAATGACCTTGTTATTGATGATATCAAAATTATGGCATGTGCTCCGCCGCCCTTAGATGTGTACTTTGATATTCCTACGATATCCACTAAGAAAGATGTGTGTACGGCAGCATTGGATCTGAATTCAAAACCAAGCACTCTTTTAAAAGCGTATTATAATAATGCTCCGAAGTATTTATATCAATGGACTAAAACACCGGCGGATTATACTTCATGGAAAAACCTGGCTGTTCCGCCACAATCCGGAGAAGTTTTTACTATTGCAAATCCTTCCTTAAATGCAGCATATACCGGAACAGTAAATGGCGATAAAATTTATTTCAGAGTAATCGCCGCTACAGATGCTGTATTTACTTCCAATAATAATTTTACAGCGCCTAAGTATGCGAATGATAATGATCCGTGTAAAAATTATTCGGTTTCAAACATAATCGAGTCTACTGTTAAATGTCCGAGCTGCACGAAACCATCTGCAGTAACGATCACGACCCCGTCTACGGGTACGGTAACGCTTTGTCAGGGTACGGCTCAGAATTTAATCGGCAGAGCAACAGTAACAGCAGCAGCTCAGAATACAAACTTCACGTATTCGTGGATCAAGGTTTTACCAACCCCTGTAACTACCCCGGTTGCAGCAACGGTAATTGCGCTTCCGGCCAATACCCCTACGTCTACGCCGGCGTTTGCCTTAACGGGCGCGTTAGCGGATGCAGGTACCTATACCTTACGCGTTGAAGACGGAAGCGCAGGTAATGCAGCCTGTTATACAGAGGCGAGTGTGGTAGTTGTTGTTGACCCTGTAGTAACAGCAGCGACAATTTCAACGGCACAGACCATCTGTTCGGGCACAGCTCCTGCACAGATGGGCGGCGCGGTAGCAGCAGGCGGTTCAACAACGGCCACAGCCAGTTATGTATGGGAAAGTTCAGCAAACGGAACAAGTGGCTGGACAACTGTTTCAGGTGCAACGTTAAAAGACTATACACCGGGAACACTTACAGCAGATACGTATTACAGAAGAACGGATAAAAAAGGAGCATGTACAGGTGTTGCATCGAATGTGATAAAAATCACGGTTGACCCTGTAGTAACGGCAGCGACAATTTCAACGGCACAAACCATCTGTTCGGGCACAGCTCCAGCCCAGATCGGCGGTGCTGTAGCAGCGGGCGGTTCAACAACGGCCACAGCCAGTTATGTATGGGAAAGTTCAGCAAACGGAACCAGTGGCTGGACAACTGTTTCAGGTGCTGCGTTAAAAGACTACACACCGGGAACACTTACCGCAGATACGTATTACAGAAGAACGGATAAAAAAGGTGTATGTACAGGCGTTGCATCGAATGTGATAAAAATCACGGTTGACCCTGTAGTAACGGCAGCGACAATTTCAACGGCACAGACCATCTGTTCGGGCACAGCTCCTGCACAGATCGGCGGTGCTGTAGCAGCAGGCGGTTCAACAACGGCCACAGCCAGTTATGTATGGGAAAGTTCAGCAAACGGAACCAGTGGCTGGACAACTGTTTCAGGTGCTGCGTTAAAAGATTACACACCGGGAACACTTACCGCAACAACATATTACAGAAGAACAGATACAAAAGGCGTTTGTCCTGCCGCTGTTTCCAATGTTATTCAGATCACGGTTGACCCTGTAGTAACAGCAGCGACAATTTCAACGGCACAGACCATCTGTTCGGGCACAGCTCCAGCCCAGATCGGCGGCGCTGTTGCAGCAGGCGGTTCAACAACGGCCACAGCCAGTTATGTATGGGAAAGTTCAGCAAACGGAACAAGTGGCTGGACAACTGTTTCAGGTGCAACGTTAAAAGACTATACACCGGGAACACTTACAGCAGATACGTATTACAGAAGAACGGATAAAAAAGGAGCATGTACAGGTGTTGCATCGAATGTGATAAAAATCACGGTTGACCCTGTAGTAACGGCAGCGACAATTTCAACGGCACAAACCATCTGTTCGGGCACAGCTCCAGCCCAGATCGGCGGTGCTGTAGCAGCGGGCGGTTCAACAACGGCCACAGCCAGTTATGTATGGGAAAGTTCAGCAAACGGAACCAGTGGCTGGACAACTGTTTCAGGTGCTGCGTTAAAAGACTACACACCGGGAACACTTACCGCAGATACGTATTACAGAAGAACGGATAAAAAAGGTGTATGTACAGGCGTTGCATCGAATGTGATAAAAATCACGGTTGACCCTGTAGTAACAGCAGCGACAATTTCAACGGCACAGACCATCTGTTCGGGCACAGCTCCTGCACAGATCGGCGGTGCTGTGGCAGCAGGCGGTTCAACAACGGCCACAGCCAGTTATGTATGGGAAAGTTCGGCAAACGGAACCAGTGGCTGGACAACTGTTTCAGGTGCTGCGTTAAAAGATTACACACCGGGAACACTTACCGCAACAACATATTACAGAAGAACAGATACAAAAGGCGTTTGTCCTGCCGCTGTTTCCAATGTTATTCAGATCACGGTTGACCCTGTAGTAACAGCAGCTGTTATTTCATCCGACCAGTCAATCTGTTCAGGCGCAGCACCCTCTCAGATCGGCGGCGCGGCAGCAGCAGGAGGTTCAACTACTGCCACGGCAGGTTATGTATGGGAAGTATCAACAACCTCAGCGAGCGCGGGCTTCAGCGCAATTTCAGGGGCTACATTAAAAGACTATACACCGGGTACCTTAACAGTTGATACCTGGTACAGAAGAGTTGATAAGAAAGGTACATGCGCGGGAGTAGCTTCGAATGCGGTTAAGATTTCTATTGTAGCAGTAGCACCAGCTACCGTATCGTTATCCCGGTTACCATCTGGCCCGATCTGCGAAGGTACCAATGTTACCTTTACGGCCAGCGTTGGCAACGGCGGCACACCTGCTTATGTATGGACATCCTCTGTAACGGGTGCGTTGGCTTCAACCACAGATACGTATTCAAGCACAACGCTTGTAGACGGAGAAGTTATCACCGTTGATATTACCAGCAGCTTAAGCTGTGCGAACCCGAAAACAGCGACAGCGAGTTCTACGATGGTTGTGAATACAAAAGTAACGCCAACGATATCGATCACAGCAGACAAGACAACGATCTGTCCGAGTGAGAGTGTAACCTTCAGCATCACAGCCCAGACCAATCAGGGTACAGCTCCTGCCGGCCCAACGTACCAGTGGCAGACCAATAAGAGCGGTACTTACCAGAATATTTCAGGAGCGACAAACAGCACATATATAGCCTCTTCGGTTACCAATGGGGAATCGTTCCGTGTAGTAATGACAACAGGCTTAACGTGTGTAACGTCAGCTACCGCCGTCTCCACACCGGTAGCCGTTACGGTTACCCCTGTACCGACCTTATCGGTAAGCATTGCAGCTGATAAGGCCACGATCTGTTCAGGTAATGCGGTTCAGTTTACCGCTACCGCAACGGGTTCAGGCTCCACACCTGCGCCAACGTATGAGTGGTTCATCGGAGCGGCAGGTTCAGAAACCAGCCAGGGAGCAGGTTCCACCACGGCGAACCCGTACAGCACAACATCGTTAACGACCACAGCAGCGTTAAGCCCTCAGACCTACAGCATTTATGTAAGAGCGACCAGCAATGCAACCTGCGCGAGCACCACTCCGGCACAGTCCGCAGCGGTCACTGTTACGGTAAATGCCGGAGTTGGCGCGGGAACAATCACAACAACGTTATTAACGATCTGCAACAACACCGTTCCCGGTGCGATTACTGAAGCAAGCGCTGCCAGCGGAGGCACTTCCCCGACCTATACGTGGGAAGAATCCATTGACAACGGGGCCTGGGGCCCTGCCACAGGCACTGTAAGCGGTACGGGCTTTACACCGAGCGGCGCCAAAACAGGCACCAAAGTATCCTACAGAAGAATTGTAACCTATACAAGCATCCCGGCTCCATGCAACACAGCCATGAGCAACATTATCGACATCACGGTTAACCCTGCTTTAGTGGCCGGCGTTATCCAGGATGATCAGATAATCTGTTCAGGATTGGTTCCGGCAGCGCTTACCCAGGTAAGCGCGCCAACAGGCGGTACAGGCAGCTATACCTACCAGTGGCAGAGCAGCACCACAGGCACAGCCGGTTCGTTCAGCAATATTGGCGGAGCCACCACATCTGGCTATGCACCGGGCGCATTAACGGCAACCACCTACTACCAGCGCGTGGAAACGTCCGGCACATGCGGGAGTGTCACCGGCAATATGGTAACCATCACCGTATCGACCCCCGAAGTAGTAACAGCCCAGATCAACGATCCGGGTCAGGTATGCGAGGGTTCAGTGCCGATGGTGTTTACGGCCACCACAACGGGATCCGGTACCTTAACGTATGCCTGGACACTTGACGGAGCACCGGTAGGCACCAACAGCAGTACATACAGCTATAACCCAACCACAGCATCCGATGCAGGCAAAAAAGTAAAAGTAGTTGTAACGACCTCAATCGGCTGTAATGCCGGTCCTGGTATCTCCAATGAAGTAGCCCTGAATATTGTTGTATCAAGCATGCCTTCGGTAAGCATCACGGGAGCGCCTGCGGTACAGTGTTCCGGTTTACCGGTCCGCTTTACGGTAAGCAATACCACAGCCGGTGGCAACAATCCGACCTACCAGTGGTTCATCGAATCACAGGCAGGTGTAGCCACCGCAGTAAGCGGGGCAACCAATACAAGCTTTACCAGCACAGGCTTAACTGCCGGGGATAAGGTGTATGTGGAACTTACTTCCAATCTTGGCTGCGCACTGGGTACCAACCCGCACGCTTCCAATAAGATCGCACCAGCGATCCTTGCTACACCGGCTCCGGTGATCAATGAGACACCGCTTCCGATCTGCAGCCCGGAAGGGTTTGAGTTCACCGCTGTAGTAGGAAGTGCAACGCCTCCAAATACGCTGCAGTGGTATAAGGATGGCGTAGCGATAAGCGGAGCAACCACAAGCATCTATAAAGCCTTTGAAAGCGGACTTTATTCGATAGAGGAAAGCAATGCAGCGTGCGGCACGATCTCCACGGAAGTACCGCTTACCGTAATCCAGACGCCGGTAGCCAATGCGGGTTCAGATATCACGGTAAAAGAAGGAGAGCAGGTAACGCTGAACGGCAGCGGGGGAGTAATCTACAGCTGGAGCCCGGATACGGGTCTTGATGATGCCAGTTCAGCCACTCCGAAGTTAACAGCTGATAAGACAATCATGTATATCTTAACGGTTCGTGATGCCACAGGCCAGTGCCATGATGATGATGAAGTAATGGTGTTTGTGGAGCGTCCGATCAAGGTACCCAATGTAATAACAGTAAACGGGGATGGAGTGAACGATACCTGGGAGATTGAGAACATCGAGAGCTTCCCCAATGCCGAGTTCCTGATCTACAACCGCTGGGGGAACCTGGTGTGGAAGAGCACAGGGTATCCCAAGGAGTGGGATGCGACCAACTTCCGCAACGGGGAAGTATTGCCTGACGGTACCTACTTCTACATCATCGACCTGCACAGCACCATCTATACAGAAGCGTACACCGGGTATATACAGGTTGTGAAATAATCTTTGAAAGTAAGAAATATAAAAAAAGCGGTTGATTAGAATAATCAACCGCTTTTTTTATTAGCATGTAATTGAAATTTTTCCAGAAAAATTGTAACAAAAGAAGTTGTTTTGCGTACCCACTCAAACCCCATACTCTAATTATTTTATATTATCTCCTTAAAGGTTACATTTTAATCTAAAATGGTATTTAATAAATAAATAATAGAATTTACCTGGTATAATACCGACTTCTAAATTCATACTTACAAAATGCACTCAATATGTTTAAATTCAGAAAGTTATACTATACATGGATAATAGCTGTTATCAGTCTATTAGCAACTGTACAAGTAAAAGCGCAGGATTTATTAATATCCGGCGGATATGCGTATTCAACTGCCATATGTGCAAACGGTAACGTGTATTCCTGGGGCCAGAATAATGCTGGCACACCCTCTATAAAGGGTACATTAGGTATAGGTTCAGCGACCGATCCTATACTTTCTCCAACAAGAGTGTTATTTCCTACAAATGACCCGTATTTTTCCGGGGTATTAGGACTTCCCAATATTACAATTCGTGCTGTTGATGCAGGGTCTACGCTAACGCTGATGGCATTGGATTGTCATACAGGTGTATGGACAGTTGGTATGAATAATGATGCAAATGGTGTCTTGGGACAGGGCCCCGGTAAAGGTGGTGCATCAACGGTGCCGGCAAGGGTGTTAAAAGGAGAGTATACAGGTACCGCATATCATCCGTCTTTATCTACGTATTTGACGAATGTAAAATCCATTTCAGGAGGTGATAATATGAACTATGTTATCATGAACGGATCAGGTGAAGTAATGTCGTGGGGCTTAAATGCAAATGGTCAGTTAGGGAATGGTACAACAACATCAAGTACGACACCGGTATATGTTAGAACGAATGCTACAACAACATTAAAAAATGCTATTCAGATTGAAGCCGGAGATAAGACAGGTTATGCCTTAATTGATCCGGATGGAGATGGAATAGGTACAGTATATTCCTGGGGAGCCAACACAAATGGAGAACTGGGGCGTTCCAATGCGGGAGGCACAAATAACGGTACAGAGAATGGCCCCAATTCAAATTACGCCAGCCCCGTTGTATTCAAAACAGGTTTGCCATTAGACAACATTGTTTCAATTTCTGCAGGTGACGTAATGTGTTTTGCGATTGATGTGGATGGATTTGTCTGGGCATGGGGTAATAACGGCTGGTTTGGTTTATGCGGTACAGGTCCGGGCGGTGTGCATTCCGATCCGAAAAGAGTTCTGGCCGGAGAGTGGGCAACCACGCCGGGTGGAGCGGGGCAAACGTTTTTAAAGGCGCGTGCTATTGGTGGCGGGCAGGGTTTTGGTATGGCTGTTTCTATTGATGGCATTCCTTTGGCCTGGGGTGGAAATGGCGGCAATAATGGATATTTAGGAAATGGATCAACAACTCCTTCAGATGTTGCTGTAATTATCCGTACAAGTGCTGCTGCATACGATACAGATGTTATCGGTATTTCAGACGGTGACGGCTGGGGCTTTTACACCCGCAGAGACGGTAGTCTAAGAACATGGGGTTTTAATGCACAAGGACAATTAGGTATCGGAAACACAACGAGCCAGGTATATGCGGTAACCTTTGCATTACCGGGAGGCTGTGCAATCCCGGATCCGAAACCATTTGCGAAAATTACACCGAGAGATCAGAATATATGTCCAGGTTCATGGACAGGAACATTATTGAATTCGCAGTTTAATGTGTCCGGAGCATTAGCACCAAACTATACCATAAGATGGTATAAAGATGGATCGGCTACTCCAATTACCGGTGCTACAACATCTACATACAATGCAACGGCAATAGGTACCTATAAGGTGGTAGTCAAATATATCGGAGCTTCTGTACCATGTGCTACGTATCCGGACGCGATAGATGAAATTACCATTGCTGAAGCGGTTGCACCGTATACGGCAAATGCAGGGACATATTGCGGGACAACCGGAACATTTTCAGTTACTGGATATACCGGGAATTTAACAAACTTCCAATGGTTTAAAGATGCTGTGGGAGGAACCGCTATACCGATTACACCTGCTACTACTCCTCCCAATACAAGTAATACCATTACTACAGCATTAACAAATGCTACGATGGTAAACGCAACTACCTATAGATTGTGGGCAGAAGACATCTACGGATTAGATAATTATGCAGCTAAAACCCCTCCTTGTGCTACTACATCCCGTATGGCGATAAATGGAGGAAGCTTTGCAGTAGCTTTCACGTTGGCTCAGACAAACGGTGTAATCATTAATTCCATAGATGTAACAGCCTGGGACTACAACAATAAGACAGTTAGTTATCAAGTAAGAATATTATCTGATAATGGCTCTAATTCACCTGATTTTGCTTCCAATATATGGACGAGTCCAACAAAAACAATGGATTTTACAGCATCTGCGGTTCAGCAATCCATTCCATTAAACTTTAATGCTTCAATTTTAACTCCCGGTACGAAATACTGGATGCAGATAATTTCAACAGATCAGTTTACTGTGGCCGATTATACCGACTGTAGTGCCAATCCATTACCACTTGTTGATGATAGCGGGAAAGGTGTCTTAACGATCGGGAATTCATATAAGAATAGTAGTGTGAATACGAAGTTTCCTAATATTTATAATTTTAATATTAAAAGAGGAATTGCTTATCCATGTAAAAGAATACCAGTTGATATCACAAAAGATTGTCCACCCTGCACCAAACCGTCCTCGGTAACGATCACGACCCCTTCTACGGGTACGGTAACGCTTTGTCAGGGTACGGCTCAGAATCTAATCGGCAGTGCAACAGTAACAGCTGCTGCACAGAACACCAACTTTACGTATTCGTGGATCAAGGTTTTACCCACCCCTGTAACCACCCCGGTTGCAGCAACGGTAATTGCGCTTCCGGCCAATACACCTACGTCTACCCCGGCATTTGCCTTAACGGGCGCGCTAACGGATGCGGGTACCTATACCTTACGTGTAGAGGATGGCAACACAGGGAATGCATCCTGTTATACAGAGGCCAGCGTAGTGGTAGTCGTGAACGCTACAACAGTTGCGGGTTCCATAGCCGCAGCGCAGACGATCTGTACGGGCGGCGACCCGGTAGCCTTTACCAGCGTAGCAGCTACCGGCGGCAACGGGACAACATATTCGTATGTATGGGAAAAATCGATCAACGGAGCAGCGTATGCCGATATCACACCTGCAGTTACTACAGCTACTTTTGATGAAGGCGTATTAACCAATGCAGGGACAACAGCCATGACGGTTGACTACCGCCGTAAAGTTACCTCGGGGGCCTGTCCGCAGGTCACCACAGCCGCTATCCGTATCACGGTTAACCCAGCCATTGTTGCGGGCATAGTTGCGGCCGACCAGACGATCTGTTCAGGCGGGGATCCGGCAGCCTTTACGGTAACGGCGGCCCCGACAGGAGGCACAGGCACGTATACCTACCAGTGGCAGAGCGCTTCAGCCCTTGCAGGTACGTATACCAATATTTCCTCAGCAACAGGAGCCACCTACGATGTTCCATCGGGCTTAACAGCAACCACGTATTACAGAAGAGTAGATGCCTCAGGCACCTGTACAACAGTCAACACCAATGTTATCACTGTCACGGTTCAGCCGGCTTTGGTAGCAGGTTCCATAGCATCGGCCCAGACCATCTGTACAGGCGGCGACCCGGTAGCCTTTACCAGCGTAGCAGCTACCGGCGGCAACGGGACAACATATTCGTATGTATGGGAAAAATCCATCAACGGGGCAGCGTATGCCGATATTACTCCAGCCGTAAGCACAGCGACCTTTGATGAAGGCGTATTAACCAATACAGGTACAACCGCTATGACCGTAGACTACCGCCGTAAAGTTACCTCGGGAATGTGTTCTCAGGTGACCACCGCAGCGGTACGTATCACAGTTACTCCGGCCATTGTTGCCGGCGCTATAGCCACCGATCAGGCGATCTGTTCAGGCGGTGACCCGGCAGCCTTTACAGTTCCAACGGCAGCATCGGGCGGTACAGGCACCTTTACCTACCAGTGGGAATCCTCGGTTTCACCGTTCACAACCTGGACAGCAATATCCACATCAGGCACAGGCTCTACCTATGATGCCCCATCAGGCTTAACAGCGACAACCCACTACAGAAGAGTTGTCTCATCAGGTACATGCACTGCAGCCAACACCAACGAAGTGATTGTTACCGTAACACCGACTGTTGCGCCAGGGGTAACAATCTCCACGCCATCAACGACAATCTGTGCGGGCACAAGCGTAACGTTTACCGCTACGCCAACCAACGCAGGTACGCCTCCGACTTATCAGTGGTACAAAGGAGCAGTAGGCTCAGGTACGGCGATAGGTTCAGCAACAGGCTCCACCTATACAACCAGTTCGGTAGCCAACAACGACAGCTATTATGTTGTTGTAACCAGTACGGCAACCTGCCCGAGCCCTGCCACAGCAAGCTCCACAGCGATAGTAATGACTGTAACCACGGTTGTAACCCCTGCGGTAAGCATTACAGCAGCACCAGCCGGTACGATCTGCGCCGGCACAAGCGTAACCTTTACAGCGAGTCCGGGCAACGGAGGTACCGCGCCGACCTATGAGTGGTTTATAAAAAAGACCACAGATGCGGCCCCTGTAAGCCAGGGGGCAGCGAGCTCTGCAGCAGGATCCGATGAGTTCACGCGTTCCAACCTTGGAAACGGCGATGAAGTAAGCGTTCGTATGGTAAGTAACTCCGGCTGCGTAGTTGCTCCGGGTATAGCCAATTCGAATGTGATCACGATGACAGTTACACCGATCCCTGCCCCGTCGGTATCGTTATCAGCCAACAAGAGCACGTTATGTCCATCCGAGACCATTATTTATACAGCCGTTCCGACAGCAGGGGGTGCCGCACCTACCTATGTATGGAAAAATAACGGCACAGTCATTACAGGCCAGTCGGGCTCAACGCTGACAACCACAGGTACAGCGATCGGCACACCAAACTCCATTACGGTAGAAATGGTAAGCAATGCGCCATGCGCGCCTGCAACCCCGGCCGTCTCCACACCGGTAGCCGTAACGGTTACCCCTGTACCGACCTTATCGGTAAGCATCGCAGCAGATAAGACCACGATCTGTTCAGGTAATGCGGTTCAGTTTACCGCTAGCGCAACGGGTTCAGGCTCCACACCAGCGCCAACCTATGAGTGGTTCATCGGAGCGGCAGGTTCAGAAACCAGCCAGGGAGCAGGTTCCACCACGGCGAACCCGTACAGCACAACATCGTTAACGACCACAGCAGCGTTAAGCCCTCAGACCTACAGCATTTATGTAAGAGCGACCAGCAATGCAACCTGCGCGAGCACCACTCCGGCACAGTCCGCAGCGGTCACTGTTACGGTAAATGCCGGAGTTGGCGCGGGAACAATCACAACAACGTTATTAACGATCTGCAACAACACCGTTCCCGGTGCGATTACTGAAGCAAGCGCTGCCAGCGGAGGCACTTCCCCGACCTATACGTGGGAAGAATCCATTGACAACGGGGCCTGGGGCCCTGCCACAGGCACTGTAAGCGGTACGGGCTTTACACCGAGCGGCGCCAAAACAGGCACCAAAGTATCCTACAGAAGAATTGTAACCTATACAAGCATCCCGGCTCCATGCAACACAGCCATGAGCAACATTATCGACATCACGGTTAACCCTGCTTTAGTGGCCGGCGTTATCCAGGATGATCAGATAATCTGTTCAGGATTGGTTCCGGCAGCGCTTACCCAGGTAAGCGCGCCAACAGGCGGTACAGGCAGCTATACCTACCAGTGGCAGAGCAGCACCACAGGCACAGCCGGTTCGTTCAGCAATATTGGCGGAGCCACCACATCTGGCTATGCACCGGGCGCATTAACGGCAACCACCTACTACCAGCGCGTGGAAACGTCCGGCACATGCGGGAGTGTCACCGGCAATATGGTAACCATCACCGTATCGACCCCCGAAGTAGTAACAGCCCAGATCAACGATCCGGGTCAGGTATGCGAGGGTTCAGTGCCGATGGTGTTTACGGCCACCACAACAGGATCCGGTACCTTAACGTATGCCTGGACACTTGACGGAGCACCGGTAGGCACCAACAGCAGTACATACAGCTATAACCCAACCACAGCATCCGATGCAGGCAAAAAAGTAAAAGTAGTTGTAACGACCTCAATCGGCTGTAATGCCGGTCCTGGTATCTCCAATGAAGTAGCCCTGAATATTGTTGTATCAAGCATGCCTTCGGTAAGCATCACGGGAGCGCCTGCGGTACAGTGTTCCGGTTTACCGGTCCGCTTTACGGTAAGCAATACCACAGCCGGTGGCAACAACCCGACCTACCAGTGGTTCATCGAATCACAGGCAGGTGTAGCCACCGCAGTAAGCGGGGCAACCAATACAAGCTTTACCAGCACAGGCTTAACTGCCGGGGATAAGGTGTATGTGGAACTTACTTCCAATCTTGGCTGCGCACTGGGTACCAACCCGCACGCTTCCAATAAGATCGCACCAGCGATCCTTGCTACACCGGCTCCGGTGATCAATGAGACACCGCTTCCGATCTGCAGCCCGGAAGGGTTTGAGTTCACCGCCACAGTAGGAAGTGCAACGCCTCCAAATACGCTGCAGTGGTATAAGGATGGCGTAGCGATAAGCGGAGCAACCACAAGCATCTACAAAGCCTTTGAAAGCGGACTTTATTCGATAGAGGAGAGCAATGCAGCATGCGGCACGATCTCCACGGAAGTACCGCTTACCGTAATCCAGACGCCGGTAGCCAATGCGGGTTCAGATATCACGGTAAAAGAAGGAGAGCAGGTAACGCTGAACGGCAGCGGGGGAGTAATCTACAGCTGGAGCCCGGATACGGGTCTGGATGATGCCAGTTCAGCCAATCCGAAGTTAACAGCCGATAAGACAATCATGTATATCTTAACGGTTCGTGACGCCACAGGCCAGTGCCATGATGATGATGAAGTAATGGTGTTTGTGGAGCGTCCGATCAAGGTACCCAATGTAATAACAGTAAACGGTGATGGAGTGAACGATACCTGGGAGATTGAGAACATCGAGAGCTTCCCCAATGCCGAGTTCCTGATCTACAACCGCTGGGGGAACCTGGTGTGGAAGAGCACAGGGTATCCCAAGGAGTGGGATGCGACCAACTTCCGCAACGGGGAAGTATTGCCCGACGGTACCTACTTCTACATCATCGACCTGCACAGTACCATCTATACAGAAGCATACACCGGGTATATACAGGTAGTGAAATAAAGAATAACAGAATAAATAAAAAACAATAGAATAATAATAATAACCGGTAAAAGGCATTAAGCAGAGAAATCAATCCTGCAGTCTGCAGTGCTGATAGTGCTGATATTCTTTTACCGGTTTTGATAGAGAGAGAAAAAACAATTAAAAGATCGCTTGAATGAAAAAGTCTTATTTGTTATTGTGTTTCATGTTTTGTTGTGCAGTTGGCGCGTTTGCTCAGCAGCGTCCGCAATACACGCAGTATATGGTTAACCCGTTTTTGTTAAACCCGGCCGTTTCGGGAACAGAAGACTATGCAGATCTGCGGGCAGGTTACCGCAAGCAGTGGGCAGGTTTTGAAGGATCACCGCGTACCATGTATGTGAGTGCGCATACCAATATCGGCAAGCATTTAGTCACCAATAACCGTTCAAGAAGCAAGAAAAACGGTTTCCATGGAATCGGCGGTATTATAACCAACGATGCGATCGGAGCCACCAATACGACCACGTTGAGTGCAGCATATTCCTACCATTTGAAAGTATCCAAAAAGGTATTTGTATCGCTGGGTGCTATGGGTGGATTTAACCAGTTTTCGCTGGATGCCAACAAGCTTCAGCCGGCCTCTCAAGGGGATAACCTGATCCAGAGCCAGTCGAAGATGGGTTTAGGGGATATCACAGTTGGTGGCTGGGTGTATTCAGATAAGTTTTACTTTGGAGCCTCTATGGCTCAGCTGGCACCGAGCTTAACGTTTACACGTACAGGGGAAGCGCTTAACTATCAGCTGGCGCACCATTATTTTGTGATGGCCGGTTATATGATCCCGCTGGGATATGATTTTAAATTCATTCCATCGGTTTGTATCAAAGGGTTAACGCCTGCGCCTTTATCGTTTGATATCAATGCGAAGATCCGTTACAAGGATTTTTTATGGGCCGGAGTATCGTACAGAAACCGGGATGCGGTAGCGGGTATGGTTGGGATCATCATCAACAATATCTTTGATATCAGCTATTCCTATGACTATGTAACCAGCGACATTCATAAATATACAGGAGGCTCCCATGAGATTGTGGTAGGGTACCGCTTACGCTCTCAGGGCAGAATCATCTGCCCCTCTAACTTCTGGTAAGAAAAATATACTCGCAAGAGAAAAAAGAGCGGGTGTTTAGAAATTTCTAAACACCCGCTCTTTTGCATATATGAACGCTATGCCTTGCAGATATGGGTGTAATCAGGTTTTTCTTTTAAAATTCCCGCTTCAACCAAGGCATGGCAGGTTGTATCAAAATCTTTTTCAGTAAGTGGTGTATTGATTGCCCATTCAATACGGGAATACCAGTCTTTTGCATCTTCAATCTTTAAATCATATACAGAAGCAATTGTTTGTACCGGGTCAGGAAGTTGTTGAATGAAATGTATTGCTTTTTCCAGTGCTCTGTACATACCCGATAAATTACCAATACGTGCAGAAGCCTTTTTAGTAATTGTGATTACTACAGAAGGCCATGGTGTGGGGCATTCACCGATTCTTCTCAATTCACCATTATATACATAAGGAGCCGTCATGTTTTTTTCCCATAGAAAATAATCGGAATCATTTTTTTGTAAAGAAACGCGTGCACCATCTAAATTCTGTATCAATTCCCAGGAAGCATCTGTTAAGCTTAAACCACGCTGAATGCGGTCAACAAGCGCCATCAGATGAGAACCGGAACCCATTCTGCTTACAGCATATTTAATAAGGCCTGGGGTATCCGGATTTGAATGCTGTGATTGTGCACCGGTGTGTATGCCCCATATTAAGGGAGATGATACGTATACAGAATCAATCGTTGAAGGGTTACCATTTGCAATATCGGTAATAGCACCTTCCGTTAACAGTGTTGCAATATCAATAATATCTGCACGCAGATCCTGACACATGGCTCCTGTACCGCCTTTGTAATCTATCCATTCAAATTCAATACCTTCAGCAGAAAAATAACCCTGTTCAATAGCAACATGCCAGGGATAATTGAAATGCTCAGGTACACCGCCACATCTTATTTTCATGTTAGTTGAATTAATTTTCCTGGTCGTAATAACCAAATTTAAATATCATATCTGCAATTAACCCCGTCCAGCCTGTCTGGTGTGAAGCACCTAAGCCCGAACCGTTATCTCCATGAAAGTATTCGAAGAATAAGATTTCATTGTTAAAGGCCGGGTCATTCTGCATTCTTGGGTAGTTGTTGTAAATAGGTCTTTTGCCTTGTTCATCTTTTCTGAATAATTTCATCAGGCGGATACCAAGTTGAGCAGCAACATCGCGGATGGTTAAAAATTTTCCGCTGTGTGTGGGGTATTCAATTTTAAAGTCATCTCCATAATACAAATGATACTTCAGTAAGGATTCAATGATCAGGTAATTTACGGGAAACCATATAGGTCCGCGCCAGTTGGAGTTGCCGCCAAATAAAGATGTTCCGGAAGTTCCCGGTTCGTAATCGATTTGATATATCTGGTGATCAAGCTGGTATTTATATGGTTTGTCTTTATGTATTTTTGATAAAGCCCGGATGCCATAGTCTGATAAAAACTCCGTTTCATCCAGCATCCGCACCAGCACCTGTTTCATTCTGAAACCGCGTAACAGCGACAACAAGCGTCTCTTGCCGTCACCGGGCTCATCTAAGCGTGAAACATTTTTCGTTAAATCTTCGCGTTCTTTAATAAAATAATCTACCTGCTTTTTGAATATGGGTAAGTTTTCATAACTCTCTGCAATGATTGTTTCTACTGCAAACAGCGGAATGATGCCAACCATTGAGTTTATTTTTAGTCGTTGTACTTTACCATTGGGAAGATGCAGCAAGTCATAAAAGAATTTTTCATTGTCATCCCAAAGTGAATTATCATTTTCCCCGATATTATTTAAGGCTGCAGCAATGTAATAGAAGTGTTCAAAAAATTTGCAGGCCATACTTTGATAGTTTGGATTGTGCAACGACAACTCCAACGAAATTTTAAGCATGTTCAGCGAGAACATCGCCATCCAGGCCGTCCCATCAGCCTGTTCCATGAAACCGCCTGTTGGAAGGGGTTTGCTGCGGTCAAAGATCCCGATGTTATCCAGACCAAGGAAGCCGCCCTCGAAAATATTACTGCCATGCCTGTCTTTCTGATTTACCCACCAGGTAAAATTTAACAGAAGCTTGTGGTACGATTGTTCCAGGAAATCAAAATCACCTTTATCACATCTGATTTTTCGATCGATCTGAAAGATCCGCAACGTAGCCCAGGCATGAACCGGCGGGTTAACATCACTGAAAGCCCATTCATACGCAGGAATCTGTCCGCTTGGATGCAAATGTTTTTCATCCAATAATAATTGCAGCTGATCTTTTGCAAAGGACGGATCAATACGGGCAATCGGAATACAATGGAAAGCAAGATCCCACGCGGCGAACCAGGGATACTCCCATTTGTCCGGCATAGATATGATTTCGGAGCAATGCATATGTCTCCAGGCTGCGTTGCGGCCATGGCTGCGGTTAACATCAAAATCTATATGCGGCGGATTTACAGCATCACCATCCAGCCATTTCGAAACATCGAAATTATAATATTGCTTTGCCCACATCATGCCGGCATAAGCCTGGCGCTGAATGTTCTTTAAGTCTTCTTCGCGGATATGGGCTTGAAGGTCGTTATAAAAAATATCAGCTTCGGATAAGCGCTGATGTACTAAGTTATCAAAATTATCAAACGGGTTTTGTATGCGTTCTTTGCTCAACCGCAGCCGGATCACATAGTTATTGTTTCCGGCAACAGTAATACGGTATGCACCTGCCGCTTTTGTACCCATCTCGTCACGGTTTACAGCATGGGTATCATTATTTACAATGTAATTGTTAATACCATCTTTAAAAAAAGATTTTCCATTGCTTTGACCAAATACACGTTTTGCATTTGTTTCATTTTCACAAAAAAGCAATTCCGGTTGTTGATCCAGATAAAAATTGTATGTTCCAAATTCGCGGTGCGCAAGCCTGATCTCATTATCAGAGATAGAAGAAAGGGAAGGCTTGTCTGCATTAACTTCCCAATCCCAGGTATTCCGGAACCATACGGTAGGCAGCACAACCAGGTCCTTATCTTCGTGATATTTGTTTACAACATTCAAACGGATAAGAATATCCTCCACATCATTTTTTGCATATTCAATATAAATATCAAAAAACTTATTGCCGTCAAATATGCCTGTATCAATTAAATCAAACTCATCTTCGGTCCGTAACCGGTTTTTATTTTCAGTTACTAATTGGTTGTAGGGAAATTCGTCATGCGGATAGCGGTACATCATCTTCATGTACGAGTGCGTTGGTGTGCTATCCTGATAGTAATAGTATTCCTTTACATCTTCACCATGATTGCCTTCATTACCGGTTAGTCCAAAAAAACGTTCTTTGATGATCGGATCCTTATGGTTCCAGAATGCAAGTGCAAAACAAATATGTTGTTGGTCATCGCTGATACCGCCGATTCCATCTTCGCTCCAGCGGTAAGCTCTGCTACGGGCCATATCATGCGGGAAATATTCCCAGGCAGAACCATCTTTACTATAATCTTCACGAACCGTTCCCCATTGCCGATCGCTTACATAAGGCCCCCATTTTTTCCATGAATCGGTTGTTTCGGAATTGATGATGCGTTCTTTTTCAATATTCATCATAAGATATTACTAAAGTAATTACGGTAATATAGCACTAAAGCCGGAAGGCTTTTATAAGAAAAAAAATTATTTATTAATCGAATAAAGCAGATAACGTACGGTTAATGTTATCATATGCATTTTATAATGATCGAGATTTTTTCCGGAAGCATTTTCAAAAGCATTTTTTCCATCTTGAGAATAAACAGAATTTGTTAATGTGTTGTTAGAAAAGGCAGCATCTGTAGTATAATAGTGTGAAGAGGTAAGGGGAATGTAATAGCTTAACTGAAGATCTAAATTGCGTCTGTAGCCTGTTAATACAGACGTACCCACACCCAGGATCAAGTGTGCCTGAAAAGGTTTATAGCCGTCTACTTTTACTTTATTATAATCAATATCAACTTTATTGCTTGCAATTAAATCCGTTTCATTGTAATAAGACGTTATGGAATCTTCCCGCGAAGACAAGCGCATGCCTGTATTGTAGGCAAACTGAATGCCGGCGGTTGCAAAATAGTTTTTATCCGGTATGATATAATATTTCGCAAGAATAGGCAAGACCAGTTGGGTGCTTTTGAATGTAGCTGTTGATAGAACTTTATGTGTAATATATTCTGAACCGGAAACCGTATCATTACTGATAAAAATATTGTTGAACGTAGAACGGAATAGATTGAATCCCGGCGATGCAACAACACACCATTGATGCGCAAAACGATATTGTACGACTCCCTGAAATCCGATTTGAGCGCTTGCACGGACTTTGTAATCCAGATTTTCAATAGAAGGATTTTGGTCTTTAATTACCTGAGCCCCCTGCTTAAGCTGAGAAGAACGTAAATAGCCAAGACCCAGTGTTGTGCCTACACCAAAGCTGAATTGTGAAAATCCAGCCAGCATCGTACTTGCTGAAAGAAAAAGCAGCAGAAATGTTTTTTTGAAAATCGTGTCCATAGAAGTAAGTATATACGGGTTAGCCCCAAAAAAGTTAGAGCCTGTAATACATACAGGCTCTGCTATTTTCTATTAATGATGGTGACCACCTTCGCCGTGAACGTGACCGTGGCTGATTTCTTCAGCAGTTGCTTCACGAACATCGATAATTGTTCCTTTGAAATAAAGGTCTTTTCCTGCAAGCGGATGATTGAAATCCATGATTACGGCATCATCTTTCAATTCAACAATTCTTCCTTGTAAGAAATTATCTTCATTGTCTCTCATTGGTAAAATGCTGCCAACTTGCAACATATCTTCCTGTAGTTTACCATCGATTGTAAACGCTTCTTTTGGAATGTCTACCAATGCATTCGGATCTAACGGGCCGTATGCGTTCTCAGATGCAATGGAGAATTTGAAAGAATCACCTTGTTTTAAACCAAATAAATTTTCTTCAAATTCAGGCAATAAGCCACCTACGCCAAATAAGAAAGTAGCAGGCTGGTCTGCATCAACTTTTTCAATTACTTCGTCTTTTTTGCTGTCTTCGCTTAATTCGTATGTAAGACGAACGACTTTGTTTTCAGAGATTGTTAACATAAACTGTTATTCTATTATAATGAATGATTAAGACGAATTGTGTATCGCTACGGCGCCTAAATTTACTAAGTAAAGATAAGGCCTTTTTTTTAAAATGGAACGCCTGAAATTGAAATACTTTAGGGCTAAAATTTCCTGTCATGATTCAGATTTGAGGTGATTTCTTAAAAAAGGGGATCATGAAGAAACATTTTTGAAGAAAACCGCTGTTATTTATCTTTTAAAAAGCCCATAAATGAAAGTATTAAGACTTACTGTAGCGGCTAATCTCCTAACGTTTTATTTTTTAGCGTTTTAAAATAATTCAACAACCTATACGCTAATTTTCCGGACACAAGCAGCAGTTTTTAGCAGTCAGATATTTCGGGATTAAAAACAGGTGCTTTAATTTTAATTAAGACAAGAACTAAATAGAGTTTTTACCTGTCATAAAACATAAAAAAAACCGATATTTACATTCTTAACTTATTTAAGTTACTTTCCAATAACATGCTTGCACATTTAGAAGAATTAAAGAAAAACATAGAAGGCGATTTATACTTCGATCTTACTATGAGAACACTTTATGCTACAGATGCTTCTGTATATCGTGAACTGCCGTTAGCAGTAGCAAGACCAAAGCATAAACAAGATGTTCAGAAAATAATAGCATTCGCAAACAAATATAAAATAGGGATTATTCCGAGAACTGCCGGAACTTCGCTGGCGGGACAGGTTGTAGGAAAAGGTATTATCGTAGACGTTTCCAAATACTTTACTGAAATTTATGAAATCAATACAAAAGAAAAATGGGTGCGTTTGCAGCCAGGTATTGTATTGGATGAATTAAATAAAAAATTAGAACCGCTTAATTTATTTTTCGGACCTGAAACGTCTACTTCTAACCGGTGTATGGTGGGTGGTATGGTTGGTAACAACTCCTGTGGTTCACACTCTGTCATTTATGGTACAACCCGTGATCACGTATTGGAGATTAATGGTTTCTTAAGCGATGGCAGTGAAGTAACCTTTAAATCAGTAACACTTGAAGAGTATCAGGAAAAATTAAAACTGGATAATCTGGAAGGTAAGGTTTACCGTTATATCAACGAAACCCTTACCAATAAAGAGAATCAGGCAGAAATCCGTGCGGAATTTCCTAAGCCGACCATTAACAGACGTAACACAGGTTATGCCATTGATGTGTTGCTGGAAAGCGCTCCGTTCACCGAAGGCAAAGAAGCTTTCAACATGTGTAAACTGATTTCCGGTTCTGAAGGAACATTGGTTTTCATCAATGATATAAAACTGAATCTGATTGATCTGCCTCCGAAAATCAAAGGTGTTATTGCGGTGCATCTGAACACGGTTGCAGAAGCTACACGGGCCAATTTAATTGCATTGGCAAATAAGCCGGGTGCCGTTGAATTGCTGGATGATATTGTATTGCAATGTACAAAAAGCAGTATTGAACAATCTAAAAACAGAACGTTTATTCAAGGTGATCCAGGCGCGTTGCTGATTGTTGAATGGGCACGGGAGACGAAAGAAGAGATAGAAGCACTTGCTGCTAAAACGGAAAAAGAGCTTCGTGCAGCCGGTTACGGATATCATTTTCCTTTATTGTTTGACAATGACATCAATAAAGTATGGGCGATACGTAAAGCTGGCCTGGGTCTGTTAGGAAATATTCCTGGAGATATGAAAGGCGCTGCATGCATTGAAGATACTGCCGTTGACGTAAACGACCAACCTGAATTTATTGATGAGTTTCAAAAAATATTAGACAAGCATAATACGAAGTGTGTGTTCTATGCACACATTGGCGATGGCGAATTGCACCTGCGTCCGGTAATGAATCTGAAAGACGAAACAGACCGTCAGTTGATGTTTACCATAACCGATGAAGTAGCAGATCTTGTTAAAAAATACAGAGGTTCATTAAGCGGTGAACACGGGGATGGCCGTGTACGTGCACCGTTTGTGAAGAAAATGATCGGTGAAAAGAATTATAAGATGATCTGCGAACTGAAAAAAGTCTGGGATCCGAATGATATTCTTAATCCGAATAAAATTGTAAATGCTCCGCCCATGCTGGAGTCTTTGCGTTACGCATCCGGCCAGCATACACCGGATATTAAAACAACATTCAACTTTGAAAAATCGCTGGGTATTGTGCGGATGGCAGAGCAGTGTAATGGCGCAGGTGATTGCAGAAAGTCTTCCATCATTGGCGGTACCATGTGTCCGAGTTTCCAGGCTACGCGAAATGAAAAAGATACAACGCGCGCGCGCGCAAACATCCTTCGCGAATTCTTAACAACTTCCGGCAAGCAGAATAAATTTGATCATAAAGAAATTTATGAAGTAATGGATTTGTGCCTGTCTTGCAAAGGATGTAAAAGCGAATGTCCGTCAAACGTAGATGTTACAAAATTAAAGGCAGAATTTTTACAGCAGTACTATGATGCAAACGGCGTTCCGCTGCGTGCCCGTATGATTGCTAATTTTGCGAAAGCTAATGCACTCAATAAAAACTGGCCGTGGCTTGCAAACTTTGTAATGGGTAATCCGGTTACGGGTAGCCTGTTAAAAGGTGTTTTAGGAATGACGCAAAAACGTCCGTTGCCTAAGATGTCTATGCAGACTTTACGCACCTGGGCACGTAAACATGCAGATGAATTGAAACCTGCAAAAGGACATTATGTTGGAAAAGTATATTTATTCTGCGATGAGTATACCGATTACAATGAATCTCATATTGGTGTTAAAGCCATTCACCTGCTTACACGTTTAGGATATGAAGTAGTTGTACCGAAACACCTGGAAAGTGCTCGTACCTATTTGTCTAAAGGGATGGTTAGAGAAGCGCAGAAGATTGTTCGAAAGAACATTGCTATGCTGAAAGACCTTGTAACGTCTGAATCCCCGCTGATCGGTATTGAACCTTCTGCGATTTTAAGTTTCAGAGATGAGTATCCCAACTTAGTTCCTGCAGAAGAACTGGAAGCCGCCAATCACTTAGCAAAAAATGCCTTTATGATTGATGAGTTTATCGCCAATCAGTTTGATGCAGGCAAGATCAGCAAAGATCTGTTTACACGTGCGAATCGTAAAGTGAAGCTGCATGGGCACTGTCACCAGAAGGCATTGTCTTCTGTAAACTTCTCTCAAAAGATTTTAACAATACCTGAAAATTATAAAGTTGAAGTGATTCCTTCAGGATGCTGCGGGATGGCCGGTTCATTCGGATATGAGAAAGAACATTATGATTTGTCTATGCAGGTAGGTGAGCTGGTATTGTTCCCCGCAGTACGCAAGGCAGATGAGCAGACAATCATCGCGGCCCCGGGTACGAGCTGCCGTCACCAGATTAAAGATGGAACGGGCAGAGAAGCGAAACACACCGTTGAAATATTGTTTGAAGCATTAGCATAAAAGTAGAGTAACGTATTTTAATTAAGCCCCAAATAAAATTTAATTTTTACAGACATGAAAAAAATTGTATTTGCATTGTTACTTGCATTTCCATTGTTAAATTCCTGCCAGAAGGAAGAGAAATTAGAAGAGAAATTAGAAGGCCATTCCGGAGAAATGGAAGATGGCTATGGATTGAGCGAAAAAGAACTTACGCAGATCTCTGACCTTAAAAAGGAAATTATCCTTGAGATTAAAAAGGGTGATTCAATTACAGTTGCTGGTTTAAGAACGGAGATTGATTCATTAAAAGCAGAGATACATAAATTAAAAGGTAAAAAATAATTTGCCAATTCTGCATGAAAAAAGCAGCCCGGAAGTTTAAACTCCGGGCTGCTTTTTTTAGAACCGTTGAATCTATTTGCCTTCACGGGCCTTCTTCAGCGAATCAATATTTTTTAACCCCAATTTTTCGTTGTACTGGATCTTATATTTATTGACAAAGGTTGTATCTTTTTTTCTATCCCAGGGTGAAGTGGTACGCGACATAAAATCAACCGTAAACCAGATCATGGTTCCTACAAAAAGGAAGAATACAACAACCAGAATTAATTTTTGAGGTTTCATGATGGCATGTTAATATACCCGTTTTAACTGGAAAGCTTCCATTGGGCTGATCACCATAGGTACTTTCTCAACGGTAACAGAACTGGTATCTAAACCAAAGGCGCTTGACTCGGAGATGGAAATGTGTTTCAGAAAGAAATACCAATCCATCGCAAACTGCTCCATCACACTTAAATCATTGTCGTTGCTTAAATGTTTTTCCAATACAACAAACCTGAAATCACCGATCACATTCCGTTTATTTAACGATGTATAGCGTGAAGTAAAATCTACTTCTTTATTGTTAACCATATCTTCCACCACTTTACGGAAGAATAAATTGATACGGTGTTCAACTCTGAAGCCCAATTTAAAATCTATCCGGATCACATCATCCGCAAGCATGGTGCGTACCTTGTATTCCATTGTATAGGGTTCATCTACAACATCAATGTGCAGGAACCAATAGATATCCGCTCTCTTCGGTTGTTTTTGAAAGATGGAATAGATGACTTTTGATTCGATTTGTGTGTAGTTATCTGCACCAGTTAAGTAGATCAAATGCGTTGAATATTTTGGAATCGATGTATCCTCGCTGAGTTCTTTGATCAACGGGAAATAATCCTGAATTTTTACATACTCTGTTAACCTTCTTTTAATTCTATGCGCCGTATACCAGATGATCATTATAAATGCTAAGATACCGCTGGAGATGAGTGTGAAGTATCCGCCGTGAAAGAATTTTTCAAGGTTGGCAACCAGAAAGGAAACTTCAATAATCAAATACATTAAAATTAAAAGACCTACCCAAATAAAAGAGATACGTTTTATAATTAACAGATAGTACGCTAATAAAATGGTTGTCATCAGAAACGTAATGTTAATGGCAAGCCCGTAAGCTCCTTCCATGGCAGAAGATTCTCCAAACCATAAGACAACGAAAATACAGCCTGCCAATAACAGCAGGTTGATGCTTGGAATAAATAGCTGCCCTTTTTTGACGGAAGGATATTTCACCCGTACCTTTGGCCATAAATTCAATCGTAACGCTTCACTGATTAATGTATACGATCCGCTGATCATTGCCTGTGAGGCGATGATTGCAGCCATGGTTGCAATAATAATTCCGTAAACAATAAACCATTCAGGCATAATACCGAAGAATGGATTTCCTTTAATTACATATCCTTTATTCTGAAGTATCCAGGCACCCTGTCCGAAGTAATTAATCAATAAGGCAAGTTTAACAAAGATCCAGCTGATACGGATATTGGGTCTGCCGCAGTGACCAAGATCAGAATATAATGCCTCAGCTCCGGTGGTACACAGGAATACAGCACCAAGAAGCCAGAAACCACTTTTATCATCAACAGTTGTATACTGTGTAAGTAAATTAAAGGCATACATCGGGTTGATTGCCTTAAGCACATAGAAATTGCCCATTAGCTGGCTTAAGCCTAAGGTTGCAAGCATGGCAAACCAGATAAACATGATGGGTCCGAAAAACTTCCCCACGATATTTGTTCCAAACCGCTGGATCATGAATAACATTACAATGATTGCTAATACAATGGGTATGGTGGGAATGTCTTTATTAAAAATGAGTAACCCTTCAACAGCAGAAGAAACGGAGATGGGCGGTGTTATGATCCCATCGGCGAGCATTGCCGCACCGCCGATCATTGCCGGCCAGACCAGATTGGGGTTTCGCCTTCTGATTAGTGCAAATAAAGAGAAAATACCTCCTTCACCTTTATTGTCAGCGCGAAGTGTAATAATTACATACTTGATTGTTGTTTGTAATGTGATTGTCCAGAATACACATGACAGACCACCTAAAATTAAATTTTCAGAAATGACATTTCCACCTGCTATCGCCTTCATTACATACAAAGGCGATGTTCCTATGTCCCCATAAATGATGCCTAATGAAATTAATAAACCTGCAGCTGTTAATTTCTGATGGCCGTGATTTTTGGAATCTGCAATTGTTGACATAGCATACGTTAAATAACAGCTCAAATTACTAATTCATTTGTTATGGACAAACCTTTCCTTTCAGTAATACAAATTGTTTTATAAATTCAGGATAAATCTAAGTACCTTGCAATTCATTTTTTATCTGTAAATATTATCTGAAGTAAATAACAAGCAATGAAACTGACATTTTGGGGTGCCGCAAGAAAAGTGACGGGGAGCATGTATTTGTTAGAATCGCTTGGATATAAAATACTGATTGATTGCGGCTCGGATTTTTCAGACAGGCACAAAGTATTAACCGGAGGCTTATTTCCTTTTGAAGCTTCAGAAATTGATTTGGTGATTCTTACGCACGCACATGTCGATCATTCCGGAAATATTCCTGCGCTTATCCGGGCAGGCTACCGCGGACAGATTCTTTCAACGGCACCTACAGCAGAATTGTCAGAATTGCTGTTTGCCGATTCAGCCTATATTCAGCGGGCAGAAAAAAAAATAGCGAACTCTGCGCCTAGCGATTATTCGTATAAGCCCGTTGATCGGTTTATTCCGATTGCATTCAATAAAGATTTTGAATTAAATGAACGTATAACGGTTCGTTTAACTCCTGTCGGACATATTCTTGGTGCCGCAAGTGTTTTTGTAAAAGTTGAAGAAGAAGGAAAAACCAAAACAATTCTTTTTTCCGGAGATGTGGGCCGTGATAACTATCCGTTGCTTCCGGATCCGGAGCAATCGCCGCAGGCCGATTATGTGCTTTGTGAAACCACCTATGGAAACAGGGTACACAAAGAAACCGAACCGGCAGAAGAAATTGTAAAGCGTATCGTTACCGAAGCCTGCGTAGACAAACCCGGCAGATTGATTATCCCTGCATTCAGTTTAGGGCGGACACAATCGCTGCTGTATACCTTAAATAAATTAGCGCTGAAAAATGAACTGCCGCCGATTAAAGTGTTTACAGATTCTGCATTAGCAGCTGAAGGCACAAATATCTATTCAAAATATTCTTCATTAATGAATGGAGAAGCGCTGGCCATTAAAGCGCAGGATGAGTCCTTATTCGATTTCGAAAATCTGGATCATGTTAAAACATTCAAGGAAAGTAAAAACATATCCAATTATTTAAAACCATGCATTATTCTTTCATCTTCCGGCATGATTACCGGAGGCCGTATACAACACCATATCCGGCAGAATATACAGAACCCGTATTGTACGATATTATTAGTAGGCTATGCCGTAGAAGGCACCATTGGTCACGACTTACTGGCGGGGAAACAAACCATCCGTTTTAAAAAGCGTTCCATTCCGGTTGCTGCAAAAATTATCTATACAGATATATTCAGCGGACACACTGATGTAAACGGATTAATCAAATACCTGGGGCATCAGGATAAAGCAAAACTGAAAAAGATATTTCTGGTGCATGGCGAACATCAAAGCATGCTGGATTTTGAAAAACGACTGCACGAAGAAGGCTACAACAATATTGAAATTCCTGATTATGGCCAATCGTATGATTTATAACAGAATGGGTTAAATTCTGTTTAATGCATCGTTCAGCGATTGATTCATGTTTTTAAACCGTGTTTTTATTTCTTCCACAAAAACAGGGTCTTCAATGATTTTTTTAACTTCTTCATCACCCGTAATATCCATCTCACTGATTTTATAGGTTTGTTCAAACATGCCTTTTTCAATCTTCAGCAGATATTTGCCATTCCAGGAAAAAACGGTGATTTTAAAATCTACACTTGGGTATTCTGCTACAATGCGCATAATTTGTACGGTTTCGGATGTCTAAATTACATAATTTTACGTACATCTGAATCTGAAATATGTTTAGTTCTGATAATTCATGGAAAAAGCGTATTTTAGAGTATTCGTTTACGAAACCGTACCACTTTAAACTAACTAAATGAAGAACATCAGGCATCTTATTTTTCTAAAAGATGTATTAGTTTTGTCGTTCACATCATTTGGTGGGCCTCAGGCGCATTTAGCAATTTTCTTTAAAATTCTGGTTCAAAAAAGAGCATATGTAACAGAAGCAGAACTGATGGAACTGTATTCTTTCTGTCAGATTTTACCCGGACCTGCTTCTACTCAAACAATTACAGCTGTAGGATTTAAAATCGGCGGGCCCAGACTGGCGTTTCTTACGGTGCTTGTTTGGTTATTGCCTGCTGCCATGGTTATGACAGCAGCAGCTATATTGGTCAGCTATTTTCAGGCACAAAATTTAAACCTGGGTATTGTTAAATACCTGGAACCGATTGCAATCGGTTTTGTATTCTATGCCGTTGTAAAAACAATTTCCATTATTCAAAAAACAAAAACAGCTATAATCATTTTAATACTTACAGCCAGTATTTGTTTTTATATCAGTTTGTATGATAAAGCTTCCCCATGGATGTTTCCGATTATATTATTGATCTCAGGTTTTCTTACATCGTTCCGGTTTGGAAAACATGAAAAAGAAGAAAAGACGCCATTCAATATCCGCTGGGCAAATCTTATTCTGTTAGGCGGTATCTTTTTAGGAGCTGCCGTTATCGGAACTATAACACAAGCGTTGCCGATCCGTCTCTTTGAGAATTTCTTCCGGAACGGAAGTTTGATCTTTGGCGGGGGACAAGCCTTGATCGGTTATTTTTATACGGAGTTTGTAGAGTTCAAAAATTATTTAACGCACAGCGAATTTTTATTAGGCTATGCCTTTTTACAATCCCTGCCTGGACCTGTCTTTACATTTGCATCGTACATCGGTGCATTATCCATGCGTGAGTACGGCATCTGGGGAGAAATTGCAGGTGGTTTCATCGGTTCATTCGGTGTATTTTTACCGGGCACCATTTTAATATTTTTCATTGCTCCGATCTGGAAAAACATCAAACAATACAGAATTGTTAAGGCCTCTTTTGAAGGTATCAATGCAGGCAACGCGGGTATTATCATTTCCACCGCATTAATGCTTGCCTTGCCTATGCAGAAGGGCGAATGGCATTCGATTGCATTAAATGACGGGATTGCATTCGGAACCATGTGTATCCTGCTTTTCACACGTATCCCGCATCCGTTTTTAATTATTGCCGGTTTGCTGGCGGGGTGGGTGCTTTAAAACCCAACTGCTGATTATGCATGCCATCGTTTACCACTAACTATCTTTATCAATTAGCAGTTATCATTCCTATATTTTAAACCTGAAAGTTTGGCCGTTATACGTAACCAGCCATAACAACAAAAAAGAGCGTCCCGATAACTATCGGGACGCTCTTTGTATTTTAAACCTGTAGGTTAACTACAGTGTACGTTTAACTTCTTTCTGTTCGAATGCTTCGATCTGGTCACCGATCTGAATGTCGTTGTATCCTTTTAAGCTGATACCGCATTCATAACTTGTTTTCACTTCAGAAACATCGTCTTTGAAACGTTTCAATGCACTGATTGTACCTGTGAACATAACAATACCATCACGGATCAAACGAACCTGGTTATTACGTTTAACAATACCTTCAGATACATATGCCCCGGCAACGGTACCCACTTTGGTGATCTTGAATACGTCACGGACATCGATTGTACCAAGTACAACCTCTTCCATTTTCGGCTCAAGCATACCTTCCATCGCATCTTTCACTTCGTTGATCGCGTCGTAGATGATTGAGTACATACGGATCTCAATCTGTTCCTGCTCGGCAAGTTTACGTGCACTTGTAGAAGGACGTACCTGGAAGGCAACAATGATCGCATCCGATGCAGATGCCAGTAAGATATCTGATTCAGAGATCTGCCCAACACCTTTGTGCAGGATACGGATCTGAATTTCTTCGGTAGATAATTTCAATAATGAATCGGACAAGGCTTCCACAGAACCATCCACATCGGCTTTAACGATGATGTTAAGTTCTTTGAAGTTACCGATCGCCAAACGACGGCCGATTTCATCCAATGTAATGTGTTTCTTGGTACGGATGCTTTGCTCACGCAATAACTGCTCACGTTTAGAAGAGATCTCTCTCGCTTCACGTTCTGTCTCCATTACCTGGAACTTGTCACCCGCCTGTGGTGCACCGTTAAGACCCAATACCTGTAATGGCATGGCTGGTCCTGCTTCTTTTAATTTTTTACCGGTATGGTCAACCATTGCTTTCACACGGCCGAAGTGTGCACCCGCTAAGATGATATCACCAATACGTAAGGTACCTGCTTCAACCAGTACGTTGGTTACATAACCTCTGCCTTTATCAAGAGACGCTTCGATAACCGCACCAATGGCACGTTTATCCGGGTTTGCTTTTAATTCAAGCATCTCTGCTTCAAGCAATACTTTATCAAGCAATTCGCTGATACCGGTTCCTGCTTTTGCAGAAATTGCCTGGCACTGGTATTTACCGCCCCAGTCTTCAACAAGAATATTTTCTTTCGAAAGTTCTTCTTTAATCTTATCCGGGTTGGCAGCTGGCTTATCAATTTTATTGATTGCAATAATAATCGGTACACCTGCTACACGCGCGTGGTTGATTGCTTCTTTTGTCTGAGGCATCACCGAGTCATCGGCAGCTACCACAATAATTACAATATCCGTGATCTTGGCACCACGGGCACGCATCGCTGTAAAGGCTTCGTGACCCGGAGTATCTAAGAATGTAATCGGTTTACCTGAATCGGTCATTACATTGTATGCACCAATGTGCTGCGTAATACCGCCGGCTTCACCCGCTACAACTTTTGATTTACGGATATAATCAAGCAAAGAAGTTTTACCGTGATCGACGTGACCCATGATGGTTACAATCGGTGCACGATCAATCAAGGATGCAGGATCATCCTGATCTACATCTGTAACATCGTCTTCTTCACCTGTAGTCTGGAAGTTTACATCATAACCAAACTCATCTGCAATGATGGTGATCGCTTCAGCATCCAAACGCTGGTTGATGGATACAAACATACCCATTGCCATACATTTAGAAATTACTTCATTGATGCTCACATCCATAAGAGATGCTAAATCACTTGCAGAAATAAATTCAGCTACTTTTAACGATTTAGCATCTTCCTGCTCCGCCATTAAACGTTCTTCTTCAGCATCTGCCATTGCAGAACGTTTATCTTTACGGTATTTGGCTCTGTTAACCGGACCGGATTTTGTACCGCCACCAGACAATTTTGCCATGGTAGCTTTAATTTTATCCTGAATCTGTTTTCCGGTTACTTCACCTTTTTCGCTTGCTTTTGTTAACGTAGGTTTTGGTCCGTTGCTGTTAGGACGGTTCGGAACACCCGGACGATTTGGTCCGCCGGCTGGTCTTGGCCCGTTCGGATTACCACCCTGGCCCTGTGGTCTCGGTCCGTTCGGATTAGTACCTTGCGGTCTTGGCCCGTTTGGATTGCTGCCAGCTGGTCTTGGTCCGTTCGGATTAGCTCCGGCAGGTTTATTGGGTCCGTCGTTAAGACGTTTGCGCTTACGCTTATTTTTATTTTTATCTACAACTTCATCCGAAGAAGCCACACGTGTTGGTTCTTTCTTTTTATCCGGAAGTTGAATTTTACCAAGTACAGTTAAACCCTGCAGTTTGTCAGCATGTGCCTGAACAACTTGCACTGGAACGTCTGCAACAGGTGCCGCAGGCTCTTCAACAACTGGTGTTTTTTCAGCAGGTTTATCGGCAACAGGAGGCTTCTGCGTTTCCGCTTTAGGCGTCTCTTTTTTAACCGGCTGTTCGGTTTTCGGCGTTTCTTGTTTTGGCTCTGGCTTCGGTTCAACAGGAGGTGCAACAGTTTCAGGCTTCGCCTTCTCAATTGGTTTTTCTGCTGCAACTTTTTCTACAGGCTTCGTATTTTTCGCTGATTTTTTGGAGTCTTTATCCGCTGTGCCTAAATCAATTTTGCCCAATACCTTTAAGCCCTGAAGCGTTACGTTTCCTTTAACATCTTCCGGAGACTCTGCAGTTGGTGCAGTTTTAGGTGCTTCTTGAGCAGTAACAGCCGGCACTTCCGGAACTACCGCTTCAGCAGGACTATTGTTGATGATGCGAACTTCATCCTCTTCGTCGTGTTCGGGTGCAACATTTACTTGATCGGCATCGATAACAACATCACCCATGTGTTTTTTGCCAATGGTAAGGCTTTCAGCCTCTTTTTTTACCTGTGCAGATGACTCATATTCCTTTGAAAGAAATGCGTACATGTCAACCGTAATTTTGGCATTGGGGTTGTTCTCAATATCGTAGCCTTTGGCAGAAAGGTGATCGATGATTGTCGAGGTTCCGACATTCAACTTTTTCGCCACTTGGCTTAGCCGCATCATTTTTTCTTCAGCCATTTATAAATTATTTATTCAAATTATTTTTATTCAAATTCCTGTCTTAGAATTTGAAGTACGTCTTCAACCGTTTCTTCTTCCAATTCAGTACGACGTACTAAGTCATCTTTACTTAGAGCTAATACACTCTTCGCTGTATCCAGACCGATACGTTTTAATTCTTCTAATATCCAATCTTCAATTTCATCAACAAATTCTGTTAAGTCAACATCTTCGTTGTCTTCATTACCTGTTAATTCTCTGAATACGTCAATTTCCAGGCCTACTAATTTGCTGGCAAGTTTAATGTTCTGGCCACCTTTACCGATTGCAAGAGAAACCTGATCCGGCTTTAAGTAAACAGAAGCTCTTCCTTTATCCGCTTCCACTTTAAGGCTGCTTATTTTAGCAGGGCTTAATGCACGCGCAATAAACAAGTCAATGTTATCCGTAAAATTGATTACATCTATATTTTCATTCTCTAACTCACGTACAATGCTGTGAATACGGGAACCTTTCATACCAACACATGCGCCTACCGGATCAATACGGTCATCGTACGATTCAACAGCAACTTTAGCACGCTCACCCGGTTCACGAACGATATTACGGATTGAAATCAATCCATCATATACTTCCGGCACTTCAAGTTCAAACAAACGTTCTAAAAATTTAGGTGACGTTCTGGATAAAATAATTTTTGGATTTCCATTATGCATTTCAACGCGGTGTACAATAGCGCGTACATTATCGCCTTTACGGAAACGGTCTTTCGGGATCTGCTCGTATTTAGGCAATGCTAATTCATTACCATCTGCATCGATCAATAAAATCTCTTTGCTTAATACCTGATAAATTTCCCCGTTGATAATTTCACCTACCAGGTCTTTATATTTCTGGAAAAGATTATCTTTTTCAAGGTCTTTTACTTTTTGAATCAGTGTCTGACGTGCCGTCTGAACCATTCTTCTTCCAAAATCCTCTAATTTTACTTCAGTTGCCACTTCTTCACCTTCTTCGAAATCTTTTTCAATTAAGTGGGCATCAGTCAACGAAATGTGTTTGTTCGGATCATAATCAAAACTATCTTCAGCAAAATCATCTGAAACAATTTCTCTCATCCACCAAATCTCAAGATCACCTTTGTCTACGTTAATGATAACGTTGAAATTGTCATCTGTTCCGTATTTTTTACGGATCATAGTGCGGAACACATCTTCCACGATTTTCATCATGGTAGGGCGGTCTATACTCTTGAATTTTGCAAACTCTGCAAACGATTCTATTAAAGTTGAAGTATCCATTTTATTTAAACGATACAATTAAGTTACACTTTTTTATTTCCTCGAAACGTAGTTTTCTAGGCTCAATAGCCACGTCAACAACAGCTTCTTTTTTATTACTCTTTTTTACTTTCTGCGGAGCCGGCATTACAACTACACCTTCTTCTGATACGCTCTCAAGAACAGCATCGAATTGGGTTCCGTCGTTTAACAGAAAACTCAGCGTATTGCCGATTCTTCTTTTGTATTGTCTTGAAACAAGCAGCGGTCTGTCCATGCCCGGCGATGAAACCTCTAATACATAAGCATTATCACCAAACAGGTTGTTTTCTTCAATCAGGTTTCCCAATGCGCGACTGAATTCACCGCATTCATCAATCAGAATACCGCTATCTTTATCCAGAATAACCAGAATCTTTCTTCTTGAATGGGTGCCTGAAAAAGCGATATCCACCAGAAAAAGCTCCGCTCTTTCCTGTAATAAATCAGATACGTATGTTTTTATTTCTAACTCCTGCTTGCTCATATTGATTTGATACAGAAACAAAAGAGGGGACACAGTCCCCTCTTTTCAGTATTCAATTCATTCTACAGTGCAATATTAATCATTTTGTATGGTGTTTCCAAAAATCCTTAAAAATATTACCTGTTTAATACTTCTTTCCAGGCGCTTACACCTTCTGCTGAGCCTTCTTTATTATTTTTACAGGGGCAACGGTTTACAAAGATTCAATAGCTATATTTGCCTCCAATATTAACAGGTGAATGACGGATCAACGCACATATAAACGAGCTATTTTATTGACAATAATGTCTTTAGGTTTGTTTTATATGCCTGAAGTATCACCCCGAGACTTTTGGTACAGCAGCTTTCTTGCCTTAGGTATTCCGGCAGGAATTGTGCTGATTGCAATAGTGCTGATTTACTGGATCGTAAAAAAAAATATTTTATTTCTCGTTCCCCTGGTGTTATTACTAATTAACTGGAAGTACATAGAACGCACCGTTACCTTTTCCGGATCGGAAGAACAGCAGGCTGAATTATCGGTTTTGTCCTATAATATCCGGCTGTTTAATGTGTATCCGCAATACGCAGACAAAACATTTTCTTCCTCCAGGAAAATAATTGATTTTATTAAAAAATCGGAAGCGGATGTACTTTGTTTGCAGGAATTTTATAATGATCCGAAAGATACATTGTTCAATACGATTCACCGGATACGAAAAAAATATAAGTATTATTATTTTAGTGAAACATATAAAAACCGTGCAGGCGCTTCTTTCGGAATGATCATATTCAGTAAATACCCGATTAAGAACAGGGGTAAAGTGGTTTTCCATGAACGTTCAAACAACCAAACCATTTATGCAGATGTGCTGCTGCCAAATAAAACAGTACGCATATACAACATGCATCTTCAGTCCATGAGTATTAATGACAAGGAAATTGCAGAAAGTAATTTTGATACCAAGTCGAAGACAAATGTATTAAATGCATTTACTAAATTTAAAAAAGGAACTATTAACCGCAGCATTCAGGTTGATACGCTTGTTGGTCACATAAAAGCATCACCTTATAAGGTTATTGTATGCGGTGACCTGAATGACCCTCCTTACAGCTATACCTATGAGACGTTATCGGATCAATTGAATAATGCGTTTGAAGAAAAAGGAAACGGACTGGGAATAACATTTAATGGCCGGCTTCCTTTTTTACGGATTGATCAGCAGTTTTGTGATCAGGATATTGAAGTGATACGTTTTGAAACACAGCATAATATAACGTATACCGACCATTTCCCGGTTAAAGCAGGGTATGTGTTTAAATAACAGGAATTAAAATAATGACAGCAGAAAAATTAGTCGTATACAATACACTTACCAGAAAAAAAGAAGTATTTGAACCGATACATGCACCTCATGTAGGCATGTATGTATGCGGTCCAACAGTATATGGGGAGGGGCATCTGGGTCATGCACGAAGTGCCATTACATTTGATATTGTTTTCAGGTACCTGCAGCACTTAAAATATCAGGTGCGTTATGTCCGCAATATCACAGATGTAGGACACCTTGAACACGACGCGGATGAAGGTGAAGATAAAATTGCAAAGAAGGCAAAGCTGGAAAAAGTTGAGCCGATGGAAATAGTACAGCGCTATACAGAATACTATCACGACGCACTTCGTAAACTGAATGTACTGCCTCCGAGTATTGAGCCTACAGCATCCGGCCACATTCCTGAACAGATCAGAATGGTAGAAGAAATTCTCTCCAGCGGATATGCATATGAAAATACCGGTTCGGTATATTTTGATGTAGAAAAATTCACGAATGATAAAAATAAGTACGGACATTTATCCGGCCGTATTTTAGAAGACCTGATCAGCGGCACGCGTTCACTGGACGGGCAACACACTAAAAAGAGTTCAGCGGATTTTGCTTTATGGAAGCTGGCATCTCCTGAACACATTATGAAATGGGATTCTCCATGGGGAAAAGGTTTCCCGGGCTGGCATTTAGAGTGTTCAGCCATGAGCACGAAGTACCTGGGCGAAACATTTGATATTCACGGCGGCGGAATGGATCTCATGTTCCCGCACCACGAATGTGAAATTGCACAATCGGTTGCTGCAAATAAAAAAGAACCTGCAAAGTATTGGTTACACAACAACATGATTACCATCAACGGACAAAAGATGGGAAAGTCATTGGGAAACTTTATTACATTGAATGAATTGTTTACAGGTAATCACACGTTGCTGGAACAGGCCTATTCACCAATGACTATACGGTTCTTTACATTGCAGGCGCATTACAGAAGTACACTGGACTTTTCAAATGATGCATTAAAAGCAGCGAACAAAGCATTCAGAAAAGTAATGAATGGCATGAAGATGCTGAATAGTCTGGAATACAGCACCGACATTGTTGAACAGGACCAGGCATTAAATGATGAAATAAATAAAATCATTGCGGATTGCTACAAAGGTATGTCAGATGATTTTAACACAGCAATTACAATTGCATCCTTATTCAATCTGATCAAAAAGATCAATGTGTTCTATTTGCAGCAAAAGTCAACAGCTGTACTTTCAAAAGAAACATTTGAACACATGAAAACAAGTTACACTACGTTGGTACATGATGTATTGGGGCTTGTAGATGAAGTTGCTGTAAATCCGGAAGGGTTGATAAAAGGTTTGCTTGATTTATATAAGGAAGCAAAAGAAAATAAACAATACGATAAAGTTGACCAGATCCGCGCTTACTTTAAGCAGCAGGGGTTAGCGATAAAAGACATGAAACATGGAATTGACTGGGCATATGAAGAATAACAGATATAGTATTTTCAGGAATGCAATTTGTATTGCTGCAACAGCAGGGATGTTGTTTGGTTGCGGGCCTGATAAGAAACCGGTTGAAAAGGTTGCGGAAGAAGTCGTGCTGCAACCCATGGTAACACCTGACTTTAACAGCGATTCTTCGTATGAATATGTTTCCAGACAAGTGGCATTCGGGCCAAGAGTACCGAATACAAAACCACATATGGATTGCGGTGAATACCTGGCAAAATTTTTTACAAAGCATGGCGGCTGGGTTTACAGACAGCAGTTCTCTGCAAAGGCTTTTGATGGAACGGATTTAAGACTGAAAAATATTATTGTATCCTACAATCAAAAAGCTACAAAACGTATCCTGCTTGCAGCACACTGGGATACACGCCCGTTTGCAGACCAGGATGAAGTTGACCCTAAGAAACCAATTGATGGTGCTAACGATGGCGCAAGCGGTGTTGGAATTTTAATGGAGCTGGCTCGTGTAATTAATCTTGCAGAAAAAAAACCGGATGTGGGTTTTGATATCATTCTGTTTGACGGAGAAGATTATGGACAGCCAATGTATTACCCGGGCCCGTATCAAAACGATAGCTGGTGCTTAGGTTCTCAATATTGGGCGAAGCACAAATTTCCGGCGAACTATTCTGCTTACTATGGAATTTTGCTGGATATGGTTGGTGCAAAAGATGCAACCTTTGCTAAGGAAGGTGTATCGGTAGAAAATGCTCCTTCTGTGGTAAACAATGTATGGACAACGGCTGCACGTTTAGGTTATGGGAAGCATTTTATAAATGTTATGAGCCAGCCAATCACAGATGATCATACTTACATCAATAAACTCGCGCTTATCCCGATGATTGATATTATTGAATATGAAAACAGTGACGATGTTTATTTTGGTTCATACTGGCATACACATAATGATAATATGAATATCATAGATAAAAATACACTGAAAGCAGTAGGTCAAACATTAATTGAAGTTCTGTACAGGGAAAAATTATAAGTACCTGAGTGTAATTTCAGATTTAGCTACAATCAACTCACTTTTCAATCCCAATATGACTGGCATATTGGGGGCTTCGTGCCCGGCAGGAAAATCAAAGCATATGGGAAATGTGTACTCTTTTGTATGCGAAAGAATAATATCTGTAACAGATTGCCCGAATTCATCTTCGTGTGTAATGTCTGTCATATGACCAACGATTAGCCCTTTAAGCTTTTTAAGCTTGCCTGAACGTTTGAGTTGAACCATCATGCGATCTACTCTGTATGCAGCTTCACCAACTTCTTCAATAAATAAAATTTTATTATCGGTAATGATTTCCGTAGCTGTACCTATGGTTGAACAGATAAGCGTTAAATTACCGCCTGTGATGGGTGCTTTAGCTTTGCCGGGTCTATTGTTTTTATTTGAACGAAGCAGGTAATCAGGAAAATCATTTTTTAAAATAGCAGTTACTAAGTCAACCGCTTCTTTGTGGTTGTCATCTGCAGCCTGCGCCACCATTGGTCCGTGAATGCTTGGTATGTTATGATTGGATAAATGAATGTGAAATGCTGTGATATCGCTAAAGCCAATGATCCAGGAAGGCTTTTTAAAAAACTTTTTCCAGCTGATCGTATCTATGATGCGTGTGGTGCCATATCCGCCGCGTGCCACCCAGATAGCCAATGCATTGGGGTCATCTAAGGCAAGTTGCAAATCATATTGACGATCTGTATCAGTACCTGCAAAATATCCTTTTTTTTGAAAGATGGATTTGCCGGCTTTAATTAAAAAATCAAAACCCGATACATAGCTTATGCCTGCTGCAAGGTTTATTTTATTTACCGCGCCAGCGGGGGAAACAACATGAATAACGGATGAATCTTTCATGTGTTAAATATAAAAAAAGTCACGATGTATATCGTGACTTTTTTATTTATTTGGAAGGGGTTGTTGTGGTTGGAGTAATAACAACTCCCATATCTTTTAAAACCAGATTAGAGATATCGTCCTCTGCTTTATTTTTAGCATAGAGGATAATTGCTGAACCACCTGAATCAACATGCGTACTGATGATGTAGGTATAATTATTAGCAGCAGCAACTTTGTCAATAGATAATTGAATTTTATTGAGTAGCGGATCAAGCATAGATATTGATTTGCTTTGCAGATCTTCCTGAGCGGTTGTTTCAAACTGCTGGATAGATTGCTGCATTGTCATCAATTCTTTTTCTTTGTCTGCTTTTACAGCGGGTGGTAATACGCTTCCGCCTCTTTTATAATCTTCAAGTTTAACCTGATATTCGTTGTACTTGCTTTCTAATTGCTTCCGAAGCTGGTCTTCGTATGCTTGAAGGTCTGCTTCGATTTTTTTTGTATCGGGATGTTTGTTAATGATGTATTCAACATCCACAATACCGATCTTCTGAGGGATAACCTGAGCCTGAAGCTGTGCTGTTAAAAAAACAATGGATAAAATCAGTAGCAGGTTTCTTAATAGAGTATGCATAAACAAACATTTAGGGGGTAAAGTAAAAGGCCTCTAACCGAAGCCTTTTTATTTATTTTTTAGTAGGTGTTGTTGTTTTTGCAGGTGTCGTAGTATTTGTTGGTGTTGTAGTGTTTGTCGGCGTTGTTGTAGTATTCGCAGGTGTTGTTGTAGATGCCGGCACAACGATACCCATATCTTTTAAAACTAAATTTGAAATATCGTTTGCATCTTTATTTTTTGAATAAAGAACGATTGCGGATCCACCATAATCAACGTGTGTACTGATGATGTATGTATAATCATTTGCAGCAGCAACTTTATCAATAGACGTCTGTACTTTTTCAAGCACCGGTTCAAGCATGCTTAATGATTTGCTTTGTAAATCTTCCTGAGCTGTTCTTTCAAACTCCTGGATAGACTGCTGCATTCCCATTAGTTCTTTTTCTTTGTCTGCAATAACAGCAGCAGGCATTAAACCAGACTGCACACCTTTTTGATATTCATCTAATTTACGTTGATATTCTGCACCCTTGCTTTCTAACTGAGTTCTAAGTTGTTTTTCATATACCTGCAGATCTGATTCGATTTTTTTTGTTTCAGGCATATTGCTTAATATATATTCAACGTTAGCAGTACCGATTTTCTGTGTTTGGGCCTGTAGCTGTGAAGTAAGCGAAAGTGCAAAAAGTGCTACAAGAATTTTTGAGAATACATTTTTCATAATTCAATATTAAATTAATATGTGTTGTAAAGGGTTTTATTTATTTGTGGGGACTACATCATTTTTATCTCCTAGTCCCAAAGCTTCAAGTACTTTATCGGAGCAATCGTGTGCAGGATCTGTGTAAACCATTACCAGCTCACCTGCTTTATCAAAGATAATAGCATATTTTTCTTTTTTTGCTACTTTTTCAACTGCTGCAAATAATTTATCCTGAGCAGGTTTTACCAATTCCTGTCTTTTCAGGTACAGCATACCTTTAAAACCGAAATAATTGCGTTGAAGATCTCTTAATTTACCCTCATGTGCTGCAATCGTATCTAAACGTTCTTTGCGCATATCATCGGTAAGTAATATTTCTTCTGCCTGGAATTCTTCTTTCATTTTGTCAATTTTTGACTGTTTCTCTTCCAGTTCTTTTTGCCATTTCAACGAAAATTGATTTAACTCCGTCTGCGCTTTTTTATATTCGGGCATCTGGCTGATTATATATTCAGAATCGATGTAGCCAAATTTTTGTGACCAGGCCATTAACGAGGCTAAAGTCAAGAATAATGCCAAACATATCTTTTTCATATATCTAACGGATTTGTTGACCAATTGTGAACGTAACGTGCGGTTTGTAGGTAGGATTTGGATAACCAGGAACCTGATCAAATGGTACACCCCAGTCAATACCTATCAAACCAAATGCCGGCATAAATATTCTAGCACCCACACCTGCAGAACGATATACATTAAATGGATTTACATCATGAATATCGCCCCATGCATTACCTGCTTCAAAGAAGGTTAATACGAAAATAGAGAAAGACGGACTGTTAGAGATCGGATAACGCACTTCAGCAACAAATTTATCAAAAGCAACACCACCTGATTGCGTAGGCTTGATGGTATTGTTTCCATAACCTCTTAAACCAATGATGTCTGAACCCAATAAGAAGTTGTATCCGGAAAGACCATCACCACCCATGATATAACGTTCGAACGGACCTACACCAACGCCAGGCTGGTACGCTGCGATAACACCACCATGGAAACGTGCGTTGAATACAATTTTATGTTTTGATTTCTTTCTATGCTGCCATAACGTAGTAAACCACGAAGCATCAAAACCATATTTTTGATATTCTAACCACTTATAACGTTGAGACGCTTCTAAGTCCGGATCATCATAATTCAGTTTGTTGAAATAAGAATACGGAGGCGTGAAAGTCATGCTGAATGCCATGTTTGCACCCGATGACGGGAACTGGAAATTATCAATGCTATTTCTTGAAACCGTTAAGTTATAAGATAAGTTATTGGAATAACCAGTTGTATAACCGATCACTGCTGTAGAAGAACTGCTTTGATAATTATTAAGCGTGTAGCGTAATAAAGAGAACGTATGGTTGATTGTAAAGAAATCATCCGGCCATTTCAAACGTTTACCTACACTCACCGTTAATCCGCTTACCTGTAAAGAACCTGATTTAACACTTCTTGTACCATTATAAATAAGCTGGCTCTGCACAGAGTGCTGTAAACTTACAGATAAGGACGTTGGTTTTTTACCTCCTAACCAAGGTTCTGTAAATGAAATTGTATAGGTCTGGTATGTTCTTCCATTGGCTTGCACTCTAAAGGCAAGTCTTTGTCCATCACCGGCAGGTAGCGGGCTCCAGGTCTTAGGATGTTTGATATTTCTAAGAGAGAAATTGTTGAATACCAAACCAACCGTTCCTACAAATCCATAATAACCACCCCAACCACCGGATAATTCTACCTGGTCATTTGGTTTTTCAACTACAGTATAACCAATATCAACTTTACCTGTAGCCTGATTTGGAACAGGGTTCATACCTAATTTCTCATTATCGAAATAATTTAATGCCCCCAATTCTCTTTGTGTACGGATCAGATCGGCACGGCTGAATTTATCACCCGGGTACGTTCTCACTTCACGAAGAATCACATGATCGTGTGTTTTTGTATTACCATCCACTTCTATATGATTCACGATTGCCTGCTCACCTTCGTAGATACGCATTTCGATATCAATAGAGTCGCCTTCAATTAAAATTTCAACCGGGTCTATGCTAAAGAATAAATATCCATTATCTAAATAAAGCGAACTGATGTCTGGCCCGGCAGGATTGAAGCTAAGCTTGCGCTGTAACAGATCATTGTTGTATACATCACCTTTTTTAATCGCTAAAATTTCCTGAAGCTGTGCGGTACTATAAATATAATTCCCTTTCCAGGTAATGTTGCGGAAATAATACTTATTACCTTCTTCAAGCTGAATGGTAATATTTACGTGATCGTTTTTTACAGGGATTATAGAATCACTGACAATGCGTGCATCGCGATAACCTTTAGAGTTGTAGTATTCAATCAATGCTGCTTTGTCAGCTACATAGTTTTTATTTATGACTTTTGATCCCGTCCAGACATTGGTTAATTTCTGTCCTTTGGTTTTCTTCATTTTGGATTGAAGAGTTGCAGACTCAAACGACTCATTACCGGTAATGATTACTTTTTTGATCCTGACCTTATGTTTTTTGTCAACAACAACCCGTAAAATAACGTTGTTCTCTAAAATGGTATCCTTTGTCTGTATGATATCAACAGCTACATTCAGGTATCCTTTTTCTAAATAGAATTCACGGATTTTATTTTTTGCATTCTTTATTAAGGCATCATTTACAATTCTACCTCTTGACAAATCAATTTTGTCTTCTAAATCTTCACGTTCTGATTTTGTTGGTCCGTCAAAAATAAACTTTGTAAGTCTGGGACGTTCTTTGATAATGAATTCAAGGTAAATATTTTTAACCTCAATTTTTTTTACTACAACTTCTACATCGCCGATCAGCCCTTGTTCCCACAGCTTTTTAATGGCATTTGTAATTTCATCTCCGGGAATAGTAACCTTATCGCCGATTTTTAAACCAGTCAATGCAATAATTGCTTCAGGATCTAAAAACTGAACACCGGAGACTGAAATTCCTCCGATATAAAAGTCTTGCGGGGTCTCGTAATTTATATCTACGTTGTTTCTTTTAGCACCATATCTCCACTGGCTATTTGCTGTAAAAGTTATTACGAGTAATAAAAAAATGAGGTATAGAATCTTTTTCATTTAAGCTTTTGCTCCGTCCAATTGTTCACTAATTTTTCCAAAACGACGTTCGCGTTTCTGGAAGTCTACAATAGCTTTGTATAAATCATTTTTTCTGAAATCCGGCCAAAGCACATCCGTAATATGAATCTCAGTATAAGCAATCTGCCACAACAGGAAATTGCTCACTCTGAATTCTCCACTCGTGCGTATCAGCAGCTCCGGATCGGGTAACGTTTTATCAGAAAGGAATTGTCTGAATGTATTTTCGTTCAAAGAATTAATATCAAACGATTGATCTTTTACAGATGCAGTTAATTTCTTTATTGCTTCAAGAATTTCCCATCTGCCGCTATAGCTCAATGCTAACGTTAATACAACGCCGGTATTGTGTTTCGTTTGTTCGATAGTTTCGGATAATTCTTTTTGGCAGGAGAGGGGTAAAGAAGCCAAATCACCTATAGCATTTAACCGAATCTTATTTTTATTAAGTGTTGGTGTTTCACTTTTAATGGTAGATACTAAGAGTTCCATCAGCGCATTTACTTCCTCTTTCGGACGATTCCAATTTTCCGTTGAAAAAGCATACAACGTTAGATACTTAACACCTAATTGGGCACATGTTTCTGTCGCTTCTCTAACAGAAGTGATAGCACTTTTGTGACCAAAAATACGATTAAGTAATCCTTGTTTCTTTGCCCAGCGTCCATTACCATCCATAATAATGGCAATGTGTTCAGGCAATTTCGATGAATCTATTTGTGATTGGTATTCCATGAATTCTAATGAAGGGTAAATGTACAAATAAAAATACCCTTTTTAAAATCCTCTTACTGTGGACATATTACTTTCCAGAAAATATACCCCACAGTTATTCCGGAATAATAATACCAGTCTGTGCTATGGGAGTTGGTTATTGATTTTGTGGAGCCGGCCGGGTCGTAAATGCCGTCAATTGCGTCCGTAAAGGTTTTATTTATAGTAAATTGGAAATTTATGGTAAGATGCGCATTGGTTCTGTATTTGAACCCGCCACCAAAAGGAATGATCGGTTGGGCAATTGTATTTACTTTATAATCCGGATCAGATATGGTACTTTTATAATTTAAAATACCCAAACCTGCTGAGATATACGGAGAGAAATGCTTGCCGTTGCTTTTTTCAGTATAAGAGAAATCTAAAAAATTATACTCAAACATGGCAGTAACATCATTATAGATGGTAGAAAAGCTTGCCTTTCTATAATCTGCCATAGCATTGTTGTATTTACTGTCAGATGCACCAAGCATCCCGATACTGGTAGAAAACTTCAGCGCTGCTACTCTGTTAAAGTTTAATCTATAATAAAATTGACCAGCTGGTTTAAAGTTGGTAACATCAATATGCTGAACAATTTCGCCCGTGTAATTTGCTACTCCTAACCCAATGCCAATTTCATTTTTTTGAGCCTGTACGCTTAATGAAGCATAAATAAAAAAGATAGAAAGAATTACTCTATCTATCTTTTTAAAGAAATTCGATATCATTTTTATCTAAATTTTGGACAAACCACTTTCCCTGGAAAGATATATGTTAAGTGAAAGCCTGTAATTATATATACGTCTCTTCTGCCTTTTAAATCTCCGCGCTGGCCGCCTTGCTGGCCGTACGTACTGATACCTGTCCATCCGTCATTTTGATTCATCGGATGTCCGTTATAGCCTGTAAGTGTAGGCGAATAGTGGTTATCGGCACTGGCTGCTAATTCAGCATTGGATGAATATGCCTCATACGATCTGTCCGACATAATTCTGCTTTGATCGCCGTAGGCATCGGTAAGCGCCTGCTTGTCGTAATAAACGCCGGCAACATCATCCAGATAATCGGTTAATGTAAATCTCCAGCCAACATCAAAGGCCAAATCCCATTGTTTTGCCAATTTATATCTAAAGCCAACGCCAATAGGTAAGGCAATCTGGTTTCTGGAATAATTTTTTGGTCCGCCGGGTAAGCCCTGGCCTTCTGTATGTAAGTCTTTCAGATTAACCCAGTCTCCATCGGGCGTCTGGCCTTGAGGGTTGTGGTGAAAATACGCAAGACCAACAAACATATAAGGCGTATAGTCAGGTCGTTTGGTATATCTTCTTGAATTTTCAAACAGATCAATTACAACGTCAAACTTGAATTCATATATCTGATTTCTGAAAGAAAGATTGCGGTATAAACGATAAACGTTTTTGTTGGTGTAATCTGCACTTTCTGAATCATCTCCTTTAATTCTGCCGTAGGAGAATGTTCCTCTTAAAGAAACACGTGGCTTCCATCTGTATAAACCCGTAACGCCAAAATTATACCGTGTGAATTTAATACTCGGGCTTATAAAGCTCGGCCCCGGATCTAATTCCCCCACATAATTCATGGCATTAAGACAGCCGCCAATACTGTAATATCTGTATTTTTTAAAGCCTTGCTGCGCATGAGCATTAATACCCACTAAAAAAATAACGAAGAATAGTAATTTAAATTGCTTCATATTTAAATTTATAGAACTATGAACAAACGGTCAGCCATACTTTTTGTCAAAAGATGCTCAATATAAGACTATTATTCCAAATAGGCATTAATTTCGAGCATCCAATCCCCAATTTAGTTTGCTTCGAAGTGTTTTGTAATAGTTATAGTTTTTTAATTCTACTAGTTGAATCTTAAAGTCCTCTTTTTTTACGGATAATTTAATATTGGAAGAAACAATTTCAGCTCTTGAATCTAACGAAATAAGGAAATTTTGGTTTCGGCCTTCAATTTCGAAAGAAATATGACAACTGTCGGGCACAATCATTGGCCGTACATTCAGGTTATGGGGACTTATTGGTGTTATAATGAAATTCTCTGTTTTGGGATGCACTAAAGGCCCTCCGCAACTTAATGAGTAACCCGTAGAACCTGTTGGGGTAGATACTAATAAACCATCCGCCCAGTACGAATTGAGAAACTCACCATCAATGTAGGTATGCACCGTGATCATAGAAGAAGAATCTCTTTTTGTTAAGGCAAATTCATTCATGGCAAAATTTAAATCGCCGAAAAGTTTCTCATCAGAAATGAGTTTGATCAATGTTCTTTCAGAAAGCTTATAGGAGCCGGAGATTAATTCATCTACGGAGCCTTCCAGTTCTTCACGTGGTGTTGTTGCCAGAAAACCCAGGCGCCCAGTATTGATACCAACCAATGGAATATTCTGATCACCGATAAAGGTTGCCGATTCCAATAGCGTTCCGTCACCGCCTATGCTGAGCATCAGGTCTGGTTTGCCCAGGTCTGTTTTGTTTGTAAATGTAGTAAAGAAAGAAGGCAGAAGAATGTTGCATTGAACCAAATAATCAACAAACGATTCATTGATCAGAAACTGTATTTCTTTTTTCTGAAGATAATACAACAAGTGCTGTACATAAGGGATGTTATCCTCTTTGAATGGTCTGCCATGCAATGCAAAAATCATAAAAACAGCATTATATGTTTAGATATTTGAACAACATATCTAGGCGATCTTTATCTGTATTTTCAACGTCTGTTTCCTGAAATTGAGCAATGATGCGGTAGTCATAACGTTCAAGTGTAGCAATAACCCGGGTTAAATCTATTCTGTTCAGCTTTAAGGTTACTTTTAAATAGTCAGATTCTTTTGAATCATTCGTAACAAAAACGCTTAAAATTTTCGTGTCATTTGCCTCAATTAATCTGGAGATCTGGGCAAGTGAATAGTCAATCTCTTTCATTGCCAATACCAGAATACCTCCCGGACCCTGGCTTGCAAACATTTGTGCAATGGCTGCAGATGTTTCATTCACAGAAATAACACCAAGGTATTCATTGGTATTGCCAAGAACGGGTATAAGTTCCAAGTGATTTTGCGTAGCAAGATTGATTACATCGTAATAATGTGCACCGGCTTTAATAGCAATATCCGGATAACTTAAACGATAATCAGATATGGGTAAATTTGGATTGTTTTTTTCTAAAATAGAATCTTCATCAATGATCCCTTTATACATAAGCTCATCAACCACAGCAAGCTGTGTTAAATGAAATACCTCCATCCAGTTTAAAGCCGTCTGACTTGAGTCATTCAACTTTAGCGGGGGTATCATTTGATTGATAAGTTCTTCAGCTAACATTGGCAGTAGCGTGTTTGGTTATAAAACGTTCAAAGATAGAATTAAATTTTTCAGGTTGCTCCATCATCGGGGCATGGCCGCATTTATCGATGTAATAGAGTTCAGAATTTTTAATCAGTAAATTAAATTCATGCGCTACAAGAGCTGGGGTAATGGTATCATTCAAGCCCCAGATCAATAACGTAGGTTTATTGATTTTATGCAGATCACTGGCAATATTATGTCTTTGAGCCGATTTAGCAATAGCAATAATACGCATGCATTTGGGGATATCGCTGCATATCTGATATACTTCATCAACCAGTTCTTTTGTTGCCGTTTCCGGATAAAAGAAGGTATACTCAACACGTTCTTTAATGTAAGAATAATTTCCGCGTTTTGGAAATGATCCGCCCATTCCGTTTTCAAATAAACCAGAACTGCCTGTTAGGGTCAGACTTTTTATTTTCGATTGGTTTTTCAAGGCATACAACAAACCCACATGGCCGCCAAGTGAATTTCCAATCAGATTCAAATCCGTTAACTTTTTAAATTCAACGAATTTTTCTACAAAAGAAACCAAACCCTCCAGACCTGCTGATTTAATAGGCATTTCATAAATGGGCAACATAGGAATAATAACCCGGTAATTTTTACTGAAATAGGTAACCAGTTTTTCCCAATTGCTTAGTGCACCAAATAGTCCGTGCAGAAGAAGAAGTACTTCACCTTCACCTTCTTCAACAAACTTGAAGTCACCTTCTTTTTTAATAATCAACTCCATAAATCAACCAAAACGCATTGTACCAGTACTAACGTGCAATCTAAAACAAAGTTCTCAATATACCATATTCAATAAGCGGTACAATATGCGGATGCGGATATTTTTTAATCAATTAATTCTTTTACTTTTTCCATAATATCCTGCAACGGAATTATTTTACCTAAAAGTTTTATAACACTTGGCGAATATTCTGTGAGCCAAGTATATACAAATGATTCATCAATGTATTCTGCAGGAATTTTTAATCCGGATTTATCAAGCAGCCACAACAAACAGCCAAGCCCGAATGCTGCTTTCAGAATTCCGACCAATGCACCGGCATATTGGTCCAGGCTTCCAAACAGAGTTTGATGTAACACTGTTGTTAGGAATTTTCCAAGAAGAATAATTAAAATAAGTACAACAAGAAAGATGGCGATAAAGCTTACAACCGGTAATATACTTTCTTCTAAATCAAACCACTCTTTCAGTTTCAGGATGCCTTGCTGGCATAAATTAAACGCAGCGATTATGGCAATAACAAAAGCAACAAATGTAATAATCTGAATTAATAAACCTGTCTGATAACCTTTGTAGCCCCCATAGCCCAAAATCAGAATTAAGATAATATCAATTATTTCCAATATCGTATTATGCTAATGTTGCCAATACTTTTTTTACTGCTTCTGAAACAGCCTTACCTTCTGCTTTACCGGCTAATTCTTTTGACGCAACACCCATCACTTTACCCATGTCTGCAGGGCCTTTGGCACCAACTTTAGCAGCAATTTCTTTTACAACCGATTCAACTTCTTCTGCAGATAATTGTTTGGGAAGGAAACGTTCGATAACAGCAATTTCCTGTAATTCTTTTTCCTCTAAGTCTTTTCTACCTTGTTGAGCGAAAATTTCAGCAGATTCTTTCCGCTGTTTATATGCTTTCGTTAATATTTTAGATTCCTGTTCAGTAGTTAAATCCCCGCCTGTAGCACCTTTTTCGGTTTCAGCCAATAATATCATCGACTTGAGAGCTCTTAATCCTCTTAAATCATCTGCATTACGTGCAAGCATGGCTTTTTTAATTTCTGATTCAATTGTTGCTTTTAAACTCATAGGTCTTTTGTACTTTTGTATGTTGGTAAGACAAAAATATAAATAGAAGCACAGACTACAAGCACATGACCCGATTAAGTGTAAATATTAATAAAATAGCTACGATACGTAATGCCAGAGGCGGAAATAATCCGGATCTGTTGAAAGTAGCACTGGATTGCGAACGGTTTGGCGCAGAAGGCATAACTATTCATCCAAGACCTGATGAGCGTCATATCCGCTATCAGGATGCATATGATCTGAAAAAAATTGTAACAACAGAATTCAACATTGAAGGAAATCCGGAAGGAGAATTTATTGCGCTGGTGGAAAATATAAAACCGGATCAGGTAACACTTGTTCCGGATGCAGTTAATGCGATTACATCAAATGCCGGCTGGGATACTATTACACACCAATCGTTTCTTACTGAAATCATCAGCAATTTTAAAAAAGCCGGCATCCGTGTTTCTGTATTTGTAGATCCTGTAACGGCAATGGTTGAAGGAGCCGCGAAGGCAGGAGCAGACCGTGTTGAATTATATACAGAACCGTACGCCACTTCGTTTCATTCAAATAAAGAAGCAGCTATAAAAGAATACATAGAAGCGGCTGCAGCGGCTAAATCACTGGGATTGGGAATAAATGCAGGGCATGATCTGGATCTGTTTAATCTAAATTATCTAAAAAAGAATATCCCTTTCTTAGATGAAGTATCCATCGGGCATGCATTAATCTGTGACGCACTATACTATGGATTGGAAAACACGATACAGTTATATCTTCGTGAATTAAAAAAGTAAAGAAATGAAATTATTTTACAGAGAAACCGGAGAAGGCAAGCCATTAGTAATTCTTCACGGATTGTTTGGCTCATCCGATAACTGGATGACGGTTACAAAAGAGCTTGCATTGAAATATAACGTATATGTACTGGATGCCAGAAACCACGGTCAGTCTCCGCATGAGAATGTGCATACCTACCAGGCGATGGCGGCAGACCTGAAACAATTTCTGGACGATCATAACATTGAAAAACCAGTGCTGATCGGACATTCTATGGGTGGTAAAACGATTATGCGGTTCGCAGCAGAATATAAAGGCGTTGCAGAAAAACTGATTGTTGTAGATATTTCTCCCCGTTTTTATGGAAGACATCATCAGGATATTTTAGCCGGATTGAATGCTATTAATCTTGAAACACTTCAAACAAGAAACGAAGCAGATGCGATCTTAAGCAATTTTGTAGGCGATATAGGGGTTCGGATGTTTTTATTGAAAAGCCTGTATCGATCCAGTGAAGGGAAGTTTCAGTGGCGCATCAATCTGCCGGTTATTGAAGAACAAATTGATAATATAGGAGAACCTTTACCTGAGGAGGCACATATTGATACGCCTACGCTTTTCATAAGAGGAAGTGAAAGCGGTTACATTGAAGATAAAGACAAGGCTGTGATAGAAAAACATTTCACACAGTATACGTTAGAAACAGTACAGGGTGCAAGCCATTTTGTGCATGCAGAAAAACCAAAAGAAGTAATACAACTGATAGAAAATTTTATTGAAAACTAAATCTGTTTTGTTGTATCCTTCCGTTATTTAAAGCCATATCTCAGTCATGCATTCAAAAATCAAAACGGTATATCTTATTCCAAACGAATTGGCTGATGGTACAGCAGAAGCATACATTCCTGAAATTGTTAAAGAAAAATTATTATCTGTACGCATTATTTTTTGTGAAGATGCGCGCACAACCAGGCGCTTTATAGGCAAGTTACTACGGGGTAAAGTTTCTGTTGAAGAATATACATTATATGAATTAACAAAGGCTACAACCGATCAGCAGCTGAAAGAACAGATCAGTCAGATTGCAGAACCTGCAGAAGTAGGTATTATCAGCGATGCAGGCTGCCCTGGCATTGCCGACCCTGGCTCTTTACTGGTAGCTTGGGCGCATAAGAATGGAATAAAAGTAGTACCACTTCCCGGGCCTTCATCCATATTGCTGGCAATCATGGCATCCGGCCTTAACGGACAATCATTTGCTTTCAACGGTTATCTGCCGATTGACAGACAGGAACGTAAAAAAAGAATCAAAGAACTGGAACGGATAAGCAAAGCAGCAAAGCAGACACAGCTTTTCATTGAAACCCCTTACCGGAATGATAAAATGCTGGATGATTTAATTGATGTATGCGATAAAAGTACCCTGCTCACAATCTCTGCGGACCTGACCGGTGGTACGGAACAGATAATCACAAAGCCTGTTTTTCTATGGAAAAAAGGAGAGATTGAATTGGGAAAGCGGCCAACCATGTTCGGCTTTTTGGCAGTGTAAAAAAATATTTCTGAAATATAAACTTTTACCGTATTTTTGAGCAATTGTACAAATACAAAAGAATCAAAAAATACATATAATATATGCCTTATTTATTTACATCAGAATCTGTTTCTGAAGGTCACCCGGATAAAGTAGCAGATCAAATATCAGATGCTCTTATTGATCACTTTTTAGCATTTGATCCCAATGCAAAAGTAGCTTGTGAAACATTAGTAACTACAGGTCAGGTTGTATTGGCTGGTGAAGTTAAATCAAAGGCATATTTGGATGTGCAGGAAATTGCACGTGAAGTAATCCGTAAAATCGGATACACAAAATCCGAGTATATGTTTGAAGCAAACTCCTGCGGTATCTTCTCTGCTATTCATGAGCAATCTGCAGATATCAATCAGGGTGTTGACCGTAAGAAAAAAGAAGAACAAGGCGCAGGTGATCAGGGTATGATGTTTGGTTATGCAACTAACGAAACAAATGATTATATGCCATTGGCACTTGATCTTGCACATAAACTATTAATCGAACTTGCGGCACTTCGTCGTGAAGGCAAGCAAATCAAATACCTTCGTCCGGATGCAAAATCTCAGGTAACACTTGAGTATGATGATAACAACCGCCCGGTTCGTATTGATGCAATCGTACTTTCTACACAGCATGATGATTTCGATACAGAAGAAAAAATGCATAAGAAAATCGAAAAAGATATTGTTTCAATTCTTATTCCGCGCATCGTTTCTAAATATCCGAAGTATAAAAAATTCTTTGATGGAAAAACAAAAATCAAATATCATATCAATCCTACAGGTAAATTTGTAATCGGTGGTCCGCACGGCGACACAGGTTTAACTGGCAGAAAGATTATTGTAGATACATACGGTGGTAAAGGTGCACATGGTGGTGGCGCTTTTTCAGGTAAAGATCCATCAAAAGTTGACCGTTCTGCAGCGTATGCTACAAGACACATTGCTAAAAATTTAGTTGCAGCGGGTTTGTGTGACGAAGTATTGGTACAGGTATCTTACGCAATCGGTGTTGCTAAACCAATGGGTATTTATGTAAATACATATGGTACAGCTAAGGTTAAAAAGAACGATGGTGAGATTGCTAAGATCGTTGAGAAACTGTTTGATATGCGCCCTTACGCTATCGAACAACGTCTGCAGCTTCGCAACCCGATTTACAGCGAAACAGCTGCATATGGCCACATGGGACGTAAACCGGAGACGGTAACAAAATCATTCAAGAGCAATGATGGAAAAATAATTAAGAAAAAAGTCGAATTGTTTACATGGGAAAAATTAGACTATGTAGATAAAGTAAGAAAAGCGTTTGGTATTAAATAATACAAACACATTAAATAAAAAAACCTTCCTAACGGGGAAGGTTTTTTTATTTAATGACTAAGCGATTTTTCTTTTAGTTTAGAGAGCTGGTTTTTCAGTATATCATACGAAACATCAATCGCCTCTTCGAATGTACTGCGTTGTTCTTTCACAACAATTGAATTACCGGGCAGATTCAATTTTATATTTACGACCTTATTTCCTTTAGAATCGTTGGTGTCGAGTTTTAAGAATACTTCTCCATCAATAATCGAATCATTGAATGTCTCTAGTTTGTCTAATTTTTTTTGAAGGAAATCTAATAATTTCACATCAGCATCAAAATGGATGGATTGTACCTGCAGTTTCATAATTCTAAAAGTTTAAATGGTTAATACTAAGATTTAGGGTGGGCTTGATCAAATATTGCTTTTAATTTATCAATGCTATTATGCGTGTAAACCTGCGTAGCCGCAAGACTTGTATGGCCTAACAAATCTTTGATTGCATTTAAATCTGCTCCCTTGTTTAAAAGGTGAGTAGCAAATGTGTGACGCAAGACATGTGGGCTTCTTTTATCTACGGTTGTTACCTGGTCCAGATACATGCGCACTAATCTATAAATGAACATTGGATATACTTGCTCCCCGTTATTAGTAACGACAAAAAATTCGGTATTGTTACTAAATGATTCGGATTTCTTTTTTATAGTATATGCTTTTGCCAGTGTTATAAATGTATCGTGAATAGGAATGATTCGTTCTTTATTTCCTTTACCCAATACTTTAATTGTCTTTTGAAACATATTGACATCTGCATTTTTTAAACCAATAAGTTCAGAGAGCCGGATACCAGTGCCATACAACAATTCGAGCACAAGTTTATCACGCAGGCCTTCAAACGAATCTGCAAATTCAAATTTATCTAACAGGTCAGTAATATTTTCTTCTGCTACAAAAACAGGCAATGATTTTTTAACTTTAAGTGCGCGTATTTTTAAGGTAGGGTCTTTTGTGATGAATTCTTTTTTCTGTAAAAAATGATAATAAGATCTAAGACAGGCAATTTTCCTGTTTATAGATTTAGGTTCAAGTTCCTGATCCACAAGTGTAACAATCCAACTGCGAAGCATGGGATAATTAGCATGCTCAGGAGTAGAAAGTTCGTATGTAATAAGAAGATAATCAGAGAGATTCGAAAGGTCGTTTTTGTAAGAGACCGTGGTATGTTTGGAATACCTCTTTTCGAAAGATAAATATGTTAAAAATTCATTTACCATATTGTTTTACCGGAAGTAATATCCCAGTAAAACAATATAGATAAAATATTTTAATAAACGAAATTAGTCGTTTGAAGCAGCTTCCTGTAATTTAAGACGGTAAGAAGCACGAATTACTTCTTTTCTTAAACGTACTGATTTTTTCTCGTAGTAAGAACGAGCACGAAGTGCCTTTAAAACACCTGTTTTTTCAAATTTCTTTTTGAAACGCTTTAACGCTTTATCTATTGGCTCGTTTTCTTTGATGTTGATTACGATCATAACAATTCTTTTATTTAATAAGGACTGCAAATTTACACATTCATTATTAAATAAGCAATGCAGAATGTGAATAATTTTATTTTTGTAAGGACTTGGCAATCACAATTTTCTGTATTTCAGAAGTTCCCTCCCCAATTGTGCAGAGTTTTGCGTCTCTGTAAAATTTCTCTACCGGGTAATCTTTTGTATACCCATACCCCCCAAAAATTTGAACGGCTTCATTTGCAACACGTACGGATACTTCTGAGGCATATAATTTTGCCATTGCTGCTTCACGTGTCATGGGTTGTCCCTTCATTTTCATATCTGCCGCTTTATATGTTAATAAGCGGGCAGCTTCAATTTCTGTAGCCATATCTACCAGTTTGAAGGAGATACCTTGAAAATTACCGATTGGCTGGTTAAACTGCTGCCGCTCTTTTGAATACTGAAGTGCTGCTTCATATGCCCCCTGGGCGATACCTAAACTTAACGCAGCAATTGAAATCCTGCCTCCATCCAAAACTTTCATCGCTTGCTTGAAGCCGTCTCCGATATTTCCCAGAAGCTGACTTTTATGCACGCGAACATTATCTAGCAATAACTCGCAGGTTTCGGAAGCCCGCATACCCATTTTATTTTCTTTACGGCCATGTGTAAGGCCTTCCGTACCTTTTTCAATAATAAAGGCCGAAGAGAATTTCTTGTCTTCACTATCTGCATGACGTGCCAGCACAACTACTACATTAGAGGATTTAGCGTGCGTTATAAAGTTTTTGCTGCCATTCAGAATCCAATAATCACCGTCTTGCCTGGCAACCGTTTTCATATTTCCGGAATCTGATCCTGTATTTGCTTCTGTTAAGGCCCAGGCTCCAATCCATTTGCCGGTAGCCAGGAGCGGAAGATATTTAGCTTTTTGTTCTTCATTACCAAACGCCAGAATATGTCCGGTACATAGTGAATTGTGCGCAGCCATTGATAAACCTATCGAACCACACACTTTTGATATTTCCTCTAATGCAGTTATATATTCGAAATATCCCATTCCTGCACCGCCATACTGCTCCGGTACTAAAACACCTAACAGACCGAACTCACCCATTTTGTGAAACAGATCTACAGGAAATTCCTGTACTTCATCCCATTTCATAATATTGGGCCGAATGTATTTTTCTGCAACATCCTTGGCCATTGAAGCAATGAGCCGTTGGTTTTCAGTAGGTTCTAAATTCATAGTAGCAAAGATTGAAGCATAAATATATTAGTAAGCCATATCCCATTCATGACAAAGGGTTACTTTGTTTGCAAAATAATCATGAATAAGAATATCGGGCTGAAATCTCAATAAGTCAAATACGCTGTTATCCTTTGAAAAAAAATGTAAATTATAATTCTTTTCACGAAGTTCGTTTGTGATTGTACGAATGTTGTTAATGTTGTCTTCAAGAACAAAGACTTTTAACTGTTTTGGAGTATCCATAATAATTTACGGTTAAGTAGCATTATAATGGAATACGTTGAAAAACGAATAATAGTTGTTTTTTTGATGTGTTAACAAAGGAATATACCTCTATATTTTATATCTTGCCAGTAAATCTTTTTTTTAAAACAATGAAAATAGTAATAGTAGGAACGGGATACGTTGGTTTAGTAACGGGAACGTGTTTTGCAGAAGTAGGTATCGAAGTTGTATGTGTAGATATCGATCAGAAAAAAATAGACAATCTTAAAAACGGGATTTTACCGATATACGAGCCAGGCCTGGAAGAAATGGTAGAACGCAACGTTAAAAAGGGGCGTTTGAAGTTTTCTACAGATTTATCTCAAAGCATTGTTGATGCAGAAGTAGCCTTTATTGCTGTTGGTACCCCTCCCGGAGAGGATGGAAGCGCGGATCTGAAATATGTATTGGCTGTTGCAACTGCAATCGGACAATCTATGAAAAATGATATTGTTGTTGTTACAAAAAGTACGGTTCCGGTAGGTACTTCCTTAAAAGTTAAAAAAGCACTTCAGGAAGAACTGGGAAAACGTAATGCTTCCTTAACGGCATATGTATCTTCCAACCCCGAATTCTTAAAAGAAGGTGCCGCTATTGATGACTTCATGAAACCTGACCGTATTGTGGTTGGTATAGATGCTCCTCAGGCAGAAGAAACCATGCGCAAATTATACAAGCCGTTCCTGTTAAACGGTCACCCGATTTTCTTCATGGATATTCCTTCAGCTGAAATGACTAAGTATGCGGCAAACTCTATGCTTGCAACTAAGATCAGCTTTATGAACGACATTGCAAACTTATGTGAGATCGTAGGTGCAGATGTTAATCTGGTTCGCAAAGGAATCGGTTCGGATGCACGTATCGGAAATAAATTCATTTATCCGGGTGTAGGTTATGGCGGTTCCTGTTTTCCAAAAGATGTGAAAGCACTGATCAAGACAGCGAAACAAAACGGGTACGACATGCGCGTGTTAAGCGCTGTTGAAGATGTAAATGACGATCAGAAATACGTACTTGTTAAAAAAGTAAACAAGTATTTCAACAACGATCTGAAAGGAAAGAAATTCGGCGTTTGGGGTTTATCTTTCAAACCAAAGACAGATGATATGCGTGAGGCGCCATCATTGGTAATCATTCCGGAGTTATTAAAAGCAGGCGCAAGCGTTATTGCATATGACCCGGTTGCCATGCATGAAGCATCTCATACATTAAAAGACACCATCACCTATGCACAGGATCCGCTGGAAGTATTGGAGGGTATTGATGGATTACTGATCGTTACCGAATGGTCTGAATTCCGTTCTCCGGATTTTGACGTGGTAAAAAGCAAAATGAAGGGTAAGGCAATTTTCGACGGAAGAAATATTTATGATCCCAAAGAAATGAAAACACTGGGATTTGATTACTACTGCATCGGACTAAAAGCAGAATAAAACAATTAACATTTCAGAATAAATTCCAAAATACAAATAACAAATTTCAAACGGAAAAAATGTCTAATTCATTAGGTAAGCTACAACGAATAGTTGTTTCTGTTTTGGAATTTGTTATTTGGAATATACTTTAAGTAGGTTTGGAATTTGTTTTTTGTTATTTGGAATTTCATAATTAGTACTTTATCATTCAAAATACACAAATACTAATGGCTAAAAAAAGAGTACTTATCACCGGAGCGGCCGGTTTTTTAGGATCACACTTATGTGACCGTTTTATTAAAGAAGGCTATCATGTAATCGGGATGGATAACCTTATTACAGGAAATCTTAAAAATATTGAACATTTATTTCCGCTGGAAAATTTCGAATTTTATAATCACGACGTTTCCAAGTTTGTGCATGTTGCAGGTGATTTAGATTATATCCTTCATTTTGCATCACCGGCAAGTCCGATTGACTATTTAAAGATTCCGATCCAGACCTTGAAAGTTGGTTCTTTGGGAACACATAATTTACTGGGATTGGCGCGTGCTAAAAAAGCACGTATGCTGATTGCTTCTACTTCTGAAGTATATGGTGATCCGCTGGTTCACCCACAGACAGAAGACTACTGGGGTAATGTAAACCCGATTGGTCCGCGTGGTGTATACGATGAAGCAAAACGTTTTCAGGAAGCTATTACGATGGCTTACCACACGTATCATCAGGTAGAGACACGTATTGTACGTATCTTCAATACCTATGGCCCGAGAATGCGTCTCAATGACGGACGTGTATTGCCTGCATTCATTGGCCAGGCGTTAAGAGGAGAAGATCTTACTTCTTTTGGTGATGGTACACAGACGCGTTCATTCTGTTATGTGAGTGATCTGGTTGAAGGTATTTACCGCTTATTGATGAGTGATTATGCGTATCCGGTAAACATCGGGAATCCGGTAGAGATCACCATCAACGATTTTGCACAGGAAATCATTAAGCTTACCGGTTCAAATGTAAAAATTACTTTTAAACCATTGCCTACAGATGATCCCAAACAGCGTAAGCCGGATATCACAAAAGCAAAAGAACTATTAGGCTGGGAACCTAAGGTTTCCAGAGAAGAAGGTTTGAAAATTACCTACGACTATTTCAAATCACTTCCTAAGGAAGACTGGGATGTCTTGCCAAAAGAATTTAAAAAGAACTAAACGTTTCTCATGCCTACTTTCAGTAATCAACTGATTCAAAAAAATCAAACGTTAGCTGTTATAGGCTTGGGTTATGTAGGCTTACCAATTGCTTTAGCTTTTGCAAAAAAAGTTAAAGTAATTGGTTTTGATATCAATTCGAAACGAATCGATATCATGAAAAAAAATATAGATCCAAGCGGCGAGCTTAGAGAAAGTGATTTTTTAAACAGCGATATTTTTTTTACAGCTGAATTATCTGATTTAAAAAAGGCATCCTTTTATATTGTTACCGTACCAACACCTATTGACGAGTTTAATCATCCTGATCTTGCACCACTTGTTTCTGCAACCAGAACAATTGCTAAAGTATTAAAACAAGGTGATTATGTTGTGTATGAATCTACCGTATATCCTGGATGTACAGAAGAAGAATGTATTCCGTTGCTGGAGGAACTTTCCGGTTTGGTATGCGGCAAAGATTTTAAAGTCGGTTATTCGCCTGAAAGAATTAATCCGGGAGACAAGGAACATACACTTGCTAAAATTACAAAAGTAGTTGCCGGCTGTGATGCAGAAAGTCTTGACATCATTGCACAAACCTATGAGATTGTAGTTGATGCAGGTATCCATAAAGCATCATCCATTAAAGTAGCAGAAGCCGCAAAGATTATTGAAAACACACAGCGTGATGTAAACATTGCACTCATGAATGAGTTATCTGTGATTTGTGATAAACTAAACATCAATACGCTTGAAGTATTAGAGGCCGCCAGTACAAAATGGAATTTCCTGCCTTTTACACCGGGCCTTGTAGGCGGACATTGTATTGGTGTTGACCCCTATTACTTAACGTATAAAGCCAGAAAGCTTGGCTTAAACCCAAACGTTATTTTGAGCGGCAGATTGATCAATGATCAAATGCCGATGAACATTGCAAAAAAAATCGTTAAGTCTTTAATCAAATCCGGTACAGATATTTCAAAAGGACGGGTATTGGTGTTAGGCGTTACGTTTAAAGAGAATGTTGAAGACATAAGAAATTCTAAGGTTGCAGAATTAATAAAGGAATTACAATCTTATAGCCTGCAGGTAGATGCTGTAGATCCATACGCATCTTTTCAGGAATTTAAACATGAATATAATTTAGATTTTTCAACAGAAATAACGGGTACATATGACGTTGTTATATTAGCCGTATCTCATAAAGAATATCAAAAACTGAACATTGAGTACTTCGAAAACCTGTTAACAGAAAAAGGTATTTTTGTAGATATTAAAGGACTATACAGAAAACAAAATCATAGAAATTCCTATTGGACATTATAAAAATGAATACTAATAAAACGATATTAATTACGGGTGGCGCCGGATTTATTGGGTCTCACGTAGTACGCTTGTTTGTTAATTCATATCCGGATTATCTAATAGTGAATTTAGATAAACTTACATATGCAGGGAATCTCGCAAATTTAACGGATATAGAAAAAGCTCCCAATTATGTTTTTGAAAAAGGAGATATTTCTGATGCAAATTACATTCAGACACTTTTTAAAAAATATAATTTTGATGGCGTTATTCATTTGGCAGCCGAATCGCATGTTGACCGTTCAATAGTAGCTCCAATGGAATTTGTTGTAACCAATGTTATTGGTACAGTAAATTTACTGAATGCAGCAAAAGATGCCTGGAAAGGTTCAAACTACGAAGGTAAACTTTTTTATCACGTCTCTACAGATGAGGTGTATGGCTCGTTACACGATGATAGTTTCTTTTTAGAAACAACATCATATGATCCGCAATCTCCTTATTCAGCATCAAAGGCATCTTCAGACCATTTTGTACGTGCCTATAGTAATACGTATAAGTTGCCAGTTGTACTTACAAACTGTTCAAATAATTACGGGCCAAATCAATTTCCTGAAAAACTGCTTCCTTTATTTATCAATAATATTCAAAATAATAAAGCATTGCCTGTATATGGCAAAGGTGAAAATATCAGAGATTGGTTGTTTGTAATTGATCACGCAAGAGCTATTGATATTGTTTTTCATAAAGGTAAACGGGGAGAAACATATAATATCGGCGGCCATAATGAATGGACAAATATTGATCTGATTCGGTTATTATGTAAGCAAATGGATCAAAAATTGGGTAGAGCTGAAGGTACAAGTGAAAAATTGATCTCGTATGTGACCGATAGAGCCGGGCATGATTTCAGGTATGCGATTGATGCAACGAAAATTAAAGATGAATTAGGCTGGGTACCGTCGGTAACGTTTGAACAAGGCTTGAGCTTAACGATTGATTGGTATTTAGCAAACAAAAAGTGGATGGAAGAAATTACTTCCGGTGCGTACGAATCTTATTACGAAGCACAATACATTAAAAGATAAATTAACATATTTTATATAGCTATGAAAGGTATTTTATTGGCGGGAGGAACAGGTTCACGTTTGCATCCATTGACATTGGCAATGAGCAAACAGATGATGCCGATCTATGATAAGCCGATGATTTATTATCCATTATCCTGTTTGATGCTGGCAGGAATAAGAGAAATATTAATTATTTCTACCCCTCAGGATTTACCGAACTTTCAGAAGTTGCTAGGTGATGGGAGTGCGCTGGGCTGTAGATTTGAATACGCTGTACAGCCCTCACCGGATGGGCTCGCGCAGGCATTTGTAATTGGAGAACAATTTATCGGAAACGATAAAGTAGCATTAATCTTAGGAGATAATATTTTTTATGGCTCTGGCCTTGGCCGGTTATTGCATTCACACAATGATCCGGATGGCGCAGTGATATTTGCTTATCACGTTACAGATCCGGAACGTTACGGCGTTGTTGATTTTGATGATGATATGAATGCATTGTCGATTGAAGAAAAACCAATCAAACCAAAATCTAATTATGCGGTACCAGGTGTATATTTCTACGACAACAGTGTAATTGATATAGCTAAGAATTTAAAACCAAGTTCAAGAGGTGAGCTTGAAATTACGGATGTAAATAAAATCTATTTAGAAAAAAATAAATTAAAAGTTGCTGTATTGAACAGAGGTACAGCCTGGCTGGATACGGGTACATTTGCTTCTTTAATGCAGGCTGGTGAGTTTGTCCGTGTAATTGAAGAGCGCCAGGGTTTAAAAGTAGGCTGCATTGAAGAAATTGCTTATACCATGAAGTTTATAACAAAAGAACAATTGGAGGCATTGGCAAAGCCGTTAATGAAAAGCGGCTATGGCCAGTATTTACTTGGCCTGATCAAAAATAAATAAATTGTTGTGCTTATATTTTTTCGCAAATCAATAATACTTTACTTAAATCATGAAGGGTGGTAGCAAAAATAAAAATGTTACCACCATCTTTTAATCCTGTTTTTTTTCTGATGGCTTCAACCGAATCGGGGAAGTTTCTGGTTTGAATGTTTGCTTTCCCGCCAGGTACTGCAGCTTGAATATCTTTCTTACTATAACCAACGGTTTCTTTAATCTTAAACGTTCTTCCTGGAAAATCAGAAACCTCTGATGCTGATGTATACAAATGAGACGAAGCATGTAATTTAAACACTTCGTATTTTTGTGTAATGCTGTTAAACCCGCCGGCCTTTAAGATAGAAGGATTGGGCTCATATAAATACGCGAGCGGCGCAGAATAGCTCAGGGTTACAGCCTGTTCGGCAGCAATCGTAAATGAAAATAACTGCAGTTGTTTTTTATAATCATGTGCGCATATATACGTAGCTTTTCCGGAATAATTTTTCTCAAGCAGGTATAAAACTTCTTTACATTCATTATCTACACTCACTACGTGAATTTCCTTAATGCCTGTGAGCTGTCGTGTGGCTTCTGTTATATCAAGCATTGGAGATGTTTTTATTAAAATGACATCTGCTTTGCTGAAATAAAAACTCTGGAGGGCAACAACATTCGGTTCGCAATCACTCAGCTTATAAACTTTCCGCATTTCCTTTCTGCGTGCAGGATCTAAAAAGATTACATCAATTTTTTCTGCAATATCTTTTAGATATTCATCCGAATCAGCAGTTTTAACAACAATGTTATTTTGATTTAGCGTTGAAAAATTATGTGCCGCTATTTCAGCCAGATCTTCCTGTTGTTCAATATAAATAACTTCATTAAATGATTTTGAAAGATAAAAGGAATCTACGCCGAACCCACCGGTAAGATCTACCAGTCTTTCACCGCTCATAAGCGTTGATTTATAGTGTGCCGTGCGCTCGGAGGAGCATTGTTCCATGCTTAAGCGAATGGGATAGATAATGTTTTCAGTTGATGCCCACAAAGGAAGCTTTTGAGATGCTTTTTGCCAGCCTTCAATCTGTGCAGCAATCCATCTGCTGTCTACAGTAAATACAGGCATGCGTAACATTAATTCAGCTACGGAAGCATGTTTATGCTGAACAATGAAAGCGTTCACTTCTTTTGATAATAAAGCATCTATAGGAACCATAGTCAAAGATACCATTTATAAAAGAATGATACATACAGAAAATATAATCGCAACGCTTCTTTGTTATTTTTTTTTTAAGAACTAATTTGTATGTATTAGTTAATAAGAACCCATGTAATTCATTATTCAAACTATTTCTTTTCATTATGAACAAGTGGACAGAACAAAACAACAGACTTATCAAGCAATTTCAATTCAAAGATTTTAAAGAAGCTTTTGAATTTATGAAACGGGTTGCTGTGGTAGCCGATAAAATGGATCATCATCCATATTGGACAAACTGCTACAATAAAGTATATATCGAACTAAATACCCATAGTGCAGGTGGGGTAGTTACAAAAAAAGATTTTTCACTGGCAGAGGCCATTGATACACTAGCTCATGAATCAGACAATTAATACGTCAGGTAAATTATATTTAGTACCAACTCCGATCGGCAATCTTGAAGACATTACGTTACGTGCTATCCGGATATTAAAAGAGGTTGATCTTGTTTTAGCGGAAGATACGCGCACCAGCGGGAATCTCTTAAAACATCTGGCTGTTCAAACGAAGCTACAGGCCTTTCATGCGCACAATGAACACCGTGCCCTGCAATCAACGATTCAATTATTACAGCAAGGTAAAAATCTTGCCTTGGTTTCTGATGCCGGAACACCAGGCATTTCTGATCCGGGATTTCTACTGGTGCGTGAATGTTATGTTCATAATATACCGGTTGAATGCCTGCCCGGGCCAACGGCGTTTGTGCCTGCTATTGTAAAGTCTGGCTTACCGAGCGACAAGTTTGTGTTTGAAGGATTTCTTCCGCATAAAAAAGGCCGTAAGACGCGTATTGAAAAACTGATGCCTGAAGACCGCACCATTATTTTTTATGAGTCGCCTTACAGATTGGTAAAAACACTGGAACAGTTAAGAGATGCCTTTGGTGCAGACCGTCAGGCATCGGTATCACGCGAGTTGACCAAAATGTTTGAAGAGACACGCAACGGCTCTCTGGAAGAGCTTGCAGCGCATTATACCAAACATACACCTAAAGGCGAAATTGTATTGATTGTTGCCGGCTATAACAGCAAATCAGATACACTGGGTAACGTAGATGAAGCGTATAGTGAGGCAGACGACGAAGAATAATTTAAAAGAACACTTATCTATTCTTTCATTTTAAATCAATTACAATGGTGCACGATTTATTAAAAGGTGGTGGATTACTACTGTAGGGATGCTGGATATTTATAAAATAGAACCTGGTGTTTCCAGACATAAATGCACCGCCAGTAGTTTCAGCACCTGCAGGTGCTATTAAAAAACGCTTCAGATCATCAACGGTAGGATTTTTAACACTTAGATCAAGCCAGAAAATTTCATTCATAAAAAAATTTTTCTCCAGCGCGCTTTTGCTCACCCGGCCGCGTGTATTTAAAATAATATCTTCCTGAATGATCAGATATGTTTTTCCATTTTTTGTAAGCGTAGTAACCGCATCAGGATTTGAAAAATGTTTTTCCGGATCTTTTTTTCCTGCTCCGCCATTCAATAAAAGATCCATGTTGTTTGTTACAGGATCAAACACGAGAACACTTCCATAGGGCTGATCGATCACAGACTTATTCGTAAAAGGAATTAAATGTTTGGACGGTTTACCATTGTAAATATTTTCTATTATAAAATTATCACATCCGGTTGCTGTAATATAAATTTTATTTTGCACCTGTGTCATCCATTCCATACGTAGAAAGTAACTGGCACCCATGCGCAAGGCTACATTGCGGATATCGACCAATGAATCCATAGTCATGGGTAATGTTATCCAATGGCTTGTATCATCAGGTGTAGCATCTCTATATGCGTACAATTGTCCATGCTCAAAATTATTTTTTTCACTCGCAATAAATTTAAAGAAAACACCCGGCGCAAAGTCATCGGTTAAAAAAACAGTTTTGCCATCGTTTAATAGAAGCGCACTTTCATGTACGAAGCGCCCCATGTTGTAAAGCTTGCGAAGTGATGTTAACGAATCCGGATCAACTTCAACCATCCAGCCGGTATGTTTAAATCGCGCAAGTCCGTTTATGTCGCTGGTGTCCCGATAACCTTTCCCCTTTTTATACAGGTATACATTGTTTACCGGTGTACCTTCTTCTGCTGTAAGAATAGTGTTTTTTTCTTTTATGTATGTACCGCTGCAATTGTCATATGTTCCGCCAACAGAAGTAAAATCAATATTTTTAATAGAATCATAAACGTTCCAGGTAGTGTGTTTGAAACAGAGAGGCACAATGCTCATGCCTCCGCCATCGCCAAGTACAGAAGAAGAGTCATTGCACTCATGCGAAACAGCTAAAGAAACTTCAGAAGATTTTTTACCGGGCAAAATAAGAATCATATCATGCATCCCTTTTGCCGGAGCCGATTTTCCTGTAGAAGTATAAACAGTGTCACCCATACTGAATAAAATTTTATAAGATAATTTCTTATCTATAATAATGTCAGTAGAGTAATCTTGAAAAGGAATTTCGTTAAATGGATATTGAGCAAAAACAGGAAAAGCAATTATCCAGCACAATTGTGAAATAAGTACTTTCAGCATATGATTAGAGATCTAATTGGAGCATTAAAATATCTGATCCGCCCATGTCGTCGTCACTTACTGCCAGGGCTATGTATGAATTTTCTCCTTCCTTTTCGTAAATAGAAATCGATTCAATTTTCAGCGGTAAGCCGTTTATTTCAGGAATGAGCGTATACGCAGAAACATGACCGACAAATCCACTCGCGAGCTTGCCACGCATTTTTTCTTCCCCATCAAGGGACAAGATGCCAACCGCGCTGCCCATGATGGCACCATCGTCTATTGCATTAGATGTGTTTTCAGCAGCAGCAGTGAAAAATAGTTTCTGATCAAAATAATCTGCGCCGGAAAATCCTGCGCGGATAGTTTCTATTTCCGGCAGTTCGGATGTAATAATGGTTGGGAATGGAACACCATCTGTGTGGCCCTGAATAAATTCAACAAATTCTACCAGATCGAAGCGCAGGATCGCATTATTTTCACGATTGAAAACATATAGATATGTTTCTGTTGCAGCGGCAGCTTCAAAATTTAATACGCCGCTTATGCCTGTTACATCTTCATTCATTCGTAAAAAGGCATACCATTTCACTAATGATATTTCCCATACCAAATGTTTTTTATTGTAAGGTGTCGGTAATTTTACCAGGTAGGCAACATCGCGGCGCGGCGATTTAGAGCCTGATCCAAGGATCAGTAAGTGTGGGTACCCATTGATATTGAATCTGGTAATGCATTCCAGATCCGGTTTTTTCTTTTTTAAAATTCTGTTCTCAACAATATCTTCATCCTTTGCCTGAAACAGCGGAACTTTAGCCAACACGGTTAAATCGTATTTAAGCACATACAGGAAGCTTGAGTCGTCGCCAACGATGTAAATGTTGCCGTTTACTACTTCAACCGCTGAAGCTGAAGGGATACTTGTTAAATGAACGTGTTTTAAAACAGATAGATGCATAGATAAAGATATAAAAAAAGCTCTCTTATTTTTACATAAGAGAGCTTTAAACAAAATGGTTGTTTAATTATTTTTTAACAGAGAATTCCATGTATTCGTTGTTTTTACCTGCACCGGTTCCGTCTGTATCCGTTGAAATGAAGGTTACTTTAATCAGCGCATAATCATTTCCACCTCTAAGTTTAGCAACAAAGATATCACCTGCAGCTACACCTGTTTGTGTATCGATTGCATTACCAGCAGCAGCATATGCATTTTTTATAGTTAAATCAGTCGCGTTTGTGTAGTCAAATCCAGGAGCTAATTTTGCATACAATGTTCCTGAAGTACCAGCATTGAATGATTTTTCCCAGAATGCAGTAGTCTTATCAGCATCGATCATGTCTTTGCCGGTCTCAGCATCTGAAGCAGCCTTGTTTGTTAAGGCAACAAGATCAAACGCACCTGAGTTTGGTCCTTGAATGTTATTTAATTTAAGGCCTGTCGTTTCTTTTAAGACACCATATACAATAAAGATTTTAGCAGGTCCTAATAAGATACCGGATGTATTTGTTGGTCCGCCAAAGTTTGTTCCGTCTGTAAATGCGAAATAGTACTCATCAGAAACAATTGCAACGTTGTTTGCATTTAACTCAACAGTTAAATTTAACACCGTATTGTTTTTTTGGTCAGAAGGAATATCATAATAGTAGTTATTATTTCCGTCTTTTTTGAAACCTGATCCCTGGTACGTTACATAAGCACCTTCTGTAGGATTAGTAGTTTTTTTGTACACATAGATACGTTTCATGTCTGTGCTTGTCTTAGAAACAGCCGTTACCTGAAGCGCAGCCGTTAATTGCTGTCTTGTTACATAAAGTGTTGTTGAGCCGGTTGTGTTTGTGTTTTCATTTAATGTAACAGTAGCATCTGGTGTAACCGGAGTAGCTGGCGTTTCTTCATCATTTTTAGAACAAGAACTTAAAAGTGCCATTGAACTTAGTGCTAAAACAGCAACATAAGAATAAAATTTTTTCATAGTAGTTTAAATACAGTTAAAGGTTATATAAAATTATATATTAAGTTAAGAATTTTTATTCAAAAAAAGTTATCTAATGAAGAATTATTTTTTCAGGTTGAAGATAAAATATTCATTATCATTGCTTCCGCCTGTTTTTCCATTCTCAGGCACGATATACATAATTTTCATAGCAGCATACGATGTTGTACCTCTTAATTTCATCAGATAAATATCACCTATGTTAATAGAATCCGGTGTTTCAGTAAAGGATGTACCAAGTGAATAATAATAAGCTACTTCTGTATCTGTAGCATTTGCATACGGAAAATTACTTTCGGCTTTTACAAATGAAGTACCGTTTTGAGATGTGAATTTTCCGGTAAACAGCGGGTTATTATCTGTGTTCTCATAGATATCCATATCAGCAGCAGCTTCTTCGTTGTATTTGTATGCAAGGTTAACAACATCAAAGCCCGGATAGTGGTATGCAACCGTAGACGCGTAATTATAAATACGTTTGCCTGTAGATTCGCTTAGCTTACCATATAGAATAAAAAACTGTGCCGGGCCAATAACTACGCCTCCACTGCCAGGGCCTGCATAATCGTTATCATCTGTATAGATAAAATAAAATTCTTCCGCAATCGCCGTAAGATCATTTGCTCTCAGCCCAACGGTCACAGCAGTAGTTGTGCTATCCTGATTGTCACTGTTAAGCAGTGAATAGAAGTTATTATTACTATCTTTTTTGAAACCATCTATTTCAACGGATTTGTAAGCTCCCGGAGCCAGAACATTGTCAATGGGGCGCGTAAAAATATACAGGCGTTTCATTTTCATTCCGATAGAAAATGTATTTGCATTAACACGCAAATTTGCTGTAACCTGATCTCTCTTCACATAGAGTGTATCTTGAACGGAAGGCGTATCCTGGTTGAGGTATATAGCCTTATGTGTAATAAATGGTGCTACCGAATCTGAACTCTTTTTTTTGCAGGATGAAATGGTGAAGAATAGAAGGCCGGTAACAAATAACAAGGATGAAGGGATATTTTTAAACATAATATGTATTCCTTTAATTCGCTGGACAAGTAAAGCGTTAAATAGCCAATAAAATTACACCATACCAATGAAATATCAATGAATTGTGGTGTCTATATTTAAAATTAACGTACTTTATATCTAAATTATTTCATAATGCAGGTTTGTGCGTAGAATTGCTCACAAATCAGGAATCTCATAAATTGTATTCATGTATGCTCAAGCCATTTAACTTCAAAGTCTGGATTGATGAAAACAGACATTTATTAAAACCACCTGTTGGTAATAAACAAGTGTATGTCGGGAATGACGACTTCATTGTTATGGTTGTGGGCGGTCCGAATGCACGTAAGGATTTTCACTACAATGAAGGCGAGGAATTCTTTTATCAGGTAGAAGGCAATATTATTTTGAAAATCATTGAAGATGGAAAAATAGTAGATGTCCCGATTTATGAAGGAGATATTTTTTTACTGCCTGCCCGTGTGCCGCATAGTCCGCAGCGGGGGGAAAATACCATTGGTCTGGTTATCGAACGTTATAGAAACGACGAAGAGCTGGATGGGTTCATGTGGTATTGTGAAGCCTGTAACCACAAGCTATACGAAGAATTTGTTATGGTAAAAGATATTGTTTCGCAATTGCCGGTTGTTATGAATAAATTTTATTCATCGAAAGAACTTTGTACCTGCTCCAATTGCGGAACTGTGATGGAAGCACCTGTTAAACGATAAATATTTTCCTATAGTGCCAACAAAATTTCTCATTACCAGAGCTTATTCTGTTCAGCTGGATAAAGAAGATCCGTTAGCTGAATTCAGAAAAGAATTTCTATTTCCCGGACCTCCTGCAGCAAAGGCTTATTTTTGCGGACATTCGCTGGGCCTGCAGCCAAAGCGTACAAAAGAACTTATGCTGCATGAATTGGCAGACTGGGAAAAATGGGGTGTGGAAGGTCACTGGAAAGCTGCTAATCCGTGGCTGCATTATCATCAGTCATTTGCAAAACCCTTGTCTGTATTAGCAGGGGCTTATCCGGATGAAGTAGTGGCAATGAACAGCCTTACAACAAATCTGCATTTTATGCTGGCATCCTTTTACCGGCCAGCAGGAAAAAAAATTAAAATTATTACCGAAGCCTGGAATTTTCCTTCGGACCGTTTTGCTTTGGAAAGCCTTGTAAAACTGTATGGCTACGATCCGAAGAAAGTAATTATAGAATTAAAACCGGGCAAAAAAAATACAGCATTAACAACAGAAGAAATCTGTGCCAGCATTCAAAAAAATAAAGATTCGTTGGCATTGGTTGTATTAAGCGGTGTGAATTATTATTCCGGACAAGCGTTTGATATGGAACGTATTTCACAGGCAACCCATCTGGCAGGTGCATTTGTTGGCTTTGATCTTGCGCATGCAATAGGCAACATACCGTTGCATCTGCACGATTGGAAAGTTGATTTTGCAGTATGGTGCAGTTATAAATATCTTAATGGCGGACCTGGCGCAGTAGGCGGCGCGTTTGTACACCAGAAGCACGGGCATGACAAAACAACGCCTCGTATGGCAGGCTGGTGGGGCCACGACCACAACACCCGGTTTAATTTAGAAGGCACTTATAAGCCCCTTTCAGGCGCAGCAGGTTTTCAGGTGAGCAATGCACCGGTATTTAATATGATTGGCTTAAAAGCTTCGCTGGACATATTTATGCAGGCGGGATTAACAGCGATTAATAAGAAAAGAACTACCATGTTTAATTACATGGTTTTTTTAATTCATGCCTTGTGTACAGAAGATCAGAAGAAAGCATTCTCCATACAAATGATCACGCCTGTAACACAACAGCAGCATGGCTCTATGTTATCGATACGCGTTGAAAAAAATAAGGGAAAACAGTTGTTTGATCTGCTAAGCAAACAAGGTTTTATGCTCGACTGGCGGGAACCGGATGTGATACGCATTGCACCTGTTCCTCTTTATAATAAATATCAGGAAATATATTCGTTTGTTTTGGAATTGTCTAAACATGCTGTTTTAGTTCGCTTATGAAAGAACAGATTACCATTTGCGGCGCGGGATTGGTTGGGAGTCTGCTTGCTGTTTATTTAATAGAAAGAGGATTTTCAGTACGTGTATTTGAAAAAAGAAAAGACCCGCGCAAAAATGAAGCAGATGCTGGCCGCTCCATCAATCTGGCTATTAGTCACAGAGGCATTCATGCCTTAAAGGATGCACAAACCGGTTTGGAGAAAGAAGCATTGAAGCTTGCTGTACCTATGTATGGCAGAGCAATACACGATTTGCATGGCCATGTATCCTTTCAGGCGTATGGAGAAGCTTCCCAACATATAAATTCAATTGGCAGAGGAGCGTTAAATAAATTACTGATCACAACAGCAGAAAACCTAGGTGTACACTTTTTGTTTGAACATACGTGTACAGATTACCATGCAGCCGGAGAGCAATGGCTATTTTCTGATATAACAGGCAATACTGTTGCAACGCAATCAAAAGAAATCGTAATCGGTGCAGATGGCGCATTTTCTATTGTACGATCTTTTTTGTCTAAACAACAGCAACCACAGCCACAGATAGAAACACTTGAGTACGGATATAAAGAGCTTGAAATAGCTTCGGCACATACTGAGACAATAACAAACAACCAGGCGCTGCATATATGGCCAAGGGAACGGTTCATGCTGATTGCCCTGCCTAATGAAGACGGCAGCTACACAGCTACTTTATTCCTTCCCTTGAAGGGAGAAATTTCTTTTGAAGCATTACAATCTGATCAGGACATTCAACTCTTTTTTAAAAAATATTTTCCCGATACAGAAAACTTGTTTCCGGATCTTACAGAACAATTTTACAGGCACCCGACATCAAAATTATTTACCATTCATAGTTCGAACTGGTTTAACGCACATACACTATTGATCGGCGATGCGGCTCATGCATTGGTTCCTTTTTACGGACAGGGTATGAATGCAGGTTTTGAAGACTGCAGGATATTAGCGGAAATTATTGATGGCAAATCAAAAACAAACTGGTCCGAAATATTTGCAGAATTTTATAACCAACGCAAAGAGAATGCAGATGCTATTTCGGATCTGGCTTTGCAGAATTTTATTGAAATGCGGGATCACGTTGCAGATGCTTCTTTTTTATTACGGAAAAAAATAGAAAAGCATTTACACCAGGAATTAGAGGATGCATTTATTCCACAATATACAATGGTTTCCTTTACAGACATTTCGTATAAGGAAGCCATGGAAACAGGTTTGTTGCATCAGAAAATATTAGATGAGATTATGGCTATACCTGATATTGAAGCAGCCTGGCCCACAGAAGAATTAAAAAATAAAGTCATTACAGTGACAAAAAAATATATATAAAAAAGCCTGAACACATTGTTCAGGCTTTCAATTTTTATTCTCCGAAGATCATCCAGCGTTTTGGCTTTGTAACTTTTTTCAGACCAAAGGCATCTACTGCATATTTGCTTAGGTGATTTTCCATTTCGTGAATGTCGTCTGTAAACAAAAACAGTTCAAGATCTTTCGGTGATATTGTTCCCGCTTCAGCCATATACTCAAGATGCTTGTACAAATGTTTGTGGTACTCTTTTCCGAATAATACAATCGGGAAACGTTTGATCTTATTGGTCTGTACCAACGTTACGGCTTCAAAGAATTCATCCAGTGTTCCCATACCACCTGGCATACAAACAAAGGCATAAGAATATTTACATAAAAGAACTTTTCGTACAAAGAAGTATTTTATGTTTACACTCAGGTCTAACCATGGGTTGGCGTATTGTTCCATTGGTAAAATAATGTTACAGCCTACCGATCTGCCACCGCCCTTTTTAGCTCCTTTGTTTGCAGCTTCCATAACACCCGGCCCGCCCCCGGTCATAACCGTGAAACCCAGGCCGGCAACTGCCGCCCCCACTTCAAACGATTTTTTATAATATTCGTGATCTTCCTTAAAGCGGGCAGATCCAAATACGGTTACACAGGGTCCTGCAAAATGCAGTACCCTGAATCCGACCAGGAAATCCCAGATAATATGCAGCAGGAATTTAAATTCTTTCCAACGTGATTTTGGACCTTCTAAAAAAAATCGCTCTTCGTTTTGTTCTTCCGGCATAACGTTGGGATTATTCTCAACAACGTTACTTTTATCTACTTTTGTTTTTAACCCCAACATATCGACCCTCTTTAAAACTTTCTATTTTATCTTATGTTAATACTATAATAATTGATATTACGGACAAATATAAAATATGTTATTTTATTAACTGTCAAATGGTTAAATAACTTATTGGGTTATTTATATAAAATATTGAATATCACTCTTTTAATGATTTGTTCTGAAAAAATGATTGCTTACTTTTGAGTAGTATTCACACAGAATAACAACAAAACAATTTTATACCCCTCTAACAAAAGATGAAAACATTTTATCTGTTACTGATGGCTGTTGCCTTAACTACCTTTTCGTGCCGCACAAAAGAAGGAGCTCCGGGTCCTGCCGGTGAAAGTGCATTAAACAAACAAGGTTCTATTAACGGGACATTGACCTTTGTTGATTACAAGGGTGATGAAGTAAAGCAAACGTTTGATTATGCGTACTACGAAACATTATTTGATAACCAGTTTCAGTATTTTAATTATGGTGAATATGATCTGAATGTAAAGAGAAGAGATCTGAAGGATAAATACAGCTATATATCTTTTGATGCGTATGGTTATACAGATGAAGGCGATGGTATCACGCCTGTTCCGCCATTTTACGGTCGTCTGGATTTTTCAATGATAAGAAACGTTAATAATTCTGTATTTGATTTTGGGGTTACATTTGATCTGGATGAGTCGTCTTCAACATTCAATGTTACAAACTTAAAACTGGACACATTATCCGGAAGAATTACCTATGATTTCGAAGCCATTATAAATCCAAATGATATGTACGGGGATACGTATGGCAGCACCGAAGCTACTTTACAGGGGCATGTAGATGTTATTGCAAAAAGAAAATATGATTCAAATGCTCCAATGCCAGCACGTATAGGTAGAAAATAAGTATGAAAGCAAACATTATATGTATTTTAACGGCAATGCTGATGGTGTCAGTATCGTGCCGTACAAAAGATGGTGAACAAGGACCTGCAGGCGAGAGTGATTTAACGAGGCAAGGCTCAATTACCGGTACAATCAGTTATGTAGATTATAATGGAAAGGCTGTGAACCCTTCCTTTTCATATGAATACTATGAAACGCTGTTAGATAATCAATTTATGTATTCCGGATTCAATTCGTCTACGATGCCGAAACGCACAAACATACCAATTCCTTCAAACATGTACTCAGTTACCTTATCAAGAAGAGATCTGCTGGATACGGAAAAAAGATTTGCGATAACCCTGTCGGGTGAGGTAAATGCCGATGGAACCATTCACACTCCAAGCTATGCTACGCTGGATTTGTCGTTTATAGGTCTTGTGAATAATAACGTATTCTTGTTTGAGGATGAAGGCGAAGAATCAGATTATGTAAGTGCTTATCCAAGCAGTAGTGCAGGAGAATCGGATGCAACATTTAATGTATCTAACCTTTCCCTGGATACACTAACCGGCAGATTGCATTTTGATTATGTTGCTACTTATCCTGCTCATTATATAACGTACAGAAGTAAATATGATGGTAATACATCTGCTACTGTAACCGGTACCGTTGATGTTGTGCTGAATCGTAAAAGACAGTCAACAGCAAATCCTCCTATTTTAGTAGACTAACTTAAAAAAAAAGGTGTCAAATTTTGACACCTTTTTTTTTAAGTATTGTTTTGATTAGAATCCGGAATTCAGAACGCCTGATTCTGTTATTTTTAATACAACTGAAATAAAGTTAAATAAAACATTTTATCTGGTATTATTTGCTGCGGTTATATGCATGAGAGCATGCCGCTGCACAAAGGAAGGCGAACTGCAACTGTTGTTACTCTTATATATTCATTCAGCGGTATTTCTAACGGAAAAATAGCTTGTGAACAAATAATAAAGAATACTTAAATCAGAGGTAACAGATCTGTTGCCTCTGATTTAAAAATTATGGAGTGTATGTTCAAATTTATTTTGCATGGTGCTCATTTTTTTAGATAAGCCTTTACCCCAGTTCGGCACATTGATCTTGTAGCCAACCTTTAATATAACTTTACCATTGTTGTTGAATATATTTGTTTTAGAACCTAAATGATACCGTTCATTATCATATAAAACACTTATTCCCGCAGTCCATCTCTTTGCATGAAACCCAGCTCCTGCTTTTGCAATAATGCGGTAGGAGATAGCAACCTTATTTTCATGTTCGTCTTCAAATGTCATAGACTTGTATTGAAAGCTGGGTCCGAATCCCGGAATGATGCCCAGATAAAATCGTTTGCTGAAAATCCATGTAAAACCATAACCCGGTAAAACAGAAATGCTGTAGAAGGTGCCCCCCTTAAAAATTGCTTCCTGATTCATTTGGTCCAGAATGAAAGCTGGAATCGAATCGCTCATTCTAAATTTGCTTAATGAAAAACTGGTATTTATAATAAAAGAGGATGAGCTGTTTTTTTGCATTTCACCACCAATCATTGTTGCATTCATTGAATATTTAACCGGATTAAATACACGCAGTAAGTTTATTGTAAACCGGTTTGTCTTCATATCAAAATAGGGCGTTTTATCCGGTGCATTGGCTACATCAATGTATCCGTTATAGTTTCCCAGGAAGTATCCTAAGTTTTGACTGTAAAAAATATCAACGCCATATTTTGGTGTATACGCCAGCGCCTGTAAATTAAAATTCTGGTATTTTGATTGAGAGTTATCGTAATTACTCTTACCAAGCTTTGGTGATAAAATGGCGATGTTTACCGCGAGCCATTTATGGCTGAACCCTAAACCAATGTTTAAAGGAGCAATAGGGAAATAATAATTATCGATACCGGGGTTTGTAAATAACTTTCCATTCAGGTAACGCGTGCTGAAAATAAAAATAGTGAGTTTGTCGCGGGCACTAACGACATAGTTTTCTCTTTTAAGGTATATACTGTCCAGCTTTTTATCGATTTTTTCAGATTTCGTAGTCTGCGCATAGCCAGACAAAGAAAAAGTCATGAAGAAAAATAGTGATATAAAGAATAATAAAAGCTGTTTCATTTAAAGTTTCCAGAAAATTCAGGTGTGTATATTAAATATAACGAAAAAAGCACAAATGCTATGCGCGCAGAGGTGTGTTATTCGTTATAATGTTTTGAAAAGAAATGAAATGATGCAGCATGACCTATCCACGGAAGGCCGCCGAACGACCAAGGAAGGATCTGTTTTTATAAAGATATGAATAGAAGAATATTTCTGATATCGTAGTGAATGAAGAACTTCAAACCAATAAAAACCTATGTTTCAGCGTTTAAAAGATGTTTTAGCGTTAAACATACCGGGTTACACGAACAGGCTTTATTTCCTGTAATTCCCTACTTTTTTTGTATTTTTGTATTCAGATTTAATCTTCATGACAAAGAAAATAATTAATACTTCAAATGCGCCGGCACCTATTGGTCCGTACAGCCAGGCAATATTAGCCGGAAATACGTTATATGTTTCAGGACAAGTAGCATTTGATCCGGCATCCGGTAATTTAATTACGGATTCCATTCAAAATGAAACACACCGTGTGATGAAAAATATTGAAGCCATCTTACTTGAAGCTGGCTATAGTTTCTCTGATATTGTGAAGTGTTCCATTTTTGTAAAAGACCTTAATAATTTTGCTGCCATTAACGAAGTGTATGGTACATATGTAGGTGATGGAAAGCCTGCCCGTGAAACAGTAGAAGTTGCCCGTTTGCCAAGAGATGTAAATGTGGAGATCAGCTGTATAGCGGTTAAATAACAAAACCCAAATAACAAAATACAAATAACAAACAGTTGCATTGGTTCGCCGCGGCGTGATTTGTTTTTTGGAATTTATTTTAAAATAAAAATTCATGTCAGATACTAATAAACAAGTTCGAGTTCGATTTGCTCCATCCCCTACGGGGCCTTTACATATTGGCGGTGTGCGCACGGCTTTATACAATTATTTATTTGCCCGTAAAATGGGCGGTAAAATGTTGTTGCGTATAGAAGATACCGATCAGAACCGTTTTGTACCAGGTGCGGAAGCATACATTCAGGAAGCACTTGCATGGGTTGGTATTGTAATAGATGAAGGAGCCGGCGTTGGTGGGCCGCATGCACCGTATAAGCAGTCTGAGCGTAAGCCGATGTATCGGGAGTATGCAGAAAAATTAATTGCTGAAGGAAACGCTTATTATGCGTTTGATACATCCGAAGAATTAGAAGCTATGAAAGAGCGGTTGAAAGCAGCAAAGGTTGCTTCACCTTCTTACAACATGGTTACACGTATGCAAATGAACAATTCATTAACCTTGCCTGAAGACGAAGTGAAAAGACGTCTGGATGCAGGAGATGAATATGTAATCCGTTTGAAAGTTCCGCGTAAAGAAGAAATACGCCTGAATGATATGATCCGTGGCTGGGTAGTAGTACACTCTTCAACCATTGATGATAAAGTATTGTTAAAATCGGATGGTATGCCAACATACCATTTAGCAAATATTGTTGATGATCACTTAATGGAGATCACACACGTAATACGTGGCGAAGAATGGCTGCCTTCTGCACCCTTGCATGTATTGCTTTATCGTTTCTTAGGCTGGGAAGATACCATGCCGCAATTTGCGCACTTACCGTTATTGCTAAAGCCGGATGGGAATGGTAAATTAAGCAAACGTGATGCGGATGCGGGCGGTTTCCCGATATTCCCGTTAGATTGGAAAGACCCGGCAAGCGGAGACACTTGGATCGGCTTTAAACAACAGGGATATTTACAGGAAGCAACGACAAACTTCTTAGCCTTTTTAGGCTGGAACCCGGGTACACAACAAGAGTTGTTTACCATGGATGAACTGATCGAAGCATTTACAGTAGAGCGTATTGGTAAATCGGGAACGAAGTTCGATATTAATAAAGCAAAGTGGTACAACCAGCAATACATGCGGCAGTTGCCCGATGAAACTTTAACACGTTTATTAAAAGAAGAAGCAGATAAACATCAGGCAAAATATGATGCGGCTAAACTTCCATTGATCGCGCAGATGTTAAAAGAACGTTTGACGTTTGCTAAAGATTACTGGATCGAAGGACAATTCTTTTTTGAAGCACCTGAAACATTTGATGAGAAGGTGGCAAGTACAAAATGGAATGCCGAAGCAGTAACTGTTATCAGTGCGTACAAAGAGGCATTAGCTGCTTACACAGGCGAATTCAATGCAGAAAACGTGAAACATGTATTGCACGAAGTACTGGAAAAAGCGGATGTCAAAATAGGCAAGATCATGCAGGCACTTCGCCTGGCTTTAACCGGCGCAGGTGCAGGACCTGATCTGATGCAATTCATAGAAATTGTTGGAAAAGAAGAGGCGATAAAAAGAATGCAGTTTGCCCTTATAACATTAAGTGAAAAAGTAAATTCATAATTGACTTAGTTATGCCAAGAAAAAAGAAAACCGACGTTACAGATTCTAAACCTAAAGTTTCTAAAGAACTGGAAGGATTGAATATTAAGGTGAACACCTTTGGCGAAATTAAAACCAATTATGACATCGATAAGATCAATGAGTTTCTGAATAAAACCGTAGATGATAAAAAGCTACGCGACAGAGACGATCTGGATTCAACTGAATCTTAATTTATAGTATTCATTAAAATAGTTCGTGTGAAAGAAATTCTTCAGCAAACGCGTATATTCCTGGTGCTGTTTGCATGTTATTTGCTGATACCGGGATTTATCTTGTTAATGACCGCAAAAGGTCAATTTGAAATCTGGTTGAATTCCTTTCACACAACTTATTTTGATAATTTCTTTTACTGGGTAACGTATTTCGGCGACGGATTTTTTGCCGCGTTTTTATTGATTGGTTTAATACTGTTTTTTTCAATACGAAAAGGATTAATCATTACAGGGATTTTATTAGCCGTTTCTGTTGTTACACAGATCTTGAAATTATTTGTTTTTCCAACGATGGATCGTCCATCGGTATATTTAAAAGATGTACTGGAACTGCACTTTGTAAAGGGCCTGGAAATACATACATCCAATAGTTTTCCATCCGGACACACCACGCAAGCTTTTTGTTTGTTCTTTTTATTTTCGTATTACTATGCGAACAGATCCATGAATTATTTATTTTTTCTTCTTGCTGTACTGGCAGGTATTTCACGTGTGTATCTTTTACAGCATTTCCTGATTGACATATATGCAGGTGCCGTGATTGGTTCGCTTGGTTCGCTGATCTTGTTATTCTACGTGAATAAATACAATCTTCTTTCAAGTCCGGCTTTAAATAAACCTTTAATTTCTATACGATAATGCATGTATTAACCGATACATCCTTTCGCACAGATAGAGTACTTATCATACTTATATCTGCTATTCTGTTTATACCGTTTATTGGTTCCGTTCATTTATTTGACTGGGATGAAATTAATTTTGCAGAAGCTTCGCGTGAAATGATCCTGACAGGTGACTATACACATGTGCAGATCAATTACGAAACGTTTTGGGAAAAGCCACCTTTTTTCTTTTGGCTGCAAGTGCTCTGTATGAAAATTTTTGGTGTAAATGAATTTGCATCACGTCTGCCAAATGCATTAACAGGCATCGCGACCATGTTAACGCTGTATGCAATGGGCCGAAAACTGGAGAACAGAAAGTTTGCCTGGATCTGGATGCTTACGTACGCGGGCTCTGTATTACCGCACTTCTATTTCAGAACCGGCATCATTGACCCGGTATTTAATTTATTCATTTTTGTTTCTTTATGGTTTGTATACAGACTTGCTCAGTTAGGTTCAGACCAGGCAAAGGAGCGTTTGAGGTTTGCCGCGCTTGCCGGTTTCTTCTCCGGTATGGCAGTGCTTACGAAAGGACCTGTAGGACTGCTGGACGTGCTGCTGACGGTTGCTGTGTACATGGTTATCGTACGAAAGTTTTGGGTGCTTGCATTCAAAGAATGGGTTGTGTTTTTTGTTACAGTAGGGATTGTATCGGTTGCATGGTTCGGATATGAGCTGGTAACAAATGGTCCGTTTTTCCTTCAGGAATTTATTATTTATCAGATCCGGTTGTTTAAAACACAGGATGCAGGCCACGGCGGCCCGTTCTATTACCATGCACTTGTTATTTTGTTCGGCTGTTTCCCCATGTCGTATTTTGCCTTTTTAGGTATGAAGAATCGGGATGGAGATACAGAAGCACGAAAACAATTCCGTTTATGGTCTGTGCTGGCTTTTGTTGTGGTATTGGTTTTATTCAGTATTGTAAAAACAAAAATTGTTCATTATTCCTCTTTCTGTTATTTCCCGCTGTCGTATTTAGCAGCTACTGGTGTAGAGCGTATCATGAACGGTTCAAAAAAACTGAACCGGTTTTTATTTTTTGCGCTGCTTATTACCGGCGTTATTATTGGTATGGCGCTGATCGGATTTCCCTTGCTTGTAACGTATTATGAAGGAAGAATGATTGAGATCACACCCTTGATCAAAGATCCGTTTGCGGCGAAGAATTTTCTTGCACCTGTCAGCTGGAGCGGTTGGGAAGCGTTGGCGGGATTGGCTTATTTAATCGTTTTCATATCCGCTATCTATTATCTGAAGAAAGAAATTGTAAAAGGTATTGTATTGTTATTTTGTTCTACCATTCTTTTTCACGAAACAGTATTGCCTTTATTTCTACCTAAAATAGAAACATATATTCAAGGAGAAGTAATTAATTTCTATCAACGCTTTACAGACCGCGATGCAGAGCCGGCTTATGTGGAAGTATATAATTTTAAAAGCTATGCGCATTTGTATTATACAAATAAAACTCCGGTAACAAATCAAAGAGAACGGAATCTGGATTGGCTGATGAATGGTAAAACGGATAAAGCTGTTTACCTGGTAACAAAAACAGGTAGAGAAGAAGATCTTGAAAACCATCCGAATTTTAAGCGTATCGGGGGAGCGTACGGGTATTTGTTCTATAAGAAAATTGATACCGCACAGATGCAGCATACACCTGTTGGTGTAAAAAATATCGAACCGAAATCAGACTCGTTAGTAATAAAATCGTATTAGATTACTTAAACGATCGGATGTAACGTATGGATATTTGATTCTGAGTAAAAACCTCTAGTTACCAGGTTCTGGTTTATAGACGAATGTAACTCATCTGGAAACAAAGCTCCGCAGCGGCGGATGGAACCTTATGACTAAATTAAAAATCGGTATTATTCGCGAAGGTAAAGTACCATCTGACAGACGGGTACCCTTATTGCCTGCTCAGTGTGTAGAGATTATGCAGCAATACCCGCATGTTGAGATTTTTGTTCAGCCAAGCGATATCCGTTGTATTTCAAATAAAGAATATGTATCTGCCGGTATACCCATCAGAGAAGATTTAAGTTCCTGCGATATACTTTTAGGTATAAAAGAAGTGCCGATCTATCAGTTGATGGCGGATAAAACGTATTTGTTTTTTTCTCATACGATTAAATTACAGCCTCACAATCAAAAATTGCTGCAGTCTGTTTTAGAAAAACGCATTACGCTGATTGATTATGAAGCGTTGCGAGACAAAGAGAATAAACGTGTTATTGCCTTTGGATATTACGCGGGAATAGTTGGTGCATACAATGCTTTTTTACTTACAGGTAAAAAGTATAACTTATTTGATTTGAAGCCAGCTCATAAATGTTATGATATCAATGAACTGATAGCTGAATTAAAAAAAGTTGTTTTGCCGCCCTTGCGGTTTGTGTTAACAGGAGCTGGCAGAGTGGGAAACGGAGCAGAACTGATGTTGAAAGAAATGGGAATACAAAAAATTTCTCCTCAGGATTTTCTTACTAAAACATATAAGCATCCCGTTTACACACAGATTATTTCAGCAGATTATAACAGGCTACCTTCTGCAAATCAATCGATCAATATCTGGAACACCGAACATTTTCACGAACATCCGGAAATGTATCAATCGAATTTCATGCGTTTCGCATCTGTAACAGATGTGCTTATTGCCGGTGCTTATTGGGATCAGCGCGCACCCAAATTGTTTACAACAGAAGATATTAAACGATCTGATTTTTCAATCCGTTTAATTGCAGATATTACCTGTGATATTAACGGATCCATTCCAACTACGGTGAAGTCAACAAACATCTACGATCCGGCATATGATTTCAATCCGTTTACAAAAGACATTGAAGCACCCTTTTCAGATCCGAGAAATATTACAGTGATGGCGATAGATAATCTTCCCTGCGAAATACCACGCAGTGCCTCAGAAGATTTTGGAAACCAATTGATCAAAAATGTATTACCCGATTTGCTTACCAAGCCTTACGGAGACCTGATACAGCGCTGTGCACTTACAGTTAAAGGAACGCTGGGTCCGCATTTTAGTTATTTAAAGGAATATTCAGAAGGGAAGTAATATTGAGAGCGGTTGGCTGCTCGGCTAATTATTGATTGTCAGTTGCGTGTGACATCTATTTACTGTCTTAGTTTAAAGCATATACACGTAACGTGCCGAACCACGGCCTGCTCTTCCATCTGCCATTGTTCGGCACATTATTGTTTCTCATCCTCTGTAATGTGTAAGCATATTCCAATAATCTATACCTGTTAAATAAAACGAGGCACTCGAATATTTATAATATTCTTGCTTTTCGCACAAATTCGCTTTTACAGGATTGTTGTGGATATAATCTAATTTTTGTTCGAATACCTTGTCAGTGAATAAATCAATTCCTAATGAACGTCTTTCCCAAAAATGATACGTTCTATCTTGTTGAGTTGATTTAAAATATTCTAGCACATTAGGGTCATTTAATTTAAGATCTCTTTTAAAATATTGTGCGGTTGGTGTAAAAAAACTTCTTTTGATAATCGATGGATTTGTATCTCCTTTGACCTGCCAAATCAAATGAATATGATTGTCCATAATACAATAAGCATATAAGATTATTTTGTTTGAGTGAACCAGAAATTTTAATTCTTCTAATATTACGTGTTTATATTTTTCAGGTGTAAGTAGTTTGTTCCAATTTAATATTGTTCCTGTAAAAAATTCAGGATGAAAAATGATTTTGTCCATAGCTGATTTGAAAATACGATTGTTCCTGTATTAAAGCAATTACAAGTGGTTGGCAGTTTAAGTGCAATGGATATTTCTTCTTTATTCAGTTTTCGAGAAGCACTTAAACGTGCCGAACCACGGCGTATGTATGTGCTATCTATGCCATTCGCCATGGTTTTACTCTATTTTGCCAAGGTTTGGCACGTTTACGCAAACGGGTTTATATAGTGTACAGAAGATTATTCGCGTAAACTGTCAACCATCTGTTGCAACTGGCTCACCAGCCCAGCTCATCTTTTGACAATTTAAAAACAGCGATGCGCGAAAACCTGCCTGCTACCTGTGTAGTAGCAAGCACAGCAATACCTCCGTCAATTGTCTGAATAATATTTGCCATCGCATACGGATTGGTTGCACCAAGATATTTTGTAGCTAATAATTGTTTGCTTACGGCATCATATGTGAATAAAGCTACCTGCGCATTTTTTGTGGTACTTGCGTAGACCAATACTTCCCTTCCATTCAAAGACAGTAGCTTTAATGCCATTGGTGCATCACGGATAAATTCAGGAATAAGAAAACCTTCCATATCGCTGCTGGAAGAAAAAGCGGAAGATGTAACCGGAACTGTTGCAGAAGGAATAATAAAATTATCTCCGTAAGCATACCGTGATGTTGCAATGTTATTTCCGCCCATTGGTACGACGCTGCTTATACAACGTTCATCTCTGTATCCTTGTGCAGCAGCTGGCTCATCTTCATTGTTCCAGTTAAAATCAAACATACACAGGGAAAGCGTATAGTTACAAAAGCCGTTAAAATAATATGTATTACCGGAAAGTTTGCCATTCAAAAACGGATATTTTTTTCCATTGCCCGTCAGGTGATCGATAATAGGTTGTTCAACATTAAAATCACCGGAACCAATGCCAAATGCACGGCTCGCGGTTACAGCACCGGTTGTGGAAACACGTGTAACCAATGTCTGCAGATCATCTTTATTATAATGCTGTATAATTATCTGTGCGTTCGAATTATCCAGCTCTGCAGATAATGGGTATTGCATCACATCAACGAATGCACGCTCTGTTGTTTTTCCTGATTCAGCAACTTCAAGAATATATGTTCCCAGATTTTGTCTGTCCATGCATACCACAAAACATTCATTTCCATTGCGTATTAAATTAGGCACCGCACTTACGTATATGTCGGATAATAATTCTGCAGATTGAACGCTGCCGTTTTTATCGATCTTCATAATGTAAATACCAGGGAATGCACTAATCTCAATTTTGGCAGCGCTTAAAATCAGAAAGCCTTCATCAGAGGTCTGTTCAATATCTAACGGTGTATATTGATTCGAATAAGAATTTTCATTATATATTTTTAAGAAGCCAGAGGGTTCGGCGTTCTTATTTTTTTTCATATCACAGCTGAATATGCCTGCAGCAAGAAGTATATATAAAATTACCTGTTTCATTTAGTCTACTGCTTTATGTGACGGAGAGATTAAAAATTTCATTGGGAATAAACAGCCGAATGAAAATGTAATGTTATTTAATTTCAGATCATCAGACACATCACCCGCGCCGGAAAGCGAATTAGATATATACCGGTTTTGTACATTGGAAATATTATTTAAGCCCATGCGATATGTGGCATCAAGGATCAGGCGTATGTTACCGACTTTGTAACTGGTACCCAGACCAAGCGCCGCACCTATGGAAGAATTGATAAATAAATCATCGGCTCCGATTATGGTAACCGGTTCAGTAAAACTCCGGCTTGTGCCGCCTGAATGATCCACGCCTTCAATATTCAATTGTTTTGTTGCGCTATTTAAAATAGCATAATAAAAGCCTGCCTGCACAAAAGGTTTGAATGCACCTGAAATTATATCATACCGGATGAACAACGGAAATTCAATATAATCCAGCTGCGTTTTTTGATTATACGTAAGCTGCAAATAATTTTGTACGTTGTTTGCATCATGCCATTCATACGTATTGGAATAACTGTATGTTTGTCTTCTGTAATTAGGCTGAAAGCTTGCGGTAAATTTCTGATACGAAAAAGAAAATTCCAGTCCAAAAGAGCCAGCCGGAGTTGTATAATCGGTATATGTTTTTTTATAGTCTTCAGCAGGATCTGTAGGAGATACAAAAGAAGAATAACTATTAATGATACGTACTTTCGTGAGATTCAGGCCTCCGCGAATACCAATATAGAATTGTGTTTTTTCAAAATTATTTGTGGGCAAGCCGCTCGCATGTGCTGATTTTTTTCGGTGAACCTGTGCGTGTGCTTGATAGGAGTATGTCCATGCACACAGGGAAAAAATAAAAATGCATGTATTGAATAACTGTTTTTGCATACACTATTTTTGAATAACAATTTTCTTGGCATCTTTAAAGTAAGACGTTTCAATCTGGTAGAAATACATGCCGGCTTTTATTTCCCGCAAATCTACAGAGACTTTACTTTCACCCACAGGATAGGTTTCAGAAACAATATTTTTTATCAGCTTGCCGGTACTATCGTGCAAGGATATGGTAACAACGCAACTGGTGTTAATATAAAATGTAATATCGGTAAAATTGACTGCCGGATTGGGATAACAATTATTCATGTAAAATCTATCGCGCACGAAATCATTTACACTGGAAATTAAATTATTATTTATAATAGGCAGTGTTGTACCTCTTCCGGGATAGTTCCCCCAAAGAATGCCAAACTCATTATCAACAAGACTTGCGTCCACACACATCCAGTCTTTAAGAATACTTGCATACACCTGTCTGTAATCAAACTGCATGGCTACATTGTCCTGCGTTAAGTCCGGGTTTGTGCCCGACAAGCCTGGTACAACACCTTTACCAAAGAGCATCATTGGCGCACCTATACCGTGATCGGTACCATAACTTCCGTTTGAATAAATTCTTCTGCCGAATTCAGATGTTGTCATAGTTAATACACGTTCATCGATACTCCGTGCTTTCAGATCATCCTGGAAAGCACGCATGGCTGAAGAGATGTGATACATCAAGGCGGCATGATTACCCATCGTTGCACTGGTTGTTTCAACCTGTTGCGCGTGCGTATCAAATCCGCCCATGCGGATCAGATAAATTTTTGTTTTCGATCCGCCCTGGATCAGATTGGCAATAATTTTTAATTTTGCTGAAAGCGGATTTTTAACACGTTGTTTCGGCGCGTTGAGCGGATAAGAAACCGGATACGAAATATTCGGGTCTGTTGCTTTTCCTTTATTGTATACCTGAAGAATGCGGCTGTGGTATTCATCTGATTTTTCTTCCAGATTAAGAATCCAGTTCATTTCTTTTCCATACGGAGAATTAGCTACAGACGCTGGCGGGATACCGCGTGCATCTATCCCCGGCTTATCATTGTATCCAGGCAGGGTATCAACCAGATCAAAAAAAGATTCCGGGTCATCTATCGCTATGGATGTTGGGATATTATCGTCCTGATGGAACACAAGCGAGAGATCATCATTGAACTCCAATGCCAATGGATCCGGCATGTTTGCATTCGGAAAATCAGCAGGATACACATCGGGCGCGTAATTATTTTTTAAATACCTGCCTGCCCAGCCGGATGTTAAATAATCAGAGGAGCCGCCACCCATAAATAATATATCCCGGCCTCTGAAGTGTGATTGGTTGTGATTCTCATACGATACACCCTGGATCATGCGTACCAGACCCTGATCATACATACTTTTCACGCCAACCATATCCGGGTGCAGGCCAATCTGGTCTGTATTGGCAAGCGTACTATCCAATCGGATAAAAGCCCGCGCGCCTTTATCCGGAATAGCAATGTTGGCGCGGACATTATAATAGCGGTCATAGTCAGAAACAGGTAACAGCATATTGATACCATCATTACCGCCATGCAGCTGTAAAATAATCAGTACCCGGTCGTTGGGGCAGTTAGCTGCCAGACGCTGTAAGGGCGACAATGTATCTGCCAGTATGTTGAAGTATGTACCATTGATTACAAACGGCAATGCCAGTGCAGGGAGTTTTGTTAAAAAATCTCTTCTTTTCATACCATTACTGAATTAATGAAGTTGAAATTCCGGTGACTGTAAGAGTGCGTTTACGAGGTCCTGTAACATGCCCCGTGCATCTGTTTTACTTGCAGGGACCGTATCTCCATTTGCCCAGCTGAACTGCCAGAATACAAGCGGGCCTTGCGGCAGCGCTTCCCCTAACTGAAAGAACTGTTGTTTGAAATAATTCAGACGCTCTGTTGTTATTTCAGTTATTTCCTGTGAAAGCGGAAACAGATATGAAATCAGTTCACGGATAAAAGCATCCGGATCTGCTGCAACAGATCCGAACCTGAGTTTCATATATGCATACAGATCAATGTTTATGGCGCCATCCATCATCATGTTGTCGGTAGTCATGCTTAAAAAAATAAAATTATATCTTCTGTTTAATGCATTGGTTGAGATCCATGCTCTGTTAAACATTGGATATTGATGGTATGCATCAAAGCCGGAAACATCTATCGGGTTCATGAAATTCATTCCCATGATCCGTAATTGGGTGAATAGATTATCCGTTGTTTTGTAATACGCATCCAATTGCGCGGGTAAGCTATATTCGAAGAAGCTGAGCGTTTCTGTAACAAGTTCCAGCGGTGATTTAATAATAGCACCGAACTTGTCGTTATCAACCGAAGCATCCATCAGATCATAAAAATACTGGCTACCCAGCAATTCTTTTATTACCGGTTCAATCTTGTATCCATTCGCTACAAACGTTGCTGCAAGCTCCGAAATGATGGTAGCGTCTATTGTTGCATCTATTTCGTGGTAAATAAAGAAGCGATAAATTTTGCGGCAGATATTTTTCGGACATTCCGCCTGAGAATAAATCAGATCCACCAGCTGGCTGATCTCATCGATCATACTTGCTTCCGTTGCCTGTCCGCTGCTTAGTAAAGCAGGGTTGGGCGTAATGGTAGCGTTGTTAAAACGTGCACTGAACTGTTTAACACTGTTGTCATGCTGCGTAGCAATTGTTGTGGCATTAGTTTTAGCCTTGCCTCTTGGAAGGCCCGTGTCTGCATCAAGTGTAGTGAAGGTTGTATTTGTGTCCCAGCCAGACATAACCAACGCCGCAGCTTTAACATCCTGTTCGGTATAATAAATATAATCGCCCTGAACGGTTGAGGGAGGAATATTTCCCTGTAAACCTTTTCCCAGCGTGTATAATTCAATCAGTTCCCTTCCGAAATTTTCATTCGGGTCACCTTTCACATTTAATTTGCCATCCAGTAAGATCAGCATGGCATTGTCAATACTTACCTTTTTTGTTAATTCCTTTAAATTAATCAAAGCCGGTTTACTGCCGTCCAGCGCATATTTCCGGAACAAAACATTCTGGAAATATAAAGCCCGGCTGTTACCCACTACTTCCTGTATGGTAGTTAAATGCGTGTGCAGAAAAAATACGATCTTTTCCCGTACCATTGCCGGAAGCCTGTTTGCTGAAGAAATATCCTGCGCCAGCATCTGTTTAAGCCACCAGCCTTTGAAGTATTCCTGCAGCACGGCATCTGTACTGTTCGCTGCGGTTGAAGGAGCAGTTACCCAGGTTGTGCCCGTTTTAAGATCAACCGGTGGTTGTGGTTCAGCTGTATCTGTAAATAACAGGGTTAAGGCAGCTGCCGGAGTGAGCGAAGAAAACGTATCTATTTCTCCTTTGTTTGGTCCAAAAGTGATGCGACGCAATAAATGCGCAGCACGTTTACGTTCAAGAATACCGGAAAATTGAACTAAGGCCATATTAAAAATTTATTCATTCAGTCAAACAATTTAACGATTAAGTTCAATAAATGGATGTCTTTTTATCCAATGTTTACATAAAAAGAGGTAAGTTTTTGAGATATAAGTTTAAAATTTAAGGTTTAAGGGACTTTTTTCATTTTATAAATAGTTAATTAACTTGTTGAAAATTAATATACATTTGAATATTCGAATATAAGGTTATGAACATTTTGCCATTTTATTACCTTTGTATCAACTTAATCGTAAAAAGTCAACCATGGATAATTATTCATACGTGTCAAATGCAGAAATCTCATACGTAGATGAGATGTATCAATCTTACCGCAAAGATCCTTCATCGGTAGATGAAACCTGGCAGAAATTTTTTGAAGGATACAATTTCTCTCTGCAGAAATACGGCGAAAAAGGTGCAACAAACGGCGGGAGCGCTGAAGCTCCTTCTGGCAATGGTGTAGCAGCGGTTGCATCAAGCCCGGCAACAACCGTTTCAGAAAAAGAAGTACGTGTACACTATTTGATACACGCCTATAGAAGCAGAGGTCACTTAAGATCTAAAACCAACCCGGTACGTGAGCGTAAGGACCGCAAGCCGTTGTTGGAGCTTACAGACTTTGGACTTACGGATGCAGATCTGGATGTGGTGTTTGAAGCAGGGAACGAAATCGGTATCGGTGCTGCCTCACTTCGTAAAATTGTAGAGACATTAAAATTCATCTACGAAGGTGCGATCGGTTTTGAATATATGTATATCCGTAAGCCGGAAAAACTGGCGTGGTTACGTAACAAGATCGAAAAAGAATCGCTTGCGCATAATTTAACATTAGACGAAAAGAAACGCATTCTTTCTAAACTGAATGAAGCGGTTGTTTTCGAAAACTTTCTTCATACAAAATATGTAGGTCAGAAACGTTTCTCTCTTGAAGGTGGTGAAACTACGATTCCTGCATTGGATAAAATGATTACTGCCAGTGCCGAACTTGGTGTTGAAGAAGTAGTGATCGGTATGGCTCACCGTGGCCGTTTGAACGTATTGGCAAACATCATGGGTAAAACCTACGAACAGATCTTTAACGAGTTCGAAGGAAATATCAAGCCGGATATGACCATGGGTGACGGCGACGTGAAATACCACATGGGGTATTCAAGCGAAGTGGTTACACCAAAAGGTCAGAAGATCAATTTGAAATTAATGCCGAACCCTTCTCACCTGGAAGCGGTAGATCCTGTGGTATTGGGATTTGTACGTGCTAAAGGAGATCGTTTGTATGGCTACGATTATAAAAAAGTATTGCCTGTATTGATACACGGTGATGCAGCGGTTGCGGCACAGGGTATTGTGTATGAAATTGTACAGATGAGTAAACTTGCCGGTTACCAGACTGGCGGTACCATTCACTTTGTAATTAACAACCAGGTTGGTTTTACAACGGATTTTGAAGACGCACGTTCTTCGATCTATTGTACGGATGTTGCTAAAATTGTTGATGCGCCTGTAATGCACGTAAATGGTGATGATCCGGAAGCGGTGACGTTCTGCATGCGTTTAGCGGCTGAATACAGACAAAAATTCAACGAAGATATTTTCATTGATATGGTGTGCTACCGTCGCCACGGTCACAACGAGAGTGATGAACCTAAGTTCACACAACCAAAATTATACAATGTAATTTCCCGCCACGCAAACCCACGTGAATTATACAATCAGAAATTGATTGAACGCGGTGATGTAGATGCTGAGATTGCTAAGAACATGGATCGCGAATTCAGAGACATGTTGCAGGATCGTCTGAACCAGGTGAAGCAAAAACCGCTTCCATATTCCTTACAGAAAATGGAAAAAGAGTGGACGGAACTTCGCAAGGCGACAAAAGAAGATTTTGATCAATCGCCCGATACATCAATTACACAAGAAGTAATTGATAAAGTAGGAAAGGCGATCACAGATATTCCGGCAGATTTCAAACCGTTGAAACAAATTGAAAAATTATTAAAAGACCGTAAAGAACAATTCCAGGATACAAAAATTGTGAACTGGGCAACGGCAGAATTACTTGCATACGGTTCATTATTATTAGAAAAGAAAATTGTTCGCTTCAGCGGCCAGGATGTTCAGCGCGGTACTTTCTCTCACCGTCATGCGGTATTGAAAGATGCTGAAACAAACGAACCATACTACAGCTTAAATCACATTTCAGATAACCAGAAACGTTTCCGTATCTATAACTCCTTATTATCTGAATATGGTGTGTTAGGTTTTGAATACGGTTATGCAATGGCAAACCCAAGTGCTCTTGTAATTTGGGAAGCACAGTTTGGGGACTTTGCAAACGGCACACAGGTTATGATTGATCAGTTTGTTACTTCAGGTGAAACGAAGTGGCAGCGTCAGAACGGCTTGGTAATGCAATTGCCGCACGGTTATGAAGGACAAGGTCCGGAGCACTCTTCAGCACGTTTAGAGCGTTTCTTAGGATTGTGTGCGAACAACAACATCATCGTTACAAACATCACAACGCCTGCAAACATGTTCCATGCACTACGCAGACAGCTGAAGTGGGAATTCCGTAAGCCGTTGATCAACATGGCACCGAAGTCTTTATTAAGACACCCGTTGGTTGTTTCTGACTTAAAAGAATTTACAAGCGGACGTTTCCAGGAAGTGATCGACGATGCAAACGTAGATGCTAAAAAAGTAAAACGTGTATTGTTCTGTACAGGTAAAGTGTATTACGATCTGTTTGAAGAACAAAAAAATGCGAAGCGTAATGATGTTGCGATTGTTCGTATCGAGCAATTATATCCATATCCTGAAAAACAAATGGCTGCTGTATTTGAGAAATACAAAGGTGCAGAATATGTTTGGGTACAGGAAGAACCATATAACATGGGCGCGTGGGGTTACATCTTACGTAGAATGTATTTGATGAACAATACAGGTATCGAAGTTATCGCCCGTGATGAAGCATCTTCTCCGGCAGTAGGTTATTTAAAAGCACACAACGAAAAGCAGGCAGAGCTTGTGAAACGTGCCTTTGCTGAGAAGATCGAAAAAATGAATATCCGATAAGCTTATACTTATCTAATTAAATAATTAAAAGAATTTTTATTGAAACATTGAATTATGGCATTTGAAGTAAAAGTACCTACAGTAGGTGAATCCATCACAGAAGTAACCATCGGAAGATGGAATAAAAAAGATGGAGAGTTTGTAGATGTAAACGAATTGATTTGCGAGATCGAATCAGACAAAGCAACGTTTGAATTAAATGCTGAGAAATCAGGTATCTTAAAATTAAACGCGAAGGAAGGCGATACAGTAGCAATTGGCACTGTTATCTGTTCCATCGAAGAAGGTGCAGGTTCTGCCGCTGCCAAACCGGCAGCAAATGCAGCTCCTGCAGCAGCGCCAGCGGCTACTCCGGCAGCACCAGCTCCGGCAGCATCTAATGCAGCACCGGTAGAAGTTAAAATACCAACCGTTGGCGAATCCATTACAGAAGTAACCTTAGGTGCATGGTCTGTTAAATCAGGCGATGCAGTAAAGGCTGGTGATCTGTTATTGGAAATAGAATCAGACAAAGCAACATTTGAATTGCATGCTGAAACAACAGGTACAATAGAAATATTATCTAAATCCGGCGATACAGTAGCGATCGGAACAGTCGTTTGCAAAATCGTTCCGGGTGCGGGCGGTGCTTCACAGGCAGCAGCTCCAGCTTCTGCGCCGGCAGCAACAGCAGCAGCTTCATCTGGCGGCGCAAACTATGCAGGAGGGCATGCTTCTCCGGCAGCTGGTAAAATATTAAATGAAAAAGGCGTTGATGCTTCTGCGGTTGCAGGTTCAGGTAAAGATGGCCGCATTACAAAAGAAGACGCACTGAAAGCATCTGCAGCTCCGGCAGCAGCAGCAAAACCAGCAGCAGCAGCTTCAACAGCGGCTCCGGCAGCTAAAGCATCAGCAGCGGGCCGTGCAGACGACCGCGTAAAAATGACAAGCCTTCGTAAAACCATTGCACGCCGTTTGGTTGCCGTGAAAAACGAAACAGCCATGCTTACTACGTTCAACGAAGTAGACATGAAGCCTGTTATGGACATGCGTTCTAAATACAAGGATACCTTCAAGGAAAAATACGGCATTGGCTTAGGCTTTATGTCATTCTTCACGAAAGCGGTATGTATGGCGCTTCAGGAATTCCCTGCCGTAAACGCATACATCGATGGAGATGAAATTGTATACCATAACTTCTGTGACGTATCGGTAGCGGTATCTACGCCGAAAGGTTTAGTAGTTCCTGTAATCCGTAATGCGGAAACAATGAGCTTCAATGAGATCGAAGCAGAGATCGTACGTTTGGCAACACGCGCACGTGACGGTAAATTAAGCATCGACGAAATGTCTGGCGGTACATTTACCATCACAAACGGTGGTATCTTCGGTTCTATGTTGTCTACACCGATCATCAACTCACCGCAATCTGCGATCTTAGGTATGCACAACATCGTTGAGCGTCCGGTAGCAGTAGGCGGACAGGTAGTGATCCGTCCGATCATGTACTTAGCACTTTCTTACGATCACCGTATCATTGACGGCCGTGAGTCTGTAGGTTTCCTGGTACGTGTGAAACAATTGCTGGAAGATCCGAGCAGATTGTTACTAGGAGTTTAATGAGTTACGAGTTGCTAGGTACTAGTTACTAGACTAGTAACTAAAATTCGTAATAACCTCTATTAATAAAGATATTATAAAATAGTATAAAAAATTAAACAGTACTTAACGTTATCAGCATCTAGTAACTAGCAACTAGAAACTCGTAACTAAAAAAGTACCTAGTAACTATAAAAGATATGTACGACGTAGTAGTTATCGGTTCTGGTCCTGGTGGGTATGTAGCAGCAATCCGTTGCGCACAGCTTGGTATGAAGACCGCATTGATTGAAAAATATAGCACGCTGGGTGGTACCTGCTTAAACGTAGGTTGTATTCCTTCAAAAGCTTTACTGGATTCATCTGAACATTATTACAATGCAACACACACGTTCAAAGAACATGGCATTGATGTAAAAGATGTAAAAGTGAATCTGAAACAAATGATTGACCGCAAGGCAGGTGTTGTAAAACAAACATGCGACGGCATCAACTATTTGATGAAGAAGAATAAAGTCGATGTGCATACAGGCATCGGTTCTTTCGTTGATAAAAACACGATTAAAGTAACCGCTGCTGACGGAAGCGTGAAAGAATTGAAAACAGCGAAAACAATTATCGCTACCGGTTCTAAGCCTACATCGTTACCAAATGTTGCAATCGATAAAAAACGAATCATAACTTCTACGGAAGCATTGGAACTGACAGAAGTACCAAAACACCTGATCGTTATTGGTGGCGGCGTTATTGGTATGGAACTTGGTTCGGTATATGCACGTTTGGGCGCGAAAGTTTCTGTCGTTGAATTCATGGATACCTTGATTCCTACGATGGATAAAGCGTTGGGTAAAGAATTGATCAAAGTTTCTAAAAACCATTTAGGTTTCGATTTTTACTTCAGTCATAAAGTAACAGGCGCAACGGCTAAAGGCAAGGAAGTAACGGTTACGGCAGAAGATAAAGACGGTAAAGTACTGGAATTGAAAGGTGATTATGTGTTGGTAGCAACAGGGCGCCGTCCGTACACAGAAGGTTTAGGCCTTGAAGCAGCAGGTGTAAAATTAGACGAACGCGGCAGAGTAGCTGTTGACGGCCACTTACAGACAAACGTTCCGGGCATTTATGCAATCGGTGACGTGGTTGTTGGCGCCATGCTTGCACACAAAGCAGAAGAAGAAGGCGTGTTTGTTGCAGAATCGATCGCCGGACAAAAACCACACATCAATTATAACTTAATACCGGGTGTTGTGTATACCTGGCCGGAAGTTGCAGCGGTTGGTTATACCGAAGAGCAATTGAAAAAGGACGGCAAAGCATACAAAGTAGGAAACTTCCCGTTCAAAGCATCCGGTAGAGCGAGAGCGAGCATGGATCTGGATGGTTTTGTAAAAGTACTTGCCGACAAAGAAACAGACGAAATTTTAGGTGTACATATGATCGGGCCACGTGTGGCAGATATGATCGCAGAAGCAGTGGTTGCAATGGAATTCAGAGCATCAGCTGAAGACATCAGCAGAATGTCTCATGCGCATCCAACGTTCACAGAATCATTTAAAGAAGCGTGTTTAGCTGCTACGGATAACAGAGCGCTTCACATTTAATTCAACGAATAGCAGGTAAAAGGTCAGTCAATTGTTGACTGACCTTTTTTTATATTGTTTTCTCTTATCAATTTTAATTTTATTTTAAATGGACATTTTAGACAGCTCAGAAATCGGATCAGAAAGTGTATTTGCCCTGACAAATTCAATGAAAAAACACTTAACACAAACGGCTAAATGGGGAAAGTTCCTGGCTATTGTGGGTTTCGTTGGAATCGGTTTTATTTTAATCGGTGCGTTCACTATAAGTATGGTATTTGAAAAGTTAGCACAGATGAGTATGGGACAGTTTGATTTTAATATCGTTGCGGCTCTTACGTTTTTCTATTTATTGATGGCAATATTATGGTTTGTGCCCGTACTGCACATGTTCAACTTTTCTACCCGGATGTTAAAGAGTATCCCAACAATGGACATTTACGGTATTGAAAAAGGATTGTCGAGTTTGAATTCGTTATTTAAATTTTATGGCATTTTCACCCTTATTATTTTAGGACTATATGCTCTTGCATTGGTTTTTGCTGTTGCAGGGAATGTCTTATTTTCATAAATACGGCATAAAAAAACAGATCGTTGATGTTAAACGTGAAATAGAGACATACTGTTTTATTTTTAAAACAGACACGTATCCTGCATACCTTCACAACTGTATTAAGAGACACACATAAACAATAAGCCATTGACAACAATCATTGATGAGGAAAACGATCCGGTAGAACAGGATTACGCGGCTCCTGGCAAGCGTATTTTTGTTGTGCTGATTGATGTAGTGAATTGCTGGATATTATCGTACCTGGCATCCTTTATATTTACCAATACCTATGAACGGCCGCTTTATATAAGCTGCATCAGCCTGCTGCTTTTGTATAAGGTTGTTGCAGAGAAAAAGGGCTGGCAATCGTTTGGTAAAATGATGTATAAGCTTGAGGTATTGGTTGCAGACGGCAGCAAACCCGGCTGGCAGCACGTAATCCGGAGGAACATTGTCTGGCTTTTGCTGATGACTGCGTACACGGTTTATTTTTATGTGCTTATTCCGCGCTTTGGTTCTGATTTTATCAGCATGCCTATTTTGTTTTCTCTGGTGAGTGTACACGACCTGTTTAAAGTAGGCTTATTGGTGATTGCACTGGATATGGCTTTTGTATTTTTCACGCCGCAGAAACAGGCCTTTCATGATATGATAGCGGATACGATTGTACTTGATAAAAATTAACATGCAACAGGAAATAATAGATGTGCTGAGTGAAGAAGCCGAAGCAGACAATGTTGTGTATGCGACATTCTGGAAACGTGTTGGCGCTACATTATTGGATGGATTGATTTTAAGCCCGGTGAATTATGGTCTCATATTTTTATCGATGGTTTATTATAAGATCTATGTGCTTGCTGTATTATCCGGAATGGTCCATTTGGTTTATAAACTTTATATGGAAAAAAAATATGGACAGACACTCGGAAAAATGGTGGTTAGAATTAAAGTGACCGGCGATGCATTCCAGCCGCTTGATTACGCTCAGACGTTAAAACGCAATTACTACTATGTCCTGTCAATGATCTTTTCTGCAATAATCTGTATGAATTTATTCAGCACAGAAGCTTTTCAGCACGCAGATACCTATATGGAACTAATGAAGGCACAGCAGATGCAGGCACCGGTCTATAAATATTTGCAGTATGCATTTTCAGGAGTATTTTTTATTGATATCCTGTTTATGTTAAATGATGACCGGAAAAAGACCGTACACGATAGATGGGGGAACACTGTTGTCATTAAAAAACCGGCTGATATGTAATAGTATCAGACTGATTACAAGCATAAAAATGAATATATCCAGCTTTACAGGCTTATTTAGCCAAATAATTTGGCGTTTTCAGTAAATTTTTATACATTTGCAAACCAAACAATCAGAAAGTTGTTCTGATTATCTGAAAAAGACGAAATATACCAAAAATATACCGCGGGATGGAGCAGTTGGTAGCTCGTCGGGCTCATAACCCGAAGGTCACAGGTTCGAGTCCTGTTCCCGCTACCATTGAAGAAAACCCTTAGTTTGAAAAAGCTAAGGGTTTTTGTTTTATTCTAATTATCGATACATATAAACGTATGTTAAAAGAACAAAATATAGGTCTTCATTAATATTACATTCTAGTTGATTTTATTGATTTAAAAAACATTTGTATCATTAACGCCCCCTTATGATGAGAAATTCATAAGACTAAGCCCTTGAAAGAGGGCTTTTATTTTTAATAACAAATACAACGTATGGAAAAGGTTATTTTTTATTTTGATGGGTTTAATTTTTATATTGGCCTCAAACAAGCAGGATGGAAAAAATACTATTGGCTCGACATGGTGAATTTTGTTCCAAATTTCTTAAACCAATCAGGAATTAGTGGAGGTGAATTATTTCTCTGCCAGGCCTATAAAAAAGGCAAGCAGGAAAGGCAGGATCTTTTCTTCTCGGCAAATAAATTGAATCCAAAGTTTAATTTATATCTGGGAAAATATCTTCCAAAGAAGATTACATGTTCATCCTGCTGGGCAATAAATAATACATTTGAAAGAAAAACAAACAGACGTCCACATTGCAGTTAAAACGGGATATTATTTTAGAAAAATGTGATGTAATAATTTTAATATCTGCTGATAGTGATATTGTGCCACCCATTGATTTGATAAGAGAAATAAAACCGGAACAGAAAATTGTCGTTGGTTTTCCATCACTCCGGTTTTCGTATGATTTGCAAAATAAAGCGAATTCAAGTATAATATTAAAAAATTTTGAATTACGTTTTAATCTTCATTGTTGCCAAGTTCTATAAGACTTCCTAACGTCACATAATTGATAAACCGATTAAATGGAGTTAGGATTTATATATTTTAAATTTTATTGCTCGCTAATATTTAAAAGAACCCTTAGTTTGAAAAAAGCTAAGGGTTTCTTGTTTTAAAATTTTACATTTGGGATTACAAATCCTTTAGGTATATTTTTGAACATGTAATAAACCATTGAAATGTCAGAAGATCAGAAACGAATATTAGAACAGCAGCTTTGGAATATTGCTAATACCCTTCGAGGTAAAATGAATGCAGATGAATTCCGTGATTATATTCTGGGATTTATTTTTTATAAATATCTGAGTGAAAAAATGGAGATTTTTGCCAATGATATTCTTAAGCAAGATAAAATAAGCTTTCGCGAAATAACTCCTAAACTAAAACAAGGCAAGGAATATTTAGAAGCAATCAGAGAAGAGGCTTTAGAAAAATTAGGTTATTTTTTAAAACCGGAAGAATTGTTTAGTGAGGTAGCGAAGAGGGGTAGAGGTTCCAATGACGAAGGAGAAAATTTTGATGAAGCTAAAACAAATTTCATTTTAGAAGATCTTCAAAAAATTTTAATCAATATTCAGCTAAGTACCATGGGTACGGATAGTGAAGAGGACTTCGATAATCTTTTCGAGGACATGGATTTGAACAGTACCAAACTGGGCAAAACGCCAGATGCACGAAATGCGATTATTGCAAAAGTCCTGACTCACCTCGATAAGATAGATTTTAAATTAGAAGATTTAGAGTCGGATGTATTGGGAGACTCGTATGAATATCTCATAGGACAATTTGCAAGTGGTGCAGGGAAAAAGGCAGGTGAATTTTATACTCCTCAGCAGGTTTCTAAAATCCTCGCAAAGATTGTTACTACAGAAAAACATAAACTAAAGTCTGTGTATGATCCTACATGTGGTTCGGGCTCTTTATTGCTTAGAGTAGCGAGAGAAGTAAAAGATGTTGCAAAGTTTTACGGACAGGAGATGAATCGTACTACGTATAACCTTGCACGAATGAATATGATCCTGCATGGTGTGCATTACAGAAAATTTGATATAAAGCAGGAAGACACGCTTGAGCATCCACAGCACATGGGGCAACAGTTTGAAGCTATCGTAGCCAATCCACCTTTTTCAGCGCAATGGAGCGCGAACCCATTGCATTTAAGTGATGATCGTTTCAGTCAATATGGTAAACTGGCTCCGGCAAGTAAAGCAGATTATGCGTTTGTACAGCACATGGTACATCATTTGGCGGAGAATGGGATCATGGCGCTTGTATTACCGCATGGCGTATTGTTTAGAGGTGGAGCAGAACAACATATCCGTAAATATTTGATCGAACAGAAAAATTATCTTGATGCAGTGATCGGCTTGCCGGGAAATATTTTTTATGGAACAAGTATTCCAACCTGTATTCTGGTGATTAAAAAATGTCGCGAAATGCCGGATAATATTTTATTCATTGATGCCAGCAAAGAATTTGAAAAAGTAAAAACGCAGAATATTTTAAGGGAAAAACATATTGATAAAATTGTTGATACATACCGTAGCAGAAAGGAAATAGAAAAGTACAGTCACTGTGCTTCGTTAAAGGAAATCGCTGAGAATGATTTCAACCTCAATATCCCACGATACGTAGACACGTTTGAAGAGGAAGAAGAAATAGATATACAGGCAGTGATGGCTGAAATAAAAAATCTTGAAGCCAAGCGTACGGATCTGGATAAACAGATTGATGTGTATATGAAAGAACTTGGATTGGTATTTTAATTTTTAGGAAAGCAGATATGCAGGAAAAGCAAAACATCATTATTTATAACACCCAAGATGGGAAAGCTGCTGTTTCCTTATATGCAAAAGATGGCTCTGTATGGATGAATCAGCAGCAACTGGCAGAGCTTTTTGACACAACCAAGCAAAATATAAGTCTGCACATTCTTAATATACTTGAAGAGAACGAGTTAAATGAAGCGGCAGTTGTCAAGGATTACTTGACAACTGCCGCGGATGGAAAAAACTATAATGTAACTTTTTACAGCCTGGATATGATCCTTGCAATCGGGTTCAGGGTTAGAAGTAAAAGAGGGACACAATTCAGGCAGTGGGCAAATCGTAACTTAAAAGAGTACATGGTAAAAGGATTTATCATGGACGATGAGCGATTGAAAAATCCGGATGGCAGACCTGATTATTTTGATGAATTGCTGGCTCGTATCAGAGATATACGTGCTTCTGAGAAAAGATTCTATCAAAAAGTACGTGACCTGTTTGCGCTTAGTAATGATTACGATAGCACCGACAAAACCACACAATTGTTTTTTGCCGAAACACAAAATAAGCTGTTGTTTGCAATTACAGGAAAAACAGCAGCGGAAATAATTGTAAGCAGAGCTAAAGCCGATGAACCCAATATGGCTTTGACCAGTTGGGAAGGAAGTATTGTACGAAAGCAAGACACCTTTATTGCTAAAAACTATTTAACAGATGATGAAGTTGATAGTCTTAATCGTTTTGTAGTTGTGTTTCTGGAAACCGCTGAATTGAGAGCGAAAAACAGACAGGATATCACAATGAATTTTTGGAGGGAAAACGTTGATAAAATTATAGCGCTTAACGATAAACCTATACTGAAAGGTAAGGGAAGTATTAGCCATACACAGATGGAAAAAATGATAGAGCACGTATATAAAACATTTGATGCGAAACGAAAACTTGAAGATGCTCTGAATGCGGATGCGGAAGATCTGAAAGAGATAAAATCATTAGAAGATAAAATTAAGAACAGAAAAAATAAATAGTCAGCATATTTTTTAAGGGTAAAATCCTTAATGTTTATAGCTAAGAAAATAAATGACCAATATGGCAAAAGCTGGTAAAAAAAATACTAACGTTCCTAATTTGAGATTTCCTGAGTTTGATGAGGAATGGGAAGAGAAAACGTTGGGGGAGATCTGTGAAATGCAAGCTGGAAAATTCGTTAGTGCTAGTGAAATAAAAGAGCAGCATTTTGACGGCTTATTTCCTTGTTATGGTGGAAATGGATTAAGAGGTTATACTAAATCATATAATTACGATGGTAAATATTCCTTAATTGGTCGACAGGGAGCATTATGTGGCAATGTAAATTTTGCTAATGGAAAATTTCATGCAACAGAGCATGCAGTGGTTGTCACCCCGTTAAATGGCATTAATACAGTTTGGATGTTTTACTTGTTAACAAATTTGAATTTAAATCAATTTGCTACAGGCATGGCCCAACCAGGACTATCTGTACAAAATTTAGAAAAGGTTGAGAGTACAATTCCTAAAGCTATAGATGAGCAAGAAAAAATTGCTTCTTTTCTAACGCTAATTGACGGACGTATCTCAACTCAAAACAAAATAATTGAGGAGTTAAAGTTGTTAAAGATTGTGGTCAGTCAGAAGATATTTTCTAGACAATTGCGACTTAAGGATGATAAAGGAAAAGAATTTTCAAACTGGGAAATAAAGAAATTAGAAGAAATTTGTGAAAAGAAATCTTCTAGTATTTCTGCAAATAAAATAGAAAATAATTTCGGGGAATATCTTATTTACGGAGCATCAGGGATTTTAAAGAAGGTTGATTTTTACGAAGAAGAAAATGATTATGTCAGTATTGTAAAAGATGGTGCTGGAGTCGGTAGGCTTTTTTATTGTAATGGTAGATCTTCTGTTTTAGGAACAATGGATATAGTAAAACCCAAAGACACAACAAGCGCTTATTTTTATTTTGTTTATTAAGCACTATTGATTTTACAAAATATGTAACTGGTAGTACAATTCCTCACATATACTACAAAGACTATGCAAATGAAACTATTGAACTACCATGTTTTGAAGAGCAATTGAAAATTTCAAATATTCTTTTCCTTATCAATAATAAAATAGAATTGGAAATAAAAGGACTCCATCAAATGGAAAAACAAAAAAAATACTTATTGGCTAATCTTTTTATATGAACATTTTTTTTAGTACATACTGCTTCTGCCTTATTAAGGAAGTTTTAAGAGATTTTTCAACTTGGATCTTTTCTGTTAAAAGATCCAAAAATTTAGAGATTTGATACTGTTGATTTATTTCAGGAAAGGCTACATTGAATTTTTCAAGATCTTTTTTCTGGATATTAGGTAATCCCGAGCCTACGCGAAGAGACATTATTAAATTCTCAGAGAATTTCATAAAGTAATATAGGTATTTATTAGAAATTTCTGCGTTGATTTCGGATAGTGTGTAACAATGTCCCCCGCTCCAAAATTTCTTATCATTGAATTGGACATAGCCGCATGAATTTCCTCCTTCGCTAATAGAGATAGTATTACCAACACAATTATATTGTGAGTAATATCCCGATGGAGTAATTCCTCCATTCATTACTGCGTAAAGTCCTGATTCACTTAACACCGAACTGTTAATTTGCTCGCCTTTTTTTATAGTGCAGATTGAACCTAAGCTTGCTTTTTTGAATTTATATCTGTGTCCATGAAATATAATTTGGCTAATTGATTTAATAAGTAATTCTAATTCCTTAATTATTTTGTTTTGAGTTGAGATACGTCCGTCAATTAGCGTTAGAAAAGAAGCAATTTTTTCTTGCTCATCTATAGCTTTAGGAATTGTACTCTCAACCTTTTCTAAATTTTGTACAGATAGTCCTGGTTGGGCCATGCCTGTAGCAAATTGATTTAAATTCAAATTTGTTAACAAGTAAAACATCCAAACTGTATTAATGCCATTTAACGGGGTGACAACCACTGCATGCTCTGTTGCATGAAATTTTCCATTAGCAAAATTTACATTGCCACATAATGCTCCCTGTCGACCAATTAAGGAATATTTACCATCGTAATTATATGATTTAGTATAACCTCTTAATCCATTTCCACCATAACAAGGAAATAAGCCGTCAAAATGCTGCTCTTTTATTTCACTAGCACTAACGAATTTTCCAGCTTGCATTTCACAGATCTCCCCCAACGTTTTCTCTTCCCATTCCTCATCAAACTCAGGAAATCTCAAATTAGGAACCTTGGCTACGTGAGTATCTCAAATCCTTTCTGCCTATATTTTAAGATTGATAATTAAAAAAATAGATTCATGAATGAGCAGAAGAGAATTGAAGAGATTATCCACTTGTGGAAAGCAGACAAAAAAATGTATGTTAAAAAATCAAGCTTTTCAGCATATATGCTGTTACTTGAAAATCATTTATTACCTGTGTTCGGGAATAAATATGTTGTTGAAGAGGTAGAAGTACAAACTTTTGTATTTCAGAAATTGCAACAGGGACTGAGCCAGAAAACAATCAAAGATATGTTGATTGTTTTAAAAATGGTGCTCAAATTCGGAGCTAAAAACAAATGGTTAACATATCATCCGTTCGATATTCAGTTTCCGACACAAAGAGAAAAGCAAACGATAGAAGTATTGAGCAGAGGCGATCAACGGAAAGTAATGCATTATGTTCAGGAGCATTTTACTTTTCGAAATTTGGGTATATACATTTGTCTGAGTGCAGGTATCCGGATAGGAGAGATATGTGCTTTAACTTGGGAAGATGTAGATACTGAAAGAGGAATTATCCATATCCGCAGAACAATACAGCGAATTTATAACATAGAAGATGGAATGCGTAAGACAGAACTTATGCTGGATACACCTAAAACTAAAAATTCAATCCGTGAAATTCCTATGAGCGGTGATCTGTTAAAAATGCTTAAACCCGTGAAGAAAATTATCAATAATTCTTTTTTTGTTCTAACCAATGATGTAAAACCAACAGAACCCAGAACGTATAGAAGTTATTATAAAAAATTGATGAAAGAACTGGCTTTGCCTGATCTTAAATTTCATGGCCTTCGGCATAGCTTTGCCACCCGATGTATTGAAAGCAAATGTGATTATAAAACGGTGAGTGTGCTGTTAGGTCATTCCAATATCAGCACTACATTGAACCTGTATGTGCATCCTAATCTGGAGCAGAAGAAAAAAGCCATTGATCAGATGTTTAAAGCATTGAAGTAATATTATGCATTGTATAATACCTGGATTGAACTAAATCCGGGTATTATATAAAAAATTTATAGCTGTTTCCAATTATTTTTTGAGTGAGTCAAATAGTTTGTTTATCTTTTGAGCATAATTTTTATACTAAAGATGTCTAAACAATCGGAACAAATATTAGAGGAACAATTACTTATTCAATTGCACAAACTGGGCTATGAAAAAGTAATTTTGCCAAATGAAGACGCATTGCTGCTTAATCTGAAAAAGCAGCTTGAAAAGCACAATAAAATTACTTTTTCAAAAGCCGAGTTTGATAAGGTCTTAAATATTGTAAATAAGGGCTCTGTTTTTGAAAAAGCTAAAATACTTCGACAAAGACAACATATTATAAGAGATAATGGCGATAATCTGTATTTTGAATTTCTTAATACAGACTATTGGTGTCAGAATGAATACCAAGTAACAAATCAATTATCGCAGGAAGGCAGATATCTGAACCGGTATGATGTTACCTTATTAATTAATGGCTTGCCGTTGGTTCAGATAGAACTTAAGAGAAGAGGCCTGGAATTAAAAGAAGCATTTAACCAGATAGATCGCTACAGAAAACATAGCTTTGGTTCAGGCCATGGTCTATATCATTTTGTACAGTTATTTGTGATCAGCAATGGTGTTAATACAAAATACTTCGGAAATTTTGGAATACACAAGCAGGAATATTTGCAGACGTTTCACTGGACAGACGAAAACAATAAACCGCTTAATAATATTCTAAATGGTTTTACAGATACATTTTTAGAACCCTGTCATATCAGTAAAATGATATGTAAGTACATCGTTCTTCATGAGACAGAGAAGAAGCTCATGGTTTTGCGTCCTTACCAATATTTCGCAGTAGAAAATATTATTAAAAAGGTAAAGGAAAATGAAGTACTCAATGGTTATGATATAAACAAAAACGGTTACATCTGGCATACTACAGGTAGCGGTAAAACCCTTACCAGTTTTAAAGCAAGTCAGATACTTTCAAATATTCCTGCCATCAAAAAAGTGGTGTTTGTGGTGGATAGGAAAGATCTGGATTATCAGACGAATCAGGAATATGAAAAGTTTAGTCAAGGGTGTGTAAGCAGTGTTGGTAATACAGATGATCTTATTAAAAAGTTTAATGATCCTGCGGAACGTATTATTGTTACTACGATTCAGAAATTAAATAACGCAATTTCGGGTAAAAATATTTATAAAATGAAAGCCATGCAAGATCAACGCATGGTTTTCATTTTTGATGAATGCCATAGAAGTCAGTTTGGAGATACTCATAAAAATATCGTAAGTTATTTTACCAATATTCAGTTATTTGGTTTTACTGGTACTCCAATATTGGTAGAGAATGCCAACGGTGAAAAAACTACAGCAAGCTTGTTTGGTAAATGTTTGCATAAATATGTGATTACGGATGCAATACGTGATGAAAATGTTTTGCGTTTTTCGGTAGAGTATATTCAAACCTTTAAACAAAAAGAGCACATCGTTGATTTAAAGATAGAACAGATCAATGAAACAGAAGTATTTGAAGCTCCTGAACGCAAAGAAGCAATTGTAAATTACATTTTGCAACATCATAAACAAAAAACGCAGCAGGGCAAATATTGTGCAATGATGTGTGTACAGGATATTGATTCAGTGATCCAGTACTATGAAATACTAAAAGCAATGAAAAAGGCAGGAGAACATCAACTGAAGATTATAACCATTTTTAGCTTTGCTCAAAACGAAGATCCATTGGATTATGAAATTAAAACGGAATTAAGTGTGGTTGAAGAGCCAAAAGCATTATATGGCCTTCCACCACACAGACGGGAATTATTAGATGCTTATATAGGAGATTTTAATCAGCTATATGATACGGCTCATAGTACAAAAGACTCTCAAAGTTTTTACACGTATTATAACGACGTAGCTAAGAAGGCAAAAAATAATGAGATGGATATTTTATTAGTGGCCAATATGTTTCTTACCGGTTTTGATAGCAAATATCTCAATACACTTTATGTTGACAAAAATCTTCAATATCATGGATTGATACAAGCATTTAGCCGAACAAACCGAACGCATGATAAAAATAAGACCCAGGGAAATATTGTTTGCTTTCGGAATCTGAAAGATAAAACAGACGAAGCGATAACGTTGTTCAGCAATCGGGAAGCAATTGATGAAGTAATCGTAGCGCCTTATGAAACCTATGTGGAAGAGTTTAATAAAGCCGTAAATCAATTAAAAGCAATAGTTCCCAATGTAGATTCAGTCGATGATTTATATACAGAAGAAGACCAGCTGAAGTTTATTCTGGCTTTCAGAAATATGATTCGGCTACATAAGAAAATGAGTCATTATACAGAATTTACCTGGGATGATCTTGAAATTGAGGAGCAGAGTTTTTTAGATTACAGTAGCAAATATCAGGATTTAAAGGACAGTATTGTTCATAAATCTGATAAAGAAAAAACATCTATTCTGGATGATATTGATTTTGAATTAGAGCTGATCAAAAAAGACACGATCAATGTTTCTTACATCGTACAACTCTTATTTAAACTTAAAGTGAAGAAAGGTAAAAAAGATAAAGAAGAAGTTGAAAAAGAAATTTTCAATCTGCTTAATACTGAAGTTTCACTTCGCAGTAAGAGAGAATTAATTGAAAAATTCATCAAAGAAAATATGTCCAAGATTGTTGAAGCCGAAGATATCGTGGATGAGTTTACGAGGTTCTGGAACGAAGAGCAGCAAAAAGCGTTTGATGAGTTAGTGCAGGATGAGAATCTTTCTGCTGAACGTACACAGCACCTTATCGAAGGTTACTTATTTTCTGAACAGGAACCTTTGAGGGATGAAATCTTAAAATTGCGAAATGAAGGAAGGCCTAGTGCTTTGCAGGCAAAAGACATTAGCAATAGAATTTTACAACGGATTAAAGATTTCGTAAATACATTTATAAATGGAATGAATATAGCAGCGTAAAATGTTAATCTAATTTATTAATAATAATGGATGCTATGATTAAAATCAGTTATGAGCAAGAAAAAAAGTAGTCAGGCTGAATTTATAAAATGGTTTGGTCCTGTATTAGAGGCATTGAAAGCTTTAGGAGGTTCTGCTAAACCTAGGGAAATAGCCTCATGGATAGGAGAAACATATAAAATTTCGGAAAATATTTTAAATGCACGATATGAAAAGTCCGGCCAGTTAAAATTCCCGAATCAAATTGCCTGGGCAAGACAATATTTGGTATGGGATGGTTTATTAGATTCTTCAAAGCATGGCGTCTGGACATTAACATCAAAAGGCTGGACTACAAAATTAAACGATGCTCAGGCGCATGATATTTTTCTTAAATGGGTTAAGATATTTCAGGATCTAAGAGAAAATAAGGACCCAATTGAAAAAGCAACACAAGAAGTTGTGCAAGCACAGGAAACAAATGAACTGGAAGAAGGGCAGGCTGTTATAAAACCATCACTTATTGAAGTATTGCAAAGCATATCTGCAGTTGGGTTTGAACATTTATGTGGACGGTTATTAAAAGAATATAATTTTGAAAATGTAGAAATTACTCAGCGTTCTAACGATGGAGGTATTGATGGATATGCGACCTTAAAAATAAATCCGTTTGTTAGCTTAAGTGTATTTTTTCAATGCAAGCGTTATCAGGGTACAGTTCCTACAGAAAAGGTTCAGGCGTTTATTGGAGTGATGGAAACAAATAAACGCAGTGTTGAAAAAGGATTAATAATTACTACTGGTTCTTTTTCAAAAAATGCCATTGAAATTGAAAAATCCAATATCAAACTGGAATTAATTGATGGAGACAAATTAGTTGAAATGTTTGAAAACGTTGAGTTGGGTGTTACACCTAAAACGATTTTTGAGCCTGATATGAAATTTTTCGAACAGTATAGAGATATGAACTAACATTTATTTTTTCAGTCATGCCGTTTAAATATTGTTATGATTGATCATAAATTTGTATCTTCTGATTAATTTTAAAGGAGCTGCGTTTATATCCGTATTCAACTTCGCCGGCAAATACCGGCAGTTTTATTTTGGCTATAAAGCATAAAACGAACAAATGGATTTAACAGAAAATAAAGATCTTTTTCAGTTGGTATTTGACTCTGCTGCAAATGGTATTGCAGTAATGCAATCCGTCTGCAACGATAAAGGTAAAATAGATGATTTTTCAATTCTGCTGTTCAACAAGTACATTCTTAATTGG